>NZ_JAELTN010000050.1 GCF_016428855.1 Pedobacter sp. ASV28
ACGCAGGTCTCGTGGGCTCGGAGATGTGTATAAGAGACAGTTTCTCAGGAGCATCGATATGCGCAAGCCGTATTTTAAGCGGTGTGTTTTTATATAGTACTTCCATGGTATCGCCATCCAAAATCCGGATTACTTTGGCCAAGAACATTTGATTTTTAAGTATCTTCAGTGGGTTGTCGGCCGCAAAAACAGTACAATAGCCTAGGCAGAGGGCGAGTATGGCTAATCTTCCCAAGCGCATAAGGTTTTCCCTTCTTTTTTTGCTCTATTTAAGCTTATTTTGACGATTTTATAGCTGCAATTGCTTAAGCCCCTACAATTGGATTTGTAATGGTATCTTGGCGCTTTGCCACTGTCGCAAATGTAAACATCGGGAGTTTCTTTATGAATGGCACAGTTTAAAAGAAAAAGGGCAAATAGTAATAGTGATTTCATGAGGGTAAGTTATAAGGCTTATTTTGGGTTACTGGTTTTGCACAACAGGCGGTATTCATTATTTTTCTGAAATGATACGTTGTATGATCGGATCTAGGTCAGTAGGAAGGGAAGCAGGTTTTATATAGAATTTTTTAACATTCATTGCTTTGAACCAATCTGTCCAGTAGAGGTTAATGACATCCTCTTCATAAGCGTTCTTTTTTGCGGGGTTAATTCCTAAAACAATAACCTCTAAATTCTGTAAACCCTTGATGGCAGGAATAAAACCCAACTTGTTTTTTTCAAATAAGGTTTTGTAGTTGGCAGTGGTTAGTTTTTTTGCTTGAATAAATTCGGGACTGAGATAAGAGCTTTTGTTATTTTCCATAAATTTACTTTCCTTATGATACATATAGCCATCTGTGATGATCACCAAAATGTTTCTGTGATGGTCTTTTATACAATAATCCTGCACCTTATTTTTGAAGAAACGCCAGATATCTGAACCAATGAAATGCCCATCTTTAATGGCCGATTGATAGATTTTCAATGGCACTTCTGAAAAAGTCTTATCTATATTGCTGATCTCATCCTTGCTCGAAAGTTTATTGAAGCTTACCTTTAGTTGCTGACTTAATTTGTTTACTAACGGATCTTTTGGTTCTGGATCAAAAAAAACTTGCATCTGATCATTCAATTGCATTATTCTTTTTTGCTTGATGTGATTGGTAAAGGCTTTTTGTACAGATTTTATATATTGAAGATCCCTTTGGTAATACTCCATGGCAGCGTTAGTATTCTTTTTGGGATCTATCCTATCGGAAAGGTCGAGCAGGAAACTAATATTCAGGTTATTTGAATCTGCCTTTTGTAGTTTATTTTCCGCTTTAAAACTTGCCGTAAGTATAAAAAATGGAATGATGAGTAAAATTTTGGCTTTCATGATAATGGATTTAGACAACTGATAAATAAACTGAATTTTGAGAGTCTTCTTTGGCACCAACACTTTCGCAGTGGGTGTTGTACACGTTTATACATTCTTCGATTAGGTTTTGAGTTTCATTCTTCGAAACATATAATTTCTCACTAACAAAGGTGATCCATCCTTGTACGTATTCTGACGCATACAAAACATATTCTTTGGTTGGAATAATTACGGCATCAATTATTCTTTGCAATTCTGCAATTCTTCCCTGCGCTTTCGCAATAAGTTCTTTGATACTATCCAATTCCTTGATAAGTGTTTCTTTCTGTTTTTCGAAGTCGGTAATTTTTTCTTGGTGAATAAGAATATCTTTATGCCTTTTTTGTTGTTCATGTTTGATCTTGTCTTTTTCTTTATGCTCTTTCATGATAAAATCGAATACCAATCCCCAAATAACATATACGACAAAACCTGCAAAGATGATCCCCCAGAACTGGATCTTGGTAAAAGCAATAGAGAGGTTAAACGGTAATGAATCGAATGTTTTATTCAATTCGTAAATCTTTTCTTCAATTTGATAAGCCAGAATGGCATCAAATACAAAAGTGGTGAGAAACAAAATTCCTATTTTGAAATAGTTGGCTATACTTTTGTTTTCACTATACATATGGATGAGATAACCTAAACCCAAGAAAACAAAAGGGATTAAGGTAACAAAGGCCCCTTCTAATGTTCCATCGCCCCAGGCTTTTTCAAAAGCTTTTGGATCTAGAACATTGGCCATTAAATTACTGTTCGGATCAAATGCCTTGAAAAAAGCAGAATAGGAGGTAGAGATGTAAAATGTAAATAGATATAAACTTATGGGAATAAGAATAATTAGGCCCACCCAAAATTTAGTAGAAGCCCCTTTTTCAGCTTTTATATGATATTTTTCTGGATCTCTGGACAGATCATTAATCTCGAACCTTAACATTTCGATATCGGTTTTTACGGATTTGATACCTTCGTTAATCCGGTTAATCTGTTCTTCTTTATTTTCTTTGCTTACACTCAAGGCCTTTATTTCTGTTTCCTTGTTTTTTTGCTCGTTCACATAAGGTTCCTTGATCTGTTTCTGTTTTTCTACCAGTTGCTTTTCCTCGTTCTGAAACTTCGCATAGATAGCGTTTAGGCAGATGGAAAGCGCTTGAGCGCCTCCTATATTTCTGCTGCCGTCTCTAAAGCCAGATTCGTGATAGGTTCTTTTCCTTACTTCCTCAATTTCTTCTGTTGAATTTTCTTTTGCTTCATCGTTTGATGTTTGAGGCTGCACAATTGATTTTAAGCGAAATATATTTTTAATTTGCGTAGTCATGGCATTTAGTTTTGAAGTTCATTAATGATTTCAGTTTTGGTTTTGCCTAATTGTATGGCTTCAAGTAGATAATCTGCAATTGCCTCAATATTTTCGTCGAGGAAACCGAAGAGTTTAATATATTTTTCTAGTGCGGACCGCTCATTAGCATCGATGTGTTGATCTGCCCAAATCATTGTAGTGAGGTCATATAGATAATCTATTTTTTCATCTAACTGCTCTGGGAGCATACTTTTGGTGTCAATTGGATTTAGTAAGATTTTGTCGAGATTATTAGCTGTAACACCTCTTTCTTCTGCAAACTTGTAGAGCATTTTGAGCTCAAGAGCACTAAAATTTTCGTCACAAATGGCCATTTGGTACAGTCGTAAAAAATGAGCTTTTAGGGTTTCTGATATTTGGATCGTCTCCATAAAAATTAGTTTTGTTTTTTGGGTGAAATAATTCGGTCTCTGGTATAGGCTTTTTCTAATGGTAGTGCTTTTATTGTCTTTTCTTTTTGTACTAGCTCTTTTTTCTTTAGCACTGTAAAGAGAAAAAATAATACACCCACTATCATATCAATCGGCGCCCAATTGCTCTTTCTATATAGTTGGATGGGAAATACGGGATTGAAAAGAACAAGTATGGTGACGAAAACCAATAACCAGTAATAATTTCTAAACTTTAGGAAATGGTAGATTATGAAGATGGTTCCTAAAGAAATAATAATGCGCAGAAAAGTATAGTACTCAATGGGTAATCTGAATGGGGCCAGAAAACAACAAACCGCACAAAAAAAGAAGAAAGGTCTCATTTAACTATAATTTTCTATGGTTTGATGTAATTGGCTTCTATAATCATAAATGCCATCTGGACCAATAAGCAGGATTTTTTCACCGGCGTCTTTGCCCTTATGAAATAGCTCTATATATTTATTATTGCTATTGAAGTGAAAGCGACAAATAGGCTTTCTATTGTTGTCGTCCAATAATACCCCGAAATAGGATTGGGTATCCCTTGGTGCAATTCGATCAGCCGGAATCTTCTCTCGTAAAATGGCCTTGACAATTTGGAAAGCTTCTAACTCTTCGTCCGTAGTAATGATCTTAGGGAGTTCGTTATTTTCGTCAACAGGGTTCACCTTGTGGTCCCGATTTTCAAGCTTTTCGTTGATGTTAAGCGCCGATTTAAGTCTATAGCTAATCGATTCGTTTATGGAAATTGCTAAGGCTTTTTTGGTATATTCTTTAAAGGAAACCATTCGATTGGCTGTTAAGGGCTTTTCGAAGAATCTGTTGACCAAAAGCTTGACCATCTCATCGGAAGGTTGGTCTATTTCTTTTTCAAATTCTTTTCTTATGGCCTTAATATATTTTAAGGCCTCGGCCGAATCGAGAATACTTTCCAAGTTATACTCGTTTTTGGTGAAATTTTCCAAAATTTTGATGGCACTTTCTTTCAGGTCTTCAATATCTATAGTTAAGAAAGGTTTCTCGTCCATGATATTTGGTTTTTCGAGATCAGTATAGAAATTGTAAATAAAACCATTGGTAAGTACTCCGAACCTGGCCTTAGAAACGTGATAATATCGATGAAGTTGCGAGTTATGGGCGTCTGCATTTTCTTTCCAATGCTTGCATTCGATAATGAGGATAGGTTCATCGTTTTTTCTGATGACATAATCTACCTTTTCACCCTTTTTGGTACCAATGTCGCAAACGTGCTCGGGTACGACTTCGGTTGGATTGAAAATATCGTAGCCCAAAATTTGGATAAAGGGCATGACAAAAGCATTTTTGGTGGCTTCTTCTGTTTGTATCTGCTCTTTTAAGCCATTAACACGTTGGTGAAGCTGTTCTAGTTTTAATTTAAGATCCATGTTCTTCTTTTAGAGGGTTTCGTCTATAATGGCTGCATCTGGTGCATTGTTTTTTACAGCTGTTATTCCAGCTTCTCTGTTATATATGCTTGTATACATCTCACTGGTTCCTATAATTTCACCATTGCCTGCTTTGAGGTTAAAGTAATATTGGCTATTCTTGGAAATTTTGCGGTCGTAGCGAGAATCTAGGATGGAATTGGTCTTTACCGATTCGATGCCTTTTTGGCAAGAAGCCTTAGCTACATAGCCTTCACTGGTTAAAATGATCTGTCCGTTTATGGCCTTCAGGTTGAACTGGTATTCGCCATTTTTTCTTTTGGTAATGATAAATTTTCCCATGGTTGGTAAGCGGTTATTGTGGTTTGATAATTCTTTCAGATATTTCGTTTTCTATCAGCACTTGATTATTCGGCAGGATCATCATCTTTTTACCGTCGATAGGGTTTTCGTGTAGCAAAACACCAGACCTACAGTTTTCAAATCGATATTTGAAGGCAAGTAATCCTTTCCGTAATCCTTTGCGTTTTGTCGTTTGGTAAACATGCTTTGAACAGCTTACCCTAAAAAGACATTTCCGTCTTTTATTTTTAGGAATAAGTATCCAATATAATTTGATAAACCAGAGCAGTAGGAGTTTCATTATTTTCTACTGAACACTACCATTTGGTAAGAGGACATGTAGCCAGGTTCGGTTTTGCCAAAACATCCTGTATGAATTGGTTGGACATAGGTCGAGACACTCTCTAATCTTACATAATCCCAGCCTTGATTTGCATAATTTTCTATAACCGCTTCCAACTGGCTAGCGACTACGCTCGTTTGTTCTTTTTGCTGATTTATTGTGGCTACAAACGGGACTACTTTATATTCCATAATTATAATTATTTAACTTTCCAAAAGTAGAGAAGTCCATCGCCAGTTATTTACGGGAAACCGTAAACCCCCAAAACTATTTGGGAAAATATTTTATGATGAAAAAGTATTGGGGCAATAAGTAACTAGTGGGGAGTCTTGTGGGGCAATGTAGGAAATAACCTCAAAATGGAAATAGGTGGGCATAGGAGCTAAAACCCTATGCCTGGCAGTATTTATTAGATAATGCCTTTGTCTTTACAATAGGCAATCAATTGCTCATTATTGGTGAATTCCAAGGTTTCCTTTATGGATTTAAGACGCTTTTCAACACTGCTCAAACTATACTTGATGTCTTTTAATTGTAAATGAAATGGAATTTCTTTTTGAGGTCTGCCATCGGCCAATAAGCTAATGATGGCGAGATCTATTTTTGTAAAATCATAGTCTTTTTCCTTGGGTGCTCTTTTTAGGTTGGGAGAGAGGTATTTTCCATGCTGATGGATGGTCTCTATGGCCAACTTAAGATCTTGGGCATCGCGACGGGCCTTAGGCACATAAGCGTCAATGTCCAACTCCTTCATTATGGAATATGCTATGGAAGATCTATTTTCAATTGAAAAGACCAAGATCTTCAAATCTGGCTGTATTTCCTTGGCCGCTTTAATCAATGCTTTACCATCGGTAATATGCTGATCAGGACTATCTTCCTCGAAAGAAAGATCTGTAATCAGTAATTCGTAGGGTTGGCCTTCGCCAATTGCTTTTTTGATACGATTGAGCGCATGGTCGCAATAGTATACATAGTTTCTGGTATCGTGTGGTATACCAAGGTCTGCCAATGTTTTTTGTACAGAATAATTGATGCTTTCGTGGTCTTCAGCAATTAATACTTTTTGAAACATATAATAGGTATTTAAGAAATGGGAAAAGAAATATGGATCTCTAGCCCGCTTTCATTTTGCGTATCAAAAATAATGTTGCCCGAAATATTTTTTATACGGTTTCCCGTATTGGTAAGCCCATTTTTAAACGAGGTGTTTTTGGGCAGACCAGTTCCGTTGTCTATATAGTGAATTAAGATGTCTTGATTTGATTGTTGAAATAGGATTTGTACCTGGGTGGCACCACTGTGTTTTTTCATGTTGACCATGAGCTCTTGCAATACATGTTCTATTTCATGTTTAGCTGTCGTATTTACATTTTTCCATAAATTAGCCGTATTGCCACTAAGTTTTATTTTAATATTTTCAGAACGGAAAGAGTAAATCAACTCGGTTAATTTTTCATTAAAAGGGACAGCGTTTAATTTAGGAAGCTCATAAGAAATGTCTCGGGATTTTTCATAAAGTTCTTCTATTTCATCAACAATAGGGTCATCTTTTAACGCTTCCTGATGATCTAGCTTGAGCATTATTGTGTATAGGCCATTTGCAACAACATCATGTACTTTTCTAGAATATTTTAGTTCGGTATTTTTGATTTCTAGTATTTTCTCCTGCTGTAATCTTTTCTTTCTTCTTTTATAATACATAAATCCAAATACTAAAAAAGTGGTTAGTATGGCTAAGACAATATATAGTTTCAGGATGCTATTCTGTTTTTGTATATTCTCCGTTTGTGCCTTTTGAAAGTCGGCCTTATGCTTTTCAGTCTCATAGCGGATGAGCGCAAATTGATTTTTGGCCGCATGGCGAGAATTTTCTACACTATCATCAAGTTCTCGATATATTTCAAAATATTGCTTTGCAGATTTTTGAGGGCTAAGCCTGATTAATTTTTCCAAAGCTTGTAGTTGACTATCGGGATTATATATGGCTTTGGAAACGAGGTACATCTTTTTGGCATAAATTAAGGCAGAGTCGGGCTGTTTTTCTGTATAATAATCAGCAAGATGGGAATAGCTAGCATTTTGGCCTAATAAATCATTTTCTTTTAGCTGGATATCAAGTGCTTTTAAAAATTCTGGCAGGGCATTATAGTGTGGGTTCTGAAGCCATCTGTTAAAAGCAAGATTAGATGAGGTTCTTGCGAAATTTTTACCATAGGCATTTTGTTTTAAAGCTATTTGGTAAATCTCGATGGCTTTTTTATAATCTTTTATTCTCCGGTAGGTATTGGCTATGTTATTTTTTATGACAGCTATCTCAGTGCTATCAGTGGCATACTTTAAGGATTGTTGATAGAAGGTTATTGCTTGATTATAGTTCTCTAGATGTTGGGTAGCAAGCCCAAGATTGTTGAAGTTTGAAATGATGTAAACAACTTGTTTTTTATCGTGCTCATTAAAATAAGGTATTGCATTGAGCGAAAGTTCCTGCCCACCCAAATAATCTCCTTTATCTGTAGAAATAATGGCCATATTTAGCAGGCATTTCCCTATGCCCAAGCTGTCTTTTTGCTGTAAATAAAAGTCTTTAGCTTTGTTGAAATAAAAAAAAGCACTATCAGAATTATGGCTATCTCTGTATTCAAATGCCTTGTCGTAGAATATATTATCTATCGCTTTTTTCTCCTGAAATTTAGGTTTATAACAAGAGAACCAAAAAATGATGAAGAATAATAAAAGATTGGGGCGTTTCACGTTTAGTTTTTATTCTAAGATAAAAAAATCCATTAACATTATTTGGTTATGGGAAAACTAGATATTAAAAAAGGTGGCATATGCCACCTTTTTTAACTTGTTATGGTTTGGGAGGAGGTAGCTGACTACCTTCTCCACTTGTACCACCACCACCTGTACTTCCTCCACCGCCAGTACCACCACCTGTACCGTCGTCATCACCTGTACCAGGATTATCACCTGAGTCGTTCTGAGCGCCAGAATCATTTGTCGTTACATATACAGTACCTCCGTTACATTTTGAGGCATGGTTAGGGGAAATAAATCCCATTAGGATTGCTATAAAAACGGGTAAAAACATTTTCTTAAAAATTTAGAATGTGAATAATTGCAGCTCCGAACGAATCGTTTGCTCGGTTTACTGTAGGTTATTCAGAAGGCCTTCTGAAATTTTTGGGAAGTGTTTCGAGTGTCAATCACGGGAGCTAGTAACTGCTTCCCAAACCGGTTTTTTACTACCGTGATATCTGCTCATTTTTTGAAATCAGTTTTGTACTTTTATTCTTGTAAGTTGTTGTTGACTGATTTCTAAAGCAAAGATGTGGAGCGTAAAGAGCTTGTTTTTGGGTAATGCTCTTAATTCTTTTCAATTCCGAAAAAATCCTGCTAGATTCCTGATAAATTCTTGGAGAATTCCGGAAAACCGTAAAATTCCTAGATATTTCATTTTATTTTTATAATTAAATTTTCAAAAAATGACTGAAAATTACCAAGACATAGTATTCAAATTCTTTAAGAATAAGCAAGAAAAACAAGAGCTCCATCCATGCTTGTTGAAGCCAACTGCTGCAAAATTAAAAAGAGAGTGCTTGAGGGTTTATGATAAAAGATATACTGCCCAAGATGCAGATATATTTGCTATGTTTTTTGATGCTGATAAGATAGGGGCAAATTTTCGTAAGATGATTTTAGCCGCGGATCCCGGAGATTTTAGGCCATTATTAAATCACTTAATTCAAAAGACAACAAAAACAGATGAAAGAAATACGGAACTTTTGGCTTGGTTAATCGATTTTCAACCTAGGCCGAGTACAATATATTATAAGAGTTTTTATGGTGGTTCAAGCATAGAAGTCCAACCTATTATTGATTGTTCAAATAGAGAGGAGATTGGTATTAGCAAAAGTGATGATCCTACAACCATAATAGAAGATATTAAGGAGGAAGAGCTTAGTGACGATGTGCCTACATTGGTAGATGTGACAACTATTTTAGAAAATCAAATCTCAAGTAGCGAGATTGGTCATGCAGGAGTTAAGGTGAGTACAGAAGGTAGGAAAATAAAACTTACAAAAAATAAAGCTGTACTAGCAGTGGTACTTTTGATGTTGGTCACTCTTATGATGGGGGGTGCTTATTGGTTGATGGAACGTAACCAAAGATGTATGTATTGGGCGGGTGATCATTATGAGATGGTGGCTTGCGATAGCAAAATAGACGAAACACCAGTTGTAGCGTTAAAAGAAGAAAAGGTTCGGCATTTTAGGAAGATTACCAATCCAGATACCATTAGCCTTAACTCGGTAGATAGGGTTTGGTATTCGAAAATAAACAATGAGGTAGAGTTTTTTACTGCAAAAGGTAAACACCCCATTAAAACCGATCGGGTATTGAAACCATTAAGCATATATATATGGCAAAAATACGGAGCCAGCAAACGGCTTTCTGAAATTGATGAAGATTAAAAGAGCCAAATAACGTTAACCAAAAACCCTGCTGGAATACATCATGGCTTCCTGCCATGCCTTGTTATGAAGACCAAGGTCAATGCCCTGCAAACTTAAATAATCGATCACTTCTTCGGTAGCGATATTTCCCGTCAGGTCATCGGCAGCCATAGGACAACCACCAAAACCTTTTAGGGCACTATCTATCCGAGTGCAGCCTGTTATAAAGGCGGCTTCAATTTTTTCTAATCGTTGCGCAGGTGTACTATGCAGGTGAAGCCCAAATTCAACATTAGGGAACTGTTGTAGAAGTGGGGGTAAGATGGCCTTTATTTTTTCAGGACTAGATATCCCAACAGTGTCGGCAACTGAGATGATCTTTACGCCTTTACTGATGAGTTTCTCTGCCCACATGGTCACAATATCGGGATTCCATTCATCACCATAAGGGTTGCCAAAGCCCATAGATAGGTACACCACTGCAATTTTATGGTGCTGTTCGCATAAATTCAGCATTTCTTCTACCGTATGTAGCGATTGTGAAATGCTGGAATTGGTATTGCGTTGTTGGAAAGTTTCTGAAATAGAAAATGGAAAACCTAGATAGGTGATTTCTGAATGTTTTATGGCATTTTCCACCCCTTTCAGGTTCGCTACAATGGCCAAGAGTTTGGTGGTGCTTTGGCTGAGGTCGAGCTGTGCCAACACCGCTTCGGTATCCTGCATCTGTGGAATGGCTTTGGGCGACACAAAGCTGCCAAAGTCTAACGTATCAAAACCCACTTTGAGGAGCAAATTGATATAGGCCGCTTTGATTTCGGTAGGAATAAAATCATGAAGGCCCTGCATGGCATCGCGGGGGCACTCGATCAATTTGATCTGACCTTTAAAGTTTTCTGTTTTTGTACTCATCGTAATCGGTTAATGCTGCACTATAGCTGCCTTTCATATAGGGAGACGAAATCAGGAAATCGGCAGTGGCCACATCACAGGCCATGGGAATATTCCATACAATGCCTACCCTGAGCAGGGCTTTTACATCCGGATCATGGGGTTGTGCCTCCATAGGATCCCAAAAAAAGATCAAGATATCAATTTCACCTTGGGCAATCATGGCCCCAATTTGCTGGTCGCCACCTAATGGTCCGCTCAATACCTTTTTTACAGGCAGGTTGAGTTTTTCTTCTAAAAGTTTTCCGGTAGTTCCGGTAGCTGATAAATGGTGTTGGCTTAGTGCTTCCCTATTGGAAACAGCCCATTTGATCAGGTCGTCTTTTCGATGGTCATGAGCCACTAGGGCAATGGTTTTATTTGCACTAAGATTCTTGAATGTCATGTGGTTTTTTGTATTCTTTATAAGGTTTGAATGGTCTGATAATTAATCTTGTTCCCCTATCATAGCTAAAATAACTCCATACCCAGTTCACAAAAACTACCAATTTGTTTCTGAAACCTACCAATGTCATCAAATGCACGAACATCCAGGTAAACCAGGCAAATACCCCTTGGAAACGGATCTTGTTAATGTCTACCACAGCTCTGTTTCGGCCTACGGTAGCCATGGCGCCCTTATCAAAATATTTAAATTGCTCGGTAGGTTTGTTCTCGATAAGGTTGATCAGGTTTTTGGCCAATTGTTTGCCCTGTTGTATGGCTGCGGGAGCGACACCAGGGTGTCCATTTGGGGTTTCTTCGGTAATCATGGCTGCCACATCGCCAATGGCAAAAATGTTATCATAACCTTCAACTTGGTTAATGCCATTTACTTTCAAACGGTTACCTCTTACCACCATATCGGTATTTAAGCCGTCAAGTACTACACCCTTCACGCCCGCACTCCAGATCACGGTAGCAGAACCGATGTTTCTGCCATCTACAAGGGAGAGGGTCTTCCCATCATAAGCTTGTACACGGGCTTCGGTAAATACGGTTACGCCCAACTCTTCCAAGAATTTTCTGGACTTCTGCTGCGCCTGAACAGACATTGCGCCCAATAGTTCAGGAGATCCTTCTATCAAATAAATATTGACCTTGTTCAGGTCTAATTCTGGGTAATCATTCTTTAGAACATGTTTTTTAAGTTCGGCAATGGCACCAGCGGTCTCTACGCCCGTAGGGCCTCCACCCACTACTACGAAGTTAAGCAGTTCTGCCTCTACCGTTGGGTCTTTGGCAATAAGAGCCGCTTCAAGATTTTGTAAAATCAGGCTTCGGAGGTTAAGGGCCTCGGGAATCGATTTCATGGGCATGGCATTTTGAGAAATTTCTGTCTGCCCAAAGAAATTGCTGGTAGATCCAGTGGCAATAACCAAATAGTCATAGCTTACCTCGCCAATAGAGGTTTCTAATATATGCTCTTGTGGTTTTACTTTTTTAACTTCAGTGACCCTGAACTTTAGGTTCTTTTGTCCCTTAAATATTTTACGAATGGGAAAGGCAATGGAGTCGGCTTCTAGTCCTCCGGTAGCCACTTGGTAGAGTAGGGGCTGAAAAGTATGGTAATTATGCTTATCTAATATGACAACGTCGACATGTCTGTCATTAAGTTTTTTGGCCAGCTCTATGCCCCCAAAGCCCCCGCCAACAATAACGATTTTCTTTTTTTCGTATTCCATATCTGATAAACTAATAATAGGGAATTTAGTTTTTGTAAATATAGGAACTTGACTTAGATATTAAGAATGGAATAGTTCTTTGCTAACATCGTATATACAGAAAACCCCACAGTCAATGAAGGCTGTGGGGTTCTAATAGATTTGCTAGCAAAGCAATGGCTACACTAACATTTAAGGCGTTAAGGATTTTGGTCTGCCGGTGTCATGGCTTTATTTACGTCAATCTCATCCTGAGGAATTTTGTATTCCCACAGGTTGTTGGTTGAAGCCTTATCCTTATAAAGCGTGGTGGCAATGGTGAGATAGGTTACACTAGATACCCTTGGATTGTCCATTCCGTTTCGATCAAGGTTAGAATCGGTTCTTTTTAAATCAAAGAACCTAAATCCTTCGCCCCAAAGCTCGACCCTACGCTGAAACATAATTTCATCGATTAGGGTAGCACCAGTATTGGTAGATAATATGTATTGTGGGTTTCTGTTATTGGCTAAGAGGAAAAGTACCTGTGCCGCATCTGCATCTCTATTTCCCATCCTGGCCAGGGCTTCTGCTTCGATGAGGATCAATTCTGCGGTACGCATTAATGGAATATCTCCAGCTCTGCTGGTGATGTCTGGAACCATAAATTTTCTGTTCATGTATTTTACATACTTGGCGTCGCTAGGTGGATTGCCCGTACCACCTTCCCTAACCCCAAAATTTACTTTGTCGGCGGTGGTGCCATCCCACCACAATTTCTTCCTGATATCGGTAGCTGAAATACGGTTGTAAACAATAGAATTGATCATTTTAGGTTCTAACCTATTGAAAGAGGAATTATAATTGCCTGCTATGTAGGAATAGAAAGAACCATAAGTTGGAGTTTGGTCTGGCAATTGGTTCATTCCCCAAAGCCATTCTTTATTGTTAATGGTGGTAAAATTGTCTACATACTCAGTGCCGGTCATCAACGGTTTTCCTGTTCTGGCTTCGTGGGCATATTTCACGGCATTTTCCCAATCTTGCATGGTCAACGCTACCCTGGCCTTGATGCCCTTGGCTACGTTAACATTAATGTGGGTATTGATGGTGGTAGTGGCATTAGATAGCAAACCGATAGCGGCATCTAAATCTTTGTTTATTTGGGTATAAACTGCTTCTACAGATGATCTGGGTTGATCAACACCATCGGATGAAATGACAATGGGAATACCAGGTTGACTGTTCTGCACTCCTTTAACATAGCGTTTGCCATATAATTGGATGAGTTGAAAATGACACCATGCCCTCATCGCCAATGCTTCTCCCTTAATGGTATTCTTTTCGGTTTCTGCACCTTCTATACCATCTATGTTATCGATAATCATGTTGGCATTGCTATTTATGCGATAATATAAGCGATAGGGGTAAGCAGTTAGTGCGGTCGACGCACTTCTGTGGTCTACCCACCTTAAAGCAGGTTTATGATAGGTATAAGTATTACCAGACCATACTAAATCTTCTCCCATTGCGTCGATATTGATCATCATGGCCGTATGACCATCTTGCGATTGATTGGAAATTTGAAGGTATAATAGACGGTACATACCATTAACCGCTAATTTGGCATTGGAAATGGACTCGAAAACGGTAGTTTGTGCAACCTGATCTGTTGGAAAAGTCTCTAAAAAACTTTTTTTGCACGCTGAAAATGCAACTAGGCATCCAATTAAGTATATAAATATATTCTTTTTCATGTTGCTTAGATTAAAGTGTTAAATTAATACCGATGGAAACAACCCTTGTTGGGGCATAGGTGTAGGAAGTGTTTCCGTTGTAAGCTTGTGAAGGATCAAATCCTTTTCGTTTGGATAACATGAACATGTTTTCACCAGTCAGATAGATTTTTCCATCTCCAATATTTAGTGTTTTGGTTAATGATTTTGGTAAATTATAACTTAAACTTGCTGATCTGAGGTAGAGATAGGATGCATCTGTAAGCCATCTGGTACTGTCGTACATGGTCGTAGCAACTCTTCTTTGCGGCACGTTTGTTTCCTGTCCAGGATTTTTCCAGGCATTTAGGGCATCCACATGTAAATTTCTACCATAGGTACCATTGTACATTAGGGACTGGTAGTCATTGTCTAATGATACGCCGCCAACCTGATAGATAAACCTAAAGTCCAGCGTAAAGTTCTTATAGGAGAGGGTATTGTTCAAACTTCCGTAAAAATCTGGGATAGATTGGCCTGAATAATCGTACTTTGCCTCGGTTCCGTTAGGTGTTACAATAGTACCATCAGCCAAGGTTTTGGCCCCGGATACTGTAGGGCTGTTAGCAATATAAAGATCATTTCCGTTATCAGGATCAACCCCATACCATTGTCTTAGCCAATAATCATAGCGTGATCTTCCCACCATATATTTTTTGGTCCCATCAATATATTCTTCATAGGGAAGTTTGGAAATCTCATTTTTAAAGCTTGTCAAGTTGATGCCTACATTCCATTTAAAGTCTTTGCTTTTAATGGCAGTTCCCTCTAGTTGAATTTCTATACCTCTGTTTTCAAGACTTCCGAAGTTCTGGTTTTGAGAGTTCAGGCCTGATGACATGGCCAAAGGTACTGTGAAGAGCAGATTGTCAGTATACCTTCTAAATAACTCAATCGTACCTGAAACCCTGTTCTTAAATAAGCCAAATTCTAAGGCGATGTCCATGTTTTTGTTGGTTTCCCACATCAACTCGTCATTACCGAGTACCAAAGACTGCTTTACACCAGGCTCATTTCCGTTTTTGTAGCCTGTATCATAGAAAGTCTGATACAGATAGTATCCTCCCAAATCATCAGAACCGACTAAACCATATGATGCCCTTAATTTTAAGTTGCTAATAGCCTTAACATCAAAGAACTTTTCATTGCTGATTGTCCAGCCTGCCCCAACAGACCAGAAATTTCCCCACCGGCTATCGGCCTTAAACCTGGAAGAACCGTCTCTTCTGTAAGAGGTAGAAAAAAAGTATTTATTATCGTAGTTATATTCGGCCCTTCCAAAATAAGATTCCAATGTATAATTGTCCTGATAAGAAGATAGCGACAAAATAGTGTTGAAGTTTCTTAATTCTGTCGACCCGCTTACAATTTGTCCAGAGGCACTGCCATAGCTATAGTCATATCTTCTTTGGTAAGCTTCATGGCCCAGTAACACATCAATATTGTGTTTGTTAATTGCTTTTTTATAATTTAACAGTTGGTTGATATTGATTGTTCTGGTGGTAGAAAGGGTTCTGTTTGTACGCCCACCAGTGGTTAGTCCATCACCAATTATTGGGCTATCGAATACATTGAACCTATAATTATTAAGGTCTAAACTAAAGTTGTTGGTAAGCTTGAAGTCTTTTAGGAATGCAATTTCTACGTAGGTTCTTCCACTAAATAATGATCTTTCAGTGAAGTTATCGTTATAGGTAGTTTCTGCCAGAACATTTCTTCCCGGCGCTATCGGACGGTTAAAACCGTCGTCGAAAATCTTGTTTCCTAGTCCATCAAGCAAGAAGGAGCCATCTGCATTGTGTTTATAAACAGGATAAATTGGGGCAAATAACATGTCTACATAAAATGGATTTTCCCAAATTCCGCTTGCTTCGTTACCAATTCTGGTTTTTTGGAAGGTTCCATATAAGTTCATTCCAGTTTTTAGCCAATTTTTGATCTGACTGTTGAGATTTACCCTGCCATTGAAACGGTTGAAATCGGTCAGTACCGAATACCCTTCATCTTTGAGGTATCCTAACGAAGCAAAGAAATCATTCTTATCACTTCCGCCCCTATAATTCAGGTTATATTCACTTCTCAGACCATTTTTTCTAATGGCTTCTTTCCAGTCCAGATCATCTGGATACAATAATTGTGCATTGGGATTGATCTGTCCGTTTTGCAACACAATCTGATTATTGGGCACATTAAAAGGGTTATAGCCCAAAGCCGCAGCAATTTCGTTGCTAGCTTGGGTATTGGCTGCAGCCAGGCCACTTCCGCCCAATACCAGGCTATTTCTCATCGATTCCCATAACAATGGGTAGTATTGATAGGCATTTACGGTCTCGTAATCGCTTAAGCCTCTAGAGTTAATACCCTGTGTTACTTTAGCGGTGAGTACGCCAGCGCCTTTTTTACCTTTTTTGGTGGTAATCAACACAATGCCATTTGAAGCTCGGGAACCATATAAAGCTGTAGCAGAAGCATCTTTTAATATAGATATGCTTTCTATATCATCTGGATTGAGGTTATTCAGAGCGCCTTCAAAAGGAGCACCGTCTACTACGTATAATGGGTCAACCCCACCATTGATACTGCCAAATCCCCTGATACGTATTGACGGACCTGCTCCTGGTTGTCCACTACCTGTAGTGGTTTGTATACCTGGAGCTGCTCCAACCAAGGCCGTGGTAATGTTTGAAATCGGTCTATTTTCAATTTCTTTTGCTGAAATGGTAGATACAGCATTGGTCAATGCCCTCTTTTTTGTAGTACCGTACGCCTGTACTACTATTTCTTCCAGACTCCTGTCGCTCTGCTCTAATACGATGGTGCCGAGGTTTGCGCTGGCTTTCAATTCCTTAGATTGGTAGCCTAGAAACGAAATAATTAGGATGTCGCCTTCTGCCGCATTTTTGAGTGTGAATTCACCTTGGTTATCTGTCGACGTACCGATGTTGCTTTTTCCTTTAACATTTATGTTTGCACCAGGTAATGGCAGACCTTTCTCATCTACTACTTTTCCCTTAATATCAATGGCTAATAACTCATTGTTAAAGTTAGGCAGTGTGGTATGGTTATTATCTAATTTTGTAATTACAATAGTATTTTCATCTATGGTATATTTCACCTGCTGGTTTTGCAGGCATATTTTCATTACCTCATCTAATGGTGTATTATTAAAATTTACATTAATTCTTTTATTGGTGTTTAAGATTTTAGGTAGATAGAAGACATCGTACCCTGTCTGTTTCTTAATCTCATCAAATACCAGGCTAATGTTAGCATTCTTCTGTTTTAATGTCAGTTTTTGCGCATATCCGGCTGCGCTAACCTGAATGATGGTAACGATTAAAAGTAAAGTCGTTAGTTTCATTATGAGCAGGATTTTTGGTAAAAAGGATATTCTTGGGCAAAATTTATTCATTTCGTCATGGGTTGTAGACAGTATAGCTTAGGGGCATGACGAGCCTGAAAATATTGTTATTCAAGCAATATTTCCTAAGTTTGTCTGTCTTGTTTTTGGTCATAAAATAGTTTATACGCTAATTTCAATCAAGCAGGATATTCGCCAGGCTCCGATGGCCGTCGGAGTGCTGGTTTTTATCGTTGCGGTAGGAATGGCCTTAAGGTGATTCTCTTATTTCTTTCATGTCTTGTCTTGTTTTTTAGGTTGTTGGTTAATTATGAATTGTTATGTTTTATTCTATGGTAATTTCCCGAGCTTTAACGGTAAACCTAAAAGCACCGGCTAATTCCATTTTTTTTAGTACCTGTGCAATACTGCTGTACTTGCTAATCGTGCCTGCCAGTGGCTCATCTTTTAACGAAGCATTTTTGAAGGTCACATTTACATTGTACCATCTGCAAATCTCTTTCATGGCCATTTCTAATGTTTTATCGTTGAAACGGAAATAACCATCTTTCCAGGCTACTGCATATTCTGTATTTACATGGGCAATTTTTAGGTCGTTACCAGTGTTTATAGCCTGCTGCCCGGGTTTTAATTGGATCGTTTCGGAGGGAAGCTTTACTACTATACTTCCTTCAAGCAATGTGGTCTTTATGGTATTGTCATCATTATAGGCATTGATGTCGAAATGCGTTCCTAATACTTCAACATGTTGTTGTTTTTGATCGCCAGATGTAGAGGCCGCTGTTACCACAAATGGACGAGCCTTATCTTTTGCCACCTCGAAATAGGCTTCTCCTGTAAGGTAGACATGACGTTCTGTTTTTGCAGAAAAATTAACTGGATACTTTAAGCTTGATGCTGCATTTAACCAGACAGAAGTGCCGTCGGGCAATTGTATTTGATATTGTCCACCACTTGGCGTTTCAATGGTATTGTGATCATTTACGGTGTTAACCTCATTGCCGGTTATCGAATGGGTATTATAGATTAATTTTCCGTCGGAAGTTTTACTGATGGTTACCCCAGCTTCCTTGGCAATTTTTCCATTATTGGCATCATTAAGAGAAATACGACTGCCATCTGCCAGGGTAAGGAAAGCTTTATTACCGCCTGGCTCTATAAGTTGTGCAACTTGAGGGTTGTTATGGTGCTGATGCTGCTTAAAATAGTATAATAACCCAGTAGTTAATATGACCACAGCAACAGCCGCTGCTAGGCTAACAATTGATAATATATTTTTATGCTTTTGTTTGGTGGGGATCGCCTCCTGATAAATCTGCTTATTAATATTATGCAGCATTTTATCTTTGGCCTGGAGTTTTTCAGAAGTGCTCATTGAATCAGCGTACCCTTGGTAAGGCGGAAATTTGGCATACCATTCATCAAGCTCAAGCTTATCAGCTTCAGTAGCCTCGCCTTTTATGTAGCGATCCATCACTTCTAAGATATACTTTTTATACTGCCCTTCTGTACCCATTATGATATACTCGAAGAAAAGGCATAAAGGTTCTATCCCAAATGAATATTATTTTTAGATAATAGCTTAAGTCTCTGAATTACAGATTTTTATTTTTTATAAAGCGGAATATATTTTGAACACTATGGCGTTAACCAGTAGTATATTAAGATAGGTATTGGAAAGATTACTGCGCAGTATGGAGAGTGCCTTATGGATATGTTTTTTAATGGTGCTTATAGAAATCCCCGTGCGTTCTGCTATTTCCTGATGTGAAAGTTGCTCGAAACGGCTCATGATAAACACTTCCCTGCATTTATAGGGTAGTTTATGGGTTACCAATAATACCTGACTCTCGAGCTCTTTAATTTCTATGTGTTTATCAGGTGTAGGCAATAAAAGTTGATGATCTGCTATCAGTCGATCAAGATGGCGGTAGTAAAGTTGTTGTGAGCGATAGGCATCTATGACTTTATATTTTAAGGCTGCTTTTAAATAGGCTTCTAAGGTTGTTTTTAGATTTAAATCCTCCCGCTTTACATAAAGGCTAACAAACACGGCCTGCACTACTTCTTCGGCATCCTCACGTGAGTGCAACCGTTGGTATGCTGCATCACACAGTCTTTCCCAGAACCGATTGTATATTTCGGTGAAAGCGGCATGGTCGCCCATTTTTAAAAAGGCTACCAGTTGGTCTTCGGTATAGTGATGATAGGCTGACACGTTTGTTAAGTTTAGGCTAATATAAGTAAAATGTTAAATAATTGTAAATGATAGGATAAGAAGCCATTATTACTTTTTAGCTTATACTGTCCACAATAGCGCTTTTAATAAATATTGGATAGGGTACAAAAAAAAAGGATCCCGAATTTTTCGGGACCCCTTGATTTATAATTTGGTTTAGATATACTACTTAAGTGCCTTGATATCCTCTTTGTTTCCAGAAAGGTCAATTACAATAGGGGTAGAGATACATAGCGATGAGTAGGTACCAATAACACGTCCTATCAATAAAGCAAATATAAAGCCGCGGATGCTGTCTCCACCAAAGATGAAGATAACGATCAACACGAAGAATACGGTTAACGAGGTAAGAATGGTACGGCTTAATGTACTGTTCAGGGCAAAGTTGATTAGGTTAATGCGCTCTTGTCCATGTACATCGTCTTTGCCACTATCTGATAGTTTCTCACGAATACGGTCAAATACAACTACTGTTTCAGTCATGGTGTAACCCATTACCGTTAAGATAGCCGCAATAAAATCCTGACCAATTTCAAGAGGGAAAGGCAATATGCCATCTAAAATGGTATAGAACGAAAGTACCAATAATACGTCGTGGAATAAAGCGATAACCGCACCCAGACCATACTGCCATTTTCTGAAACGTACCAAGATATAGATAAACATTACCAGACAAGAGAACAATACAGCTCCGTAAGCACCATAAATAATATCACTGGCAATAGTTGGTGTTACTTTTTGCGAGCTGCCAATATCATATTTTGTACCTAGACCATCTAAACCTTTTCTTAAGGCAGTTTCAACCACTTTATCAGCATTAGGATCCTGATCGGTGATATGATAAGGTGTAGTGATTTTTAGTGAATTGTCAGTTCCTGCAGTTTTTACCAGCGCTTCTTCACCTTCAAAACTTGCCGTTAAGGTTTTGGCTACTTCTTCAGTATTCATCTGCTTATCGAACTTCACCATGTAAGTTCTACCACCTTTAAAGTCTACACCTAGGTGCAAACCATCATTTTTTACATAAAAAACTACCCCTAAGATGATGATGATTCCTGAAATAGCATAGTATAACTTTCTATGACCAACGAAGTTGAAGGCCAAGTTTTTGAATGCATTTCTGGTCATGCTGTTATCGAAGGTAATCGTTGCTTTCTTCTCGATTAACGATTCGAAAATGATACGGGAAATTAATACCGCGGCAAATAACGAAGTTACAATACCCACACATAGGGTAGTCGCAAAACCTTGTACTGGACCTGTACCAAAAATGAACAAGATAATACCTAAGATAAATACGGTTACGTTCGAGTCGATAATAGAAGACATAGCATGCTTAAAGCCTTCTCTAATGGCAACAGTTGTATTTTTCCCCAGCGCCAATTCTTCACGTACACGTTCAAATATCAGAATGTTGGCATCTACCGATAAACCAATGGTTAATACGATACCTGCAATACCAGGTAAGGTAAGTACAGCACCAAAGGCAGCAAGTATACCCATGATAAAGAATAGGTTAATCACCAAGGCTATATTAGCTACCCAACCCGCTTTGTTGTAATAGAAGGCCATGAAAGCTAAGATCACAATAAAGGCAATCACAAATGAAGATAGGCCGCTATCTATCGCCTGTTTACCCAATGATGGACCTACAACGAAATCGGAAACAATTTTGGCAGGAGCAGGCAACTTACCTGCTTTCAATACATTGGCCAAATCTTTGGTATCTTCTTTAGTAAAGCTTCCTGTAATAGAAGAAACACCATTAGGAATTTCATTTTGTACCGTAGGGGCAGAGTAAACAGTATTGTCTAATACAATAGCAATTGCCTTTTTGTTACTTGGGTCAGCAGAAGCATCAGCTGTAATTTTTTTCCATTTGGCAGCACCTTCGCTGGTCATGAACATGGTTACATCTGGTTTGTTGTTCTGGTCGAAACCATCGCGGGCGTTAGAGATAGCTTCTCCGCCTAAGTCAGGTCTGCCATCTAAAGAAGTAACTTTTATGGCATATAATTCGAATGCTTTGGTGCCTTGCATTGGTTTAAGGCTCCACATAAACCTAAGCGTATTCGGAATTAAAGATTTAATATCGGCTCTGTTGAAGAAGGCATTTACCTTCGCAGTATCTTTTTGCAATACCCAGCCCACTACCGGTCCTGGACGTAAACTTTGTTGGCCATTTTCGGCTTGGTAAGTAGGAAGGCTTAAAACCGCAAATAAAGGGTTTTTCTTAAGCTCATTAGCTACCAAAGCTTCTTTCGAAGTGTCTGCAGCTTTTGTATTGCCTTTGGTCAGGCCTGCTAGCTTACCACCTTTGGCTGTAGTATCGGCTGCAGCTCCCGGGGTTACGGCAGCTGTATCTTTTACAAGCAGGGCAAGAGATTTGTTGATGTTGTCCAAAATAGGATATACTTCCTGAGATTGGTAGGTTTGCCAGAATTGTAGCTCAGCAGAACCTTGCAACAATTTGCGTACACGTTCTTTATCTTGGATACCAGGCATTTCAATAAAGATCCTGTTAGAACCTTCTTGTTTCTGCATGTTAGGGCTTACTACGCCAAATCCATCGATACGACTACGTAAGATGATGAATGAACGGTCAATAGCGCTAGAAGCCTCTTTGTTTAAAAAGCTTTTTACATCAGCATTGCTGGCATTAGCTTTTAACTGGCTAGCATTATCTTGGTTGGCAAAGAAATCTGCTAATTTTCCATTTGGAACTAATTTCTCATATTCATTAACAAATAATCCAATAAAGTCTTTTCCACCGGCATTCAATTGGGTTTGCGCGTTGCTGAGGGCCTTATTGAAGTTTTCATCGGAAGTATTACCTGCCAATGATTTAGTCAGTTCGGCCAAAGAAATCTCCATGGTAACATTCATACCACCTTTAAGGTCTAGACCTAAATTGATTTCTTTACTTTTTACTTGTTGATAGGTAAGGCCTAATACCGGATATACAGGTACAGTTGCCATTGAGTCCAGGTATGCCTTTTCTTTAGCTTCATCACCTTTAGCAAACTCCTTGGCCTTTTTCTCTACATTATAAGTAATGATATTGAAAGAAAGTGAATACAGACAGACGATACCCAAAAGTATTGCCATGAATTTAATAAAACCTTTACCTTGCATTGTTTGTTTATTATAATTTTATGTTACGCTGTTTTTTAACAAGTCGGCAAATCTAATTATTTTTTTAATTAATAGAACGCCTAATTGTAATTTTGTTCAAAGAGAGACGTTATATGCGCTCTAATGTGGAAAAAGAGTAAGGAACTTTGTTTTTTTCATCTGCAAGATATGCTACTTTTTCGATTTCTCTCCACTCATTTGCAGAAAGTTCGGGAAAAAAAGCATCAGCCTCATAAGTTTGATGAACGGTAGTTAGGTAAATGTGTTTGCACAAGGGCAAGGCCTGTTTATAGATTTCTGCGCCACCAATGATAAAAGCTTCTCGAGTGGGGTCGCATAACGACAGGGCCTCTGCCAAAGAGTTGACCACTTCTATTCCTTCCAGTTTTAGGCCCTGTTGACGGGTAATCACAATATTTCTTCTATTAGGTAGTGGCTTTCCTATCGAATCATAGGTTTTACGGCCCATAATAATGGTATGACCGGTCGTTATATTTTTAAAATGTCTTAAATCGGCCGGTAAATGCCAAAGCAGTTGGTTGTCCTTACCGATGGCATTGTTTTCTGAAATGGCTACTACGATAGATATGGGGTTCATTTTTTAGAAAGTTGCGTCATTGCTTCGTGCCTCGAAATTACGATGTATTTATACTGCCACCACACCTTTAATATGTGGATGAGCCTCGTAATTTATCAGTTCAAAATCTTCGAATTTAAAAGAGAAAATATCTTTTACCGCAGGATTGATTTTCATGGTTGGCAAAGGTTTTGGATCTCTGCTTAATTGCAAACGAGCTTGTTCAATGTGGTTATTGTACAAATGGGCATCTCCAAGGGTATGGATAAAATCTCCTGGTTCCAATCCACATACCTGTGCTACCATCATGGTCAATAGGGCATAAGAAGCAATATTGAATGGCACACCCAAAAATAGGTCAGCACTTCGTTGATAGAGTTGACAGCTTAGCTTGCCATCGGCTACGTAAAATTGGAAAAAGGCATGGCAGGGAGGGAGCGCCATATTTTCTATTTCGGCCACATTCCAGGCAGAAACGATAATACGTCTTGAATCTGGATTGTTTTTAATCGCGTTAATGATCTGGGTAATCTGGTCTATCTTCTCGCCATTCGGTTTTGGCCAGGAACGCCATTGCGAACCATATACCGGGCCTAGATCGCCGTTCTCGTCTGCCCATTCATCCCATATCTTCACCCCATTATCTTTTAGGTATTGAATGTTGGTGTCGCCACTTAGGAACCAGATCAATTCATGGATGATAGATTTTAGGTGCAGCTTTTTTGTCGTCACCATAGGGAAGCCATCCTGCAAGTTAAAACGCATCTGGTACCCAAATACACTAATGGTTCCAGTACCTGTTCTGTCGTGCTTTTGTGTGCCGCTATCCAGCACATGCTGCATTAAATCTAAATATTGCTTCATAATCCAGTAGTAGGCAATAATGAAATTACCTTTTGCTAAGGTACAAAGCTAAAGATTTAATAGGAACAGCAATTTAGGTTTTTTCAACAATACTGCACTTTGTTGATTATATCATAAGAAGTACTATAATTATATATGAAATAGATGACATTTAGCTAAATTTGCTGCAATTGCAATCATGTTTAGAAAAATAATCTTTTCACTTTTATGCTGCTTTTTTGGGCAATGGGGCTTTGGGCAGACATCGCAAGCACTCAAAGTAGCAGGAGCAGCTGTATCACTCACTCAAAAAAAGGTGGTGTATGATCCTTCGTATTTTAAGATTCCCTATCCCAATGGCGATGTGCCTGAAGGTAAAGGTGTTTGTACAGATGTGGTCATAAGGGCCTATCGAACGTTAGGTACGGATCTGCAAAAGGAAGTGCACGAGGACATGAAAAAGAATTTCAGGCTTTATCCAAATCATTGGGGGCTTAAAACCACCGATACCAATATAGATCATAGAAGAGTACCCAATCTAATGGTGTTTTTTGGAAGGAAAGGCACAAAGAAACCCATGAGTAAAGCTGCAGCAGATTATTTGCCAGGTGATATTGTATGTTGGGACCTAAATGGTAAACAGACCCATATCGGTTTGGTGATTAACCAGAAATCTGCCGATGGAAAACGCTATCTGATTGTTCATAACATAGGCAATGGACAAGAAATTTCAGATTGCCTTTTCTCCTGGAAAATTATAGGGCACTATGGATACAAAATATAAACCTTAACCAACCAAAAAAGCCAAAAATGCTGACATTTGCCAATGCAAAAATAAATTTAGGACTATTCCTAACCGAAAAGCGGACTGATGGTTATCATAACCTGCAAACGGTTTTTTATCCGGTTAAAATATATGATGTAATAGAATTGATCGATGCTGTTGAAACCACTATTGAAATTAAGGGCATCGATATTCCCAGCAATGTGGATGACAATATTTGTTTAAAAGCTTTTAAGACTTTACAGTCAGATTTTAATTTACCGCATCAGCAAATCATTTTATTGAAAAATATACCCGTTGGTGCAGGTTTGGGCGGTGGCAGTGCCGATGCTGCTTTTCTCATCAAGCTGGTTAATCAGAAATTCGAATTGGGACTTCGTATCGACCAGATGGAAGGTTATGCCAGAAATCTCGGGGCCGATTGTGCATTTTTCATCAGCAATAAACCTACCTATGCTTTTGCAAAGGGCGATGAGTTTGAGACGTTGGAAATAGACCTGTCTGCTTATTATATGGTATTGGTCAAACCGCCCATACATGTATCAACTGCCGAAGCTTATGGTCAGGTAAAAGTAAAACAACCTTCTACATCTCTAAAAGATTTGATACATTTGCCCCTACAAGATTGGGCTGCTCATATTTTTAATGATTTTGAGCCTTCTGTTTTTGCAAATCATCCGCAAATTGACGAAATAAAAACAAAGCTTTATCAGGCAGGTGCTAAATTTGCACTGATGAGTGGTAGTGGTTCGTCGGTATTTGCCCTATTTGAAAAAGACGTAAAGCTACCAACCTTGGAGAAAGATAATTTAGTTTTTTATAATATTTAAGCTGAAAGTCTAAAGCAAAAAGACTAAAGCATAATGTATGAAAAGCTTTAAGCGTTGAGCTTTTAGCTTTAAGCCTTTTTACAGATGGAAATCAACCTGATCCGCAAAAGCGGTAAATTTAATTTTGAAGCCGAAAACGATAATGGTTTTACGGTTGAACTAGACGCAAAGCCGGCTATTGGAGGCGAAGGCAAAGGTTTTAGGCCTATGGAAATGCTGTTGGTAGGTTTGGGTGGATGCAGTGGCATTGATGTGGTAAATGTACTCACTAAGCAGAAAGAACCCTTGAACGATATTAAGATTAACATTAAGGCCACACGTAAAGAGGAAGAGATGCCGCCCATATTCGATGTGATTGATATACATTTTGATCTATTTGGCGATTTAAGCATTCAGAAAGTAGAAAGAGCGTTACAAATGACCTTTGATAAATACTGTTCTGTTTCTAATATTTTGGGCAGATCGGCAACTATAAATTTTACATACTCTATAAATGGTAATAAATAATACGTTTTAAGTTATCTATAGCTAGTGCTATAGATAACGTAATACTTATCACCTAAAACTTACAACTTTCATAATGTCAGAAAATTTTGAAACCATAGCGATACGCACACAAACCGAAAGAAGCAGCCATAAAGAACATTCTTCGCCAATTTATCTTACTTCAAGTTACAAGTTTGACGATGCGGAAGAGATGCGTGCTTTGTTTGCCAATGAAAAAGAGGGCAATGTATACAGTAGATATTCTAATCCTAACACTTCAGAGTTCATTGAAAAGATGACTTTATTGGAAGGGGCAGAAGATGGTTTTGCGACGGCAACAGGTATGGCGGCCATATTTACTACTTTTGCTGCTTTTCTGAAGAGTGGAGACCATATTGTGTCGAGCAGATCGGTTTTTGGTTCTACACACCAATTACTGACTAATGTTTTTGCTAAGTGGGGTGTTACCTTTGATTATGCGGACCTCGATAAGCCAGAAGATTGGGAAGGCTTGATCAAGCCGAATACCAAGATGATTTTTGTAGAAACACCATCTAACCCGGGTATTGATCTTATAGATCTGGAGTTCTTGGGCGGTTTGGCCAAAAAACATAAAGTATTATTGGTGGTTGACAATTGTTTTGCTACACCTTATTTACAACAGCCCATAAAACTGGGCGCAGATATTTCTATCCACTCGGCTACCAAATATATCGATGGACAAGGCCGTGCTTTGGGAGGGATTATATTGGGCAGTAAAGCATTAATTGCAGAGGTTATTGCTTTTGCCCGTCACAGCGGCCCATCATTGTCTCCATTTAATGCATGGATCTTATCGAAGAGCCTGGAAACTTTGGCTGTTCGCATGGATCGCCATTGTGAAAATGCACTTAAAGTGGCACAGTACCTGGAAAAACATCCTAAAATTAAGCTGGTGAAGTACCCATTTCTGCCATCACACCCGCAATATGAAATTGCCAAAAAGCAGATGAAACAAGGCGGGGGTATTGTTACCATTGTGGTTAATGGTGGTATTGAAGCTGCACGTCATTTTATAGATGGCCTGAAAATGTTCTCTATTTCCGCAAACTTGGCAGACACCCGTTCTATTGCTACACATCCGGCAACAAGTACACATAGTAAGCTAACAGAAGAGGAACGTAATATTGTAGGCATCGAACAAGGCTCTATCCGTTTATCGATCGGTTTAGAACATATAGATGATATTATTGCCGATATTGAGCAAGCGCTGAGTTAAAAAAAGCTTACGTTATTTCGATGAGGAAGAATGACGAAGAGAAATCCAATCATTAGATATGATAAGCTAGCTAGATCTCTCCTCGTAAACTCGTTCGAGATGGCGGAATAATGAGCCAGATCTGCTATTAAATCAGCTTAATATGATGGTCGGAAACGGTGATTAAGCGTTCTTTATAAAGGCCACCAATGGCTTTCTTAAATGCACTTTTGCTAACCTGAAACCTATCGTAGATGTCTTCTGGAGAACTTTTGTCGCCTAAGTTTATTTCACCAACTGCTTTGAGTTCTTCTAAGATGTAATCTTTGGTGTCTAAGATGTGCCCAAAGCCAGATGGTTGCAGGGTGAGGTCTATTTTTCCTTCAACCCTAATTTTTTTGATCCAACCTTTGCATCTCAAACCGGGCTCTACAGTAGTAAAGACTTCATTGTGGTATAGTAGACCAATAAATTCATTGTTAATAATGGCATTGTAGCCCAAATCAGACTTGTCTACAATTAAGAGTTCAACACTATCTCCCTCTTCAAAATCATAGTTTTCGTATTCCACAAACTGGTCAACTTTTGACGAGGCGAGTAACCTATTGGACATATCGTCAAGGTAAACAAAAACAACATAACTTTCACCAAGTTCCATGGGTCGCTTCTGCTCCCTTCTCGGAACAAACACATCTTTGTCAATGCCCAAATCTAAATAAGCACCATCATCGTTAACATCAACGACCTTTAGTAGAGCAAAGTCATCGGCTGTAGCCAAAACATTTTTTAACGTAGCAACCGTACTGCCGTCTTTGTTCAGGTATACAAAAGCTTCCACATCATCGCCTAAGGCAATGTCTCCAGTTACTTCTATAAAAGGTAAAAGTACTTCGTTGGTACCATCTGTTAAACTTAAACCCTGACTGTTCTTTGCAGCTACTCTTAAGGTATTGTATTTGCCTATCGATATCATTTGTTGGAATTAAGGGGCAAAGATAGAAAGATTATAACGATTACATTTGTTTTTGTAGATAAGCTTCCTGTAAAAAAAAGCACATGGTAATTAGCAGGATACCCAAGTGAGGCGATGCAGCTCACTGTATGTAGTTGTACTTTTTGGAAATGCTTTTTATGGTAAATAGGTAAACTATATTTATCTGTCACTTTAAATAATTATAATTGTAGTAGACGCGATCACATTAATAATTAGAGCTGTTTCATTTAATGAAAGGAATTGTCGTTATATTTTTTTTAAGCCTATATGCTTTGGCAGGCCATGCTCAAGAACCTAATATCGACCCCCTAATTAAAGCTTGGTCTGTTAACGATATTTCCCAGACCCATCAGGCCGAGAAAACTTACCAGACGCTAAAGGACTATAAAGATCCTAACAAGTATAAACAAATACTGTCCAGGTTGTATGCTTATTTAGATCGTCATGCCGATGATAGGTTAAGGGCCCGAATTCTTATGTTCGATGTACTGGGAAGCGAAGAATATAGTTTGGTAAAGGCAGAAACAGAAAATGCTAAAAAGGTAAAATTTGCCATACAGTTGGCCAATAAACTGGAAGATGAGCAATTGTTGGCAGAAATTTATGCACTCGCAGGCCAAATAGACCTCGATGGCGGATTTCTGTTGTATAACCTAAAAGCAGTGGAGCTGCAGAAGAAAATTGGCTTCCAGTATTTTTCTTTTGTGCAAAATCGATTTTTTAATATCAGTTACGCGCTTTACCGAACCGAAGATTATAAGCAAAGCATTACTTATGGACTTGAGGCCTTAAAATTTAAAAATGTAGAGGTCGAAAAGTGGGATCCTAGGGTTTATATCTTTCAATTGGATATTATTGGGGTCTCCTATAAGCAATTAAAACAGTACGACAGTGCAAAATATTACTACCAACAAATTATAGATACTTTACAACGAAAGCCAGATGCCCCTTATATTCAAGAATTATGGTTGGGTATAGCCAAGGGAAACATTGGACACATGCTTTCTTTACAGGGCGAGGATGAAAAAGCCATTCCGTTAATCACTACACATCTGAAGAGCAGTATCAAGCTAGAATCGTGGAATAATGCCGCAATGGCGCAAAATGCACTGGCCAATATTTATTTAAAACATAAATGGTATCCAGCGGCTTTAAAAGGTTTCAGATCGGCTTATGTTTGGGCCATAAAAAGCAATAAGATAAGGGAAATAATTACGGCCAGCAAGGGACTGGCCAAAGTTTATCGATTAACCGGGCAGGCGGATAGTGCTTATCATTATTATGATGTATATTATCAATATAAGGATACGTTGGCTGCCATGATCAATAAGGGAAAACTATCGGCCATTGACGCTAAAATAGCCTTTGATAATTTGCAGGATAGTTTAGAAAAAGCCAACGGTACAATTAGTAAGCAGCGTTTGACACGCAATTTCATCATTATGGGTATTGTACTGTTGACCGTTATTGCCTTGCTGTTTTATAACAGGAAAATGCTGCAGCAAAAGCATTTGGCCGAAAAGATTTCCCAAAAGCAAAAGGACGCGGAAAGGGAAGTGAGAAGGGCAAGGGTGCAGATCTTGAGTTTTACACAAAATATCATTGAAAAAGACCGGCTCATCCAAGACTTGCAAAAACAGGTGGACGCGGAAAATGGACAGGTCGTCAAAAGCCTTTTAAACTATACTTTGATCACCGATGTAGAATGGGAAAAATTTAGACTGGAGTTTTCCATGGCCTATCCCTTGTTCTTGCCTGCATTACATCTTAAAATAATTTCCATTACACCTGCAGAAGAGCGCTTGGCTACACTCTTATATTTAAAATTGACCCCTGGTCAGATAGCCAGTACCTTGGGCATTGGCAAAGATAGCGTAGGCAGGAGTAAACGAAGACTTAAGCAACGTTTGAATTTAAAAAAGGAAGAAGTACTGGAAGAATACCTGGCGCTATTGATTTAGAAGATCATTGGCCTAATGCCCATGGCCAGTCGTTATCGCCAAACACTATGATGTGGCAGTTGTCCGCTTTTTGTCCGCCCCAAAACCTTGCCCTCCATTAAATAAAGCAGAACCTTTGTAAGGTTATTTATTTGATCTAATGAAGGAATTATGAAAATAAAGCTTACACTGTTAGTATTGTTGTGTAATTTTTACTTGCTCCATGCACAAACTATTGTTCCTAATAAGGATGGAATTGTTTACGTAAGCGAACAGGGCTTGGGGAATAAATCTGGTGGGTCGTGGACTAATGCAGCTGAAATTAGAACAGCTTTTATTGCGGCAAAGACCAATACGGCAATTAAGGAAATATGGCTTAAGGCAGGGAATTATTTTCCTACCACAGATAATGATAGGCAAAAGTATTTGGAAATTGTCAGGAACCTAAAAGTTTATGGAGGCTTTTCGGGTACAGAAACTTCTGTAGCTGAGAGAGACTTGTTGTCAAATTTTACCATTTTAAATGGCGACATTGGAACGCTGGGAAATAAAGCAGATAATAGCTATCATCTGCTGGTAATTTGGCCAAAGAATGAAATCACCATAACGGATCAAACCATAATTGATGGCATCACTTTCAAAAATGCCAATGCCAATTCTGGTGGAGTGATCAATAACGAACTGCCATTGTATATGGGCGCCGCCATCTTTGTTACTGTACAAGATTATGATCAAAAAAATTATCCTATCATTAGCAATTGCAAGTTTCTGGATAATTTTGCCAATCAGGGTGGGGCAGCTGTCTATTATGACGGACTTTTAGGGACTACAGAACAGTTTAAAATTAAGGATAGTTATTTTGAGAACAATGTCTCTGCTTATACAGGCGGTGCATTAATGTTCTTTTATGATGAAGCTTTTCTAGAAGCTAGCAATACACAGCAACATTATTATAATGCGGAAGTGGACCATTGTACCTTTAAGCATAATACGGTCAATAACAATTCACAGGGGCGTGATGCAGAAAGTTCTGGTGGGGCCATCTGTGCATTGGGAAAAGGGAATTTAACGGTTAGGAATAGCATCTTTTACGAGAATATAACGGATATAACGGTTACGGCGCATGGCTACGCTACCTACGGCAATGGAAGTGCGCTAGCGGCTGTTCTTAAATCAAATGTTGTTGTTTACAATTCGTTGTTTTATAATAACAGTAAGGCCGCCATTTTTAATAGGGAAGCTGCTCTTAAAATTGTTAATTCTACCATTCACCATCCAAGCAATGTTTTAATATCATTATCTAAAGCTGTTTCCTTTGAATTTTACAATTCTGTTGCCTGGAATGATGCCGTAAATGCACCGGCCATATTGTTGCCTGATAATCAGCCCCTGAATGCGCTTATTAGAAATAGTATCCTAAATGCAACACCTTTGCTTATCCTAAGCTCACCAGCTTTAAATGTAACTTCCCAAAATCCATTGTTTAATGGAGCAAATGATTTTACGCTGTCTCGTAAAAGCCCTGCCATTAATGCGGGAGAAGGCGCCTTATTTGGGCCGGACTTAAGCACAGCTAAAGATTTGGCAGGTAATGCCCGTCTGCAAAAGGGAAGTATAGATATAGGGGCGTATGAAAGCCTCTACAACCCACAACCTTTGCCAGATGCCAATGGCATTGTCTATATTAAACAAAATGGTACAGGTAATTTTTATGGCAATAGTTGGGCCAATGCAGCTCCAGAACTGGCGGATGCGCTAATAGCCGCTAAAAGTAATGTAGCCATTAAAGAGATTTGGGTGGCAGGGGGTATCTATAAGCCTTTATATAGTCCGGAAGATGGGGCTAATTTTGGGACGGACAAAAATCGCGACAATTCGTTTCTGTTGGTAAAAGATATTAAGCTTTATGGTGGTTTTGCGGGCTCGGAAACTACATTGACCCAAAGGAATTTAAATATAATGGCCAATAAAAGTATTTTAAGTGGAGATTTTGGGAATAATGATCAGTTGAATGGTAGTGGCGATAGTTTTGCCATTACGAATAATGGTGAAAATGCCTACCATGTAGTGGTTTCTGCCGGAGACTTGGGGCTGGCAGAGCTCAATGGCTTTACCATTAAGGGAGGGAATGCCAATGCCAATACCGGTATTTTGGTCAATGCCCAGAATATCTTCAGAAATAATGGAGGGGGAATGACAAATGTAGGTGCTGCCAGTCCCTTGGTAGCCAATTGTCGTTTTGAAGCAAATAATGTCTATTATGGAAATGGAGGCGGTATATTTAATGGTTTGGCTTCCAATCCAACAATTACAGATTGTTATTTTGTAAATAACACGGCTTTTTTTGTTGCTGGTCAAGGCTGGGGCGATGAAGGTGGTGGCGCAGGTATGGCAAATCTATCTTCTAATCCCATCATCAAAAGAGCTGTTTTTTCGGATAATAATACAAGTGGTGGACGTTTAGGCGGAGCAGTTTATAATGAACTTGCCAATCCTATCTTTAGCAACTGTTTGATAAATAGAAATGTGGCTGGAAGTGGCGGTGGTATCTTTAACTATAATTCAAGCCCTGTATTAACTAATTTAAACCTAAATAATAATATCACTTTATATAACGGAGCTGCAGTTTATAATGGAGGTACTTCTGCGCCTATTATTACCAATGTGACGATTGAGGGAAACAGGACCACATATGTATCTAGTTTTGGTGGAGGCCTATATTATGCTGCAAATTCGGGAGGAAGCATTCGAAATAGCATAATTTGGAATAATACCAATGCTACGGCTCATGCTGGTAGGGAAGAGATCTATAGTTTAAATACAGGTGCTACGAAAGTAAATGTGTTGAACAGTGTGATAAGGGATTATCATATAGCTACGGCTGATCTCAATTATACTGTTGCCAATGTGATCACAGCTGATCCAAAATTTGTCAGTGTCACCGATCTAAGCCTTCAGGCGGGTAGTCCTGCAATTAATGCGGGAGATAAAACCTTGTTTGATGTAGGGAGAATACCAGATCTTTCAACAAACACCACAGACTTGGCGGGTAACCCCCGAATAAATGGAATTGCGATTGATCTGGGTGCTTATGAATACCAATCTACTTTGCCTATTCAACTCGGAGACTTTACCGCTGTTATGGAAAATAATGAGGCTAAACTGCGTTGGTATACGGTTTCAGAGAACAATAACAAGGAGTTTGTGCTGAGTAGAAGTACAGATGGTAAGGTGTTTACGGAATTAGGTAGGGTAGTGGGGCATGGTAGCACCAACCAACAACAAAATTATTGGTTTGATGATAAGCAGCCCTATAATGGAATTAATTACTATCGGCTACAGCAGTTGGATTTTGATGGGCAAATTGCACATCTTGGTGACAAAGTGCTGAATTTTACACTTGCTAGGGAAAGTTGGAGCGCTTATCCAAACCCTACAAAAGATAAAGTCAATATCGCATTTAATGACCATGTTTATACCGAAGCAAAATTGTTTAATGTTGCTGGACAACAACTCGCTGTTAAAACAGTTCTTCCCAATGATCGACTGGTGCGGTTTGATTTGTCTGGACTTCCTACGGGTGTATATATCGTAAAGTTAATGGGGGCAGGATTAAAGAGCATAAGGGTTTTAAAACAGTAATGAACAATGGCTGGAAAAAGGACGGATAAATTTTATATACTGATGGTTCTGCTTGCCTTGTTGCTTATTATATTGGTATGGAGGTATTACCAATATAGGATTGGGCAGGTTGATGTTAGAATTAAGGATTGATAAAGGGAAAGTGCTTTTCCAAAGAAGAACAATAAGAAGGTATTCGCCTTAGTATTGAAAATCTGCGTTTACCCTTAGGGTTGAAGAGAAGCTGATTGGAGTAGAACAGGATTAATTGGTGGCGTTAGCTAATATCTTCTTGAATTTTTTCTCAAGAAGATATTGGACTAAGCTAAAGTTACTTGATGAAGGCCAGTTAGTTCCAAGATTTGTAGCCAAATCAGAATCTTAAATTGAACTTTACAAATACGCTGCTAACTATCATTTTAGGTCGCTGATGATGGACTGCTTTAATAGGCAAGAAATCGTTGAGGGTTTTGATTTGCCCATATAGAGCAGAGAATAAGTCATTACCCAGGTAGTTTGAAATAAGCAGCATTGACCAAGGTTCAATTATTCAAATCTTTCTAATTTAAAGATTTCTATCTTTTTAACATTGTTAAAATACCCATTAATGAGTATTTTTTGCTAAATAAACTTAAGCGAAATTGCATGGGTAAATCATTTATATATACATGCTATTGTTTTTTGTGTTCGGTCTGCCATTGCATTGTAGTTGGGCAGGGGCATGTGCAACAGGTTAATGTAGGTCCTACTAAAGAGAATAGCATCAAAAGAGAAAAGGCTAAACGATTGGAAGTAATTAGTTGGCAGAGGTTATTCGATATTAAATCTGTAAATATTCGACTATTGGTTGGCGAGTACACCAACCGAAATCCTAAATAACGTTAAAACTCAAATATCATGAAACTAAAATTATATTTATTAATAGGGATTTTATTTATTGGAACAACACTCAAAGCGCAACAAAAAAACATCAAACTCGAAGATGTTGTAAATGAACAATTTGGAACGCTGTTGGAAAGTCTGCTTTTGGATGGGAAAATTGATGAAGTAAATGCAAAAACTTATCTTGAAACGGTTTTTGGGTATGATCAATCAGTAAACAATTATATTCAAGGTTTAAACCTGACACAACAAATACAAAGTATAGGAAAAGGAAATTTATCTTTTGATAATTATGTAAAAGCCCTTGGTTCCAATTTATTTAATTTAATTCCTGTTCAATATCAACAACAACTTGCTAAGAACCCTAATTATATAGGTTGGAAATTGGGTCAGGAAATGAATAATGGAAAAGTAAGTACAGAAACTATGGGTAATGCTATTACTATACTAGTAGATAGTTATAAGGAAAACCAAAAAAACAAACTCATCATTGAGAAACTGAAACAAATAACACCCCAAATCAGTAGCTTAAAAACAACAGCTACTGAAAAACTAATGGTAATCAATGATAGCAGTAATGTTGATAACTGGAAATTAAATCCTGTAAAAATCAAAAAAGGGTTCTTCTCTGATGAATCTACCTACAATAAAGTGACGATAGAAACTGGAAATTTAATATTAGATCCTACTGAGGGATATGCCGATAGATTTCTTAATATTTATAAAAACAAAGAGAAATTTGATTTTTCAAAAGATTTCAAAATAACAATCAAAGGCAGATTAGACCCCTATACTTA
>NZ_JAELTN010000051.1 GCF_016428855.1 Pedobacter sp. ASV28
GATGACACATTCATCAAAGACAGTCTTCGAATTTCCGAAAATAAAATCTACCACTCCTTCTATATAGCATTTGTACAAGGATTGTGGATATTTAGAGTTATAGCCCAAGAACGTGTCCTGTCCTCCTAAAAATCTACAATTCTTAAAAGAAGCCCTATCTCCACTAACATTAATGGCAAGTGCCTGCGGCGCATCTCCAGTTGAATTTTCATAAGTAATATTCGCACTGCTAAAATCATCTGAATTGATAATAACCGATGCCGAATTTGCCGTACCATAAGTACCACCACCAGGCATTGCCTTACCATTATAATTGTCATAAGTGATGATGGTTTTTGCTACATCTTCGCCAATAAACTGTATAAATTTTTTAGCTATGGTAAGGTTTTCCTTATAGATCCCCTTCTTAATCAGTATTCTATATGGACTAGTGGAAGTGCTTGGGGCTGCAGTTACAGCATCCTGTATAGTTGTATAGTTACCAGTACCATCTTTCGCCACTACAACATTATATTGGCCTTTCGCATAAACTATGCACAATGTGGCAATGAGCGTAAAAATGATTTTAATTTTAATTAAATGTTTCATCTGTATTAATTTGTTTTTAAGGGTGATGAAGCTGTCATGATTTATTCATTCCACTGTTTGATTATTCGTATTAGTTATTATCTTCATTAGTTCTCATTAGCCTTGAGGTTCTTTGTAAATCATAACGGTTTCATCCGTATTAATTTGTTTTTAAGGGTCAGATGGAGCTTACCATGATTAAAATAATTATCTAATCATGACCGATTTCATTTTATCTATCGTTAATATTTTTAATTATTAGAACGGTAATATATTATCACCCCCACATCATCCATTTGCATTTCCCATCTATTTCCTGATCACTTTTATCTGATCGGTTTTACCATTAATCTCTAGTTTAATGATATAAAAACCTTTAGGCATATTTGATAGATCTACATGGGTAACACTTTGTCCCTTTGCTATAGCTATTGTTGCTTTTTTCTGTCCTTGGGCATCATATACCATCGCCAACCCTGCCTGTTGCAGTACTGTATGTTCTACATTAACAATACCCTCCGTTGGATTTGGGTAAGCGCTTAATCCCTTGGTGAATGAAGTTATATTTATTGCTTTTACTTCGCTTAAGGTAAACTTGCCATCTTTATCATATTGTTTAAGCTGATAATAAGAATTACCTGTAAATGGCGTGCGGTCATTAAAACCATATTCATGTATACCCGCTACATTTTTAGCGATCTGATTATTGACCACTACAAAATCTGTATTTTCTCCTCTACGCAATACTTCAAACTTTTCTGTATTTTGTTCATTAGCGGTTTTCCAGGTTACCCTTACTTCTTTGGCAGATGATGTACCAGAAAGTTTGGCATCAAATGCCAACAGATCTAAAGGAAGTGGATTTGCAGGAAACCACTCTACCTTATCTGCACCTGCATAAATAGGTACAATTACCCTTACTACTGCAGCAGGCAGGGCATCGTATTGATAATAATTCGAAGGTGTAAATACAACATTTGGATTTAGTTCGTCGAATTTAATAGACCTACCACCCGGATTTAGCATAGCAGGATTAATTTGAGCAGTGATTACCGATAAACCACTATCATCATATTCATTATTTACCTGTTTTAAACCTGTTGCAGGTTTATTTCCCGTTTTAGAGGTAAAGGTGTCATCGTTATTATTACCATAAATTGCCTTGAAATCTGCTGATAGCCGATCACCATACATTGGCCACCTTGTATTAAGGAAGAAGTTTCCTTCTGCATAAACAGATGAGTTGTTAGAAGCCGCTATACCATATAGCGCTACTTTCTCCTCTAGGTTATTTAGCACATGTACCTCTCCAAATCTTACCCTTGGATTCCTTGAATTGGTATTATAAAAATAATTACCAAAATAGGTTACTTTTAGTCGACCGTTATCCGTAGCTCCATTGCTATCTGAGTGGCCGACCAAGCCTGTTTTCCAGCTATTCCTGTAGAGCGTCCAAGAAACCGTTACATAACTTGCCCCATTCTTGATATCAATGCCTCCATCGGGATGTTCGGTATTAGCTGGCCTGGTAGTAGGGTGCCCTACGGTACAATGATCTATCCAAACATGGTGCGTTTCGGTTTCTCCTATGTTGATACCATCATCGTAATAATCTTGAAAAGAGATATTTCTGATAATGATATTTGAGGAACGCTTGATATTGAACCCAAAATTCAAAACCACATTTTTTCTTCCAATAATGGTCAAGTTCTCTTGTTCCTGAATGGTTAGCATATGGTTGCCCCAAACACTAAAACCATTACTTGCCACATCGGTATAAACTCCAGGTTCCAAAACAATGGTAAGTGGACTCTTATCCATAAATTTATATCTGATGCGCTGATACAGGATTTCACAAAGTTTATTAAACTCTGAAGGTCCGTTAATATAAACTGTCTTCGCTGGAAAACCAGCTACTACGGCCTCTCCACCCGTGGTTGGACCAGCAAAGCCATCGGCAGTTACCGATGCAAATCCAACTACTTTTTTGAAATCGATATTAAGGTTATCCGTAAAAGTTGCAGTGATATTCTTATTACCATCTACCGTAATGGTTTGTGTGAGGTTATTCCCTGTCAAGTTACCACTCCAACCTTGAAACGTTGAGCCCAGTACTGATGCCGCTGTGACGGTCACTACAGTACCCTCCGGATATTCCCCTCCTGCAGGATTTAAAGTCACCGACCCAATTCCAACCGTACTCACATTGATTTTGTAGGTACTGATCACCCTGAAATTAGCTACCACAGTTTTATTACTGTTCATGGTCAATGATTGAGGGTTGGTACTTCCGGTCAAATCGCCCGACCAATTATCTAACTTTAGGGCCGGTTTTTCTTCTGCCAAGAGCGTAACTGTTTCCCCAGAAAAATAACTATTGTTAGCCCTCACCGGTGTTAAAGCTACCGTACCACTATTGGTAGCACTTACATTAAGTGTATATGATGCACATTGTGCACCAGACAAATCCATTTTGTCTAGATTTGGGCCATCGGTAAGCTCCCATGTCAGCTTAATTTTATTTACACCTGCCGATAGGTTTACCGCCACTATGGCTTCTGCCCAATCGGTAAAGGTTGCTGTTCTTGGAAAATCTACATTCTGAACAAAAACGTCGTTCACATACAAAGCAGCAGAACGGTTTTCATCTTTGGCCAAGGAATACCTAAACTTTGCCGTTTGAGCTCCTGCCTGTTGATTACATACCGTAAAAGTGATCTGGTTTTCCCCCTCTGCTAAAAAATCAATGAATCCTGTACCGGTATAATTGGCATGTTGGTTATCTACCTTACCGGTATAATCTGCATTTTCAGCCTGATAGGCTGTAAAAGTCAGGTTAGGATCTACTATTACAACCGTTACCGTCCATTGTTTGCTTGTCCCATTTTGTGCCGTGACCGTATAATTTACTGGTGCAGTAAAATTTGCGGCGAGGTTTCCTGCTGGACTCGCAGTAGCGGAAGCCGAGAGCTGAAAGGTGATGGGAGTTAATGCCGACAAGTTTATTCCTATAGGCATAGTGACCAGTATTTGCCCCGTAGCACTATTGATGGAGGCATTACCAATCTGATCATTAGTAAGCTTAAAAGCGATAATTTCTTTTTCTGATGACAGGACAGACTTCACAGTAACCGTCCATAATTTTGTAGTCGTCCCATCTTGGGCCCTTACGGTATAAATTACTGGGTTCTCATTTGAAAAATTTTGTGCAGCCGAGGCCAATGGGCTCACTGTTGCACCCGAAGATAATGTAAAAGTTGTAGGTGCTACGCCACTAAGATTAGTTCCCGTAGCTACATTTAGCTTAATGGTTCCCGCAGCGTAATCTATTACCTCTGTTCCTATTTGGCCTGCAAGCTTAAATGCCGTGATCTCGGTATCGGAACTGATAGAAGCAATGTTACTTTCTACATACAAATCGTGTATTTGTGTATTGCCCGATGTAGCCATTAAGCGAATAATGATATTCCCTGTGCTCTTCAATACCTGAAAAGCCGTTTGACTGGTTAAATCAAACTCTGCAGCAGTATTTACACTTAAAGTCGTAGCTATATTTTGAAAAGATGTTCCATTATTAGTGCTATAGCTTACCGTTACCGTTCTGGTAGAAGAAGCCGTGCTTTTCATATTTACTTTGAAAACACTACAGCTAGGCAGGTTGACTTCCAAATATTGTGTACTGGAATTAATTTGAACCATTCCTTTAGAGCATACCCCATCTGCAGCTTTAGTTGGCGAGAGCGTTCCATTAGAAGAAAGACCCGCTGGAAGTGAGGTTTGCTGGAAATCATAAACATATTTCCCCTGACTGTCAAAAGTTATGGTTTGTGCCTGCAATAAATTTTCTAACCCAAAAAACAGGCAAATGGTCAGTAATAATAATTTTATTTTCATTATATTTTTAATTTCTATTGGGCAATAGGATCTCCATACCACCTGAAAAAGCAGTTAAAAACACCTAGTAATACGGTTAACTAGATCTTACTTTTTAATAAACTTTTGAGATTGTGGTTTACCATTGGCATCGTAAACCAATACATAAGTACCCTTTGGCAAAGCCGATACATTTACTATGGTAGAAGTTGTACCTATAGAACTATTGGTCTGAAGTAAGCTTTTTCCATCTAAACCGACAACCTTTACGGCAGCCGTTTTTTGAACATATTCATGATTGACGACCAGTTCATTGCCTACCGGATTAGGGTGTAAACTTAAGCTAAGGCCTTTTAATTTGACATCTACGATAGCGCTATAAGTAAATTCACCATTTATATCTGTTTGTTTTAAACGGTAATAAGAAGTACCTGCTAGTGGATTTTTATCGATATAGGTATAATTATGGGTACCAGTAATGTTTTTACTTTGCACCACCTCTATTGCCTTAAATTCGGTATCATCACTTCTTCTTTCCACCACAAAATCTTGGGTATTCACCTCATTGGCAGTTTTCCAGCTTATGTTAACGGTTTTACCCATTGCGTCTGGTTTGGCAGAGAAAGAAAGAAGGTCGAGAGGGAGTGAAGAGTTTGTTGTCAAAGTAATTACGGACAGATTTATATTTTGCAGACTCCCTGTACCATTTGCATTTGCCACAAAAGTAAGTTCAATATTAGTGCCTTCTGTATTTTTGGGAATACTTAATCCACTTATTACTAAAGAGCTAGTTGAGCAATCTTGCCCGTAAATGGTAGAAGTTGTTGTAAAGTCAACATCCCTTTCCAACTCTATTCCATTTACCTTTATAGTTCCTAAATATCTGCTCGAAGTACCTCCAGAAGACTGTGCCATAATTGTAATTGTAGAAATGGATGTTGATTTTACAGTTAGCACAAAGCTATTCAACTGTACTCGCCTTCCTGCCAGACCGCAAAGATTACTTGTTGAAGTTGATAATGATGCGGGATAAGTAATTTTATCTCCTCCTGAAGATGTAGTATAAGTCCATTCAGTGGCCGCAGCACTCTCACTTGAAGTACGATATAGCTGCACTGCTTGAGCTTTTGCCCCTAAAGAAAAGAGCGTACAAAGACATGCGAAAAAAAGTACACGTTTTTTCATAACAATTAGGTTTAAAATTTGGTTAAATAGACTTTGGCCACTGAACCTTACCTACAAAAGATGAAGCTGATGGTCTTTCCGCCAAAATCTATTACAGATTTAAGTATTAGTTTTGGGCTTTGAAAGAAAAAACTGTGCAATCGTTCTCGGAAAAAATCAACCTATTTACCCGTAAAAATGCAACAGAAAGCCTGAAAACAACATTTTAGGCCTAATTAGTCTAAAAAAAATAATTGTAACGAAATTAACGCAACAATAATTCACGTGTAATTTCGTTTCACCGACTATCTATCAGAAACAAAATAGCTTAGTCGAGCAGGTATTTTTTTGATCAACGAAGAAGCCGTGACCACATACTTTTTTTTCGCTAGCTCATCTCCGGCGCTACCATGTAAATAAGCGGCCAAAATGGCGGCATCTTCTACGGTATAAGACTGTGCTATTAAAGCAGTAATGATACCCGTAAGCACATCTCCCATTCCACCAGAAGCCATCGCCGGATTTCCTGTTGGGTTAATATGGACTTCACCATTTGGTAAACACACAAAGGTATATCGGTTTTTCAATAAAATGACGATATGTCTTTCTCGAGCCTCATTTCTGGCCCTTTGTACCCTGTCCCACCAATGATTATGCAAACCAAATAGTCTATCGAACTCTTTCACATGTGGGGTTAAAATACTTTTTTGGGGCAATCTTTCCAATAACTCTTTTTTTTGCCCCAATATGTTTAAACCATCCGCATCGATAACCAAGGGTCTATTCAACGACAATAGCTTTTCTAATAGTCTTACCTGTTCATCGTCATGTCCCAAACCCGGGCCAATGGCAATAGCCGTGAATTTCTCAAAAGTTGCTACCTCCAGATGTTTATCTCTAGACAGGGCCATCACTTCTGGCAAACGGGTATTTAATGCCACTAATCCACTTTGCGGTAGATAAGCCGTAGTTAAACCAGCGCCAGTTTGTAAGCATGCTCCGCAAGCCAATAAGGCTGCGCCCATCGTGTTTTCATTACCCGCCACAATCAAAGCATGTCCATAAGTGCCTTTATGGCTAAAGTTTTCCCGGAGTTTCATCACCTGTTTAATAAATGCTTCCGATATTAATTTCCAAGGACTGGATAAACCTTGGATATATGCTTCATCCAATCCAATAGGCACTACCTTAAAGCGCCTTATGGCTTTAACACTCTCCGGAAAAAAGAAATTAAGTTTGGGCAGCTGAAAGCTGATGGTCAAGTCGGACTTAATGCCATTATACTCTAGCCCAATAACCCCTTCACTATTCAATCCTGTTGGCACATCTACCGCAACCACACATGCTTTAGCGGCATTGACTATATCGGCAACTTGGGCATACTTTCCTCCAAGTGGTTTATTCAATCCAGCGCCCAACAAGGCATCGATCACCACATCGCCTTCCGAAATCAACAAATGCTCAAGATCGTAAATGAAAGGGATATGGTATTTTCCAGTCTTTAATCGCTCTAGATTTTGTTGGTAATCTTCAGAGGACTTTTCCGAGAAAGTTCCCAAAAATATAGACAGCCCTGAATAACCATGATCTGCCAATCGTCTGGCAATTGCCAAACCATCACCACCATTGTTCCCTTGGCCACAGATCACCATTATTGGCGTACTATGCACTGGAAATTCCTTCACAAAAACTTTTACAAAAGCTTTTGCGGCTTGTTCCATTAAATCAATAGAAGCTATAGGCTGATGTTCGATGGTATAAGCATCTACGTCTTTAATCTGGGCAGAGGTAAGCAGATTTTGCATAAAGTAAAGTTAATGAAAATACCTTTCTTATGCATCTTATACACTCTCGTCAATAAAAGTCTCCTGCTATGTTATTTCGACAAATTAAAAGGGATGGAGCACTTACTCCATCTCTTTTTTCAAAAACTTACCAGTTAAACTGATTGGGCTTTCTATAAGGCCCTCTGGGGTACCCTCGAAAATAACCCTGCCACCACCTGCTCCACCTTCTTCGCCCAAATCGATGACCCAGTCGGCAACCTTTACCACGTCTAAGTTATGTTCGATCACCAAAACCGTATTGCCCTTCTCTACCAATTCATTCAATACGCCCAGCAATACATTGATATCCTCGAAATGTAAACCTGTGGTAGGTTCGTCCAAAATATAAAAAGTCTTTCCAGTATCTTTTTTAGAAAGTTCCGTAGCCAATTTCACCCGTTGGGCTTCGCCACCAGATAGCGTAGTAGAGGCCTGTCCCAAACGAATATAGCCCAAACCTACATCGTTCATGGTTTTAATTTTACGGTAGATGGATGGCATATGTTCAAAGAAATGACAGGCATCCTCAATACTCATGTCCAGCACATCGCTAATGGACTTACCTTTATAACGAACCTCTAAGGTTTCACGATTATATCTTCTACCTCCACATTCTTCACAGGGCACTTGTACATCTGGCAAAAAGTTCATTTCTATTACCTTCATACCGGCTCCCTGACAGGTTTCACAACGGCCACCTTTTACATTGAAAGAAAAACGGCCAGGTTTATAACCACGAATTTTAGCTTCTGGCAATTGCACAAATAAATTACGGATATCAGAAAAAACACCTGTATATGTTGAGGGATTAGATCTTGGTGTACGACCTATGGGGGCCTGATCTATCTCTATCACTTTATCAATTTCTTTTAGGCCCATTATTTTCTCGTAAGCCAATGGGGTTTTCTTCGCCCTAAAGAAATGATGGTTCAATATCGGATATAAAGTTTCGGTAATCAAACTTGATTTACCACTTCCAGAAACACCTGTAACTGCAATAAATTTTCCTAAAGGAAAATCTACCGAAACTTCCTTTAAATTATGTCCCGCAGCTTTAATAATAGACAGTTTATGCCCGTTCCCCTCTCTACGTTTTTTAGGCACTTCGATACCTTTTTTACCATTGAGATAGGCTGCCGTAAGTGTATTCGACTTTAGAATATCTGCAGGTTTCCCCTCTGCCACTACCTGACCACCATGTACACCTGCAGCTGGACCAATATCGATCACATAATCTGCTTCTAAAATCATATCCTTATCATGTTCTACCACTAGAACGGTATTGCCCAGGTCGCGAAGGTTTTTCAGGGCCGTAATCAAGCGTTCATTGTCTCTTTGGTGCAGTCCTATGCTAGGTTCATCCAAAATATACATGACATTCATTAATTGCGAACCGATCTGCGTAGCCAAACGAATACGCTGTGCCTCTCCCCCAGAAAGAGTGCGCGAAGTACGATCTAAAGTCAGGTAGTTTAGGCCCACATCCAGTAAGAAACTAATACGGGCCCTAATTTCTTTAAGTATTTCTTTAGCAATGGTATTTTGGCGCTCACTCAATCTTTCTTCTACGCCATCAAACCATTTCTGCAAACTTGAAATATCCATTTCTGCCAGTTCGAAGATGTTCTTACCATCTACCTTGAAATGTAAGCTTTCTTTTTTTAACCGCGCTCCATGACACTCGGGGCAGGTCTGTAGCTTACGGAAGGTTTCCATATCATCTGCGGCACCATCGCCCCTTTTCTCTTGCTGTTCTTCCAACAGTTTAATGATCCCATCAAAGGTTACCTGGTAATTCTGTACATTCCATTTGTTGTATTCTACAGCTACACTTAACAGGTCAGGTGCTCCGTTTAAGATGAGATTAATGTTTTCATCTCCCAATTTTTCCAATGGTGTGGATAAAGAAAAATTATATTTTTTGGCCAATGCCTTTAATACCTGAAACATCCAAATATCCCGGTATTCGCCCAAAGGCGCCAATCCACCATTCATGATGCTTAATTTCATATTCGGCATCACCGAATGCTTGTCTACCACAAAGATATAGCCTAGTCCATCACAGGTTTCACACGCTCCATAAGGAGAGTTGAACGAGAAGCTATTTGGCTGAGGCTCATCATAAGAAATACCCGTAGTTGGGCACATCAAAAACTTACTAAAATGGGCTACATTGTTATCTTTATCACTGATCTTTATTACCCCCTTACCTAAACGCATAGCTGTTTGTATGCTATCCAATAAGCGTTTATGGTCTTTTTTATCTATAAGGAGGCGATCTACCACAATCTCGATATCGTGGATCTTATAACGGTCTACCTGCATTTTAGGGGCAAGGTCCTTTATTTCACCATCAACCCGAACCTTTATATAACCTTGTTTGCGTATCTGTTCAAATAATTCTCGATAATGTCCTTTTCGGCCCTTTACCACTGGTGCCAGGATATTGACCGCAGCATGATCAAACCTTTTATAGATATTATTCAAAATCTGATCTTCACTCATACGCTCCATACGTTCCCCTGTATTATACGAAAAGGCATCGGCAACACGTGCATAGAGTAGACGCATAAAGTCGTATATTTCCGTAATGGTACCTACGGTAGAACGCGGATTTTTACTAGTGGTTTTCTGTTCAATGGCAATAACCGGGCTCAGACCGGAAACCTTATCTACATCTGGACGCTCCATACCTCCCATAAACTGACGAGAATAAGCACTAAAAGTTTCCATGTATCGACGTTGACCTTCCGCATAAATGGTGTCGAATGCCAAAGATGATTTACCACTTCCACTCAAACCCGTAACAACAACCAACTGGTTACGAGGAAAACTAACATCGATATTTTTAAGGTTGTGCACCCTTGCTCCATACACTTCTACATCTTTTTGTTCGCCAAGGTCAACGTGTTTTTTGCTCATATATTTATCAGTCCTCGATTTTTAAAACAGCCTGCAAAATTAACGAATTAAAAGCACAAAAGCTATTGATTTACAGATAACGGAGGAATGATATAAGTTGTTTTACATAGAGATGAGAAGCATCAAGATGCTACCCAAAACCTAGTTTGTCCTACTTTTCAATACGATCTTTTTGCAAAGAACTCCATAGAACTATTGTACAAAAACCTTATAAGCCAAAGCCTACAGGGTTAAAAAATGACAAGTTAATGTGTGGTTATTGCTTAATTAACTTCTTAGAAATACTTTCTTTAGTTCCAATTAACTTAATCAGATACACCCCATTTGGATAAGCCCTCAAATCTAATTCAGCACCAGTATCTTCAGGCTTAATCGTTATTGTTTCCAACACCCTACCCTCTATGGTACTTAAACTAAGTGAAGTATATTTTCTGGGTTCAAACCCTAAATCAACTTTATCTTTTGTTGGGTTAGGATATAAATTTAAGATAGAGCCTTTAAGTTTAAAATTTGCTGATTTGATACCCAGTTCTGTTGGTTTGCCATCCAAATCTAGCTGTACCAATTTATAGTAGTTTTCGCCATTTAGTGGAGCTTTATCTATAAATGAATATCTACTGTCCCCAGAAGTTGTTCCTTTGCCCTGTACTTCTCCTATTTTTTCAAAGGCTTTATTTTCACTGCTCCTGTAGACATCAAACCTATCATTCTCCTTTTCCGAAGTTGTTTGCCAATCTAATTTGATACTACCATGAAGTACCTTAACAGAAAGCCCCACAAAACCTACCGGCAATACAGGATCTACGACAGGACCTCTTAATGCACTTTCTACGGCAGTACCATTAATGGTACCATCTCGTGGCGTTACCTCAAAGCTGATATACTTGCCCATATCAGCAATGGACAACAAATAGGTTTTACCCGTAGCCGAAGCGATTGCGGCCTTATTTAATCCCAAAGCGTTATCCGCACGATACCACTTAAAAGAAGACCCACTTTCAGGATTGCTTTCAGCATCTGTATAAGTATAATTACCCGTTAGCGTTTTTCCTATCTGCAAGTTTCCTGTATTCGTTACAGTTGTGACAGTTGGCGCTGTATTTACAGGAAACGATGTGGTAGTAAACACAATTGTACTACTACTTGTTTTTATGTCCCAATTAGTTACATCAGCTATCAGTTCCCTAAACTCAGCAGGTGTTTTTCCTTCTCTCGCACCTTTGTATTGGGCCGCATTGCCATTGCCCGAAATGTAAATATTATTGGTTAGATCAGATGGTTTGCAACTTGAAGAACTTGTGGCGGGGCCGTTAACCAGCCACGTTGCCCCTCCATTAGTAGATTGATAAGCCAATCCAAATAAGAGCGTGCCAGTGAGACTTTGAGAATCATTTGCAGTATTGGATGACGGCAAAGTAAAATTGGAGTAGGCAAAAATATGTCCACCACTAGAATTGCCAAAAGTAAAAAAAGTGGAATTGGTAGGAGTAGTTGTGGAGTTTGGCGCATACAAATCAAAACTTCCTATACTCGCAGTTTCATTTTGCAAAGTAATGACGGTACCTGCCGCAATTGTATTTCCACTTGTATTTTCCCAATACCCATAGGGCTTCCTCCATCTCACCGTATTGCCTGTTGATGGATTTGTAGAGTTATACCCATTTTCAGAAAAAAAAACCTTGGTCCCTGCCAAAATATCCTTCCAAACAACAAAAGCAATGCCCTTTGGTGCATTTGCACTAAACCCTATGATAGATACGTCTCCTTGTGCAAGTGTTTGAGACATCGCTTGGTTACTAAAAAGCAAGTATATAAAGCAGGCAAACAACCAGACAGAAAAGTATTTGATATAGCGCGTTGAAAATAGATTTTTAATCATAATCATTGATTTTGAAGTGAATAAGGTGACCAATTTCATCGAAACAAAACAAATAATTTAGAAAGACCGCCTACTACCGTTTATCCACTTTTTTGCACAAATCAAATTTTAACTGAGGTCAAGCCAAAGTCGTTTATTACTTTGCAGGAATATGTCTTTTTCAACGCTTAAATTGTCATTGTACCTATTGCCATTTTCATTTGCCCCTGCTTTTAGCCAAGAGCTTATTTTTGAAAATGTCAGCAGCAAGCTATCATTGCCATCGGCAGAATGTTACAATGTAATGCAGGACAGCAAAGGTTACATTTGGGTGGCTTCAGAACAGGGACTGATCCGTTATAACGGTTCTTCTTCCAAGGTTTTTGCCGCAAAGGATAATTTACCCGAAAAAGCCATATATGCGGTTTTTGAGGATAACTATAAACAACTATGGGTAACTACGGCAAAAAATAGGGTCCTTTATTATAGTCATGATAAGTTTAAAGAAATACCCTTAAAAATTCCTCTGCTTACACCAAATGGAAAGTCTAAAAACATCAATTATCTCTTATCCTATTTTAACAATGAAATCTATATTCATTCCACTAGGTACCTTTATGCTATTGATATCCGTACAAAAACTACCAGAGCTATTTCAAAAACAGCAGCGAACGAGGATTTAGTATTCCTAAAATTAGGAAAGACTTTATTACCTATAAACAGCAACTATCTATATAACAGATTAAACAAAGCAAAGAACAATCAAACTGGCTTCCATATTCTAGTAAAGGATGGCACACATGAATTGAGGTTTAATGTTCTACAAAAAAACGTTAACGATATACATTGGCGCGTGCTCAGCTGTCATGCCAACGGATCAAACTTTTTCACCATCAATAATAAGCTCATAAAAGTCACCCCAGAATTAAGTTATGAGATTTATGAAATGCCTGCTTCTATCATCAGCTTGTATGCCGATAAAGATGGCGGGCTATGGGTAGGCACCATCAAAAATGGGGTATTTTACTACCCAAAGGCCAATATTTCAAGCACTCCAATGATTAGCCTAAGCAATTTATCTGTATCTGGCACCTACCAAGACAAGGAAGGAAATGTATGGTGCACCACCCTAGAAGATGGGGTTTATTTTGCCAACTCCAAATATATTGTGCAGTATAGCAATAAAACAACCTTTGTTAGCCCCCCTAACTTGCTTAAAAAAGTAGGGGATAAACTATTTGTTTCGACTGCACAGAGCGGATTAATGACCTATGGACCAAACGACACCTTTTACAGTACCAGTAAACAACTCGGGAAACAAATACATCATCTATTTTTTAATGAAGGAAAATATGTAATTGGTCAAAATAGTACAATGCTCACATCAAGTACAGATTTTAAAAACGTTAGGCCTTCGAATTGGAGTTACAATGACAATTATAAGGCAGATGCCATATATGAAAGTACAAGCGACACGACCAAAACCATTTTTTCCATCACCTACAACAAAATTCTTAGGCATGATAAAAATACAGCCTCGTTTTTCACCCTCATTAGATCTTCAGGAAAATGTATCCAATACCTAGATAGCAACACCCTTATTTATGGTTGTGCAAATGGCTTGTATACCGTAAATATAAAAAGTCAAAAACACCATCGGATACCCGGCATAGAACGTGCTGTCACTAAAATACTGCCTACCCATAAAAATGGAATATGGATAACCAGCAAAGGCGATGGACTCTATCAATATCAAAACGGCCAGTTCAACCGTATGGATCGGGAATTAAATTTACCCACTGATGTATTTTACGATATAGATGTAGACTCTCTAGGAAAAATTTGGATAGCCAGCAACTTGGGCATCATAAGCCTCCAAAAAAACAACAAAGGGTATAAAGTGCAACATTTTCAAGATAGTAATGGCCTACCTTCCAATGAAATATATAAATTGGCCATTTACCAAAATCAACTGTTTCTTTCTACGCCTAAGGGTTTAGGCCGTTTTCCCATAAACATTTCATTAATCAATGCGATCCCGCCTACTTTCTCTCTTGCAAAAATATCAACCCATACTACATTACTATCTGCTAAGCAACAATCCATTAGTTTGTTACATAAAGACAATAGCCTAAGCCTAGATTTTAATATACTTGCCTACAAAAACAACAAACAACATCTCATCTATCGGATTAAGCAGAATCAACCTTTTACAACCGTAGAAGGTAATCAAATAGTACTACAGAACTTAAAGCCTGATAAGTATGTCCTTACTGTTTATGCGCTGAATAATGATGGGATAAAAAGTTTAAGCCCTTATTTGTTAAACATCGAGATTATACCTCCATTTTGGCAAACCTGGTGGTTTTTAAGTCTGTGCCTACTATTGTTATTCATCATTATCTGGTTTATGAGAAAATTACAAATTGAACGGATAAAGCAGAGGGAACGAGAGAAAACAAGAATTAACACCCTCATTGCACAAAGCAAACTATCTGCACTTCAAGCCAGGATGAACCCCCATTTCATTTTTAATGCCATCAATAGTATACAAAACTACATTCTAAAAAACCAGTCGGAGGCTGCGCAGAGCTACCTGACCAAATTCAGTCGTTTAATCAGACTGGTTCTTCGCCAATCGGCAGAAAAAGCCATTACCCTTAAAGAAGAAATAGATACGCTTACGCTCTATATCGAGCTGGAGAAACTCCGCTTCAAAGATATTTTTGAATATAGGTTAGTTATCGCTCCAATACTAAATACCCAAACCATATTTCTACCTACCATGCTAATTCAGCCCTATGTAGAAAATGCCATATGGCATGGTTTAATGAACCTAAAGGGGGAAAGACGGGGGGAGCTACATATAGATATCCAAAATATAGGTGATGAACTTTTAATTTCAATTAAAGATAATGGCATTGGCCGGGAAAGGGCGACTGCCTTCAGGAAAGAAAAGAACTATGTTTCTGCAGGCATGATATTAACCGAGGAACGATTGAATACTTTACAGGATATTTTCCCTAATGGAAACTTTAAAATAAAAATTACCGATTTGGAACAAGGAACGAAAGTAGACATTACACTTTCCCTATCCTACGACTATACAGCACATGACCATAGAATTGACTAATGAAGGGATATATTGATCATATAGAGATGAAAGATAAGATTAGTGCACTAATTGTTGATGACGAGCAAGATGGACGTGAAGTACTTGCTCAACTCATACATATACACGCACCTAATTTGTTTATTGTAGGTGAAGCAGCCGATGCCGATACAGCTTGCAAACTTATCGATCGCTTTCAACCCCACCTGGTATTTCTTGATATACAGATGGCCGGAAAAAATGGTTTTTCTGTTTTAGAGCAGTATGAAAAGATAAACTTCGAAGTGATTTTCGTTACCAGTTACGAGCAATACTCCTTAACTGCTATAAAATTCAATGCCCTTGATTATCTGCTCAAGCCCATAGATACAGAAGAACTGAAACTAGCCATCTATAAAGCGACCGATAGAATCGGCACCAAATGGGAATATGAAACTAGAATTAGCAACCTGCTTGAAAGCCTAGACCGACAACAAAGTCCTCGTAAAATTGCCGTACATGTAAGGGATAGCGTTTATATGATTAACCTTAGCGAGGTACTGTATATAGAGGCTGATGGAAATTACTGCAAAATAGCTACACAACAACATGACGCTTACACGGTTACCAGAATGTTAAAAGAATTTGAAGAATATCTCGGGCCACAATCCTCATTCATTCGCATCAGCAAAAGTGCGATTGTTAATCTAGATTTCATTATCAAATATAGTAAAGGAGAGCCCTGTATATTGACCATGGCCAACCAACATACCTTTGAGGTGTCAAGGAGAAAAAAACAGGAGATATTAGACATATTGAAGAGCTCTTTATAGCGAACAGCACTTTTCTCATTGACCATGCCTAATGTTATTAAAAACCCTGCAAGCTTATATGCCCACAGGGTTTAAAGATCTGTCCGATAAAGAACGTTATTGTTTAACCACCTTGCGGGAATCACTGTTTTCCCGGCCCGACAATCTAACAAAATAAACTCCGACTGGATAGGCCGACAGGTCCAAAACCAGCTCTGTCTGATCAGGCCTCAATAGCACCTTCAGAAAAACCTTGCCATCAACGCCCGACAAGCTCATCGAATGGTATTGGCCAGACGAAAATGCAATATTCACCTTGCCCTGTGTAGGATTGGGATACAGGCGCAGGTTCTGAGCTGAAAGACTGAAGGCCAAAACCCTCGTGCCCAAATCCATTTCCTTACCATCATTACCAACCTGCACCAACCTGTAATAGTTATTACCATTAAGGGGCTGCCTGTCTACATAAGAATAGCTCCTGTCTGCACTGGTATTGCCCAGACCCAGCACCTCACCTATAGCCTTAAAAATACCATCACTTCCACTGCGATAGATGACGAACTTCCTGTTCTCTTTCTCTGAAGACAGGATCCAGTCTAGCCTAGCTGTCTGGTTCAAGATCTTGACCGTATAACTGGTCAGCACAACAGGTAGTACAGGATCCACCACCAATAGGGTTTGTACCACGTTGGCGGCCGCATGGTAGTAGGCATTACCCGCCTGTTGGGCAGTAATATCCGTTGTTCCGGCACCCCTGATCCTTATTTTCCAGACACCGCCATCTTGATAGGTCTCGGCTACAGTGGTATTGCTACTGCTATAGCTAACAGACAGGCCACTGCCTGCAGTAGCTGTAAGGGCAAAATCTGCCGTATTGGTAGTTTTTGGATTAAGGGCTGCAAAACTGATGGTCTGATCTGCCTTGCCCACCGTCAAAGTCTGCTGAACATTTGCTGCCGCATTGTAATTAGCATCACCCAACTGAGAGGCTGTAATAGTTGTACTGCCCACTCCAACAATGGTCACGGTATTGCCTAAAATAGTTGCTACCAATGGATTGGAACTGGTATAAGTTACGACATTACCAGAAGCTCCGCCCATAGCACTTAGGTCAAAGTCTGCGTCGCCGTAGGTTTTATTGGCTAAAACTGCAAAGCTGATGGTTTGGTCTGCTTTGTCAACTGTTAAGGTCTGCTGAACGTTGATTGCAGCGTTATAATTGGCATTACCCAACTGCGAGGCGATGATGGCGGTACTACCTGCTCCAACAATGGTTACGGTATTGCCTGCAATAGTTGCTACCAATGGATTGGAACTCGTATAAGTAACCGCATTGCCCGATGCGCCGCCTGTAGCATTGAGGTTAAAGTCAGCATCGCCATAGGTTTTATTGGCTAAAGCAGCAAAGCTGATGGTTTGGTCTGCTTTGTCAACTGTTAGTGTTAGTGAAATACTGCCCGCAGCATAGTTTCCTGTAGCCGCCTGTGCAGCGGTAATGGTGGTAGTTCCCACGCCAACAATGGTTACTGTACTTCCGTTAATTGTAGCCACATTTTCATCACTACTGGTATAAGTAAAGGCTCCATCACTATTAGTGGTAGGTGCGGTAAGTACAAAATCTGCATCGCCAAAGGTTTTGTTAATGTTGGCAAAGTTAGACAATACCGTAGCTAACAATTCTTGATACTCGTAAGCACCCATATCTATAGACGTACCAGACAAACGCTTATTCCCGAGCAAGTCTTTGTCTGTAGTTAAATTACCACCGTTATTGGTATATAACAAATTGTTACCTACACCAATGGCAGGGCTTTCGTCATGCAGGATATAATTGCCAGTATTAACAGGAGCTGCAGCAAAAGCCGTTGGATTAGCAAACTTAGGATCTATATCCAAATTGCCAGTACCAGCAAATCCTCCCTGTATGATGCTATAACTTACGCTAGTTATCGCATCTACTCGATAAGAAACTTTTATCCTTACCTGTTCGATATAAGAAACCACGGTAGGCAACAATAATCCAGCAGCTCTTGAGGTAATCGCAATGGCCACTCCAAAATCACTGGCATTTACATCAGACGGCGTTAAGATAAGCCCCCAAAGACTCCCGTTGGAACCATAAGTAAATGCCGTTTCCGATGTAGGCCAATTGACACCAATATTAGCTTGGTTAGTTCCTGCCACTTGGTTATTTTTGAGCAACCTGAAATCTAAATCCCTAGTATAGTTACTACTTGTATTATCGCTAGAAAGTTTTCGGATTTCTACCTCAACACCCAATATTTCAGCATTAGGCGGTATATTAAACCCTAATCCTTTCACTGTTAAAAAATGACTATTTCTTACGGTACCTCCTATCAACTGCGCCGCATTTGACATGGTGGCATAGCTGTTATTACCGGTAAGTGCATTGCCAGGGTTATTCCAAGGGTCGGTGCCAGTACTATTATCATTAATGGCCACTGTAGGGTTTTGATAAGCGGGTGCTTGTACGGTAGTATTTTCTAGAATACCACTACTATTACCATAAACCACGGTATTACCTATGGTGGGCGAAGAAAGATTGTGATAAATTGCTGCATTGGCAGTACCCGCACCGTTATTATTCGCAACAGTGACATTCAATATTTTAGGAGCCGAATAGGTACTATACATCGCTGCGCCACTGGCAGTACCCAAGGTTTTGTTCCCTGTTATTAAAGTATTGGTAATTAAGGGCGAAGCAAAATAATTGTAAATACCTGCACCCGTATCATCTGCCGTAGCGGTATGTCCTGAAATAATACAACTGGTAATTTTCGGCGAAGCACCTTGGTTATAAATACCTGCACCTCTATCTTGATAGATGGTTTGGCCATTCACCACGATGGTACTTGCGGTATTGGCATGACCGCCAACAATCGTAAATCCATCTAGTATAGCCGAACCTACGTTACCTACACCAAGTACAACGTGATTGGTATTGTCAGCATTAGCCGTAATGGTTGATGTGGTTTCATCATCACCATTTAAATCACCACTAAGGATTGTTTTATTGGCCACTAGCTTAAGGTCACGCTCGTTCAAGCTGTTTTCCGTCCCTGCGAAACCACCATACAACTGTACGTTTTTCACCAGTACAAACGCATTATCACGTCCACCATCAATGGCAAAACTCGCATCGGCCGCGTGGTAAAGTGGCTGATAAATCCCCTTAGCAACATAAATCTTTAGTGGATTGGCGTCCGTAAAATTATTTTGCTGTCTCGCCCATTTCAAGGCGTCAGAGAGTTGAGCCATAGAATTGATCCAGCTATCACCATTCCCTACACCGCCCTGTCCATTCCTATTTACATAAATGATATTATTAGCATCAGGTGTAACTTGTGGGCTTTGATATTCATAAGCACCTATATCAATAATGCCCCCGTTTGTAAACCTATATACCCTAGCATTACCTGCTAAATCTAACAAACTACCATTCAACCCTGTATAAAGACTGTTACTTCCAGTGTTAATCGCTGGTCCACCAAATTTTAGCGTAAAATCCTGATTAGAAATATCGTTAAATATTTGTGAGGCAACTAAACCAGAAGCATCAATATTATGATTGACAGTGTTAGTATTACCTTTTATCAAACTATAATTTAGACTTACACTGCCACTGCCAGCGGTAGCATATTGCAGTACGGGGTTATCCCAAAGTAAAGAATTATACACATTTACACTACCATTACTAATATACAGCCCTACAGCATTGCTGCCATTAGCCGTGTTACCGTACAAGGTACAATTCTGTAGTAAAGCATTATTTGCATCTTGATGCCATATTCCGCCGCCATTAATCTGTGCAGTATTGTTTACCAACAAACTGTTATGCATAATGGTCGATGCTCCATTGTTAAACATGGCACCACCGTAAGCACCAGCAGTATTACTTGTAAAAGTACTGCGATTAATTTTAGGCGATAAAGATAAACTATATACCGCACCACCATTAGTAGTGGCCGAATTACCAGTAAAGGAACTATTGGAAATCACGGGTGACGAGTTGTTGTTAAATAACGCTCCCCCATTAAGACTGGCAAAATTACCCAAAAAGGTAACCTTGTCAATAGTTGATGATGATGAAATATTAACGATGGCGCCACCAGCTTGAGCTGAATTACCAGAAAAAATGGTATTACTGATACTCAGCGGTGAAGCTAAATTATACATCGCTCCAGCATTGGCGGCCAAATTGGCTGAGAAATTAGTATTACTAATATTTGGCAACGATGAGGTATTATACATTGCTCCTCCATCATTGATAGCCGAATTGTTTACAAAGCTAAGATTGGTTAGTATTGGCGATGAAGTATGGTTGCGCAAACCTCCACCTAAATTGGCATTAAGCGTGCGAGTGCCCACCACTATATTTGTTGCGGCATTTGCATTTCCGCCATTAATGGTAAACCCATTAAGTTCGGCACCATTTACATTGTTTACCGAAATGACTACATGATAAGCATTTTCGCTATTGCCAGCAATGTTCAGTGTAGCACCACTACCCGTTATCACATCGTCACCATTGAAATCTCCACTTAATATACTTTTATTGGCAACTATGGTTAAGTCTCGTTGTGAAAGTGTAGTTTCCGTGCCTGCAAAACCTCCGTAAATTTTAACATTAGATACCAGCAGAAATGCATTATTTCGACCATCAGCGCTGCCGAAATTATTATCAGCAGGGCTATATAATGGTTTATAGGTACCTCCAGCCACCCATATTTGTTGAATGGCCGAATTAGTTTTCGCAGCCTTAAGAACATCTGCCAATTCAGGAGCGGCATTGGTCCAACTATTTCCACTAAGATTACCTGCATCATTTTGTTTGACATAAACAATACCACCTGCATCAGGAACAGGAACAGGATTGTAAGGACTTTCAAAAGCTCCCATATCTATAGTCGCACCTAACAATCGTAAACCACCCGCCAAATCCAAGGTAGTACTGTTCAACCCCGCATAAAGGCTATTATCACCCTTATTAACCGCTAGGCTAGACTCCTTCAGTTTAAAATTACCTGCAGCAACATCTACAAACTTAGGGTCCTGATTATAAATCACGCCAGCATTACAAGTGCCACCAACAGGACAAGATGCACCTTGTATCAATGAATAATTTACTTGGATTTCTCCTCCACTAGCAGTTCTATCAAAAAAGGAGGTATTGCCATAAGCGATAGAATTATTGAAAATAATGGGCCTCAAACCAGCATTCCAAAAGCGGGCATATACCGCAGCACTACCTGTATTATTATAAAAAGTGCAATTGGTAATGATGAGGTTATTGGCAGCCTGATCGCCATAACCAATAGCACTCCCGGCATTGGAAGTATTGCCTGTAAATAAGCAATTACTAATATAAGCGTTACTCGTTACACCACTACCATTATAATAAACAGCTCCTCCAGCAGCAGTGCTCCCCGCATTATTTTTGAATGTACAATTACTGATGTTTGGCACGGATTGATTAGAATAATAAATTCCACCACCTGTTACTGCCGTGTTATTGTTAAAAGTACAGCCCCTAATGATAGGCGAAGAAAGCACATTATATATTGCTCCACCATAAGTAGTTCCATTATTATTGGAAAAAATACAGTTCGTGATCATAGGTGGCGTAGAACATTGGTAGTTGTATATGGCGCCTGCACCATAAGTTGCGGTATTGCCCGAAAACGTACAATTAACCACCGAAGGCGAACTGCTGGCATTATACATTCCTGCACCCGCAACAACAGCACTTCCCCCTGTTACTGTAAAACCATCTAAAACAGCAGCATTAGTCAGTCCATTCAATTCATTTTTGATCACGTAACTACCATTACCTTGCAAAATTGTCACATTGCTTGTCCAGTTACGTGCGCCTAATGTTCCTTCATTGCCAGCAAAACCACCGTATATTTTTACGCCTTCTTTCATTGCAAAAGCTTGTCCACTTGCAGGTTGATAGGTACCCGCAGCTACCCAAACTTCATCACCTGAGGAAGCAGCATTAACAGCGATTTGGAAATTGGTATAGGCGTTTGCCCAGCTGGTACCGTTATTAGCACCGGTAGCATCGGCTTTTACATAGCGTGTGGTTTGCGCATAGCTTTGTATCACTACAAAACATAAGAACAGTAGAGTGTACTTCTTCATATTTTAAATTTAATTCTTCAATAGCAGCTTGCTACTTTACATACCGCAAGGTAAGTTTCGAGTATATTTTTATTGTTATAGAGAGGGGGGATAATTTGGGGTACAATTACACAACAAATTCATTTTCAAACACTTGAAAAACAACCTATACTCACCAATCCTATTGATCTTTTCAGACATAGCGATGAGGTAGTACAATCAATCAGTGGATTTTTGATGAAGAGGCTATTATAAAGCTACCTTATAGAGTTATGGTTTTCCTCCTCCTGCCCTCCCGATGCATCGGGATAAACACTCAAAGAGGTGGACACATCTAGCGATAGGTTTTTATTGTTAGCGCTCTCCAAATGCGAGATGATGCAGTAGTAAAGGAACAGTTATCCCAAGCACAACTCTCTCCCTTGAGGGAGAGAAACCCCACAGCGGAGAGCATGTATAAATCTCCATTAAATAGGAAAGGAAAAGTGATTACAAGCTATTAATGACCGTTTCCAAGCCTATATCTTCGGCAATACCTATTTTCTTACGTAATCGCTGTCGTGTTTTTTTGATGGTATCCGCATTTACCCCTAATATGGCGGCTATTTCTTTGGTACCTAATTGCAATTTGGTCAATGCACACAACCTTGTTTCTGCTGGCGTAAGATGTGGATAAGCGGTTTTCAGCTTAATAAAAAAGCCAGCATGCACTTTCTCAAACAGTTCTCTAAATTCATGCCATTGATCTTCAGTTAAAATGGTGGCATAATTAAGCCTTTGTAAAAACAGAAGCTCCTCATCCTGATCAACGGCACTTTGCTGCAATGCTTGCATTTTGATCTGTACCTGCTCTAACAAGGCCGTTTTCTGTTGTAGGTTTTCCACATAGCTATTTAACATGGCGGTAGCATGTTTCAGGTTGGCCTCTATTTTCTCTTTTTCCGCTTGTAGTATCACCTCTTTCTTTTCAAGGAACGCTTTGTCCCTTTTTCGTTTTAACGACTGTCTATTGTAGATCAACAAAAAGATAATGATCAATAAAATGGTGGCAGCAACTAAAAAGTACTGTTTCAGCAAAGCTGTGTGCTTTTCTTTTTCGAGCAGCTTTATTTCACTGTTGTGCTGCTCGGCTTCCAGCAATTGCTGAATAGCAACATTGTTGGAGAGTTGTACCCTACGGTCAATACTATCTCTTACTCCATCTGCCAACTTACGGTAGTACAAAGATTGTTGGGCATCCCCTTTTCCTTCCCACGCTCGGGAAAAAATATTATACAAATAGCCCAGTTTGATGTAATCTTCTACTTGTACCTCTCCAGGTTTTGTATGATAAGTAGCATCAGCCTCCTTCAAACGCTTCAATGCTTCATCGTAATGCCCATAAAAAACAGCAATGTCTGCCAGTCCCATCATTGCTTCGGCAATGCAGGCTTTATCTTTGGAAATTAGGCTGTATTTGTAATAATGCTCAAAAAAAGGAAAGGCACCCGCATAATCATGCGCTTTAAGGTGAAGGTTACCGATATTTCCAGAAATAATCCCCATCCAAGCCGTATCTCTCGTAGCAACGGCCTTGGCTTTGGCCAATAAAAAGTAATGTTTGGCACTATCAGGCCGATACAGTTCTCGATAGCTCAGCCCAAGGGTATTAAGGATATATATATCTACAACCGTCCTGTTCTTAGGATATTTTAAAGCGGTTTGCAAATGCTTTAAAGCCTCATGGTAATTACGCAAATGATAATATACGAAGGCCAAGCGGTACAATAAATAGCCAGGTTCTTCTATTTGTCCGTAACCGATATGCTGAAATACATAGTTAGCTTTGAGCATATAGGAAAGCGCCGCGCTATACTTTCCCTTGATAAAATAATAATAGCCCAAATGATGGGAAAACTCGGCCGCCTGCAGGGTCTGTTGGTTATGCTCTGCCATTTTAATTCCCAGCTCCATATCCCTCATGCCCAAACTATCATTATTGCCCTTAATGGCCAAATACTGCCCACGATAAAAAGTTACTGCCGCCAAACAAATCTCGTCATCTGTTTTTGTAGCACGCTTCTGTAAATCATCAAATGCCTGAAAAGCCTTTATACTATCGTATTGACGGACATTACGATAATACCAGTTATTAAGCGCTACTAATTTTTTGAGACCCTGGTTGTTGAAAAGCGTATCGTTTTTTTGTTGGCCAAATGCCTGAAAAAATGCCAACAAAAAGAATATACCTATGATGATATGCTTTTTAATAAGGGATATTGGCACCATGGTTAAACAATTATAACCAAAAGTAACAAGAACAATACATAGAAGCAAATTGACGATATTAGACTGTACAAGTCCAACAAAAAACTCTATAAGCATCAAGCTTACAGGATATAAAATTTTATTGTTTTTTATTATTTACTCACTTTTTTGGTAAGGCTTCCCCATTTCCATCAACCTGAGGTGGTTACCATTGCCAAGCGTATGGGTATTTTTGTGCAAAGGAATCCAAATTCCATGGCACGAAAAATAAGTATAATATTTTCTTCAAGAAGAATAACGTTTGACGACAATGATGTTTAAATGGGGTTTTGGTTATATACAGCTTTATTGTTTAATTACTTTTTTAACTATGCTTGCGGTTTGCATTTGCAACCTTACAAAATACACCCCTGTTGGATAGGCAGACAAGTTCACTATTTCGCCAGCCGATTGAGTGCTAATATTTCGCTGCTGCAATACCCTGCCCAGATTATCGCTTAGGCTTAACGAATGGTACTTGCCTGGTGTAAAGGTTAGGGTTATCTTGTCTTTTGTAAGATTAGGGTATAGTCGGATGTCAGAGGTTTGAAGACCGAAGTTTACTGTTCTAACACCCAATTCTGTTGTTGTGCCATTGTTGTCTATTTGTACCAGTTTATAGTAGTTGGTGCCGTTTAGGGGTTGTTTGTCTGTAAAGTTGTAAGTTTTAGGTTCTAAGTTATAAGAAGCTGCCGATACCTCACCTATCCTCACAAACCCGTCGTTATCCCCGCTTTCAACTTTCAGCCTTAAGCTTTCCACTTTTCTCCAAATCTCAAAACCTTTGTTGTTACGCTCATTGGTGGTCTTCCATTCTAGTTTGGCATAGTTACCCTCTAGTTTGGCACTATAGCTAACCAAAGTTACTGGAAGTGGTGCGCCTATTATGGTAAGTTGCTGCACTACATTTGTTGCCGCCAAATAATTGCTATCGCCGGTTTGGCTTGCGGTAATATTGGTATTGCCTTCGCCTTTTATTTTTACTTTCCAACCGCTGTTCCAATAAACTTCGGCAACGGCGGTGTTGCTGCTGGTGTAAGTTACTGCCAAAGTGCTGCTTGCTGTTGCGGTTAGGGCAAAATCGGCAGTAGAGGTGGTTTTGGGGTCTAAAGCAGCAAAATTGATGGTTTGGCTAGCTTTGTTTACCGTAAGCGTTAAAGTTTTTGTGCCTGTATCGTAGTCTGCAGATGCCTGCTGCGTGGCGGTAATAGTAGCCGTTCCTGCCCCTACAATAGTTACCGTACTACCACTAATGGTGCAAACAGAAGTATTGTTGCCCGTATAGGTAAATGCTCCGTTGTTACTGCTTGTGGGGGCTGTTAAGGTAAAATCGGCATCGCTGTAGGTTTTGGTAATGTCAGCAAAACCGGATATTGTGGGAGAAAGTAATCCCTGATATTCGTAAGCGCCCATATCAATAGTGCCGCCTGTGGCATAGTTGTATATACGAGGATTGGCAGACAAATCAAGCCCCGAGCCTCCCCCAGCCCCTCCAGAGGAGGGGGGTGCAACGCCGCCGTTAACGGCATTCCAATACAATTGGTTATCGCCTTTGGCTATGACAGGGCTACCGTTTTTAAGCGTATAATCACCGGCCGCATAATCTTTAAAAATATCGGTTACTGCCAAACTTGTGGCATTTATATTACCTGTACCGGTAGGATTTACCCCTTTTATCAAAGAATATGTTGCGATATAGCTACCCGTAACGGTTTCCCAAATAATGGTGTTTCGCAAAATAGGCGTTCCGCTGTATGTATAAAAACCACCACTGCCGTTATTGGCAATTGTGGTGTTGATTAGGGTTGGCGAGGAAGAAGAATTATACATTCCACCACCGTAAGTTGGTGCTGAATTTCCGGTAAAACTACTATTGGTAATGGTTGGCAAGGAAAAAGAAGCATTATACATTCCGCCACCGTATAAAGTAGATGTATTTGCGGTAAAATTACAGTTGGTAATGATAGGCAAAGAAGAAGAATTAAACATTCCGCCACCGTAATCAGCCTTATTACCTGTAAAACCACAGTTGGTAAGAGTGGACGAAGCATAATAATTAAACATTCCGCTACCGTAATAAGCCGTATTTGCGGAAAAAATGCAGTTGGTAACAGTAGGCGAAGCATAATAATTAAACATTCCGCCACCGTAATATCTGGCAACCCCATAGCTGTTTACGGAAATATTTTGGTTGTTACCTGCTGTACTATATCCGCCCGTAACGGTAAAGCCGTCTAACTTTGCATTGCCCACTTCGCCCGACGAAACCACAACGTGGTATGTATTATCGGTATTTACGCCAACTGTTCCTATATCGCCGCTAAGGATGGTGGCATTTGCCGCCCAGTTTCTTTGTTCCAAAGCCGTCTCCGTTCCGGCAAACCCACCATATAATTGTACATTTTTTACCATTACAAAGGCATTGTCCCGTCCGCCGTCTGTGGTATAACTTGCATCTGCCGCATTATACATTGGCTTGTAAGTGCCTTTTGCAACGTATATTTTTAAGGGATTAGCCGTTGTAAAACTATTCTTTGCTCTTGCCCATTTCAGCGCATCGGCAAGTTGCGGTATGGCGTTTGCCCAAGTGTTGCCGCTACCTTCGCCTGTGGCATTAAAGTTTACGTATAAAACATTGTTGGCATCGGGTTCGGTTAGTACGGTTTGGTTTTCGTAAGCACCTATATCAATGCTGCTGTTTACCAATCTTTTATTGCCCAAAAGGTCTTTGTCCGTCAAACTTCCATTGCCTTTGTCGACATCGGTGTAATAGGCATTGCTGCCTTTATTAATTGCAGGCGAAGCAGTCCCCAAGGTATAATCGCCATTGGCAACATTGAAAAACAAAGGGTTTGTGTTTACCAAATTATTATCGGCGGTGTTGCCTGTGGTGTAACTTTGGGTAATGCTGTTTTTTACGGTGGCGTGTCCTGCGCCATCGTTGGCAATATCGGCCCCTGCTGTTGCGGCATTTCCGTTTATCTTATTATCCCAAATAATGCTGTTGTAGATATATGTGGTAGAACTGCCGTTAAAGATACCGCTGTAATTGTCGGACGTGTTGCCTGTAATGGTTACGTTGACAAGCACCGGCGATGAATTGTTATAATTGATGATAGTGCCTTTGTATTTGGCATAATTGCCGGTAAAAAGCACATTGCTAACCACAGGCGAGGCGTTTTGATTAATCATACCGGCACCGTCCCACTCTACTTTGTTGTTTTTTATGACCAGATTTTTATATGCCGCCGATGAACCGAAATTATAGATACCTGCACCATGGTTATCGCTAAGACTGTTGCCCCCTACCGTGGTGTTGGTGCCACCGTTGGCATTGCCATCTGTAATGGTAAAGCCATCTAAAAGGGCGTTTCCAATACTGCCCGATGCCATTACCACGTGGTAAGCATTGTCGGAAATATCGTTGGCTACTCCCAAATCACCGCTCAAAACAGAGCCAGTTCCTCCTAAAGAGGGAGATATACGGGCATCATTTAATGTTTTAATGTTGTTATCAGGATCAAATCCGCCATAGATTTGTACATTGTTTACCATTACAAAGGCATTTTTCCTGCCACCGTCTGCGGTAAAGTTTCCGTCAGTTGCATTGTACATAGGTTTGTAAGTACCTTTGGCAACGTAAATTTTCAAAGGATTTGCAGCAGTATAATTGTTGTTTATTCTTGCAAATTTCAAAGCATCGGCCAATTGCGGGATTGCGTTTGTCCAAGAATTTCCTGTTCCTGTTCCGCCAGAAACATAGGCATTTACATAGAGAATATTATTGGTGCTGGGCAAAATATTCTGATATTCATACGCCCCTAAATCGATAACACCGCTTTGATTATAATTATAAACACGAGGATTTCCTGCCAAATCGAGCGTGCTTGCACTTAAGCCCGCAAACAAAGCATTGCTTCCCGCATTTATTGCCGGCGAATTGGGCTTCAACGTATAATCGCCGCCCGAATAATCGGTAAAAATATCGGTTGCGCTATAAGTTACTGCCTTGATGTTGCCGTCACTGGTAGACGTTGAGCCTTTTATCAAAGAGTATTTTGGCGTGTAAGTTCCGTTTATCGCTTCCCACACAATACTGTTTTGCATAGCAATAGTGCTGTTCAGACTAAAAAGACCATTGCCACCGTTGTTGGCAATGATTACGTTGGTCAGCGTAAGCGAAGAAGAACTATTGTCGTATATTGCATAACCAGGAGAAGCGCCCGTATTGCCGGTAAAACTACTGTTGGTAATGGCTGGCGAAGAAGAAGCATTATACATTGCGCTACCGAAAGAAGTAGTAAGCGTATTGCCTGTAAAACTGCAATTGGCAATAGTTGGCGAAGCTAAAGATTGGTTAGCCATGCCGCCACCGGAGTTGCCTGCCGAGTTGCCTATAAAACTGCAATTGGTAATGGTTGGCGATGAAGTATAATTGTACATGCCACCACCGTAACCGCTGGAGTTGTTACCGCTAAAAGTGCAGCCCGAAACAGTAAGTGCAGACGAGGTGCTCTGGTTAGCCATTCCGCCGCCATAGCCGCTGGAGTTGTTGCCAGTAAAACTGCAATTGGTAATGCTTGGAGCAGCATCGGTAACATTAAATATTCCACCGCCGTATGGCGATACGTTATTTGTAAAACTACAATTGGTAACAACGGGCGAGGAAGATACGTTATACATTCCGCCACCATAAGACCTGTAAATCGCATTACTGTTTACCGTAACCAAGCCGGAATTAGATGATGTAGAATAACCGCCCGTAACCATAAAACCATCCAATCTTGCTGTTCCGATACCTCCCGAAGAAATGAGAACGTGATAGGTATTGTCGGTTGCTGTTCCGACAGTTCCGATGTCGCCACTTAATATCGTGTTTGTATAATCTCGTGTATGGGTCAGGTCGTCAATATTGTTTGCAGGGTCGAAACCTCCATAGAGCTGCACGTTATTGACCATTACAAAGGCATTGTCACGGTTGGCGTTGGTGGTAAAACTGGCATCTGCCGCATTATACATTGGCTTGTAAGTGCCTTTGGAAACGTAAATCTTTAAAGGGTTGCCTGATGTAAAGTTGTTTTGTTGCCTTGCCCATTTCAGGGCATCAGCCAACTGCGGAATGGCATTTGCCCAAGAATTGCCGCTGCTTGTACCGCCCGAAACATTGACATTTACATATAAAATATTATTGGTATCGGGCGTTTGCGCTTTACTAAGTAAAGAGGATGTGGATATTAATAAAATGGTTAGAAATCGTAAAGATTTATACATGCAGTGTAGTTTGGTTTTAACCACAAAGTTAAACCACACGTTTCTTGTCCCTAAATTTTAAACGTACAATTTTGTCCAGTTTTATAAAACTGGACAAAATTTAACCAAAACATCAAGAATATATTTCTAGATCCTATTGCTTAATGACCTTCATGATTTGTTTCCCTTCTCTGCCATTTACTTTCAATAGATAGGTACCTGATGGATAAATACCCAAGCTAACGGTGTATTCTTCTATTCCTTTAGCAAGCTCATAACGTTGCAATACCCTGCCTATAGGGTCTGACAACTCCAACTGTTGATACGTACCAGCTGTAAAACGGATCGTCACCTGATCTGTTGTGGGATTAGGATATAGTCGGATGTCCGATGTCGGAAGACCGAAGTTTACTGTTCTAATACCCAATTCTGTTGTTGTGCCATTATTGTCTATTTGTACCAGTTTATAGTAGTTGGTGCCGTTTAGGGGCTGTTTGTCTGTAAAGTTGTAAGTTTTAGGTTCTAAGTTATAAGAAGCTGCCGATACCTCACCTATCCTCACAAACCCGTCGTTATCCCCGCTTTCAACTTTCAGCTTTAAGCTTTCCACTTTTCTCCAAATCTCAAAACCTTTGTTGTTACGTTCATTGGTGGTCTTCCATTCTAGTTTGGCAAAGTTATTTTCCTTTCTGGCCGTGTAGCTTAGCAAAACCACTGGTAAAACAGGTTCTGTGGTCAACACACTTGCAGTAGCTGATATTGCGCCCTGACCGCTGACACTTGTTTTATCTGCCCTAACACGGTAATAGTAGGTTGCATTGCCGTTTAGGCCCGTAATTTCCTTTGTTAAAGCATTTACGGCAAATGGAGAACCTGTAATTGGCAAATCAAAATTAGGATCCGTAGCGACCTCTAAAATATAGCCGTTATCTACAATACCATTTACCGGTGCAGTCCAATTGGCATTAAAACTGGTGAAGGTAACTGCTGTGGCATCAGCTACAGTTGGCACCACCATGGCATAACTCTCTATCCAATTACTGGTATTGCCTGCCAATTCAAAATTCTTTACACTGCCATTAAAAGCATTGTTCCCTTGGTCGGTAAGTACATCGCTTTTGCTGTTAGTCGCTTGATCAAAGTTATAATAAGCTACCAAAGCCGCTGGATTAGAAATATTGTTCAACATATCCATCTTAATTTCAGCTTCGGTTAAAGCCGCACGGTATAGCTTTACCTCATCAATACTCCCTTTGAAATAGGTATTTTCCGAGGCATTTTTACCAATAGTAATATAATGTGCAGCATCAAGCAACACCGCTTCATCCGTTAAAGTGCCATTGCCTACTTCTTTCCCATTAGCATAGATTTTATAGCCCGAAGGAGATACCACATAAGCGACGTGCAACCAGCGATTAATTGGATAGTTGTAATTGGCATCTGCGGTATTAGTCATCCATGAAGTGCCTTTCCCAATATCGCCATGTATCTTATTTCCTCCTGTTAATTGCATGTCGAAAGTATTATCCCCACCTTCTCGGGTACTAAAAATATGCATCGCCTTAGTCGCATGTCCTGGTTTTACCCAAGCCATTACGGTAAAATTGCCCTTCACCACCGTAGATTGGGGCTGCATCGCTACATGGTCGTCGCTACCATCAAAATTCAAGGCATTCCCTGGAGGGCTGAAGGTTTGTAAGGTAACCGCTATGGCTGGAGAGAACGCTCCCTGTCCAGTAACGCTTTGCTTGTCTGCCGCCACTCGGTAATAGTAAGTGGCATTTGCTGCCAAGCCAGTAATTGTTTTTGTTTGCGCAGCCACCATAAAAGGAGAACCTGCTGCAGGTGTGGTAAATTCAGCATCAGTGGCTACCTCCAATACATAGCCATTATCTACAATGCCCAATTGAGGGTATCCCCAACGAGCTTCGAAAGAGGATGACGACAAGCTGATTGGCACTGCTGCTGCTGGCAAAACCATTGCATAGCTTTCTACCCAGTTGCTACTATTTCCACTTAAATTAAAACCACTCAACACACCATTTCGTGCATTAGCTCCTTGGTCTTCCAATATTGTTTTTGCGGCGTTATTTAGAGACGGGACACCTTCATCAAAATTATAATGTGCTTCCAGATTAAGCGGCAAAGTAGTCACAGCGTTCATCATTTCTTTATTGATTTCTTCTACGCTCAAGGCTTTGTTGTAAATTCTCACCTCATCCATATCGCCTTTGAAATAGGTGTTTTCTGTTCCACTATAACCTAATTGCAAAAGATGATTAGCATCCATTAGCAAAGGAGTGCCCGAAAAAGTACCACTTTGCTTAAGGCTGCCATTCACATAGATTTGATAACCCGTAGCAGATACCGCATAGGCAATATGCATCCATCTGCCAGCACTGTAATCATAAGTCACATCGGCCGTATTACTTAACCAAGCATTAGCAGACCCTATATTTGCGTGAATGGTGTTACCTTGTTTCAACTGCAGGTCAAAACCATAACCTCCAGCAAACTTGGTACTCAACACATGCATGGTTTTGGTAAAATCTGTAGGACGTACCCAAGCCTGTACCGTAAATGCGCCCGACACTGTATTGTTGCTATTAAAGCTAATCTTGTCATCTACGCCATCAAAATTTAATGCAGCAATAAGCTCTTGGATTTCATAAGCGCCCATATCAATACCGGCACCAAGCACTCTTTTGTTACCGCCCAAGTCTTTAGTAATCGTCGAGATATTAGGCGATTCGGCATTACCATAGTAGCTGGTACTGCCCGCATCAATGGCTGGACTTCCGCTTCTCAATTGATAATCCCCATTTACATCCTTAAATTGAGGATCGGCGGCAATATTACCAGTACCTGAAAAGCCTCCCTGCACCAGACTATATTCTACTGTAGTAGCCCCCGGATTACCAATTCCATTATTATTGCCCCATATAATGGAGTTCCGAATCTTGCTCAACGAGTTGTCGTAATGATAAATGCCACCTCCTGCATCAGCTGTATTCTTAGTAATGGTCACGTTGGTTAAAACAGGTACGCTGGTATAGCCATTATAAATCGCCCCACCTTCTAAACCCGTGTTGTTGGCAAATAATACATTGGTTAAAATGGGCGATGATTCTTCATTACAAATACCACCACCAGAGTTAAATACTTTTACCGCATGGTTATCAGTAATACTAACATTGGTAAAAATAGCATTAGAACCACCCTTATTATAAATCCCGCCACCAGAGTATCCTGTATTTCCGTCTATGATTACATTTTTTATAATAGGAAACGAACTATAGTTTACAATCCCCCCGCCCAAGCTAGTTGCATTATGCCCAGTAGCTATATTTCGGGAAACGATTACATTTTCAATTAATGGCGACGAAGATCGGTTACTTATACCTCCACCACCTACATAAGCAGCGTTGCCGATGATTTGCAGATTACTTAATCGTGGCGAAGATTCAGTACAACTTATTCCACCACCATTCCCCGTGTAAACCGATACGCCGTTTACCGTGATATACTCTGTAGATCCAAACCTAAGGGCATTACCACCAGAAATGGTAAAACCATCAAGCAATGCTGTTCCTACAGGCCCTGCACTAACCACTACATGATAAGCATTATCGGCCATATTTTGCATGCTTAAACCTAAACCTTTACCTATTAATAGATCATCTCCCTGAAAATCGCCGCTAAGTGTAGTCTTATTTGCTTGAATATTTAAATCTCTTTGCGACAGGAACTGTTCGACGCCAGTGAAACCGCCATACACCTCTACATCTGCTTTCAATAAAAAGGCATTATTTCGATCGTTGACCGCAATGGTATTTACATCGTTTGCTTTCCGTTTGGGAATATAAATGCCCTTTGCCACCCACACCATATCATACATAGATGAATTGTTGATCATTAACTGCAGATCGTCTGAAGCATTTGCCCATGAAGAACCATCTTTGTTACCTGCACCATTTTGGCTAACATAACGAGTGGTTGGACTAACCCGATTAATGGATAAAGTATAAGTTCTACTTGATGAACCATCCGTTACTTTTACTTCGAGGGTATTGACCCCAAAGTTTAAGGGAATTGCAGGTGATAACACCCCGCTAGTGAGTGTACTAAAGCTTCCTCCATTCACTTTCATTTCTATGATTGAACCGGCATTGGGCTGTGCGGCCAATAGCTGAAAGTCTGCATTGGCCGTTATGGCAGTATAAGTAAATTGAGTAGCGCTAAAAACTGGAGAAAAATTAATGTTATTGATGGAAAGCGCATTTAAATAATCGAACGCTAAAGCAGTGGTTGCTTTTGTAACGGCACTATAAGCTCCTTTTTGAGCAATACCTGTATTTTTTTGGGCTGATACCCGATAATAATAATCTGTACCCGATAAAAGACCCGCAATATTTTGTGAGGTTCCAGTAAGCGTAAATGGCGAGCCTACAATAGGATTATTAAAGCTTGAATTGCTAGCCATTTCCAGCACATATTGTTCAACAACACCATTTGTTGGTACCTGCCCTGTCTCTTATACACATCTCCGAGCCCACGAGACCTGCGTTACCATCTCGTATGCCGTCTTCTGGTTGAAAAAGGGGGGGGGGGGGGGGGGGGGGGGGGGGGGGGGGGGGGGGGGGGGGGGGGGGGGGGGGGGGGGGGGGGGGGGGGGGGGGGGGGGGGGGGGGGGGGGGGGGGGGGGGGGGGGGGGGGGGG
>NZ_JAELTN010000052.1 GCF_016428855.1 Pedobacter sp. ASV28
ATTGATAAGCACGATGTCCATATTTTTTCCTCGCCTGTTGTTGTGCATCCATGGTCAATATGGCCTGCATGTTGCTCATGTACAGTGCACAATAAAATTCCTGTAGTATAAACTGGCAGCTTGTCCCTTCTGGTTTAAGCGATTTCTAGCGCAAGCATAAGTGTAACGGTGCTTGTGCTTAAAACTAATTGAGTTTTTAATTAGGCCCAAGCGGACGCTTGCGCCAGAGTGGTGCTTGTGCTTAAAACGAAACTTGGCTGACTTGGTCCCGTTGGTATAAAGCACAAGCTGGGCTTGGGCAAGAGGGGTTTTATTCGTGACTTCTTCGGGGCTTGTTCGGTAAAAAGGTACTTTTACCGAAGGTTTCTCGAACAACTCCCGAACAACACCCGAACAAGGGTGGACTATTTCGGCCAAAACCGGACAATGTCTTATACTAAACTACTCAATTTATAGCCCTTCAGGCAAGGCATACTGAAAATAGGGTTACGGTTAAACCCGCTCTCACACTTAGTGTGTTCTTTTGTATTTGGTAGAAATGGAGATAGAAGCCTAAGCTTTCGTGCTTTTACGAAACGAAGATGCTTCTACAAAAGCCAATTAGGGAAAGTATGGATGATATTTGATGTTAAATTAGATCAATCTAACTTTCTAGCGGTTCCCCAACTTGGCAATTCCGGTAAGCCTAACCCACAACTGATAACCTGCAGCCCATAACCCTAAAAAATTGTCATGTCCAGGATACGAGACATCTATAACCGTAAATCATTCCGGTAACCCCTAACCCGCAACTCACAACCCATAACTAAAGCCCACTTTCCTGTTGCATTTCCAGAAAAAATTTCATTATTTAGAGGCACAGGTTAACAAACCAACGGAAACCAACAAACCATGAAGAAAATTATCGCTCCCTTGCCATCCCCATTGGGCGGCAATCCCCTTTGCGTACCATTAGGGTCAGCCCTGTACATTGCGCCTGCTTATACATTACCCTTGCCCAATCACCCTAAATAGCGCATTTAGATGAGCCCATTGCAATCATTAAATCGTATAGCCATTAAAAACAATAGAAGATAACAACTGCCCCTTAAAGAACCAGATAAGATATCCAGCATTAAAAAAATAAATTTGAAATGAAGAAATTAAGACTACTCTCCCTGGCGTTCATCACATTGATTTCGGTCACTTCCAATGCCCAGACCACCTCGCCAACCTTGCAGGACGTTACTAATAATGGCAACACGACCACAAGTTTTTTGAATACCGGCGGACTGATTATCAATGGAACGGCCAATAATTATAGAGAACTGCTTTTCAAGACCAATAACTCCTTAAGGTGGGATCTGTATGCAATAGGCAATGAAAATGGTGGCAATGCAGGAAGTAACTTATACTTATCTTCTTATGATGATGCGGGCAGTTATTTGGGAACGGTGTTTGCCGTGGATCGAAGCAATAGGATATTAAATTTTCAGGTCAGGCCGCAAATAAACGGCCATAATGTCGTCTCGGCCGATGGCGAAACTTACAACATGAATATTAGTGGTAGTGCTATCCAATGGAATGGTGCGACAAGCGACGGAGGTAATTTTTCAGATCCAAACTATTTCATGACTGCTTTAGTGGGTGGAACTTGGGGTTACACTTCAAAAAGTCAACTTAGAGCGGTCTTAATGCCAACATTGCAGGAAGTTACAGATAGGGGGGGCAGCACTACCAACGACATTTCTGTAGTCAAGTCAGGATTTGTAGCTAATTTTGGAGAAATTGGAAATCAAATAAGAGTTTATTCTGACGCAGCGACAACGTCACCTACAATTACTTCTAGTCCGGGAAAAGCTATACGTTTAGATGCTGGTGGCTCTGGCAATGCTGTTATTATCGCCACCGATGGAAATGCCACTTTTAATGGTGAAGTAGGCCTTCTAACAAGACTGCGAATAAACAAGTCAAGCCAAGTAAATCAAATTATCGGTGATGGCTACGCTTTTAGTATTGGCGGCGCCAATAATCTTGGCATTAGGAATGATGCAGGTAAGATCGTTTTTGCATCAGGTAGCGCAGACGTAGGGATGACCATTGACGGTGGCAATGTAGGCATTGGCACCACTGCCCCCCAGGAAAAGCTTTCGGTAAACGGTAAGATCAGGGCCAGGGAGGTAAAGATCGAACCCACTACCAATTGGCCCGATTATGTGTTCGAAGACAGCTATAGCATGCCATCTTTGAAAGAATTGGAGGCCTTTATCAGGCAGAACAAGCACCTGCCCGAAGTGCCCTCGGCAAAGGAATTGGCCAAGGAAGGATTGGAACTGGGCGAGATGAACAAAGTACTGCTCAAGAAGATAGAAGAACTTACCCTGCACCTTATCCAGAAAGAAAAACAGTTAAAGGCACTGGAAGAGCGTATGGATAAACTAGAACAGACAAAAAAGCCATAAACTATTTTTCTGCTCCACGCCTGATGAAAGTTGAGTGCAAGCGATTATACCAGAGTTAATTAAGTAAGGTATTGATAGTGTTTGATATTAGATAAATCTAACTTTCTGGCGGTTCCCCAACTTGGCAATTCTGGTAAGCCTAACCCACAACTCACAACCCATAACCAAAGCCCACTTTCCTATTGCATTTCCAGAAAAAAAATCATTATTTAGAGGCACAGGTTAACAAACCAACGGAAACCAACAAACCATGAAGAAAATTATCGCTCTCCTGCTGTGCCTTTTTGGCGCAAGCTGGGCAATTGCACAGGAAAACACCAGTTATGGTACAGGCGCTTTAGCTCAGGCCAACACATTGAAATATGCCATAAAGGAAATCAATATTGTCAATCCAGGGACTTATAGCCGACCAACCATAAATTTTGGTAGCCACACTATTGAATGGGAATATCTCTATATGGACGTGAGCAGCACCAATGGACTATATATAGAAGGATATATTAAAAGTGCTGTTGATTTGGGAAGTTTTGTACCAAGCCTTGTAGGGGGGCATGGAACTGGTGCTATACTAGAATTTTATCTGTCGTGGTCGGATGGTGTTTATTATTATTATGAGCTATATACTAGCGATTCGGGTACAGGCTATGCACCACAGGTGAGTATAACTCCCACTGCTAATAACAGCTCGTTTACCCTTAATACATCAATTAACGAAACCAACGCGTTAGAAATATACTATGTTGATTATTCTAAAACTAATACTTATACTGTAGCACCCACCGTCCTTATTTCCTTTGGAGGAGCTACTGCACTGGCCGTATTGGAAAGCACTGCAGCCAATGGACAAAATACGGCAATCGGTTATCAAGCATTGTATAATGCCAATTCTTCAGATAATGTGGCTGTTGGAAATAAGGCGGGCTATGAATTGACTACGGGCAAGAACAACACATTCATTGGAGCTTATGCAGGTAAGGGCATCACTACCGGTTCTGGAAATACAATTGTTGGTGCTACCTCATCCGATCTGCCAGGTAATTTGACCGGGAGTGTATTGCTTGCCGACGGTAACGGTAACAATAGGCTGTACTTTTCGCCAAATGGCAATGCATTGCTTGGTTATGGTAATACTTTTACCGATGCAGGCCATAAACTTGATGTAAATGGAAACGCACGCATACAAGGTAAGGTATATGCACAAGATATGGATGCCTATGAAGTATCTGCAATTGCCGCCAATAAGGTGATTGAAGCTACTTCTTCTAATAGATTTAAGTTTTACCAGACCCCAACCAGTAAAACCTTTCACGATGTATTGGCATTCAATAAGAAAGGCTATCAGATTACTTATGAGGAATCTGCCGATAAGACCAATTTCGTGCCGGCTACGTTGAATAACAGTTTGTTCTCTCAAAGGACGGGTACGGCCGCACAAATAGAGGTGATCAATGGAAGCAGCACAAAGGCGGCGAGGTGGACATGGGGAGGAATGACTTACACCAATGCCATGTGGTTGGCACTTGATTATGGCTATTGCGCAGGAACTTATGTGAATATTAAGATAGAACATTCTCAAAATAATGTAAACTGGACCACACTCCATAATTCTACCTATTTTCTTGGCAGTAGTGGCGTAAGTAGGTACCATTGGTTAAATGGTTTCGATGAAAGTGATTATCTTCGTTTAACCATGACCCATAATAGCGGAAATGTAGTCAGATTAAGTGGCATCAGGTTGTTGACCACGCGCTTAGGTAATCATGGTGCCGCTCCAGAGTATGCCTACCCCTATACCTGGAACAAGGACGGTTGGATCGGGATCAACAAGGGGATTGCTGAACCTGAATATCCCTTGGATGTGAATGGTACTAGCCGCTTTGCTGGTATCATGCTCCTGAACAATGAACCTGCAACTTCTGTGGGAAGCTATGAGGTGTTGACTAGAAATTCAGGTACAGGTGCCATAGAAAAATTGAATGTTAGTCTGCCTAATTCGGGAGGTTTCGATTTACAGGGAATTACAGATAGGGGCTTTACTACAACAAATGATCTGGATATAGCTAAAGGGCTGTCGCTGTCAGGCTTAGATATAAAAGTGAGCAATAGTAATTTCTCAGAAATACAGGCAAAGAAGGTGGGCGATTCCTATGACCATCCGTTAGTATTCCAAAGACAGGGAGGACATCTCGGTATCGGTACTTCCACAATAGACAATGCGCAGGGTTGGGACAAGGTCATGCAGGTGCATGGCAACCAACATGCTAAACTTCTGGTAACGGAAGGTTCCGGAATAAAAGTGGGAATGTTTGCCCATATTAGCAACGTGGCCAAGATAGGTACTGAAAGCCAACACGACCTTACGTTCACCGCCGGCTATTGGAATGATGTGATGACACTGAAAACAAATGGCAACGTAGGCATTGGCACCACTGCCCCCCAGGAAAAGCTTTCGGTAAACGGTAAGATCAGGGCCAGGGAGGTAAAGATCGAACCCACGGCCAATTGGCCCGATTATGTGTTCGAAGACAGCTACAGCATGCCATCTTTGAAAGAATTGGAGGCCTTTATCAGGCAGAACAAGCACCTGCCCGAAGTGCCCTCGGCAAAGGAAGTGGCCAAGGAAGGATTGGAACTGGGAGAGATGAACAAAGTACTGCTCAAGAAGATAGAAGAACTTACCCTGCACCTTATCCAGAAAGAAAAAGAGCTTGCAGAAACCAATAAACGTATAGACCAGCTTGCCAAAATGGTGGGTCAATTAATGGAAAAAAAATAGAGATGAAGAAAGTTATCGTACTCGCATTGTTGCAGGTAGCCATTTTAAATGGATATGCCCAGCAAAAAAAGAAACCCGTTACTCCAGGCCATGCCGCTATGGCCATACTAAGTGCCGAACAGCAAGCACAGGTGAAAAATGTAAACAAAAAGTTTACGGCAGATATGAAGGCCCTGATTGAACAGCCTTCAAATGACCCCTTGGAAAAAAGAGAGAAGATGAAAAAGCTCCGCCTGTCTCGCGACAGCGCTATGAAGGTATTGCTGGGCGAGCAGACCTTTAATGACTATAAAAGGAAAACGAAGGTAAACAAGAACTAGTGTATTGCCAGACCATGGTTTTCTACCTAATGGTTTACGGTATATAGGAAAAGCAATAGCAAAATTGTCATCTTGCACGCAACCTGTACAGATCCTATAGCCATCGGATTATTGGTAGCGAAGGAAATAAAAGTACATTCTTCTAGTATAGATTTCTCTTCGTCGTTCCTGCTCATCGAAAAGACGTTTTGTTGATGTACTGTCCTCCCTTTACCGTCATCTCGACGACCTTAGGAGGAGGGATTTAATAATTTAAGTGCAGGTTGGCTATTGAAGTTAGATATATCTAACTATGGCGTTAAACAAAGCCGCATGAACAATTACGGTTAAAGTTTCATTAATGCCAATTTAAGATTTACTTTTTTGCAGGAATTAAGATTATATGTTGCTATTTTAGCCATATGATTACTGTAAATGAATATTTTGACGGAGCCGTAAAATCGCTCGCCTATGAAAATCAGGGGAAATCAACCGTAGGTGTTATAGATAAAGGCGAATATGAATTTGGCACCACCACCCACGAAACCATGCTTGTAGTAGAAGGACAGATGGAAGTATTATTGGCCCAAGATGGAGATTGGAAAACCTGCTCGGCCGGACAACAGTTTGAAGTAGAAGCCCATACCACTTTTAAGGTAAAAACAGCTGAACAGGTTGCCTACCTGTGCAAGTATAGATAAAAACAACAGGGAGGAAGCGGATTACCTAACTCAAGCTGTCTTCCAGAGATTCCTCTCCGATAAATCGGAGCAGGCTCTGTCGTCGGCATGACAGAAACAAAAGTGGAATAACGGCTTAGGTTTGGAATGATAAGTGTGGAGGTGAAACGAAAGAAGAGAAAAAGATCTTTTTCTAGGCCAAATTGCTTTCAAGAATACAACCTGTGCCGATCCTATAGCCATCGGATTATTGGTAGCGAAGGAAATAAAAGTACATTCTTCTATATAGATTTCTCTTCGTCGTTCCTCCCCATCGAAAAGACGTTTTGTTGATGTACTGCCCTCCCTTTACCGTCATCTCGACGATTTTTAAGAGGAGAGATCTAACATGCTGCATGCAGGCTATGTTACGGTGCTGGTTTAACCCCGTTGATTTTCAATGCTCTTTGTCATACTCTCTCATCGAAATAATGGTATTTCTTTGCGCGCTCTTCTAATCTGATAGACCTCTAGGAAAGGGTAAAGAATTTATTGAAGTGCATTTTTCAATTAAAGTTGCCTGAAGTCTTTTAGTAGTCAATACCCAAATGAAGAGCAGTTTTTAGTATGTTTGAATTTCCTTCAAGGCAATAGCTTACAAGCGTAGGGCCGCTGGGATGAAAGAGCAAATAAACAGATGAGGTACCTGCTTTCTATTTTTTGTTTTCTGGCGCTGAGCAAAGTATCGGCCCAAAAGAACTATCAGCTCAACGTGAGTTTGGTAGAAGCAGACCCTAGCCTGTTGAAAAGTCTTCAGTTTAAATCGGCACAGCCCGATAGTATCACGGTATACCAAACAGCGGCTTTGTTGGTTTCGCAGCTACAGTTTCAGGGTTACCTATTGGCCGAAGTGGAAAAACTGGTCTTTAACGATCGAAAGGTGCAGCTGCTGCTCAGGGCCAACAAGCAATATCAATTGGTGGCCTTAAGTGCCAAGTTGCCATCGGCCGTACTGCAGTCCGTAGGTTTTAGGGAAAGGAATTTTAGGGCAGTTAATTTTAACCCCAAGCAGCTTACCCAGTTATTTGAGAGCCTGCTTGTTTATTACGAGAACAACGGTTATCCCTTTGCTGCCATCGGTTTGGACAGCATCATGATGGACAGGGAAAAGATTGCCGCACAGCTGAAGGTACAGCCCAACCAACGCATTACCTATGACAGCGTACAAGTGGTGGGGAGTGCCAAAATTGGCCAAAAATACCTGCAGAATTACCTCAATATAAGGCAGGGCGATTATTATGCAGAGAAATATGTAGGCCTAATGGAAAACAGGCTGCGGGAGCTTCCTTTCCTGGAAGTGGTCAAAAGTCCCGAAATAGGCTTTGCCAACCAAAAAGCATTGATACGGGTGTACGCAAATAAGAAAGATGCCAACCAGTTCGACGGTATATTAGGGCTACAGCAGAATGGCTCTACCGGCAAATCGCAGTTGGTAGGTAACCTTAAGCTGCACCTTTACAATGCCTTTAAGAGGGCCGAACAATTGGACTTTAATTACCAGGGGCTTGCCGGAAAAAGCCAGCTGTTAGAATTGAAGGCAAATGTTCCCCACGTATTGAATACAGAATTTGGGTTGAGCCCAAGTCTTTATCTCTATAAACAGGATACCTCGTTTTTGAATGTCGATACCAAGCTAGGCTTCAATTACCTGTTGAAGGGAAATAATGCCTTGCAGTTTTTTATCGAGAATAAAGCGACCAGCCTGGTTTCGGTAGAAGGCTACCAAAATGCCACAGTATTGCCTCCTATTTTAGATGCCGGTACCACCTTTTATGGTCTTGGGCTTAATCTTGAGCAGCTCGACTACCGGTTTAATCCGCGGAAAGGTTATACCCTTTCGTTAGATTTTGCCGTGGGTGCAAAAAAGATCAAGCGTAATGCGGCCATTCCCGAAGCACTCTACCAGAACGTGACTTTGAACAGTACCTCTTACCGCCTATTCAGCCGCATTAATTATTATGTTCCATTGGCCAAACAGCTGGTGGTAGCCCTAAGCAATGAAACAGCCTTCCTAAATGGTAAATACCTATTGGAAAATGAAGTGTTTAGGCTTGGTGGACAAAAAAGCCTAAGAGGCTTTAATGAACTTTCTATATTGGCCACGGGTTATGCCTATGCTAATGCCGAACTGCGCTACCTGTTAGAACGCAACTCTTTCCTGTTCATTTTCTATAACCAGGCCTATGTTAAAAGGAAAACAGCCGACCTGAACTACAAAGACTATCCTTTGGGCTTTGGAACGGGAATTAATTTTGAAACGAACCTTGGTATACTTTCTGTCAGCTATGCATTAGGGAAACAACAAAATAATCCACTAAATTTGCGGCAAGGGAAAATACACTTTGGTATTACCGCACTATTCTAGCATGTTTAAGATACTTACTCCGTTTTTTGTTGGCCTATTGTGCTGCGTAGCTGCAAATGCCCAGCGTACCCTGCCGCAGCCAGATACGGTGGCCATGACATCCGCTGTTACAGATGACTTATCCCTTAGGCCCGATAGCGCCATTACGGTAAGTATAGATACATTAACCCCTAAAATATTAAGGATTAGAGATTCGCTGACCAATGCACAGTGGTTGGACAGTTTAAATGCGGGTTATGGTTTTGAGGTTTTTAATTTGAACCGCTTGATCAGCCAGGCGGCCAACTATAGGGCTGAAGTAGATTACCAGCATGGTGATCTGTTGCCAAAGGGAGAAATATGGATCTTGGGTATTATTGCTTTTTTATTGGTGCTGTTTGCAGTGCTCAAGAACACCTTTGCAAAACAACTTAGTGCGGTAGTACAGTCTTTCTATAGCAATAGGGCATTAACCAACCTGAATAAGGAAGACAACCTCATCACCTCGTGGTCTTTCTTGCTGCTGTTTATCCAATTTGGCTTTACCATTGGCATGTTTTTCTATCTGGTGGCACAATATAGGCAGTTGCAGCAGGTGCAGGAGGGCTTCTCTTTTTTTGTGGCGATTTCTATAGCCATTATTCTGCTATATCTATTAAAGATTGTATGCCTGAGAATTTTGGGTTTTGTTTTCAATGTACAGAAACCCTTGCACCAATATGTCTCTATATTATATTTAAGTTATTTTAATGCTTCCTTATTGTTTATTCCTATTATTATCGCATTTGCCCTGTCTCCGGCCAAATATGGGTCATTGTATGTGCTTTTGGGCATACTTACCCTATTGGTAATCTTCGTTTTTCAGTTCATTAGGGCTGCGGTAAATATTTTATCTCAATATAGGTTTCCTAAATTGTATTTATTTTTGTATTTTTGCACCCTCGAAATTTGCCCTATATTGATATTAATCAAGGCTATAGGATTATAAGTGCTAATAAGGAAAATGCAAGAAAACAAAGAAGAAAGATTGCGCAAGGTAAAAAGTATATTGGTTACTTTGCCAAAACCCGAAACTGAAAAGTCACCATATTTTGATTTAGCAAAGAAATATAATCTAAAAATAGATTTTAGGTCTTTTATACATGTAGAAGGGGTGCCGGCCAAGGATTTTAGAAAAGAGAAGATCAATTTGGCCGACTATACTGCGGTGGTTTTTACCAGTAGAAATGCCGTAGATCATTTTTTCAGGATCTGTGAAGAAATGAGGTATGAAGTGTCTGTAAACCTTAAATATTTCTGTATTTCAGAATCTACGGCGCTTTATCTACAAAAGTATATCCAATATAGGAAGCGTAAGATCTTCTTTGGTAAACAGACTGCGGCCGACCTGGCCGAAGTGTTGAAGAAACATGCCGGTGATAAGTTCCTTTACCCATGTTCTGATGTGGCAACGGAAGATACCATGAATTTTCTGCAGAAAAATGGTTATGATGTAACGCCTGCGGTGCTGTTCAGGACAGTAGTGAGCGATCTTTCCGACTTGGCAGATGTATTTTATGATGTTCTTGCTTTTTTTAGTCCATCGAGCATACAATCACTGTATATAAATTTCCCCAATTTTCTACAAAACAATACTAGGATTGCAACTTTTGGACTCAATACACAAAAGGCGGTGGCCGAAAAAGGCTTAATTGTGGATATCGCAGCGCCCAATCCAGAGGCTCCTTCCATGATCATGGCTTTGGAAAACTATATCAAAAAATCTAATAAATAGATAAAATTTACTTATTTTTTGGTATTGATATTCAGTGGTTTATGGACTATCTTGCAGCAGCTTGGTCTTTTTTTCTGTTTTTGGTGAAAAAACAACAATAAATTGCTGTTCAGTTCGTTAACTTCTGTTTGAAGGCTTAACATTTGGTTAAAACTTGTGCTTTTTTGCTGATTATGGCACTTTCTAGCTTCATTGGGATAGGGTGGTGGACCTAAAATTAAATTTTACAGTCCCTCACTTTTGCGATGAAGGAAAATGTTAATAAAATTAATGCTTAAGAAAAAGTGTGGATTTTTTTGTGCGAATAGTTGTAAATCTCAATGTTAATTGATAAAATTGCTATAAAATTGCTTAGACAACATATGAAGAAAATTTACTTTCTTACATTTATTATAATTTCTGCCATGCTTTCGAGCTGTGGGAAGGGTGGCCAGGGAGAGCTCATAGGTGCCTACAACAGAAAATTTAAGAACAACAAAATCCCTTTGGGGATGGTCTATATACCTGGTGGTCGTAACCTGATCGGGATGACTGATGAAGATATTACCTTCTATCAGGGCAAGCAGAGCAAAATGGTTTCCTTTAATCCCTTTTATATGGATCAAACCGAAATCACCAATGCAGAATATAGACAGTTTGTAAATTGGGTGAGAGACTCAGTGGCCATTACCAAATTTTTACAAGGTACCGAATACTTTATCAAACCAAAAACTTCGGCTGGGGCAACAGCGCCTAAATTCCAACATATAGACTGGAGGAAAGTAGGGAACGGTAGTGCCTTATGGAACAATAAAAAGCCCGATATCAACAATAAGCTAAAGGGGATGTATATTAACGATAACTTATCTCAATTCTCTCATGGAGGAAATGATAAGGACATCGATAAAAGATTGTTGAGATACGCCTATATTTCAAAGAATATTGATCTGGCCCTGCAAAATGGCGCCAATTCGGAAAGGATAGACAACTATGATATCTATACCGATAACCCTGACCTGTCAAAACCAAACCAGCACCCTTCGGTACTGGTGTATCCCGATACCTTGGTATGGCGACGCGATTATACCTATGAATATAACGATCCAATGGTAGAGGCCTACTTTAACCACCCTTCTTATGATAGATATCCAGTGGTTGGGGTAACCTGGGAGCAGGCAAATGCTTTTTGCGCTTGGAGAACCGAGTTTTATGAAAATGTGGCCAGACAAAGAAAAATGCCCGTTAATTCGAGATTGAAATATGCTTTGCCTACGGAAGCCGAATTTGAATATGCGGCCAGGGGCGGAAGAACCCAGACTAAATACCCTTGGGGAGGACCTTACATCATGAATGCAAGGGGATGCCTGCAAGCCAACTTTAAGGTAGGTAGGGGTAATTATGTAGACGATGGTGCTTTGTATACCGTAGAAGCAAAAGCTTATTTGCCAAATGATTATGGATTGTACAATATGGCGGGCAATGTGGCCGAATGGACTTTAGATGCTTATAATAAAGCCTCTGTGGAAGATAAAAACCCAATTTTTAGAAAAGGTAACCGTAAAGTGGTTAAAGGAGGTTCTTGGAAAGATATAGGATTCTTCCTACAGAATTCGGTGGCTTCTTATGAATATCAGGATGTGCCCAGATCTTATATCGGATTTAGATGCGTGTCCCATTTCCCAGGTAATAGCCTGCTGTAAAAAATACTAGATAAGTAAACCACAAACTCAAAAAATAAACAATTTAAAACTATGGCGGCAAAATTTGCTACAAAGGAAGCGAAATTACACTTGGCAACATCTATTGGTGCATCTGTTGTAATTGTTGGTGCATTATTCAAGATTCTTCACTTGGGAGGCATTTGGGGAAGTATCATGATTGGTGTTGGATTAGGAGTAGAAGCATTTTTATTCTTATTGGGAGGTTTCTTCCCTCCACATCCAGATCTTCCATGGGAAAAAGCATATCCTGAGTTAAAAGAGGGAGCGCCGGCAAGGGATAAATCGAGAGAAGGAGACGTCTCGCCTAATACTTCGGCCATTAGTGCCCTAAGTGAAGTGGTGAATAAAGAGATTGGTGCCGACCTTATCAAAGAACTGGGCACTGGCCTGCGTACCTTTGGTGACAAGGTAGCTACAATTTCCAATGTGGCCGATGCTTCGTTGGCAACAACTGAATTTACAGATAAGGTGAAAACGGTATCTACCAGTTTCGATCACCTGAATACCGCTTTTGGAAAGGCAACGGCTCAATTGGCCGAACTTGGCGAAAGTCATGCCGACTCAAAAGCATACCACGAACAAGTTAACAACCTGGCCAAGAACTTATCGGCTTTAAATGCTGTTTATGAATTGGAATTGCAAGATTCAAGCGCACATTTAAAATCAATGAACAAGTTTTATCAAAACCTAGCCTTGACCATGGACAACTTTAGCGATTCGATGGAAGATTCTAAACAGTTCAAGGAAGAAGTAGGTAAACTAGCTAAAAACTTATCGTCGTTAAATGCTATTTATGGCAACATGTTAACGGCTATGAACCAACCAAGAGCTTAATTAGTCATATTAACAATTACTAGAAAAAACTAATTTAATATGGCAGTAGGTAAGGAAACCGCAAGGCAGAAGATGATCGGTATCATGTATTTGGTACTGTTGGCTATGCTTGCGCTCAATGTTTCAGACTTGGTGTTAAAAGCTTTCAGAAATATTAACGATAGCTTGAATACATCCAAAAATAATGTTGAAAACAACATTACACAACTTTTAAGTAACTACGCAAACACCAAGGCAAAAGAAAGCACAGATAATGCCGAAAGACTTAAGAGAGCTCAGGAAGCACAAAAAATAGGTGAAGACTTAATAAAGTACATCAATAAGCTTCAAGATCAGATTGCAGCGGATGGTTTTGATGAAAATGGCGATTTAAAGCAAAAGAACAATCTAGATATTGGTCAGAACATAATGGGTAGTGATACCGAACATAAGGCAGGGAAAAAATTGCAGGCCGAGATTAACAAGACAGGTCAGAAATTGGCTTCTCTTTTACAGCATGATGAAGGAAAACCAACTTTTATGTTGCAGGCCTTAGATCCTGTAAAACCTAGAGCAGGAGAGCCTAAAACCTGGACTGGCAATAATTTTGGAGAGGGCGTTCCATTGGTCGCTTTCAGGACCATTTTAACCATGATCCAGAACGATACCAAAAATATGGAAGCCGATGTGATCAATAAAATATTGGCCGATAAGCCTATGGTTACCCTCGATCAGTTTCAGGCAGTGGCAGTAGCCCCTTCTTCTTATGTAATTCAGGGCCAACCCTATAAAGCGGAGATTTACCTAACGGCAAGTGACTCGAAATCGAACCCAGATATTACCGTAAATGGAAACAAATTGCCAACGGAAAATGGCAAAGGTGTTTACACTGGTGGTACAGGTAGCGTAGGTACTTTTACGTGGAAAGGTACCATTAGGGTAAAAGATAGAACGGGTAAAGTTACCCCTTATGAAACCCCAACGATGACCTATCAGGTGGCTAAGCCATCGGCAAGTATTTCTTCTGATAAGTTGAATGTGATCTATGCGGGTATTCCTAATCCATTTACGATATCGGCACCAGGTTTCCCTGATGTAAATGCGACTATCTCTGGAGGTTCTTTGTCGGGCTCTGGTGGTAAATACATGATCAATGTACCAGGTTCCTTAGTGGGCAAGGAAGTTTCCATCAATGTTTCTGGAAAGAATGGTACCACTACATTGCCATTGGGCTCACAAAAATTTAGGGTAAAGGCCGTGCCTGATCCTGTAGCTAAGTTTGCAGGTAAAAAAGGAGGAATCATGTCAGCCAGTAAAATGGCCAGTACAGACCAGATTGTTGCCGAGCTTGAAAATTTTGAATTCGATCTGAATGTTAAAGTCATAAAATTCACCGTTACCATTATGAGACCGCGTCAAGATCCGATGCCTTTCTACTGTACCGGCGATAACTTCAACAGTCAGGCCAAGGCTGCCATTGCCTCTCTGCCTTTTGGTTCTAAGGTGTTTATTGAGAATGTAATTGCGCAAATGCCAGATGGGCGTCAGCCTGCCTTGAATTCAATGGTATTTACCATTAACTAATATTGTTATGAAAAAAATATTTCTATTTGTTGTTCTTGTATCGTTATCGACGGTTCTTTTTGCGCAAAACAAAAAGGGTACAGGTAAGAATACACCTGCAAAGAAACCCACAGTGACCAAGGCTAAAACAGAAACACCACCTCCTGTTACACCAGTAAAAGAAGAAGTGAAACCTAAAAAGCCTAGAAAACCTAAGCAGGATGGCTATGTTTTTGCCAAAGATACCATTGTAGCAGAACCGATCCCTTATCCGGAAATTAAAAAGGAAGACATTGTTTACACCAAGCGGGTTTGGCGTATTATTGACTTTAGGGATAAAGGTAATCAGGTGTTGACTTCTCCAAAAGTTAATTTGATAGGGGTGATTTATGATGCCATTAGCAAAGGGGAGTTGGAGCTGTTTGGGATAGATGACGAATCCTTTGAAAGAGACCCGGTTTCGGCAGAAAAACCTAAGAACAGTAAGAAGTCATTGGCTGATACTTCATTTTTGGGCATAAACCCAAATACCAATGAATTAAATGGGGCCAACAACGATTTTTTTGCCCAAGCATTTAAAGGCTTGAGGTTGAAGGAAGATTGGATTTTTGATGTAAAAAGAGGAGTTTTTGAACCTCGTATTGTAGGTATTGCACCCATAAGGTTAGATAGCAGGGCGGCTTTAAACGCTGATGGTACACCTGTTGTAGGCGCTGATGGACAGCCGATGGCACCAACTGTAACTGAGCAGCCTGTTGGATGGATCTATTTTGATGACCTGAGAACCCTGCTGGCCAATACAAAAATAGCAAATGACGGCAACGATAATTCGGGGCTGACTTTCGATGATATTTTTCTAAGAAGATTATTCTTTAGCCACATTACCAAAACGTCCAATTCTGCAGATTTGAGAATAGAAGACCTGATGGAAAATGGAAAAGCCTTAACGCCAAAGGAAAGGCTGCTTGAAGCGGAAAGAATTAAAAAGAAAATGGCCGACTTTGAACAAGGTCTTTGGGAATACTAGCCCAGATCATATAAAAAGCTCCGATGTAAATCGGAGCTTTTCTTTTTTAAAAGGGATCTATAGAACGGGAAGCTTCCTTCAAGTTAACCCAATAATATGCTTTGTCATTCCAACGCTAGGCGTGCTCCGATTTATCGGAGAGGAATCTAATCAATAGAAGGTTAGGTACATCTTCACTTCACAGCCTTTCCTGTGCCGAAGTGAAGATGCTCTTTTGAATTCAACATCTCCCTTTTCTGAAAGGATGTTATTTGGCATTTGTTTGGTTATTAAAATGGGCATGTAAAGCCATGATCTGTTTTTTATGGAGTACAGTGCCCAGTTCTTCCGTATTGGCTTCCCTGATCTTTTTTACCGACTTGAATTTTTGGAGGAGTTTATCTGCGGTAGCCTTACCTATTCCTTCTATTTCTTCCAGCTCGGTCTTTAGGGTACCCTGATCGCGTTTTTTTCGGTGAAAGGTAATGCCAAAGCGATGGGCCTCGTCTCTTAACTGTTGGATGATTTTCAGAGTCTCCGATTTTTTGTCCAGATAAAGGGGAAGGCTATCATTGGGGTAATATAGTTCCTCCAAACGTTTGGCTATTCCAATAACCGTTACCTTTTTGTCGATACCCAATTTTTTTAAACTGCTTAAGGCCGAAGATAATTGGCCTTTACCGCCATCAATAATAATAAGTTGGGGCAAAGTCTGTTCCTCTTCCAACATGCGCTTATATCGCCTGTAAACAGCTTCCTGCATGGTGGCAAAATCGTTTGGACCTTCTACCGTTTTGACATTGAAATGCCGATAGTCCTTTTTGCTGGGCTTGGCATCCCTAAATACCACAATGGCAGAAACAGGATATTTACCCTGAAAGTTGGAATTATCGAAACATTCGATATGGTAGGGCAGTTGGGTAAGCCTCAAGTCTTCTTTCATCTGTCCCAGAATTCGTTCCGTCCTAAGATCTGGGTTCAGCTTTTCATACTGATTCAGCTTCTCTTTTTTAAAGAACAGCACGTTTTTTTCGGAAAGCTCTAGCAGTTTTTTCTTTTCACCCAGTTTGGGTACCGTAAGCTTAAGGTTCTGGTCTTCCAGAAGCAGATCAAAAGGAACGATAATTTCTTTGGAAGTACTCTTGAACTTTGTTCTGAATTCGGCAATGGCAATAGAGAGTAACTCTTCATCACTTTCGTCCAAACGTTTTTTGATTTCTATGGTCTGCGTTTGAATGATACTGCCATTCATTACCTTTAGGTAATTGACAAACGCATACCGCTGGTCTGAAGCTATACTGACCACGTCCAAATTCGTAAAGGCGCTATTCACTACGGTAGACTTGCTCTGGTATTTCTCTAGTACCGATAGTTTTTGCTGGTAGTGATGGGCAAGTTCAAAATTCAGGTCTTCTGCCGCGGTTTTAACGGTTTGCTTCACCTCTTTAATTACATTGCCGATCTTTCCGTTCAGTATATCTTTGATTTCGGCAATGTTATGCTCGTAATCTGCTGCAGATTGGTAATTTTGACAAGGCCCCTTACAATTGCCAATTTGGTACTCTAAGCAGACCTTAAACTTGCCTGCATTGATGTTTTCTGATGTTAAGGGCAAATTGCAGGTACGTAGGGCATAAGTTTCTTTGATAAGGTCTAGAATAGTGTGCATCATGCCTACAGAGGCGTAAGGGCCTAAATAGGTAGAGCCATCCTTAATTACTTTTCGGGTAGAAAAAATACGGGGAAAAGGCTCTTTTTTGATGACGATCCAAGGATAGGTCTTGTCGTCTTTCAGCATGATGTTATAACGGGGCTGGTGCTTTTTGATCAGGCTGTTTTCCAATAGCCAGGCATCAATTTCCGTATCTACAATGGTAAACTGTATGCGCCTGATCTTGGACACCAAAACCCTGGTTTTGCCATTCAGCTGCTTATCTTGTACAAAATAGGAGCTTACACGATTGCGCAGGTCTTTTGCCTTGCCAATGTAGATCAGCTTATCTTCCACATCGAAATATTGATAAACCCCAGGTTTATGCGGGATATCCTTTAAAGCCTTTTTATAGTCGAAACTGCTCATGCTTTTCAAAGTTAGTGCAAAAATATCTTTTGGTAGGTGTTTTCTCCATTTTCATATAGGTAAGTGTTGGAAATAAGGTGCGTACGTTTTTTAACACTTTGATCTTATGTTGTTTATTGTGTAACTTGATTTTGCCAAACTGAATTAAACATTTATGAAAATAACGCTCCCAGGGAAATATTTCCTGCTGCTTATTGTGGTATGTGCGGGTTGTGCCCTTAGTTCCTGCCGCAAGGAACTTTTGGTTCAAGGTCCCGATAACCTGAAGAATGCCCTGAGCATAGCGGAGGCCAAGAGCTATTTCGATTCGCATTTAGCCAATTCGAAAAAAGTAACGGGGGGATTATCTGCATTATCTGGCCATCCAACGCTGCAAACAATATTTGCCAACAAACAGCCCGTTTGGGACAAAGCCTACCAAAAGATGCTAAGCACTGGGGGAGCTGTAAAGATACCGTTGGACTTTGGCAATGTAATGCAGATGGTGGACGGCAAGAAGAAATCCATTGTTCCCCTTGCCTCGCTCAATTATTTACTGATGTACAAAGACAACAAAGAGGTTGTGCATGCCGAATGGGTGCACCTGCGGCCCACAAAATCATGGATATACGGGAAGAGGCAGGTCTACAACGGAACGGTGGAAATAAGGGACTGGAATGGCAAACGGTTAAAGACCTATCGATATGGCACGGCCATAAAAACAGGGAAAAACGTGAAGGGTATATCTGTAAAGAATGAAGAGGATAGTGAAGAAGAAGAGGTTCTGGAGTGTCTGATATGGCCAGTAAGGGAGAAGTGTACCTGTACGGCGGCGTGGGGGGGAGGAAACTGGAATCCTAATGCGTGCGATTATTGCGATATATGCGTAGACAGGTTCTGTCAACCAGAAACTCCGCCCGACTGCGAAAATTGCGAAGACCCGCCCTTTAATCCGCCCTATACCCCACCCGGCGGTGGCGAAACTGGCGATCCGGGGGGCAATGGTGGAGGTGGCACTGGTAATGGCAATGGGGAGCCAGACCCAAGTGGCTATCCGCCCAACTGTAACCCCGATCCCAATTATGTAGTGCCCAATTATCCTGCACCTGAGGGTACGGAGTGGATACTGCCTTGTGGCGATGTGCCCATTCCTGAAGTACCCGATGGTAACGACCCTTACGAGGGAATAGACCTGTCTTCGGCAGTACGAACGTTATCCCTGCAACTTGGACTAGTTCCCCAACTGGCAGAATGGTTGGAAGTACAGTACCAGACACAGGGGAATACCCTTGTGGCCGATCTAAACAGCTACTTGGCTGCCAACAATAATTCGCAGGAGAGCAGGGATTTTGGAATGTGGGTAGTGGGATTTATAATTGAAAACACAGATGTAAACTTTACTGAACTAGTTGAGATGAATAGTATTCCAAACTCTACTATTACTTTACATAATATAATTGATGTTACGAATCTTGCTGATTATCCTACCTTTAAAAGTATGGTAGAAAATTTACCTGCATTTTTAAACCAACATCCAGAAGTACTGAACTCACTAAGCAGGTATACAGGTTTTTCTAAAACTAAAATTATGCAATTGATGCAACCCGGGAAAGGGCCAAAAGTAGAATTGGTAAGTAATTTAACTGGTAGTGGACAACCAGCATTTGGACAATATACACCTGGGACATACATTTTAAAAATCAACAAAGAGCTTGTTATAGGCTTGGATAAAGTACAATCTCCCAACCGATATAGAGCTTTAGGAATGCTCTTAGCTATTACCACATTGCATGAATTTGTACATTATGGGAGAGATGTAAATAAGTTAACTAGTCGGATCCCTATGAATGGGACAACATATGAAGCAGGGTTGATGTTTGAATTAAGCATCTCTCCTCTTAATAATTACCAATATATTAACAGAAACAATGCCATTGAATGGGCTAATTTTTATAAATTCAATATTAATGATTAAAAGAGACTTATTTTCAATATTAATTTTCCTGATATGTTCTTGTAACGTTAATGGAGATTATGAGCAAAAAACGAATGATTCGGTTAATGTTTTGCTAACGGCATTAAAAGGAAAATCCTTTTTAAAAGGAAATATAACTTATTCTGATAGTTTATATTTCATAAAATCAAAATTTTATAATAAAAATTTCCCCGCAAAATCGGAATATTTTGCCCTATTTTATATAGAAGATAAACCTAATAATAAACATTTAAATTTTCCAGGAAAGAACAGTGACAAAAGGGAACGATATGAAATAATTGAATTTAAATTGTCTTTAGATACTGGACACATAATATTGTATAATCTTGGGGTAAGAGAAAAATATGAATTTTATCTAAAGAAAACAGACAACAGTTGGAGTATTATCAAGGAACATTGGAGTATAAATTAGCGTGCGAAAGTAATAAGGTGAAGGTTAACATTAGAGATGGTGTTCTTATTGGAAATTTATCTGGGACGAAGATAAGTTGTATAAAAGCAATTTTGTTGTAATTCAACCACAAGAGGAAAATGCCACATCAGACCAATGCTATAACGCGGTTTTAGATATTATTAATGATGTGAAAACCGCAATACAAAATAACCCAACACTCCATATAAATCAATTAAACTTTTTTGGTTCTTTGGACTTGGAAGAAATGCGAGGACCTCGTAGGTTTTTAAATGGTGAAGCTCTCCACTTTATCCTCAACAAGAATAAAGAAAAGTTAAACCTACGAGGGCTGATATTTAAGCTTTAAAACCCTAATTTCTTATCCAGCTCTGAAGTTCCTTGTTCCTGTTGTTGATATTGGTTACAGTCGTAAACAATGCTAACCCCATTGGCCGGTGGCTCAAAATCGTTCTTGCTTATTTTTAAAGCCGGGTTGGCATAAACACGTTTCATAAATCCGGCAAAAATGGGCAGGGCAGAGTTGGCACCTTCACCATAACTTGTACTGGTAAAATGGAAAGCCCTATCCTCGCAACCGGTCCATACGCCCGCCACCAAATCGGGGCTAATGGCCATAAACCATCCATCAGAGTTGTTCTGTGTGGTTCCCGTTTTACCCCCTATAGGCGTTGTAATCTTGTATTTATAGCTTAATCTTGAGCCTGTACCACCCGATATTACACCGCGCAGCATGCGGGTCATCACATAGGCCACTTCTTCGTTCATGGCCACCTTGATAATGGGCTTGCTTTCATAGAGCACCACCCCATTTTTGTCTTCTATCTTAACAATGTAATTGGGTTTTGTCCAAGCGCCTTTATTTGCAAATACCCCATAAGCCCCTACCATATCATAAATAGAAGAATCGAAGGTACCTAAGCAGATAGAGGGAACAGCTGGTACATCAGAAGTAATGCCCATCTTCTTTATTTCATTAACTACTGCGGTAGGTCCAACCTGTTTCATGAGATAGGCCGCAATATAGTTTTGCGAATAGGCCAATGCCTTCTGTAGGGTAATTGATCCTGGAAGCGGTGTGCCCGAATTACGAGGGGTCCAATCGGGACTGCCCGGGTTGGAAATCGTAACCGGCTCGTTGGGTACGGTTAAGCAAGGGGAGTAGCCATTTTCAATAGCTACGGCATAGGTAAATGGTTTGGCGGTAGAACCTACTTGTCTAGTCCCTACCTTTACTTGGTCATATTTGAAATGCTCGTAATTAATGCCGCCTACCCAAGCTTTAATGTCGCCTGTTTTCGGATCCATGGCCATCATGGCATTGCGCAATAAGAGTTTATAATATTTAACCGAATCGATTGGCTTCATTAAAGTATCTATATTGCCTTTCCAGGTGAAAATGGTCAATTTGGAAGGGGTGTTGAAATCTTGTTTGATTTCGTCGTCAGATTTTCCTTCCAACTTTAAAGCCTTATAACGATCGGACCGCTTAATGCCCTGGTCTATCAATGCGTCCATGCCCTTAAATGGATTTCGGCCCTTCCAACTGTTGGAGAATTGTTGCTGTAGGACTTTCATGTATTCTTTTTGGGCTTCTTCTGCATACACCTGCATATCGTAATTGATGGTGGTGTATATTTTCAGCCCATCCCTATCCAGATCGTAAGGCGTACCGTCGGCTTTGTTGATAGAACGCTCTTCTAATAATTTTTTCACTTCACTTTTTAATACCGCCCTAAAATAAGGGGCAATACCGTCATTGGTGGTGGCCGCATTGAAGTTTAGGTTGAGTGGCTTTTCCTTTTCTCCTGCAAATTCATCTTTGGTAATGTATCCCTCCTTAACCATCAAAGCCATTACGGTATTTCTACGGTCAAGCGCCCTTTCTGGATTTTTAGTTGGGGAATATCGGGTAATCCCTTTTTGCAGACCAATAAGTACGGCCGCCTGTGGAACAGTCAATTTATCTGGTGTAGTATTAAAATACACCCTGGCGGCAGATTTGATGCCAAAGGCATTGTTGCCAAAATCAACCGTATTCAAATACATGGTGATAATCTCCTCCTTGGTATAGTTGCGCTCCAGTTTGATGGCAATTACCCACTCCTGAAATTTTTGGATAATACGTTTGGCAAAGTTTTTAGCCCTGCCCTCTTCAGAAAAAAGGTTTAAGGCCAACTGTTGGGTAATGGTACTTCCCCCTTGTTTTTTCCCTATGATGGCATAAAGGAAAATAGTGAATGTTCGCCTAAAATCTATGCCCGAATGTGAACGATAGCGTATGTCTTCGGTAGCAATTAATGCATTGACTACATTCGGCGAAATTTCAGTATAGTTTACGTTGGATCTGTTTTTTACGAAATAGGTGCCCAGTACCTTGCCCTCTTCGGAAATGACTTCGGTAGCTTCGTTGCTTTTGGGATGCTCAATGGCCCTGAAGGAAGGAATCTCCCCAAAAACGCCAAAGCTGATCATCACAATAAAGATGGCAAAGAAAACAATGCCTGCTATTAATACTTTCCAGATGCGCCTATTGTATTTTTTGATGAGCTCTGGACTGAGTGTACGGTTATTTTTATAACTCATTACTATGACTAAATCTAATGTATCTGTTCAAGGTTTCGCGATCGGTAATCTTATCAAGATTTTCTTTGCTGATGACAAAAGTACTATAATTTGTGGCAGGAACCTTGATGATAACGCCTAATTGATTTTTTATATTTTGCTGATAGGCTTTTACCTCACTCATGCTATTGAAATCGCCTACCAATATGAGCTGGTCTCTTTCCAGTTCTTTAAGTTGATGCCTAAGATTGGAACCCGTATAATTACCCCTGTTGAACTGTCCTATGCCAAACCTGGACGTGCTGAGGCTAACGCTGACCGTATTTACCGCTACAACGTAATAATAGGTACTGGAAGAGGCCAGGTTGAACAAATTATCTTTGATGGGTTCTGGTGCAGCCACAATGGCAGTGGCTACGCTGTCTTTTGGAGGGGTAACCTTTATTGACTTGGCAATGGTATCTTTTGGCAATGCTACATTGGCCATAGGCTTGCTAATACTGTCTTTTTTAATTTCTGCAATTGGTTTTAAAACAGTAGTGCTGTCCCTTTTGGCCACAAGGCTGTCTAAAGGCTTTTTAGGCGTTACTTTCTTTTCCTCTACTTTTGGCTGTGTTTTAACGGGCGTAGGCTTTTCTTCCGCTTTAGGCACATTGGCAATAACAGGAGCCTTGGCTTGTACAGCTTCTCTTACTGGTGTAGGAGCTATAAAAGGAATTTCGTTGGGGTCATAACTAACCAATGCAATTTTTCGCTTCTTAAAATCGTTGAGGTGTGCATTGATATAAAGCAAATGCTGTTCTACCAATGGTTTGATCAAACGGTCTGTTTTGTATTTTTCGGTAATTTCCCTAAAAGCCGGGATCAGTTGGTCTATGTGCGATGTTCTGCCGATGGCAATGGCCCTTAGGTAAGCATATTGGGCCTCTAGGCTATTGTTTGGAAAGCGTTGGTTGATCTCATTGGCCTTGTTGATCACTTCCTTAAATTTTTTATCTTCCAGTTGGGCAAACAGATTTTCGTATTCCTTATTTAAGGTAGCTTCTAACTGGTTCTGCTTAATGGAAAAATTGGGGTCTAATATGGTTTTTGCGTATACCGAGGTAGGATAGTTGTTGAGCACCAGGTTTTTATAGAAGTCAGATTTTGAGGGGTCTATTTCTTGGTAGGCCAAGTATAAGCTATAATAAATGACTTCTAATTTTTCGTTATTAGGGAACCTTTTTAACAGTGTTTCATATACTTTTATCGCTTCTGGCTTATCGTTCAATACCTGCTGGTAAAAACTGCCGATTTCTAGATAGGCCAATATGATTTTCTGGTTTGATTTCTCTAGTTTTGCCGGTGTTAGTGGAAGGGAATCGAGATAGCTTTTAGCCTTGTCAAGGTCTTTGGCTATTTCTGGTGTGGACACATCTGGATTGGAAGGCAGGTTGCCAGGATCATTTACCACTTCAGTTTGTGCTACCTGATTGGACTGTGCCAGTGATTTAACACTTTGGCGCCAGTTATTGGCCAACTTCCTGTTTCCCCAGCGCTTCTTAAAGTCATTAAAGCCTTTGCTGATGGTATTGGCATTGCCAAAATAGAATGTACCCTTGGTTTCGGACTTATAATTGGCGTTTGCCCTGCCCGTACTGGCAGGCTGTTGTTCACTTCCAGCCGCAGGTGTGCTCGGTAGCAATGAAGTAAAGTAGGCCTCTAAGGCATCTGCTCTTTCAGCTTCAGGCAATAAGGCTATTCTTTGCAAAGTATCCTGAGTGGCTATGGCTTCATATCGTTCCTGTAGGTAGGAAAGGTTTTTGATCTTGTTGATGATGGCATCATAGCCAGGATAATTTTTAGGCAGGGCAAGAGCCGTACTGTCATAATATAATTTGGCCGTTTGATAATTGCTTAGTTCTTTAAAGTTCAGGTCGGCTATCTTTAAATACGACAAGCCTTTTTGGTAATTGTTTACCGTACTGCTTTTGGCAGACCGTTTATAATAATCTTCTGCTTTCCTATAGTTTTTGTCGGTATAATAATCTTCAGCTATTTCGTAATAGATCTGGTCAACAAAGTCTACATTCTTGTCGTCTTTCAGCATTTTGAGCAACTGGGCCTTTTTGTCGAATTTTTGTCCTTCCAATAATTCATTGATCCTTACCTTGCTCAGCTTGGCATTAAAGTACATATCAAAAGGAGCATTGCTTTTTTCTACCTTTCTGTAAGCGGCCAAGCTCTTTTGGTATTCTTTTTCATTCTCATAGAGCTGGGCCAAGGTATAGGTCCATTTTATTCTGTTTAAGGAAGAAGGTTTTGCTTTTAGGGCACTTTCCAGATACGAAATGGCCTGCTTGTCATTTTCCCTTAGCATACTCATTTGGGCCAAGGTAGCTAGAGGTTCTGATTTGTGTCTTTTAACCGAATCCAATTCTATTTTAATGGTGTCCAGGAATTGTTCCGCACTTTTGAAATCGCGAAGCTCGATCAAGCTGCGTACTTTCCAGTTTAGCGCATTTAGATAGGTTTTATGATCTTTTTTGTAGGCCGACGCTACATAGTCGAAGTATTCGACCGCATTATAGAATTTGCCTTCGTAAAAATTTTTCTTGCCCAATAGGATATAGGCGTCATCTATATAATTACTGAAGTTTTTCTCGGAAATGATAACCCGGGCCTTATGATCTATTTCATCAAGCTCTTTTATTTTCTTGTTGCTGCTATTGGCATCGGCCATGTCTGGCGCATAATATAAAGGCAGGAAATTATCATAATTGTTCTGTTGTGTTTGGTTAACCTGCTCCAGGTACTCATCTAACAAAACATTGGAGTTGTAAATCAGGTTATACCTTGCAGACAGATTTTGGAGTTTTCTGTTGGCTATAGTGTCTTTCTGGGTAGAACAGCCCACTAATAATGCTATAATTGAGCATAATAGGAGGACGTTACAGCTATTTTTTGGGTAAGTGTTCAAATGATTTTGAGTTATTTACAATATAACAAAATATCTGCAAAAATATTTTATTCGACAATATATTCTTAATATTTGAATTATATTTTAACTGCAGCATGAAAAACTTTTCTATTGAGGCACTTCATCTGTGGGTTGGAACGGTATTATATATCATAATATGGATAATAAAGGGAACAAGACAGGAGCAAATTATGCGAAATATACGGGGATGGGTTTTCAGATGCTGGCCACCATTTGCGTATTTGTATTTATAGGCTATAAGATTGATGAGAAAAGAAAGAGCGACCTGCTTTTTACGGCCATTTTGGGGTTGGTAGGGGTGTGTCTGGCCCTATTTCAGGTCATCAGGAGCCTGAGCAAGACTAAATAGTTGTTGCCGTCAGATATGCTTGCTTTGTGTACCTTTGCCAAAAAATAAAAAAGTGGACTTAAAGAAAACAATACTATATTATCTATTATACACCTTTTTGCTGGCAGGTGTAGCGATGGTGGTCAAACAAATTTTTCCAGAAGCCATTGTTAGGGCCGATCAGTTCTGGCTGATCTTTGGTTTTTTGGGAGGACTTACGTTTATTGCCTATATATTGGCCTATGTTGGGATTAAAAAAAGTCATCAAACAGGTGTTTTTTCTATTTTGGGATCTATTGTGCTGAAAATGCTTTTTGCCATGTCTTTTGTGCTGGTTTACAGCTTAAAACATCAGGGAAGCAATATGATTTTTGCCCTTAACTTTTTTTCTTTATATTTATTGTTTACCCTCTTTGAAATATTAGGTTTGTTACGTAACTTGCGCCACCAAAATAAATAGTAAAAATCTGCGAGTAAATGGATTGTAACCGAGTTTTTGTGTCAAAAGTTAGAAGGCTAATTGTTGTTTTTGCGCTTTTTTCTGTGTTTTTAGGTTTTAGAGCGACTGCTTTTGCGCAAGCGGATACAGTAGCTATGCCAAGTGGTGAGGTAGCTGCCGAAGCCGTGCATGCCGAGGGTCATGGAGAAGAGAAGAAAGAATTTGATATTACTTCGTTTATTTTTCACCATATAGGTGACAGTCACTCATTTACGCTTTTTGGTCATGGTGAGCATGGTTTTACCTTGCATTTGCCGGTTATTCTTTGGGCCAAGGGTAATTTGGTTACCTTTAATTCATCTGCTTTTCAGTTCAATGACGATGGTAAGGTAGTGGTGGAAAAAGGAGGTCAGAAATTTGCCATGGCGCATAATAAGATCTATTATGCCAATGAAACTGCTGATGCGCATGGTTCTTATGTGTCGCATACCACCAATGATAAAGGAGAAGAGGTGGTGACGAATGCCCGTCCTTTGGATTTCTCTATTACCAAGAACGTATTCAGTATGTTGTTGTCTATAGTGGTATTGCTTGTGGTTTTCCTGGTGGTGGCCTCTTCTTATAAAAAGAGGGAGGGTAAGGCGCCTAAAGGTTTGCAATCGTTCATGGAGCCGATCATTTTATTTGTTCGTGATGATATTGCCCGACCAAACTTGGGACATAAGGCGGGTGCATTTATGCCTTACCTGTTGTCGGTGTTTTTCTTTATCTGGTTAAATAATATGCTGGGGTTAATGCCATTCTTCCCGGGTGGTGCTAACGTTACGGGTAATATTGCCCTTACTGTGGTATTGGCAACCTGTACATTCTTGATCACTACTTTTAAAGGTAACAAATACTATTGGGGCCATATCTTGAACCCGCCAGTGCCATGGTGGTTAAAGCCGTTGATGATTCCCGTAGAGATTTTTGGTATCTTTACTAAGCCAATTGCCTTGGCCATCAGGTTGTTCGCCAACATTACGGCAGGGCACATATTGGTCATGTCTTTGTTGTGCTTGATCTTTATTTTTAACTCACTTTGGATTGCGCCTGCTTCAATTTTCTTCGCCGTGTTTATTGGCCTGATAGAATTTTTGGTAGCCTTTATCCAGGCGTTTATTTTTACGATCCTATCGGCCCTTTTTATTGGTATGGCGGTAGAAGATCATCATCATTAATTGGAACATAATTGTTAAACAATATATAAATAATCAGAAAAATGACTGGAACATTAGCTGCAATCGGCGCAGGCTTAGCTGCAATAGGCGCTGGATTAGGTATCGGTAAAATTGGTGGATCTGCAATGGAATCAATTGCTCGTCAACCAGAAGCCGCTTCAAAAATTCAAACTGCTATGCTTATCGCTGCTGCTTTTATCGAGGCGGTTGCTTTATTCGCGGTAGTAGTTTCTTTGATCGCAAAATAATCAAAGAAAAATTTTAGGATAAGAACCTTTTCGGGGTTGCCGTTAAGGTTCTTATTTAAGAAAAAACTGTTTAACATATTAAAATATTATAATTATATAAGATGGATTTGTTAGTTCCTGAAATTGGTTTGTTGGTTTGGAATACCGTTGCATTTTTAGTGTTGGTATTTTTATTGGGCAAGTTTGCCTGGAAGCCAATTATGAAAGCTATTCACGACCGTGAGAAAAACATTGACGATGCGCTGAACAAAGCTGAGCTGGCCAAACAAGAGATGGCCCGCTTAACTTCGCAGAACGAAGAGCTGATGAAACAGGCCCGTGAAGAGCGTGACCATATCTTAAAAGAGGCGAAAGCTTTGAAAGATAGCATTGTGAACGAGGCGAAGACTTTGGCACATACCGAAGGTGCCAAGCTGATTGAGAAAGCGCGTATTGAAATTGAAAATCAGAAGAAAGCAGCTTTGGCCGAACTGAAAGGTCAAGTTTCGACTTTATCTTTAGATATTGCTGAGCGTGTATTACGTAGCCAGTTAGATGATAAGGCAAAACAGCAGGAGTTGGTTAACAATTTGTTAAAAGACGTTGAATTAAACTAGAAGTCGTGCGTTAAGCGATAAGCGTTTTGAACGCGGCACGCTCAGCGCTAAACCAAAAAATATATGTCAAGTAAAGCAGGAGCTAGATACGCAAAATCGTTAATTGATCTTTCTAAAGAACAAAATGCTTTGGAAGAGATTAAGAATGATATGGCGTTTTTTGAGAAGGTAGTGGATGAGAATTCAGAGTTGGAGGCAATTTTGAAGAATCCTATCGTGCCTTTGGATAAAAAATCGGGTATTGTAAATGGTGTTTTTGGAGAGAAAATACATGCAATAACCAAAAGCTTTTTAAGCTTGGTGATTAAGAAGGGCCGTTCGGCGATCTTGTTTGATGTGGCAAAGCAGTTTGTAGAACAGTATAATATTCTTAAAGGGATTGTTACTGCAGAGGTAACCTCGGCCAGTGCCTTAACCGAAGCCAACAGGGCGGAAGTGGTTGGGCTGGTGAAAAAGGAACTTGGCGCAAATGAAGTCATCGTAAAAGAAAAGATTAATCCAGACCTTATTGGCGGTTTTATTCTTAAGGTAGGCGATAGACAGTTTGATGCCAGTATTGCCAGCGGTTTGGCAAAGCTTAAACAGGAATTTGCGCACTAATACTGCGTATTGCGATTAACGTATGGCGAACAATGCGCCTCACGCCAATCGCTTAACAGAGATAAAAATTTACAAAAGATATCAAAATATAAAATTATGGTAGAGGTAAGACCAGACGAAGTTTCGGCAATTATAAGACAACAATTGGCGGGCTTTAAATCAGAAGCTGAACTTGAAGAAGTTGGTACTGTATTGCAGGTGGGCGATGGTATTGCTCGTGTTTACGGCTTAACCAAAGTTCAAAGTGGCGAGCTAGTGGAGTTTGCTAACGGCTTGCAAGGTATTGTATTAAACCTTGAAGAAGATAATGTGGGTGTGGTATTGTTAGGACCATCTGACGAGATCAAAGAAGGTGATACCATTAAACGTACCAAAAAGATTGCTTCGATCAAAGTTGGTGAAGGTATGCTTGGCCGTGTGGTAAACACCTTGGGCGAGCCTATTGATGGTAAAGGTGCAATTTCTGGTCAAACTTATGAAATGCCTCTAGAGCGTAAAGCACCTGGGGTAATTTATCGCCAGCCGGTTAACGAGCCTCTACAAACTGGTATTAAGGCTATTGATGCCATGATCCCAATTGGTCGTGGTCAGCGTGAGCTGGTTATTGGTGACCGTCAAATTGGTAAGACTGCGGTTTGTATCGATACGATCATCAACCAAAAAGAATTTTATGAAGCAGGTAATCCTGTGTTTTGTATCTATGTAGCTTGCGGACAAAAGGCAAGTACAGTGGCCAACATTGTACGCACCCTAGAGGAAAACGGAGCAATGCCTTATACGGTTGTTGTGGCTGCTTCTGCTGCCGAGCCTGCTCCTTTGCAGTTTTATGCGCCATTTGCGGGCGCTGCTATTGGCGAGTTCTTCCGTGATACGGGTCGTCCGGCTTTAATTGTTTATGACGATTTGTCTAAACAGGCAGTGGCTTACCGTGAGGTTTCGTTGTTATTGAAACGTCCTCCGGGTCGTGAGGCTTATCCAGGTGACGTGTTCTATCTACACAGTCGTTTGTTGGAAAGAGCGGCGAAAATCAACGCGAATGACGATATCGCCAAAAACATGAACGATTTACCCGAGTCGATTAAAGGGATTGTTAAAGGTGGTGGTTCATTAACCGCTTTGCCAATTATCGAAACTCAAGCTGGTGACGTTTCTGCTTATATTCCAACTAACGTTATCTCTATTACCGACGGTCAGATTTTCTTGGAATCGAATTTATTCAATGCAGGTATCCGTCCGGCTATTAACGTAGGTATCTCGGTATCTCGTGTGGGTGGTAATGCACAAATCAAATCGATGAAGAAAGTAGCGGGTACCTTGAAGTTAGATCAAGCGCAGTATCGTGAGCTAGAGGCTTTCTCTAAATTCGGTTCTGATCTGGATGCTGCTACAAAATCGGTTTTGGATAAAGGTGCCCGTAACGTGGAGTTGTTGAAACAAGCACAGTTTTCTCCATATACCGTAGAAAAACAGGTAGCCATTGTTTACGCAGGAACGAAAAACTTGTTGCGTAGCGTGCCTGTAAATAAGGTAAAAGAGTTTGAAGCTGATTATTTGCAGGCTTTGGAACTTCGCCATCCAGAAACTTTGGCCGCGTTAAAAGCAGGTAAGTTTGATGATGCGATTACAGGTGTTTTGGAAACTGTAGCAAAAGAAATTTCAAGTAAATACTAAACTTTAGTATTGAGTAGAGCGTATTGCGTATTGAGAAATCAGTCGCTGTAAGCTATACTCATTACGCAATACTAAAAAATGGCTAATTTAAAAGAAGTAAGAAATCGTATTGCCTCTGTACAATCGACCCAGCAGATTACCAAAGCTATGAAAATGGTTTCGGCTGCGAAGTTGAAGCGTGCTACGAATGCGATCATTCAATTACGTCCTTACGCAACAAAGCTGAAAGAGATTTTAGGTAACCTATCTGCCAGTTTGGAAGGGGCTTCATCTCCATTTATCGAAGAGCGTGAGCCTAACAAGGTACTGATCGTTGTGGTTTCTTCAAACCGTGGTTTGGCAGGTGCTTTCAATATGAACGTGATTAAAACGGCCAATAACTTAATTGCCGAAAAATATAGCGAACAGTTTAAAAAAGGCAACGTAAGTATTGTAGCTATTGGTAAGAAAAGCCAGGATTTTTACGAGAAACGCAACTATAAGGTAATTGGCAACAATAATGAGGTGTATACCAGTCTGACCTTTGAAAATGTAACCAAAATTACCGAAGCTATAATGGCCGGATTTGAAGCCGGTAAATATGATAGGGTAGAGGTAGTTTATAACAAGTTTAAAAATGCGGCCGTTCAGGTATTAACTTCAGAGCAATTATTGCCTTTACCTAAAGCAGAAGGCAATGTAGAGGTGAATGCAACGAATGTAGATTACATTCTAGAGCCTAGTAAAGAAGAGATCGTTACGCAGTTGATCCCCAAGTCTATCAAGATACAGCTATACAAAGCGGTACTGGATTCTCATGCTTCCGAGCATGGTGCACGTATGACCTCAATGGATAAGGCAACAGAAAATGCTGGAGATCTATTGAAGTCGTTGAAATTGGCTTATAACCAGGCCCGTCAGGCGGCAATTACCACCGAGCTGACCGAAATTGTAAGCGGTGCTGCGGCATTGAACGGATAAGCGTTATTTGCTATCCTACGTTCATCGAAGGAACTATATAATATAACCCTTACCTTAATTGGTGAGGGTTTTTTTGCATATATGGATCAGGGTATGTTTTTATGCCAAATGGTTTAGGGAAATAGCTTTTTTATCCTTACGTCATTCCCCTACGTAACTGTCATTCCGACGATAGAGCCTGTTCCGATTTATCGGAGAGGAATCTATACTTATAATCGCCAAAAAGATAAGTGCCGATTTTTAAAACAAATGGTGTATTGGAAAATAATATCTAAAGGGGGGATTGTTATTTTATGTACGATCCATGGGAGAGTTAAGTTCCCTAAAAGGCTAATCATTAAAATGCTTTGAAGGTAGATGTTGATCGTTTGTCTATATTATTCTAAATCATTACCCAAACTATCTTTAATTGTAAATCCGTTCTTATTAAAAATTACATAGGTAGGTCTAGTGTAAGTACCTCTTACTACAATATTTTGTCTTAATATTACAGTGTAAGCATTTTGATTAGTAAATGGAACTAAATCCACATTAGAATAAGAAGAAATTCCCATTGGAAAATAATAAGTACTTCCTGCACCATTATTAGTTTTAAAAGTAGAACCATCAGCCATAGTACACCCACCTACTAAGCTTGATAGTTGAGGACTACTCATTCTGAGAATGCCCCTTATTGTAATAGGTGATGCTAATGTTATCGTTCCTAATCCAAAATTTGTCCAATGCATATTATCTCTCACACCGCCCACATGAGTAGACATATTGAACATATCATTAAAAATACTTGCTGTAATCGTAAATCCATTATAGTTTATATAAGTACTTCCTGCGCCTGCTGCATTAACATTCATTATATTACAAGTAATATTACCTGTTAAGGTTTTAGCTTGTCCATGTTGACCAGTTAGATTATACTCTAATATAGAAGCATCATTAGGTACTGTTCTAGGAACATTACCTTCATCAGTATATTTTGTATATCCTGTTAATGTAAATCCGTTTAAATCTAGGGTGGCTGTACCACTGAAATATAGGTGTTCACAAGTTGTATTAGCTTTAAGGTATTTAACTCCACTTGTCATAATACCCAACTGCCTATAAGATATAGGTTTTATATATTGGTTACCTCCTAAAATATAATTTAAGGTAGAACCTGATTGCAATGTTAATATACCTGTTGACATTAAATCTTCAACAGAAGAATTAGTATTACCTAAAAAGTGTAGAGTATGTCCGTTTTGTAAAACAAATTCACTACTTGATGTAGTACCACTTAACTTGGTATTATATAAAGTGAAAAAATTACTACCTGCATGTATAGTAGTTACAACGACATTATCTACTACAATATTATGTACATAAGGGGGGACAGCATTATTGTTAATTCTAAACGTAGAATTGGCTCTAAATATAACCGGTACAGTTACTGGTATTTGATACCCGTAACTAACTGTATAATTACCCTTAACAATTATCTCATTATTACCATCACATAAAATCCCTGCACCGTTTCCATCATGATTTATATTATTAGCTTCCAATTTAACACCATTTAATAATCTAATCGTACTTAATGGACCTGAACCTCCAATTGAATTTATGGTAAGGTTATCCAGAACATTAATGGTATCTGAACCAGTTTGTTGAATTGAATTGGTGATATTTGAAATTGAACCTCTAATGCCTATAATACCCGATAATCTTAATACATTTATACTGCTACTATTGTTAATTTGGGTAGTTAAATCTGTTAGAATTTCAATAGGATTAATATTCAATACACCATTTGTTGCAATATTAATTAATCCTAAATCTGTCGTATTGGTAATACCATTGATTACTGTTGCGTTACCATCACCTGTGCTTCTAACAATTGTACCTGAATTAGATAAACCATTAGTAGTGAATAAAGAACTACTTAATAAACCTAAAGTAACATTAGGATCGACTCTTAAATTCCTAACCGTACCATTGGCATTAATACAATTCGCTTTAATAATAGCAATATGATTGGCAGCAGGAATAACCCCCAAACTCCAATTGGCTGGATTAGACCATAAATTATTGACTGTACCCAAAAACTCATTAACCGTATCGTTAATGATGATCCTACTTCCTGCTATTATTCTTCCGCTTGATGTTACTATCATAATTATACTTTTCTATTTAAAATTCCTTGGTAAGAAATAATTAATTTAGATAATCCTTGTGATTCAGTTATTGATAACCCTTCATCAATATGGAAATATCTACATTGTCTTTGTGAATATTCACTTTGAACCCTTAAAATTGTTACTGGATATAATGTACTATTAAATGTAGCACTACTACTATTCCAATTATATTGTAAACCATTAACGAATAAATAACCCTGAGTTGATGGTTTCGTTAATAACCAACATCCTGAACCATCATTTACTATTGTTGCACTTGCATGACTATTAACACCAGCTAAAGTTTGACCATCAGGTCTTTTTATTGTTAATCTAAATGTATTTGAACTACCATCTCCTATAGTACCACAATCACTCCTAAATGCTGAATCATATCCTGATGTTCCCGAATAAAAACACATTCCACCCCTACTTACATTACCAATATGTGTAGCTGGTATCAAATATGTATTTCCTGAACCTGTACTACCATCTCCTTTTACTCCATAACCATTATGTGTTATAGTTCCATTCCAAACAATCCTAAAAGCAGCATCTAAATCCCTGGGGTCTTTTAAATTCCATTTGTGCATATCTGCTGTACCTCCAACAAAAGGATAGATTGCTTTTATCTTATCCCACACACCTATAGCTTTTAATCCACTAACTAAATAATTTACGGCATACATTGCCTGTTCGGAAGTATATAGGCCATCCACATTTAAATTTGCTGGATTATTAATACCACTGGCATAGATAAAGTTTTCCGCATCCTTATCAAAGTCTA
>NZ_JAELTN010000053.1 GCF_016428855.1 Pedobacter sp. ASV28
CGTCGGCAGCGTCAGATGTGTATAAGAGACAGATACTACTTTTGTCCTACCAGAACTCAAAAGAAATGGCATAAGCCTAAATATTACAAATGCTGTAGTAAACGACACTTTAAAACTGAATTTAAGAGCAAAACAGCATGAAAAACTGAATTTAAGAGTTCATAATTTTAGGGAAAGTTTTTTGTACACCAAATTTGAGTTGCAGGTGGGTATGAGAAGCCTGAAAATTCCCCTCACGCAAGTGCCTAAAGGCTTGGCTACGTTAACCATTACCGATAGTTTAGATAGACCAATAACAGAACGTCTTTTTTTTGCCCACTATGACAATGCCGAAAAAATAAACATAACTACCGATAAGCCCGTTTATGGGATCCGAGAAAAGGTAGATCTTTCCTTAAAGTTGCAAGATTTTGATGAAACGACCGTAGTTTCGGTAGCCGTTGTGCAAGACAACAGGATTGATCAGGGTAAAATGAAAGATATTGAAAGCTATACCTATCTCAACAATGAGCTTAACAATATACCCATCAATACAAAAGGCAGCACTTATAAAGACAAAAAATACCTTGAACAATTGTTGCTCATTAAAGGTTGGAGACGCTATAACTGGCAGGAATTAGCAAATACTCAAACAGCCGATACCGCTAAGACACATCAAAATCTTCTTTTTTTGGGTGCTGTTACCAAGTCTAAAAAACCACTCACCAAATCAGTAGCTGTTGGTGCCATGGGCGATGATAGAATTAAGTTAGTTTCTACAGAGGAAAACGGAACCTTTGATTTTAACAACTCCGAACTTTATACTGCTTCCGGGAAAAAAATGTTCTTTTTCCTTAATAACAATACCGATCCCTCCTACAGGTTTACCGTGGCAAACCAATTGGTAGAAACCAGTGAAAGAATAGCTAAATTGCCACGTCTGGAAGAGAAACTTCCTACCTTAACCCTAGTAGATAATAGTGATTTATTTATCAAATCTACCGAAAAAGCCATTAGGCTAAAGGAAGTGGTTATTAGTGAAAAAGTGAAACCCAAAGGTGGTTTTGGTCCCAATTCCTGTGGCGATTATGTTTGCCCCTATGGCATTTTGAATTGCCAGAACCATTATGGCGACCCTAAAAATACACAACCTATAAAAGGAAAAACTTATAAATCAAATGGGCAGACCATGACCTATAATGGCTGTAATGTAAGTGATGAAAGCATTTTCTTTAAAACGGAAGGTATCCATATCCATAAAGAATTTTATGCCGATACTTATAAAGACCCCCTTGAACCTGCTTACTTTTCTACTATTTTCTGGAATTACTCCCTTATTCTGGACAAAGACAAACCTGCCAACCTAAGTTTCTATACCAGTGATATTGTAGGCAAATTTAGGGTAGTGGTGCAGGGGATCAGCCAAAACCAAGTGTTATATAGTGAAAAGTTTTTTGAGGTAAAAAGAAAGTAAATCCAGCTCGCTTTTATTTTCTTTTTATTTTTTCGATTAAGTTTACTCACCTTAAAATTCTATTTTCCATTTTAGCTGGGATAAAATTTCCTGGATTGAAAATTTTGCGGCGCATACAAACTCATCTGCTGCCCCATAATAGATTGTAAGTTCATCACCGTTTATAAGATGTCCGTTGGTGAAGACCACATGCCCAAAAAAGCCTCTCAGTTCGTAATCTTCTTGCGGCCTCATAATGGGTTCATCGGTCTGTGCCAGCACTTTTGAAGGTTCATTCAAATCCATCAAAAAGGCACCCAGACAATAATAATGGGTGCTGTTGGCACCATGATAGATTTCCAGCCATCCTTTTGAAGTTTTTATAGGGGCAGCTCCCGCCCCAACTCTTTTACTATCCCACTGATCTTTTCTTGTCTTTAGGATGCATTTATGATTTCCCCAATGTATTCCATCCGGAGATTCGGCCAACCATATGTAATTCCCTCCAAGTTCTACACTACTTGGTCTATGCAAAGCATAAAATTTACCCTTGATCCGCTCCTCAAAAATAGCACAATCTTTATTATGCGGTGGAATGATCATACCATGCCTTTGAAAATTCTTCCAATCTTTTGTGGTACGCAAACCTACCCCTACACCATCTGCAGAAACGGCAGTAAAGGTGAGGTAGTAAGTTCCATCCATAAGGGAAACCCTACAATCTTCTATACCAAAAGCTTCATCTTTTCCTTCGCCCTGCAAAAAGGAATATCCCTCTGGCTCATAAAAATGGATACCATCTTCACTACATAACAACCGTAAATGCGACAGTGTAGTAAGATAATCAGCGCCTTTGTAATTAATTACCCTAGGATCAACTGCTATAAGTTCTGGATCATTACTCTTAATTTCGATGATGTCAATTCCCGTTTCTTTTAGGATAGGAAACGATAAAATTCCCATCCGTTGTAACGGCCTTTCGGCCACTCGAACAATCAGCCATATTTTGCCATCGAAAGTAAAAACCCCCGGATTGAGCAGGCAGGTAATTTCCAAGCCCTCTCTACTGGGCATTAAATCTTTGGGACTTAACAAAGGATTTTCCGGAAAACGATTTGAAATAGCTAAGGTCATAATCTTTAAAAGGTAAGTATTGCAAGAAGGTAAACAAAAAGACCCTTGCTAATTAGCGAGGGTCTTTTTATCTAATTTGAAAATATAATTAAAGTGATTTGATCCATTTGACTAATTCATCTCTTCCTTTGCCTGTTTTTTGTTGTAGTCTACCTAACAACTCATCATCTTTTCCCTCTTCATGCTTCAGATCATCATCAGTTAAATCAGCATATGCCTGCTTAACTTTTCCCTTTATCTCATTCCATTTGCCTTTTAATTCTAATTTGTCCATAATCTATAGTTTTATTAATACTAACTGAATTTTAAAGAAAAACAACTTACCATCCATTATGTTTTTAAAAAAAGTAACTAACCTAAAATGAAATATTTACGGGACAAATGCTGAACTTAAATTACAAAACTCTATTTTTAAAAATGCGCAGGCTACTCCTTTTCATCATATTCTCACTGATATCTCTAAGAGGATTTAGTCAGGATGATATCGCTCAAAAAATAGCTTTCAATAATTTAGTAAGCCCTACAGCAAATCTTTTTGTACATTTTGACAAGAACATTTATTCTAACAATGAAACCATTTACTTCACTGCTTATATTTTAAAAACTGGAAAGTTTGATTTAAATGCTCATAAAATTTTAGCTATAGCTTTAATTAGAGATATAGATACCTCCGTAATTAAGGTCGATAAATTTCTAACGAAGGGTGGTTTGGCTTTTGGAAATATGATTATTCCAGATTCTGTGGTAACAGGAAATTACCAGTTATTAGCCTATACAGATAAACTGGTAAATGGTAAACCCGAATTGATTTTTAAGCAAGCCATTAAACTTAAAACAAATATAGAATTGCCTTTCAGAGCAAATATTAAACTTGTTGAAAAACCAGACCTTACCCACAAAGATAATAAGGTCCTAATTTCTGTGACTTCAAACGATTTCAAGTTTTTAGCTAAACCTGTTGCGGTTAATTATAAGTATGGAAATTTGGAAAAAAAAGCAAAAACAGATGCTTCTGGACAATTACTTCTAACCATCCCCAAGCAAGACAATTTGGTGGACCCGAACATCCATGTAAAACTAAAAATCCAAAAAGATAGTAGTTTTTTGAGTATGCCTTTACCTTCTGGTAGGATCAAAGCGAACGTAAAGTTCTTTCCTGAAAGCGGAAACCTAGTAAACAACATACCCTCAACAGTAGCCTGGGAAGTTACGGATTTACAAAAGAGGCCAATTGCATTAAGGGCTTTTTTATTGAAGAATAATTCTCCTATTGATACTATAGAAACCAACAGCTACGGTATTGGCAAGTTTAAAATACCTACTGAAGAAAATGCCGTTTACACGGTGAAATTATTGAACGATAATTTAGCAGATAGCATTTATACTCTACCTAAAGCCCTTAGCAGTGGTCTAGTAATTAATATTGACGATACTGTGGTAGAAGACACCTTAAGATTGTCGTTAAAAAACACTGGAAATCACAAAATTTTCATCCGCTTACACAATTTTAGAAATTGCTTTTTAGACATCCCATTTGATATGGGGAGCAATCTTAGAAAGCTGAAAATTCCCTTAACAAACATTCCAAAAGGGCTTAATGCCATAACAATTACCGATAGTTTAAATAGACCCTTGGCGGAGAGTTTATTTTTTGCTCATTACGATAATAAAGAAACCTTATCTATAAAAACTGACAAACCTATTTACCAACAGCGAGAAAAAGTAACATTAAAATTAACACCTAAAGAACTTCCTCAAAATGCTTTTGTATCCATTGCTGTTGTTCAAGAAAATAGGATCAGTTTAAAAAACACCAATGATATTGAGAATTATTTCTATGTCAAAACCGAATTGGAAAACGTATTACCTAATAGTAGAGGATTAATTTACAAAGACCGGGATTATTTTGAACAAGTTTTAAGGGTAAAGGGTTGGAGAAAATATACCTGGCAACAAATCTTAGATATTAAGCCTTCAGACACCGTAAAAACTATTGATAGTTTATCAATCACAGGGGTAGTTAGAAAGAATAAAAAGCTTCTTACTTCTCCTATAAATCTTGCCGCAACAGTAGATAGTCTATTTAGAACCTTCAACACTTCGCCACAAGGAAATTTCGATTTAAATAAACCTGAACTAATTACTGAATATGGGAAGAAAGTGTATTTATTTGTTAACGATGACAACAGAGAAAGATTTCATGTTCAAATCAAGGACACCTTTGATCAAATGAGTAAAAATTTAAGCAAAACAGAAGCTTCTATTGTCCAATTAGAACCTTTAATCCTTGCTGACAATTCTGACCTAGTATTGAAGAATAATGAAAGGGCTATACAATTAAAAGAAGTTACGATCAAAAGTGCCAATGATCGCAGTTTTTATTATTCAAGAGGTGCCAATGCCTGCGGCGACTACGTTTGTAAAAATGACATCTTAAATTGTATAAATCACTTCAACGACCCTCTAAATAGACAACCTGTGGCTGGAATGAACTATGGAGGAAGCGATGGACCTTATATGGAATGTAAATCTCATACAAAAGATAAGTCTTTTGTAGAGTTTTCAGGTATCCGCTATCATAAAGAATTCTATTTAAATAATTATAAAGATCCTTTAGAGCCTGCTTTTTTTTCTACAATCTACTGGAATTATGGGATAATTTTAGATTCTAAAAAAGAAACAGAATTAACTTTTCACACGAGCGATATCGTGGGAATATTTAAGGTAATTGTACAAGGGGTTACTAAAGAAGATGTGATTTATACCGAAACGAAATTTGAAGTAGAACAAAAAAGGCAAGTTAATTAAAACCTGCCTTCTCAATAATTTAAATAAAATTAGCCCTTAGTAGCTGCAATAATTTCATCTACCACACCTGGATCTAATAGCGTAGAAATATCACCAAGATTTGAAGTGTCACCTTCTGCAATCTTTCTTAAAATCCTGCGCATAATTTTACCAGATCTGGTTTTGGGCAGCCCAGAGACAAATAGAATTTTATCTGGTTTGGCTATAGCCCCGATCACCCTGGTCACGGTTTGTAGAATATCCTTTTTAGTCAGTTCCGCATCTTGGTGATGATTCGGATAAATGATAAAGGCGTAAATACCCTGTCCTTTCACATCGTGTGGATAGCCCACCACAGCACTTTCCACTACACCAGCATGCATATTGATGGCATTTTCTACTTCGGCAGTACCAATTCTATGGCCAGAAACATTTAGCACATCATCTACCCTTCCTGTAATCCTGTAATAACCGTCTTTATCACGTAGGCATCCATCTCCAGTAAAGTACATACCCGGATAAGTAGAAAAATAGGTTTGCTTACAACGTTCATGATCGCCATAAGTGGTACGTAGCATACCTGGCCATGGGAATTTGATGCATAGGTTACCGCTCACATCATTCCCTTCAATTTCATTACCGTTCTCATCTACCAAAATAGGCTGTATACCAGGAAGCGGCAGGGTGGCATAGCTCGGTTTGGTCTTGGTCACCGTAGCAATTGGCGATATCATGATACCTCCGGTCTCGGTCTGCCACCAAGTATCTACAATTGGCGCCTTTCCATGGCCAATTTTTTCGTCAAACCAATGCCAAGCCTCTTCGTTAATAGGCTCCCCTACCGAACCCAAAACCCTTATTGAACTCAGATCCTTACCTTTCAATGGCTCATCGCCAAAGCCCATCAGCGATCTGATGGCCGTAGGTGCTGTATATAAAATATTTACCTTATGTTTTTCTACAATATCCCAAAAACGTGATGGTGTTGGATAAGTAGGAACGCCCTCAAAAATCAGGGAAGTTGCGCCCTGCGACAGCGGTCCATAAACAATATAGGAATGGCCGGTGATCCAACCAATATCTGCTGTACAGAAATAAACTTCATTTGGCTGGTAATTAAACACATTACTAAATGTATAACCTGCATAAACCATGTATCCACCACAAGTATGTACCACTCCTTTAGGTTTACCAGTTGAACCAGAGGTATATAAAATGAACAACAAATCTTCCGCGTCCATTTCTTCTGGTTCGCAAACGGCATTCACATGTTTAACCTCATCTTCCCACCACACATCCCTGCCCTTTAACATACTTACCGGTGTTCTAACATGCGTTAAAACAATTACTTTCTCTACCGTAGGACAACCAATAAGCGCATCATCAATTACTTCTTTCAAGGGAATAGGTTTCGCTCCGCGATATACCCCATCGGCAGTAATGACCAATTTACATTTCGCATCATTAATTCTATCAGCAATGGATTTGGCAGAAAAGCCTCCAAACACTACAGAATGTACTGCACCGATACGAGCACAGGCCAGCACGGCAATGGCCAACTCGGGTACCATTGGCATATAGATACAGATCCTATCTCCCTTTTGAGCACCATTTCTTTTTAATACGTTGGCAAAACGACAAACGCGTTCATGCAACATTTTATAGGTAAGCGTTACACTTTCCTCATCTGGATTGTTTGGTTCCCAAATGATAGCTGGTTTATCAGCACTATGTTCCAAATGCCTATCCAAACAATTTTCCGTAATATTTAACTTGGCGCCTTCAAACCATTTGATCTCTGGTTCTTCAAAGTTCCATGAAAGTACTTTGTACCAAGGTTTCCTCCACTTAAAATTCTGGGCAACCTCGCCCCAAAATTGTTCCGGATTTTCTACACTTTTTTTATAGCTTTCTTCATACTGCTCAAAAGATGTAATCTGCATAGTATATTTATAATAGGTTATGGGTTTTGTTCTGTCGCTAAAAATAAGTAATTAAATACTATAAAAATATCAAAATCACATCAATTTTATTAACAGCTTACTAAAGAAGTTAACCATTCTTTTCAAGTTTCACAACCACACACCAATGCTCTTTATTAAAACAGCCCCCACATTTTGATCTGCAAGGGCCGTGTTCATCAATGGATTAAATGCTAGTAAAAATCTAAGGCCCTAATGAAACCCATCTCAAAAAAAGTATTGGTTTTCTTGCTGCTGAAACTAGAACTTAAAGCTCCGGCATCCTTCACTTCTCCAGAATACACAAATTTTGGATAAAAATTAAGGCATCTATATACCACTTGGTACAGGAAATAAAATTTTGAAATACAGATAGTTATAAGTATTTTTGTTATGAAAGATAGGGGTGCCAATGACCGTTTCCAGAAGTGCGCACTAGTCGAGAGCGAGAGGCACTGCCCGATTCTTTTACTCATGTATAAATTCTTGAAGTAACTTATTAAGTGACTTTCTACATCTTTCAGATTTTTCATTAAAGACCTTAAATTCTCCTTTTGTGAAATCTTTTACACTCATGCTATTTCTAAAATTTACTAATGAAAACTCTTTGGGTATCTTTTCATTCTTATTGTAACTAGTGTATACTGTATCATGAGCAAATTTGTTTCTTATATCTTTTATTTCTCTTAAAGAAGCGATAGTCTTTGAGCATTCTTGATCATATGTTTTGTAGTAGTGTTTTTTTAAGATTTGCTCCAATATAGCTATCTTACTGTCATAAGATGTTCTATCTAAAATTAACTCAATAAATTCCACCTGCCTATCCACTCTCATTTTAAAATACATAACTATGATTATGTCAATATCCTTCTCTATAATTGTACTGGTATGAATTATATGACCTCTATATTCTATGCTCCTATTTATTAGATTTTCTAATAGTTGTTTTCTTTGTTCCTCTATTGTTGACATTAATTTACTTTTTATTCTAATCTCAAAAAATATTTTCAAATAAATTAGTAAGTTATTGGGACAAAATGTATCTTTGTTGTTATAAACAAGGAGGCAATATGGCAACTCGATTCAAAAACCTAATCCAAGTACTAGATTTCTTTAAGGAAGAAAACACCTGTAAAGAGTATTTGGCTGCTATGAGGTGGGGTTCGGATCCTGCTTGCCCTCATTGTGGATCTATTGGTGCTTATGTAACAAACAGGGGGTATAAATGCAAATCAAAGGAATGTGCCAAGAAATTTACGGTAACTACCGGAACAGTATTCGAGAATACCAAGATTTCATTACGTTACTGGTTTGCAGCTATGTATTTATGTACTGCACACAAAAAAGGTATTTCTAGTTTACAGTTAAGCCGTGACCTTGATATTACCCAAAAAACAGCTTGGTTCTTATTGCACCGCATACGTGAAATGCTTAAACAGGACAGTTCTAAAAAGCTATCTGGCATTGTTGAAATAGATGAAACATATGTGGGTGGAAAGAATAAGAACCGCCACCAAAATAAAAAGGTGGAAGGCTCACAAGGCCGGTCGTCGGTAGATAAAAAGCCAGTACTTGGTATATTGCAACGTGAAGGGGGAATAAGAACATTTGTAGTTGACGAAACATCTTCTTCAACATTGACTAACATTATGGTAGAAAATGTCGAAGCCGGATCAGATGTAATTACTGATAGCTATAATTCCTATAATTCGCTTTCCAAATCATTCGAGCATACCAAAATCAAGCACATGGAAGGGAATTACATAACTATTGGAGATAGGCATACCAATTCGATAGAAGGTTTCTGGTCACATCTAAAAAGGGGAATTGTTGGGATATACCATTACGTAAGTCCAAAGCACCTACATAGATATTGTGACGAGTTCGCATTCAGATACAATACACGCAAAGTTGAAGATATTATTCGTTTTGACGATGCAATTAGATTGTGTGACAATAAACGTTTGAGATATTCTGATTTAATTTCATAGTTTAGATTAAACCTAAACCAAATTAAATATGGAACAATTTAATATCTCAGGACCAAATACATTTACAGCTATCTTAAATATGTTGGTAGAATTAAATGTTAGAACTATGGCTATAACAGAAATGATAGCTGAAAACTCAAGCAACGGGAGAACCTATGAAGAGAATATTAATGAGATGAAGTCTTATTTCTCGGAGGCAAAAAAGATATACCTTGAGAATTTATACGTGCAACTGGGCGATTTAAACCTAGGAAACACTTTAGGCGGTAAATGAACTTTTTCATAAAGTAAATATACTAAATAATTGTAACATGTATGTTGCATTAATAAAAAAATTGATAACGTTAGATTTGCAAAAGAAAATGGCAAAAGAAAAAAAGAAGAAGCCGCCTAAAGAACGTGCGGATAAATATGAAGAAAAGGTAAAGTTTGAAGGAACGTTGGAGGAGATGATACAAATAGGTATTAATACCCAGGTTCCAAAGAAGGATACTGATAAATAGAGATATAAATTTACGGATATCCGTAAATTAAATTCTTGTACTAGGTTTAATATTGCTGCTCAGAAATACCACATCAAGCTACCTGCAATTATTAAGACTGATGGTGCACCAGTAATGGCGTAGCTATGTCTTTTTGCAGGTAGCGGGAGTGGTATCCCTTGAGCGGCGAAAGACTAAAAGTTACGCCAATTTTTTTTAAACTCTAAAATACCACAACAATGAAGAAAACGTTTTTAACTTTGTGTATGCTATATTGCATTTCTGCATACGCACAGACCGTTAAGCCGCCTGTAATAGGGACAACAATCAGACAAAGCCCATATAGGTTATTTGTTGATGCAGCTTTTATCAATGAATTTAATAGCGGAGAAAAAGTGCTATTAACCGGTGTTGAAGATGAATATTTCAAATCTATGGATAGCTTAGGAAGAAAGATATTGATATTGAAATCTGACTTTGTACGTCCAGATAGTTTGTTAAAGTTCTTTGCTGAAGAATTAGTCCTTATAGAGAAAATAAAAAAGGAAAAAGAAGAAGCAGTTAGGGCGAAGGAAAAAGAAGCTTATGATAACGCAAAGGCGCATATAAACAAGTATGGATCAAATATTGATAAATATTGTTTTATGTATAAAAAACTTATGATAGGAATGAGTAAATTGGTTTTTGGATGGGTAAAACAAGAGAAGCCTATTACTATCAACTATACAGAGACAGAATACGGAAGGGATGAACAATGGGTATATCCAAATTACGTTTATTATTATTTTTCAAAAGGAAAGCTAACAGCTATACAATCTAGTGAATAAATTAAGCCAACATATTGTTGGATTTTTTGTATTTTTGATTTGTCCCAAGTCGTATATAGCTACCAAAATTAATGTACCAATTAAAGGTATGGTCCTTTCTCCACTGAAAAGCAAACCCTTGAATGGCTTTGCTTTTCTGATCGAACTGTACAAAACCATATTCTGGATCTAGTATAGCGAAACCACCCACATCATAAGGGGATATTTTTTCACTGATCAGCCCTATGGAAATATGACTTCTTTTATAATCACTATCGTGATTGGTAGTAAACCTCAGCCCGTATTCAAGCTTACCATAACTGATTACAGCATTTCCTTTTCCTGCCTCTTCCGCATCATGACTTTTATGGGAGAACTGCCGCATCCCCCCGCCGTACTCAAAATAGAGCTTTGCCCATTTTGCACCAGCGTATAACCTAGCACCATAATTCAATGGCGAGAACTGATAACCGTCGAAAATTGGGCTAAAGCCCAGCTTAGGATTTAAATAGGCATAGCCACCATAGTTCTCATTATCAATTCCCACTTTCCAAAAGGCCTCAATATTAAAAGTAAAAGGGTGTGCAGCTGTAATCTGTTTGGTATTTTGGGTTTTCCCGCCTACCATCGTAGTTTTATCGCTTGCATACAAGATAGGCATAGTGGCCAAAGAATAGCCGAAATCAAGCCCCATGTGAAACTTGCGTTTTTTCTCATCTTCAGGTTTGAGTACAAACATAGGATCTACCCTACCCATTCCATCATAGATCCATCCGCCCACAATAGTCATCAAACCTACACTTGCCGCAAACGAAGCCGCATCCTGCACTTTCTGCTCTTCTGCTTTTTTGTTTTTCCAGCTATCATATTCTTTTTGTTTTTCTGCCAATTCTGCAGCTTCGGCCGCTTTTCTGCGCTCTTCCTGTGCCTTTCCCTCTGCTTCTAGCTGTTGTGCTTGCTGTTGTTTGGACAAGGCTAAGTTTTCCGCATCAACCGTATTACTTTTAGCACCTTGTACCTTTTCAGTTGAACTGGAAGCCTTTTCTGTTTTGGCTGCAGTTGTTTTCTTCTCGTTGGAACCCGAAGCTTCTTTAGTTGTAGAAACAGTGCCAACTGCAGCCCCTGTCTTAGCCACCTGTTTTTTATTAGCTGCTTCTTTGGCCAATTTATCCTTTTCTAATTTCTCCTTTTCAAGCTTTGCTTTTTCTAACTTTTCTTTTTCCTGCCTAGCCTTTTCATCGGCTAATTTCTTTTTATTGGCCAGATCATCCTCTTTTTTCTTTTCCTCTGCAGCTTTTTTCTCTGTCAAATTTTCAACGCTAGAAATGGTATATGAAATATTTTTCAAATAAGTATAGCTGTCTTCAAATTTAGAAGCACACTCTTTCGCCTTACCTTTTAAATCGCTGGTCAGCACATAATGCACCCAATCGCTTTTTGGCGTAAACTCTCCATTGGGAGCCAAGTACACAACTTTATTTATGCCCAATTTAAACCTACGTTCGCCTACGCAAGCATAATTTGCAGTAATATCTACGACTATATTATACTCTTGATTGGTATTGTTCTTAACATAGTAAAAGAATTCCTCGTCTGCAGTAAGCGTAGAGAAATAACTTTCCAGCGAAAGGGTAAACCTTGGATCAACCTGTCTAACCTGCACCTTTTTCCTTTGTGCATTTGCCGTTAGTGAAAACATCAGCAACAAAAATAAGTAGTTTCGCAACTTGGCACGAAAGAGGTACTTGCACATACTTGTGCAAACACCCGTAGTAGAATTCATCATAATTATAGTTAAAGTGGTTTATGGCCAGAAACTATTTCAGATTGATTTTCTGATTGTTTCTTGCTGGCCACAAATCTAGCCTACAACACAATGCCAGTAAATACTCAATTATGAGTATTTTAGCCTTAGCAGGGCATTTTAGTACCTGTTTAAAAAGCATTGAAGCTTTGATGTAGCATATTCAACAGAATAAATAATTAGACGTTAATGATTTAAAATGATTCGACTTCTAAAATATTTTCGAAACATACTTGATGAATACAAAAATTATTCAGATATTTGCACACTCTTAAAAAAATTAAGCGACGAATAACAAATAACAAAATAAAGTCATGTCAAGAGTTTGTGATTTAACAGGAAAAACAGCGATGAAGGGACATAACGTTTCTCACTCAAACGTTAAAACTAAGCGCAAGTTTTATCCTAACCTACAACTTCAGAAGTTTTATATTCCTGAAGAAGATCGTTGGATAACACTAAAAGTATCTACTTCAGCTATTAAAACCATCAATAAAATTGGTGTTTCTGAGGCGATTAATCGTTTCATGAAAAAAGGATATTTGTAAAAAACATTTGCTGATTTTATCGGCATAAATAAATAATAAAATGGCAAAAAAAGGTAACAGAGTTCAAGTTATTTTAGAGTGTACAGAGCACAAAACCAGCGGTATGCCTGGTATGTCTAGATATATTTCTACAAAGAACCGTAAAAACACTACTGAGCGTTTAGAGTTGAAAAAATACAACCCGGTTTTAAAGAAAGTAACCGTACACAAAGAGATAAAATAATTGAATGTTAGATTGACTGAAGGGTAGAATTATTTAATTCAATCGTTTTAGCATCCGCTCACTCAATCATTAAATTTTAACAACATGGCAAAGAAAGTAGTTGCAACCCTTAAAACAGGTACAGGTAAAGAATATTCAAAAGTTATTACAATGACCAAGTCGCCAAAAACTGGTGCTTATTCATTCAAAGAGACTATCGTTCATAACGATCACGTTAAAGATGCTCTTGCTGGCAATAGCAAGTAATTCTTATCAAGAATAGCTTAAGAGCCGTTCCGTACTTAACGGAAGGGCTTTTTTTATTTTAACAAAATTTTATGGGTTTATTCGATTTTTTCAAAAAAAAAGAAACCGCACCTGAAGCTCAGGAAGCTTTAGATAAAGGTTTGGAAAAAACCAAGGAAGGTTTCTTCAGCAAAATTACCAAAGCAGTAGCTGGCAAATCAACAGTTGATGATGATGTACTCGACAATCTGGAAGAAGTATTGGTCACTTCCGATGTTGGGGTAAGCACCACGCTGAAGATTATTGAACGTATTGAAGCAAGGGTAGCAAAGGACAAATACCTGTCTACTTCTGAATTAAACCATTTGCTAAGGGACGAAATCCAGCTGTTACTGGCCGAAAACAACAGCAACGACTTTCGCAATTTCGAATATGGCGATCACAAACCTTATGTAATTATGGTAGTGGGTGTTAATGGTGTAGGCAAAACCACCACCATTGGCAAACTGGCACATAAACTCAAAAAAGAAAACCTAAATGTTGTGTTAGGCGCAGCCGATACTTTCCGTGCCGCTGCCGTTGACCAGATTAAACTTTGGGGAGAAAGAGTAGGGGTAAGGGTAGTGGCCCAGGCTATGGGTTCTGACCCCGCTTCTGTTGCTTATGACACCCTACAATCTGCCGTTGCCAACAAAGAAGACGTCGTAATTATTGATACCGCTGGACGTTTACATAATAAAGTTGGCCTGATGAACGAGTTGGGCAAAATCAAAAATGTAATGCAGAAAGTAGTACCTAATGCCCCCCACGAAATTTTGCTGGTATTGGACGGCTCTACCGGACAAAATGCATTTGAACAATGCAAACAATTCACCGAAGCCACTGACGTTAATGCATTAGCCATTACAAAGTTGGATGGAACAGCTAAAGGAGGTGTAGTAATTGGTATTTCAGATCAATTTAAAATCCCTGTAAAATATATTGGTGTGGGCGAAAAAATGGACGATTTGCAATTGTTCGACAAAAAAGAGTTTGTGAATTCGCTATTTAAATAAAATATGATTACAAAAAATAAAACTACAGTAAAGGCTGCTCAACCTAAAATTAATGTAATTACGCTAGGTTGTTCTAAAAATACTTACGATTCGGAAGTGTTAATGGGACAGTTGAAAGGGAATAATCTTAACGTAGAGCACGAATCGAATAAGTTGGGGAAAGATGATATTGTGGTGATAAATACATGTGGTTTTATAGATAATGCCAAACAAGAATCTATTGATACCATTTTACAATACAGCCAGCTCAAAGATGAAGGAAAAGTAGGGAAAGTAATTGTTACCGGCTGCCTTTCTGAGCGTTATAAGCCAGATTTAGAAGCAGAAATTACCAATGTTGACGCCTATTTTGGCACCAACGACCTCCAAAATATACTCCATACGCTAGGTGCCAATTACAAACATGAACTCATTGGCGAACGCTTGTTAACCACACCTTCGCACTTTGCCTATTTCAAAATTGCAGAGGGATGCAATAGGCCCTGCTCTTTTTGCGCTATCCCTTTAATGCGGGGCAAACATGTTTCTAGAGACATGAATGAACTCGTTAAGGAGGCAAAAATACTAGCAGCCAATGGTACCAAGGAATTGATCCTAATTGCACAAGACTTGACGTATTATGGATTGGATATCTATGGGAAGAGAAATTTGGATGAACTTTTGCGTCGATTATCTGATGTAAAGGGCATAGAATGGATCAGGTTGCAATACGCCTATCCTTCTGGTTTCCCTATAGAAATTTTAGAGGCCATGAACGAACGTGAGAATATTTGCAAATACCTCGATATGCCACTACAGCATATTACAGATAACATGCTGAAATCTATGCGTCGCGGCATTACCAAGCAAAAAACCATCGATATTGTAAATGAAATCAGGGCTAAAGTTCCAAATATAGCCATGCGTACTACACTGATCTGTGGATATCCGGGCGAAACTGAACAGGATTTTGAAGAAATGTACCAGTGGGTGGCCGATACTCGTTTCGACCGTTTAGGCTGCTTCACTTATTCTCACGAAGAAAAAACCCATGCTTATAATTTGGTTGATAACGTTCCTGATGAAATTAAGCAAGAACGCGTAGAGGCCATTATGGAGTTACAACAAGGTATTTCTTACGAAATCAACCAGGAAAAAGTAGGCAAAACCTACAAAGTATTGGTAGACAGAAAAGAGGGCGATTTCTTTATTGGCCGTACCGAATTTGATTCTCCAGAAGTGGATAATGAAGTGCTAATTGATGCCAATTCTGGCTATGCGGCCATTGGCAGCTTTGTACAGGTGAAAGTAGACAGGGCAGAAGATTTTGACCTATATGGACAAATTGTAAAATAAAATGTCAGGTCGATTATGTTTGGCAAATTAATTTAATTTCGTAAAACATGAAGGCTAAATACATCTCCTATAAAGATACCCACTCATTTTCTAAACTGGTTTTAGATTATGTTAATGATGTTGATTTCCTAAAACCCTTCTACAGTTTTAGACCCGACATAGAAGGTTTAAAAAAAGCTGTAAATGAACGAAATTTTACGGGAAACAGAACTGCACTCGTAGAAGTTCTTAGGCAACAATACCACGATATAAAGATACATAAGGCGGTAAGTCACCATATTGACTTACTGCTTAACGAAAACACATTTACGGTTACAACAGGCCACCAGCTTAACCTATTTACCGGTCCCCTCTATTTTATATATAAAATAGTGACCACCATTAACCTGGCTTTGGAGCTAAAGATTGCCTATCCAGAAAAAAATTTCGTTCCAGTTTATTGGATGGCCACGGAAGATCATGACTTTGAAGAAATCAACCATGTTAATGTTGATGAAAAAAACATCAGTTGGATACAACAGACCAATGGCGCTACGGGCAGATTGAGTACCAAAACGGTCGAGGCTGCAGTTAGATCCTATAAAGCCTATTTAGGCATTAGCAAAAACGGTAAAAAATTGGCCAAATTGGTTGAAAAAGCCTATCTGGAAAATGAGAACCTGGCTGATGCTACACGTATGCTGGTCAATAGTTTATTTGAGCAATATGGTCTTGTGATTATCAATGCCGACGAGCCTAAACTAAAAAAAGAATTTATCAGCATTATCAAAAGTGATATTGTAGCACAAAACAGTGCCCGTTTGACAGAAAAAACCAGTGCCATACTGGAAGAAAAAGGCTACAAATCACAGGTGAATGGAAGAGATATTAATTTCTTTTACCTAAAAGATAACTTACGAGAAAGGATTATCAAAGAGGGTGAGCTATATATGGTTAACCATACTGACCTTGCATTTACCGAAAATCATCTGTTAACCGAAATTGAAAATCATCCGGAAAGATTCAGTCCGAATGTGATTATGAGACCCCTCTACCAAGAAGTAATCTTGCCTAATATTGCTTATATAGGTGGAGGGGCAGAAGTGTCTTATTGGATGCAGCTAAAGGCAAATTTCGACTTTTATAAAATCGATTTCCCCGTGTTGCTACTCAGAAATTCAGCGCTGGTCATTGATAAAAGAAGTTTTGATAACCTGAATAGCCTTGGTTTCCATTTTGAAGATATTTTTCTGTCTACCAACGAGCTTCAAAATCAATGGATAAAACATAATTCTAATGCCAACTTAAGTTTGACCGACGAAATTTCGGCCATTAAAGCGGCATTTGATAAAATTAAACTGAATACATTCAAAATTGATAAAACCTTAGAGTTTTCGGCCAATAGTGCAGAGAAAAGAACGGAAAAACTCTTGATCAATTTGGAAAAAAAACTGATTAGGGCCGAAAAGAGAAAGCATCAAGTTTCCTTAACACAAATAGATAACATGAAGAAACGATTATTTCCAAGCGGCACACTTCAGGAACGGGTGTTAAACATTGCGCCCATGTATATCAATTATGGAGACGACTTCATTTCTAGTTTAATTGAGAATTTTGAACCCTTGGGCGGTGATTTTACTTTGATCTTACCTTAATTCCGAAAAGACTGATATTCAGAAGATATTACGACTTAACAAAGAGCAGGAGGCAAATTTTATGTTAACCGATTAACCAGTTCAACAATTTAGACCCTTAACAAAATACACCGTTAACTACAAAAACACCATGTTTATTACTTTTAAAGAAGAAAAACTACGGGCCTTTACCTTCGATGTTTTTAAAAAAATGGGCTGTTCCGATGAACATGCACTTTTAGCTACTGATGTTTTGGTCCGTTCTGACCTTAGGGGAATTGATTCGCATGGTGTTGCCCGTTTGAGCGGTTATTATCGTTTATGGGAAAAAGGTAGGATTAACACTAAACCTGCCATTAAAATTGTTCATGAAACACCAACTACCGCTACCATTGATGGAGATGCCGGTTTGGGCCTGGTGGTAGCTCCCTTTGCCATGAAAGTGGCGATGGAAAAAGCGGAAAAATATGGAACTGGCTGGGTTTCTGTAAAAAACTCTAATCATTTCGGCATTGCAGGCTATCATGCGTTAATGGCCGTTGAAAAAGATATGATCGGCATAAGCATGACCAATGCCAGCCCCCTGGTTGCACCTACCTATGCCAATGAACGTTTATTGGGCACTAATCCCATGTGCTACGCTTTTCCCGCTGGAAAGTACCCTCCTGTTGTGGTAGATATGGCTACTGCCGCAGCCGCCAATGGAAAACTGGAAATTGCCCAAAGGGCCAATTCTATTATTCCTGATGGATGGGTGCAGGATAAAGACGGCAAAAGTTCAACCAATCCTAACGAATTAAAAACAGGTGGCTCATTGCTCCCACTGGGTAGCGACAAAGATCATGGCAGCCATAAAGGTTATGGGCTAAGTGCAACCGTAGACATACTTTCGGCCGTGCTTTCCGGAGCTAACTATGGGCCTTGGGTCCCTCCTTTTGTAGCTTTTCTAGAACCTTCTAAACATCCGGTTGGAGAAGGCATTGGACACTTTATAGGCGCCATGCGGGTAGATGGCTTTCGCCCTGCGCAAGAGTTCAAAGACCACTTAGACAATTGGATAGAACGCTTTAAAAGTGCCAAAACGATTGATGAAACTAAAAAAGTAATTATTCCTGGAGAACCTGAATATCATTTTGAAAATGAACGCAAAATTAAAGGCATTCCCCTAATTGATGTGGTGGTTAACGACCTGAATACATTAGCAGAAAAAATTAAGGTCGATAAACTATAATCAATTTTATGGACCATCTACTCAGATGGCCCATATATATATATTATTCCATATTGATCGGTTTATTTTTAGGATGTTTTACCTGATATTTAAGGTCAATCTTTTTTTGTTCATTGGGTTCCAATTCCATTTTCCAAATTAATTTTCCGGTTGCTTCCTCCAACTTCGCTTTCGAAATATCCTGCTTTTCGATGCTAATGTCACTACTTGTTGAAACGGGTAGCTGATCTTCTACGATTAGATTTACCTTTTGATTTTTACGATTTTTGATGTCAATTACAAAATGACGCGTATCTTTTTGCGAAGAACCGATAAACTGCCGCTCGTTAAAATCTTTTTGTTTCTCCCGTTTCACTACCACGTTCTTATCTGCCCCTAAGGAGAGGGTCAAGGTATCTGTAATATTTCCAATGTCCAACAAAGATTTTCCCAGGTAAGTCCCTTCAAAAAAGATACTGGCTTCTCCACTTATAAGGTTTACTTCATTAAAATCGGTAATTTTTGCGGTCAAAAAGGCATCTTGCGTAACCTTAGGCACAGTATAATATTCATAATCGGCTTTAAAATCATAATTGCCAATATCAACCGTAGCCTGTTTGCCATCACTTAAAATAGTATATGGCATCTTAATCTCGAAGGTAATATTGGTTTGTCTCTCTACATTTTTCACCTGTAGTGGTACTGTTGAAACTGAACTAGCGCCTCTTACCTTTGCCCCAGCTACTTTACCTGCCAAGGCTTCATTAATACCTGCATAACCCATAACCACAACTTCGCTCAAATTTTTCGTATCTTCCCGTAAGCTTACATTCAACTGTCCATGTGAGGCTAAAAGCTCTTGATTTTCAAATCCTATGGAGGAGAAAACCAGTGTATTTGCACCAGGCGGCAATTGTATCGAATAGTTACCTTCGCCATCGGTAACAGTAGCTATCGACGAATTTTTAACCCTGATAGATACACCGGGTAAAGCTAAGTTATCGCTCGCACTAAGCACTTTTCCTTTAACTGCATTTAAAGATGCGCTTACTGGATTAAAAAATGAATAACCGGCACTTAAAAACCCCAATTGATAAATGGGCAATGTAGGTTTTTCATTGTTATTAGATGGATTTCCAGAAGATAAGGTTAGTTTTACATTCTTCCATTCCTCTCCAGAATTTTGACTTACATTGGCCTTATATATCAACTGAATAGGACTAGTCACATCCTTAGCCCTAATATCATATGTAGGATACCAGCTTGCATTTTTCACTAAATAAGTCAACATAAACTTCCCTTTGGTTGCCGTCTTTGCCGAAATTTTTACCACCACATCATTCGATTGACCAATCGCCTTCCCATCTACATCGGCTACCTGTTTGCCAATTTTCACCAATTCTGCATTCCACTTATCAATATCTTTTCCCAAGCTGGTCTGTCTGGTCTTGGCATCAATTAATCGTTGACGCTGAAAATCTAGCGCTGCCTTTAACTTAACCAAATCATAACTAACGTTAGGCCCCATTACCGTTTGATTTTTCATTAACATTTCTTCTTCAGCTTTATACACTGCAACTTCATTTCTCAGGGCTGTAATCTTATCTACAATATCTACTAATCTTGCCTGTAGAGCTTCCTTTTGCTCGGACTTTTTCTTTTCCATCAGAAAGTTATTCTGTTTGTTCACAGACAGAATGGTAAAACTTCCTTCGCCTTTGGCTTGCAGACTTTGAGTTTCTATACTAGAAGATAAACCTGAAAAAACAAGTAAGCTTACGCCTTGGGGCAAATCTAGTAGATCTGACAAACGCTCTACCTGTGCTCCATTCATAAAGACAGTTACCGCATTTATTTTAGAATGTACATTGATTTGGTTCTCCTGTGCACCCGCACCTATGCTTATACCGAAGCATAATAAAGAAAAAAGTATATTTCTATTCATCATCATTTTGATTTATATAATAGGGATGCGTTTGTCTTTGATTTTACATAAAAAGCCAAAAAAAAAGCATTACTTAAAAAGTAATGCTTTTTTATCAAACCTGATGCTGAAATAAATCCGATAGTCATCGGATCAGCATGATGATTTTACTAATGTATGCCTTTAAAAATACGGCTCCATCTTATTTTATTCAGAAATGAGCCCTCGCTATCCAAGCTCATCCAAATGAACAAGGCCTTGCCTACGATGTGATCTTCTGGAACAAATCCCCAATACCGTGAATCTGCAGACTGATGCCGGTTATCTCCCATCATCCAATAGTAGTTCATCTTAAAAGTATAGGTTGTTGCCTTCTTTCCATTCAATATCCAGTCATTGCCCACCTTTTCTAGGGTATTACCTTCATATATACGAATGCTTCTTTCATACATCGGCATATTCACACTATCCAAATTTACGGTCATGCCCTTTTTAGGGACAACAATTGGCCCATAATTATCCAAGTTCCAATGCCTATTTTTATCATGCGGAAAGATCAAAGGATCATATTCCCCACTTGGCATAAGATTTTCGGTGACAGATTTTACATACTCTGACTTTTTCAGTTCTTTCACCATATCTGGCGTTCCATCAAACTGGTAGGTATTAGGCAGAGCCAATGGCATGGTTTTAAAGCCCATATCCTCAAATAATTTGATATTTACTTCAGCTGTCTTAAATTCAACAGTATAAGAGAACCAACCTGTGCCCACCAGTGGCTCTTTCTTTCCATTAACCGTAACCAGCCCATTCTCCATGCTCACCGTATCTCCTGCAATGGCAATACAACGTTTAATAAAATTCTCACGTTTATCTACCGGCCTGCTTACAATTGTATACCTGGACCATATTGACTTCCTATCTTCTCCCCGCAACTGCATTTGGTAATAATTATCGTCCTGAGCTTCCAGAGCTACTGTATCCCCCTCAGGGAAATTGAAAACCACTACATCATTACGTTTGATATCCTGAAATCCAGGCAATCTCCTGTACTTCCATTCTATACCATCCCAATAAGCTTTTGTACCTATTAAAGGCATGGTATGATGTGCAAAGGGGAAAGCCACCGGCGTCATGGGTATACGGGCTCCATAATTCACCTTGCTTACGAAAAGAAAATCACCTACCAAAAGCGACCGTTCCATTGACCCCGAAGGTATGGTATAAGCTTCTATAAAGAATACCCGGATAATAGTAGCTGCTACTACGGCAAAAATAATGGCATCAGCCCATTCTCTGCCCTTGCTCTTTTTCTTTTTTGGTTCGTTGGTATTTTTCTTTTGCCAGAATTTCCAATTCATAGTCTAATCTTTAAAATTAAAAACATCGGCTATGCTAAAAAAGCCTCGTTTATGTTGTAACCATTCTGCCGCTATCACAGCCCCAAGAGCAAAACCTGCCCTACTATGTGCGGTATGTTTAATTTCTATATCATCAACTTCGGAGCTGTAAACAACCGTATGTGTTCCGGGTACGTTCTCCATTCGAAGTGATTCTATCAGTAATTGATCATTTCTCAATTTATCGGGCATAGGTGCTCCTTCCAGCTCATTCACCCACTCGGTCTTATGTTCAATCTCCTCTAAAATACCTTCTGCAATGGTCATCGCCGTGCCACTTGGAGAATCCAGCTTTTGAGTATGGTGTATTTCTTCTACCTGAACATCATAGGCCGGATAGTTATTCATTACCCTTGCCAAAAGCTTATTCAGGTGAAAGAAAATATTAACTCCTACACTAAAGTTAGAACCATACAGCAAGGTATTGTTACTCTCTATGCAATCATTTTTTATTTTCTGCAGTTCGCCATACCATCCTGTTGTGCCAACCACCACGGGTACCTTAGCCTCAAAACATTTATAAATATTATTTACAGCAGCATCTGGCGCACTAAAATCAATGGCTATATCTGCCTTAGACAGGTTCTCGATAGTAAAATCATCCAAATTTTCTATTCCAACTTTTAAGGTTACATCATGGCCTCTTTCTAAAGCAAAGCGTTCAATGATCTGCCCCATTTTGCCATAACCTAACAGCGCTATTTTCATCTGTTTATTTTTTTGTGTTTAATGATTGATGAATGCTCTCCCAACAGTGTCAGGATCGGTTTCATAATCTAAGTGTAAGTTTTAATGCCGGTGCCACCTGATGGAAACCGTACATTGTTGTGTTCGAATTTATAATGGTAGGTGATATTTTGAAACTAAGCGTATCATCTACGTTAAAATATTTTAACCTGGCCGTCACATAGGCATCCAATACATTAAGCCCATATAAGCCCACCAATGATATCAGTACAATTTCCCGGTTTCGTTTATAAATATTTTTGGCTACAGTTAAGGCATCGTCATTAGTATATTGTTCCAGCCCATTTTCAGGGCTGGGTACTTTATATAACTGCCTATATTGAAGTTCATTCAAAAAAAGCTTGTAGTTTTTATTGTTGTCGATATAAGATAAGACCAGCAGGGTTCCACCTGCATAAATAGCACCGATCTTACCTATGATATACATCTTTTGCAATACCTTTTTACCCTGAACAGCACCACTTTTCACATCATCAACCACTAAACCATAATTATACATTTGGCCCAGTCCAGGAAATATAAGAGAGCGGTAGACCGCTTTTTTCCCTGCGATTTTACCTTTATTAATATATCCGGCAGGTGTAATTGTATCTAGCTTTGCCCTCGTGGTATCTGCATTTTTTTTGACAGCAGGATCTTGGGCCTTTATAAGCTTAAAAGCAAAGAGTAAAAATACCGAAAGCAATAATGCCCGCATTACCAATCTAAGAGTTCTAAAATACGATTAAGGTCTTCGCCACTCACAAAAGGAATCTCTATGGCTCCTTTTCCATTATCTTTGACCTTAAGTTTCACCTTGGTCGCAAATTTAGTAGCAAGATCATTTTGTAGCTTTTGGTATTCAAAAGATATTCCTTCCGATTTAACAGGTTGTGATTTGATCTGTACATGATGAATACCGCGTACCAATTCTTCCACCTTACGCACAGACAAACCTTTGTCTATAATCTCTTGGTGTATGAACAATTGTTTATCTGTTTCTTCTACAGAAATCAATGCCCTTGCATGTCCCATAGAGATTTTTCCATCGCGAATGGAAGCTTGAATGACTGGCGGAAGCTTGAGTAACCTCAAATAGTTACTTACTGTTGTTCTGTTCTTACCTACACGTTCGCCTAACTGCTCTGCCTTTAGGTTACACTCATCTATCATCTGCTGAAAGCTTAGGGCTACCTCAATTGCATTTAGATTTTCACGCTGTATGTTTTCGATCAAGGCCATTTCCAGCATCTGCTGGTTATCTGCTGTACGTATATATGCAGGTATTTCAGTAAGTCCAGCCAATTTCGAAGCCCTAAATCTTCGCTCTCCTGAAATCAGCTGATATTTATTCTCGTTCTTTCTAACTGTAATAGGCTGTATCAATCCCTGAACCCTTATCGAATCGGCAAGTTCATTTAAGGCCACTTGATCAAATTCGGTACGTGGTTGATAAGGATTAGTTTCAATATCATTGAGACTGATATGGCTAATACTACCCACCGCAGGAGTGGTATCAATACTTTCTATGGCAGATTTGGTCGTGTTAACAGTTTCGTTATCATCCAAAAGCGCACTTAACCCTTTACCTAATCCTGTTTTTCGCTGAAAAGATGTCATCTATAATTTCTAAATGGTTGCCGTTTTAACTTTCTGTTCCTCTTTAACCAATCCGTTTTTGCGAACAATTTCTCTTGCCAAGTTTAAATAGTTAATGGCTCCCTTACAATTTGCATCATGCATAATTACCGATACACCATAGCTAGGTGCCTCACTCAAACGGGTATTACGCTGAATAATGGTTTCGAAAACAAGGTCCTGAAAATGTGTTTTTACTTCTTCTACCACTTGGTTAGATAAACGCAGCCTTACGTCGTACATCGTCAATAGAATTCCTTCTATTTCCAAGGCAGGGTTTAACCTGTTCTGTACAATTTTGATGGTATTCAATAGTTTACCCAATCCCTCCAAGGCAAAATACTCACATTGCACCGGAATAATTACCGAATCGGCAGCAGTAAGAGAGTTGATCGTAATTAAACCTAACGATGGCGAACAATCGATAATGATAAAATCATACTGGTCTTTGATCTTCTCCAATACCGCTTTCATTTTATACTCTCGGTTGCTCAGATTGATCATCTCTATTTCGGCACCCACCAGATCAATATGAGCTGGAAGTAGGTCCAGATTAGGTGTATCTGTCTTTACAATGGCATCGGCGGGTTCAACATCATTGATAATGCATTCATAAATGCTGTTTTTGATGTTTCTTGGATCAAAACCTATACCCGATGTAGAGTTGGCCTGAGGGTCTGCATCAACCAAAAGGGTCTTATACTCCAAAACGGCCAAACTGGCTGCTAGATTAATAGACGAAGTGGTTTTTCCTACTCCTCCTTTTTGGTTCGCTAAAGCAATAATCTTACTCATTTATTTTCCTTGAAGTGGCCACAACTTGTAGCGGCTTAATTTTAAACAAAAATTCTCTAAAAAATGCTAATTTTGCAATGTTTAGGCATCTTTTAACAATTAGCTAAGATACAAACTAAAACTAAATAATAGTATCAAAGCGGGGCGTGTTTTAAACATCTTATTAACAATTTTCATATGATTACCATTATAGCCGGCACCAATAGACCCAATAGCAATACGTTAAAAGTCGCCAAATATTATGAAAAGCAATTGGCAGAAAAGGGCTTAGCCAGCACATTGTTTGACCTACAGGATTTACCTGCCAATTTTATAGCCACAGACCTCTACGGAAAGAGAAGTGAGGCCTTTGAAAAAATACAGGAACTCATCACCCAAACCCGTAAATTTCTGTTTGTGATCCCCGAATATAACGGAAGTTTTCCGGGCGTACTAAAAGCCTTCATCGATGCCTGTATATTCCCTGAAAGTTTTTATGACAAAAAAGCTTGTCTGGTAGGTATCTCTTCTGGTAAATATGGCAATATTAGAGGCATTGAACATTTTAATGGGGTTTGCGCCTACCTACACCTACATGTGATGCCACTTCGGCTGCATATCCCCTATATTAAACAGGAACTAAATGAACATGGAGCACTTTTCATGGAAGACACCTTAAAATTCACCAACCAGCAGATCGATAAATTTATAGCTTATTAAACTGAATTTAGTTCACTGGAATTCGGCTACAAATGGCCAACCATTAATACCTAACTCTAATGTTGTGCCAAAGCGTAAACAGCAAACGAAGCCAACCAATGGTCGCCCCCATAGTTTCCTTTAAAAATGAGTGGTAGGGCGTTCGCTAAAAAATGATCGGACGTTTCATTAAAACGACGTTTCCAAGGGTGATTTTCTGGCAACTGTGCAGCAATGCCCCTCATACACCAGGCACGTGTGAACGACAGTCCCACCAAATGAACCGTCTGATAGTCGCTTAGGTCACTGATAATAGGCATATCACCAATCTGCTGAACACTCCTTTCTTCATAAAATTTATCCAACCAGGTTACAAACTCTTCCTTAGCCAATACCCTTCTCATCAAATCAGCAATTTCCAGGCTCGGAGAAAAGAAATCTGAACCATCAGGTTCCAAATAAGCAGGCGTTTGCTCATTTTTCAAATAAAAGCTTTTGGCCTTATCAACAACCTGCTGTTCGAATGTTTTATTTCCCAAAACTCTTGCCCAATCTAATGCAAATACCAAACCAAAGGCCGTATTTCCGTGCACGCCAGTACGGTTGGGGTAGGTCTGCTTTGGCAGATACGCTTTCCAAAGGCTTAAAATTTGTTGGGTTAAGGGCTGCAATGCGGCATGCCATTTCTTGGCCAGAGGGCTTTTCCATTCATAAAGCTCCTGATCCAGTTTTAGCAACCAGGCCCAACCATATGTCCGTTCAAATGTTTTGGCCACCTCATACTTAGAAAAATACTCGGCTTCTGCCTTCATATTCGCTAGTGTAAAAGTCTTATTTAACTGGTCTATAAGCTGTTCCTTATACTTAAGATCAGGAAAAGTTTTCAGCAGATGTACCAACATCCAATGCCCATGAACCGAACTGTGCCAGTCAAAACAACCGTAAAAAACAGGATGTAATTCTGACGGCAGCAGCTTGTTGTCTACTTCGGTATTCGCTACATGTGAAGTTTTATTAGGAAACTCCTTATTGATACAGCCCAAGGGAAGCACAGCCAGTTTTTCGGCATTCTCCTGGTTTAGCCTAGGTGCCGTTTGTGCATAACCATGCAGCGCTCCCACCAAAAGGCAAAACCCTAACATTAATTTAAGGTTCATATGTTATAATCGTTCTTCTTGAATATTAACCTAAAGTGTAAACCTGATCCACTTATCACCTTCATACCCAAATATAAAATGTCCTGGGTGGAGTATCTCGGCCAAGTCTTCAATCAATCCAACCGCCTCCTCCACCTTATTTCTACGATAATCATCTGCCAATAGGCACACCCTATTAAATGCTACAGCTGGCCAAGCCTCATTAAATAGCACGGGTGCTAACCTCATCAAATCCTCTAACGACTTTCCATCTTCATAAAAAACCACATAAGCAGCTTCTATGGGATCCGTGGTTAAACTTGCGCCCGCAAATTCGGCCAGCTCTCCCAATTTAAGATGCGGATGCCCCAAAGAATCTAGAAAGCACACAGGCACTTTATCTATAAATTTGATCTTATGTTCCACAATAGCTATTCTTTCTTCCAATTCTGCACGTAAATCCAAATTGTTTTCGCTATTTATAAGGTCATTTAAAAAAGACATCTGATTTATTTATTAATTTGTACAAAAATACTATTCCTTAACCGATGCCTACAATTAAAAACAATATATTTTGGATCTGCTGCCTGGCCTTCTTCTTTTCCTGTAAAAACGATGATGCCAATCAACATAAAAAAATCTTCAACATTAACCTCGATCAAAACCTTACTTCCCTAGATCCGGCTTTTGCCCGTAACCAGAATGCCATTTGGATGACCAACCAAATTTTTAATGGCCTGGTACAAGTAGATTCGGCATTAAACACCGTCCCCTGTATTGCTAAATCTTGGAACATCTCTACTGATGGGCTCACTTATACATTTAACCTTAGAACCGATGTTTTTTTTCATGATGACCCTTTATTTAAAAAAGGAAAGGGCAGAAAAGTTGTGGCTCAAGATTTTACGTATAGTTTTTTCCGATTGATAGACCCAAAGGTCGCCTCTTCTGGCGGATGGATTTTTAGCGACAAGGTAAAAGATATCCATAGTTTTGTAGCGATAAATGATAGCACCTTCCAAGTTAAGCTTCTGAAACCATTTCCTGCATTCATGAACTTACTTACTGCCCAATACTGTTCCGTTGTGCCCAAAGAAGTGGTAGAACATTACGGCAAGGATTTTAGGAATCATCCAATAGGTACCGGCCCCTTTAAATTTAAGTATTGGAAAGAAGATGAAGTACTGGTATTACTAAAAAACGAACATTATTTTGAGAAAGATAGCCACCACCAGCAACTGCCCTATCTTGACGCCATCAAGGCCACCTTCATTAATGATAAGCAAAGTGCCTTCATGAATTTCCTAAAAAAGGACCTGGATTTCTTCTACAGTGTAGACGGAAGTTATAGGGATGATATCTTGACCAAAAGCGGCCGAATGACCAGCAAATACAAAGGCAAATTCCAATTGATAAAAGGTCCTTATCTATGCACAGAATATGTAGGCATTTTGGTAGATACCAGCAAAGTGATTGTAAAAAACTCTCCCTTGCGCATAAAAAAGGTAAGACAAGCCATTAACTACGCCATAGATCGGGAAAAACTGATTAAATACCTACGCAATAGTATTGGTACGCCAGCTACCTCGGGCTTTATACCCAAGGGCATGCCCGGTTTCGACAGTACAAAAGTCAAAGGTTATCATTACAACCCCGCATTGGCCGAAAAACTTTTGGCAGAGGCAGGTTTCCCCAATGGAAAGGGTATGCCTGAAATTAAGCTGAGCACTTCTACCACCTATAAAGACCTCATTGAGTTTATTCAGGGCGAGCTGAACAACATTGGAATAAAGGTTAAAGTTGATGTAAGTCCCAGTGCCAGTTTAAGGGACCTCATGTCCAAAAATGAAGTTGGTTTCTTTAGGGGATCTTGGATTGCCGATTATCCAGACGGAGAAAATTATCTTTCGGTATTCTACTCCAAAAACAAGGTCCCTTTCGGGCCAAACTATACAGGTTATTTCAACAAAGAATTCGACAGGCTTTTTGAACAAAGCTATTATGAAAACGATACCAAAAAAAGATATGAGCTTTACCAAAAAATGGACAATATGGTATTGGAAAATGCCTCTGTAGTTCCTATCCTATATGATCAGTCTGTCGTAATGTTGCAAAACAATATAAGTGGCTACAATTTCAACCCATTAAGCCTGATGATTTTAAAAAGGGTTAAAAAGGCATAATTTCAGGTTAAGCTTTCGCGGTATTCTTGTTGTAGCTGCAACAAGCACTTGGCGCACAAGCAGCCGTCATACAGTTCGCTCACGTGTTGAACTTCGTTTATGCTCAATTGTACTACACTACACTGACATTTGGTATAAGCATTGGCCTTGCACTCTATGGCCGTACCGCATCTCTCGCAAGAGATGATCTCGTGTTTACTATGGCTAAATGATTTGTTCATGAGTTCATGAGTTCATTTGTCATGATGGAAAATACTAATTAACCATTGACAAATGAACTAAAAGCAAAAGTACGGACAAAAAATAAGGTTCTGAACTTTCGTCCAAAACCTTACTTTATTATTGCCTTTCAAAAATTCATCTTTCCGGCTTTCGGACTTCCGACTTTCTGACTATTTTATCCTGAACAGCTAATACAACCTTCTTCCATAGTGCAAACCGGCCCTTCGATAATTTCTTCGGCCGCATTATTGATCACTTCAGGAATAACTGCTTCCATGGCCTTACCACCTTGGTTCTCTACCGTAAATTTCACTGCTTGTGAAGCCGCTTGTGTACGTAGATAGTACATACCCGTTTTCAGACCTTTCTTCCAGGCATAGAAATGCATTGAAGTTAATTTTGAAGTATTCGGTGCATTGATAAACAAGTTCAATGATTGCGATTGGCAAATATAAGCTCCCCTATCCGCAGCCATATCGATGATGTTACGCATTTTAATCTCCCAAACGGTTTTGTACAATTCCTTGATATAATCTGGAATTTCTGGAATATCTTGAATAGAGCCATTGGCCAAGATAATCCTGTCTTTCATTTGTGGAGTCCACAAGCCTAAAGCGACTAGGTCTTTTAGTAAATGTTTATTCACCACAATAAACTCACCACTTAGTACTCTTCTGGTATAAATGTTCGAGGTATATGGCTCAAAACATTCATTGTTGCCCAAGATTTGTGAAGTAGAAGCTGTAGGCATTGGTGCCACCAATAGTGAATTGTAAACACCTTTTTTCACCACACGCTTTCTCAAGCTTTCCCAATCCCAACGGTTACTTTCTGGAGTTACTCCCCATAAATCGAACTGAAACTGCCCTTTTGAAAGTGGCGAACCTTTAAATGTCTTGTACGCACCGTGTTTCTCTGCCAGATCAGCCGAAGCGGTCATAGCGGCGAAATAGATCGTTTCAAATATATCTTTGTTCAATTGTTTAGCAGAATCGCTCTCAAAAGGATAACGCATTAAAATAAATGCATCTGCCAAGCCCTGCACCCCTAAACCAACCGGACGGTGGCGAAGGTTCGAGTTTTCTGCTTCTTTAACAGGATAGTAGTTGTGATCAATAATCTTATTTAAATTTAATGTAGTTTGATAGGTTACATCATATAATTTTTGATGGTCAAACTCGCCATTAATTACATATCTAGGTAAAGCCAACGAAGCCAGGTTACAAACAGCTACTTCATCTTTTGAAGTATACTCAATAATTTCGGTACACAAGTTAGAACTTTTGATCGTTCCTAGGTTTTGTTGGTTCGATTTACTATTTGCCGCATCTTTGTACAACAAGTAAGGTGTACCGGTTTCAATTTGCGAATCTAAAATGGCGAACCATAATTCTTGTGCTTTTACTACTTTACGGGCTCTTCCCTCTTTTTCATATTTTGCATAAAGCTTATTAAATTCTTCACTATGACAATCGGCCAAACCTGGTGCCTCGTCTGGAGAGAACAAGCTCCAATCACCATTTTCTTCTACACGTTGCATAAACAGATCGCAAATCCAAAGTGCATAGAACAAATCACGTGCACGCATTTCCTCTTTACCATGATTTTTACGTAAATCTAGGAATTCGAAAACATCGGCATGCCAAGGCTCTAAATAAATGGCAAAGGCACCTTTACGTTTACCACCACCTTGATCTACATAGCGAGCGGTATCATTAAATACACGCAACATGGGCACAATACCATTGCTGGTTCCATTGGTACCACCAATATAGGCTCCGGTTGCACGGATATTATGGATACTCAAACCGATACCACCTGCACTTTGAGAAATTTTGGCAGTTTGTTTCAGGGTATCGTAAATACCTTCAATACTATCATCCTGCATGGTTAACAAGAAACATGATGACATTTGAGGTTTTGGGGTAGCTGCATTGAACAAAGTTGGCGTAGCATGTGTAAACCAACGTTCGCTCATCAGATTATAGGTTTTGATTACACTATCGATATCCTCTTTATGGATACCTACCGATACACGCATAAACAAATGTTGTGGGCGTTCAACAATTTGGCCATTTACCTTTAGAAGATAGGATTTTTCTAAGGTCTTAAAGCCAAAATAATCAAAGCCAAAATCCCTATCATATATAATGGTACTATCTAAGATATCGGCATGGGTATTGATCACCTCCCAAACATCATCGGCAATTAGTGAAGCCGATTTATCCGTCTTAGGATCAACATAGTTGTACAACAACTCCATTGTTTTAGAAAATGACTTAATGGTATTCTTATGCAAATTGGAAACTGCAATACGTGATGCCAACAAAGCATAGTCAGGATGCTTGGTGGTTAAGGAGGCAGCCGTTTCTGCTGCAAGATTATCGAGTTCTGATGTCGTAACACCATCATAAAGCCCTTCTATTACCTTTTTGGCAACATCAATAGGGTCTACTAATTCTGCATTAAAACCATAACATAACTTCTCAATCCGAGCGGTTATCTTATCAAACTTTACCGCTTCCTTACGGCCATCTCTTTTTATTACAAACATCCTTACAAAATTTTATTGGTGCATGCTTACACATTGGCACCTGGTTTCAAAATATTATCTTATTGGAAACTGCCTAACCAGCACATCCAAAGCTCAAATCACTATTAAAAATCTTCATCTAGAGAAAAAGCTTGCGCTTTATCTTCAGAAGAAGTTAAAACACCACTTTTCTGGTAATCGCCAACCCGTTTTTCAAAGAAGTTGGTTTTACCTTGCAGTGAAATCATCTCCATAAAATCAAATGGATTGGTAGAATTATATACTTTAGCGTAACCAAGTTCGTTGAGCCATCTATCGGCAACAAATTCAATATACTGCTTCATCAAATCGGCATTCATTCCAATGAGTTTCACCGGTAGGGCATCGCTGATAAAATCTTTTTCTATTTCTACCGCATCTTTAATAATGGCATGCACTTGTTCTTGACTTAGTTTATTTTTCAACATGCCATAAAGTAAGCATGCAAACTCGCAGTGAGAACCTTCGTCTCTTGAAATCAATTCATTACTAAACGTTAAACCGGGCATTAAACCACGCTTTTTCAGCCAAAAGATAGAACAGAAGCTACCGCTAAAGAATATGCCTTCTACCGCAGCAAAGGCAACTAATCGTTCTGCAAAGGTTCCATTTTCAATCCAGCGCAAGGCCCATTCTGCTTTTTTCTTAACTGCCGGAACAGTGTCGATGGCATGGAATAACCTATCTTTCTCTTCAGGATCTTTTACGTAAGTGTCTATTAACAGTGCATAAGTTTCTGAATGGATATTCTCCATCATGATTTGGAAACCATAATAACAACGTGCCTCTGGAATTTGCACTTCGCTCATAAAGTTAACCGCCAAGTTTTCGTTTACAATACCATCACTCGCTGCAAAAAACGCCAGAATGTGCGAAATGAAATGACGCTCGCCACTGTTTAAATTTTCCCAGTGTTTTATATCATCAGACAAGTCGATTTCTTCGGCAGTCCAAAAACTTGCTTCGCTCTTCTTGTACATTTCCCAAATAGCCGGATATTTGATAGGCAGAAGCACAAAGCGATCCTTGTTTTCTCTTAATAATAGTTCATCTTCCATAAGCTCTTTTTTACGTTTAGAAATTGCAGTTATAGTATAGTCCAAAACAGAAGCAGCCTTCATATTGGCACCTTTTAATTCTTTAAAGTTGTAAACCGCCCAACAAGTCTTATTTAGTGAGGAGCGGCAGAAAGGACATCAAAAAATCATGCACCTTAAAAAACTAAATATTAACCAGTTAAAAAATAAATCGGGTGTTTTCTATTAAAGAACTTCGTATAACAAATATAAAAGATGAAGGATTTTTTATCCTACAAAGTTGTTAACATGCGTGCTAATAAGTATCGATTTTCAATCAGAATTTCGTCAGAAACAACGAGAAAAAAAGCTAATTATTTCTTTTTAAGCACTTAGAGAATCAAAATAAGTGTTAATAATTTTAAAAAGATCCCTGTTGGCGCTTTATTATTTCAAAACATAGGAGATTTCCACACGAGCATAACCCAGTCGATAAATGCCCAATGCTTTTGCCGCACCCTGTGAAATATCTAAGGAAAACTTCCTGTTAAAAGGTCCACGATCATTCACCCTAACTTCAACTATTTTACCTGAATGCAGGTTTTTCACTTTGATAATTGTGCCAAAAGGGAGGCTTCTGTGTGCAGCGGTAAACTTAGCCGACCTGTACCTTTCTCCGCTAGTGGTTTTTTTACCCTCAAATTTTTTTGCATAATAGGTAGTAAAGATAGTTTGCACTACGGTATCGGGAGATTTTATATCCACAGTTTGGGCATGAGCACCAAAAGTGATGAAGCAAAGAAAAAGCAATAACCTCATAGTTCGTGATCTTAGTTTTTTAATATTCCAATCTTTGTAAATGCGAGCCGCTTCTCCAGCCATATTTTAGCAGGCTCAAATATAACAAATTGAACTTTACAAAAACTGAGGCCAATCTAAAAAAACAAAAGCCCCCCGATAAAATCGGGGGGCTTTTTTGTGATGTATAAGCTCTGTCTCTTATACACATCTGACGCTGCCGACGATCGAGCC
>NZ_JAELTN010000054.1 GCF_016428855.1 Pedobacter sp. ASV28
CCCCCCCTCCTCCCCCCCCCCCCCCCACCGACATCTACACTATGGCTCGATCGTCGGCAGCGTCAGATGTGTATAAGAGACAGGGCTAGGAACAACCATGGCGTAGCTTTCTACCCAGTTACTTGTTGTTCCTGTTAGGGCAAAATTGGTCACCGTACCATCGTAACCATTTCCACTTAAATCTGTTAGGCTAGTGCCCGATTGGTTAAAATCATAATGAGTTACCAAACTTGCAGGTACCGAAACAATACTATTCAGCATTTCACTAATGATTTCCTGTTCGCCTAAAACAGCACTAAACACTTTCACCTCATCAATGCACCCTTGAAAATAAGTGCTCTCACTAGCGTTTTTACCAATCACTATCTTATGGGTGCTGTTCAATAAAAGCGGGGTGCCATTAAATGTTCCACTGCCTGTCAAATTACCATTCACATAGATTTTATATCCAGTTGGCCACACTACATAAGCCACATGCAGCCATCTGCCCACGGTATAGTTATAATGGGCATCTGCGGACGTAGTTATAAACGAAGTACCATTCCCAATATCACCGTGTACTTTGTTGCCACCGGTCAATTGCATATCAAAGCCAAATTCTGCCGTTTCTCTGGTACTGAAGATATGCATGGCTTTAGTGGCCTGTTCAGGTTTTACCCAAGCCATTACCGTAAAACTACCCGACACCACTGTGCTTTTTTGCGGCACGGTGACATAGTCGTTAATCCCATCGAAATGAAGGGCGTTACCTTGCGCCTTAACATCCAGATGAAACCATAACATCCATAAAAATAGACTTATAGCAAGGCAATGATTTTTAAGATAATACATGATTAAGTTTATAGTTTTCGGGCTGTTGTCCAGCCAATTTTGATTTACTAGCACAAAAGTAAGCGCAATGCACTTTGTCCTGTAATTTTAAAGCACAAACTTTGTCCAGTTTTATAAAACTGGACAAAGTTTACCAAACCACGAAATCAGGCTATAGAGAGTTGCGGTATTCGACTGGATTTAAGCCTACTATTTTTTTAAAGGCATTGTAAAATGCACTACGTGAAGCAAATCCCGAGTGTTTTGCCAAAGCTTCTATAGTAAAGTACCGTATCGTATCAACATCTGCCATTTGCTGTTGTATGCTTTTGATACGCTGCTTATTCACAAAATCAGTGAAAGTTAGCTTATACACATTGTTGAATATGGCAGATAACTTATGGGTACTAATTGCCAAGCTATTGGCCACCTTTTCTAGGCTAAGGTCTGCTGTTTTAAAAGCTTGCTGCGTTATGATGTAATCTTCAATTTTTGCACAACACTCTTCAGTTTCCCTGTCTTTTTGTAAAGAAAGCTGATGTTGTTTCTGCACGCGCAACAAGGTCTGTAATTTCATATCTAACATCGATGCCACCAAATGCAATGGCAAGCGTTCAATATATCCAGGCTTGGTGTTTACAAAATACAGATAGCGCTCTTTGGCATTGCCAACCCGTATAATATGGGTACGTTCCTGTGCATCTCGATAATACTTTTCTACCATAACCCTAAACAGGAAGTTCATATCAAAATACTGCATGAACAGTTCTTGCAGATCTTTGTTATGCATGGCGATCAATTCTGCATCTTCTACTGCAATAATAGATTCTTGAGAGGGCGCTATACCATGCAGGCCAGAAATAGAGCTTACAAATTCGTTATCTATGGAAATATAAGTAACGATTTCCTTTTTTTGATGGGTGGTTTGCCCCATCATAGCACCTCTTTTAATGAAATACATATACTGGCAGCACTCGCCTTCGGCCAAAAGCACTTCCCCTTTTTTTACTTTAAGGCTTACGGTTTTTTCTAAGAATGCTTCTTTTAACTTCCCGCTAATTGGATAAATGGCTCCTAGAATTCCTAAAATATAATTGATGTCTTTTGTAGCTGCTTTATTATAGCGCATTATTGTTTAGATGAAAAAGGAGTAACAAATATAACACTTTACACAGACTTAACCATAACCCTCTCATTTTAAACAAGAACACATTAAATCATACATAAGAAACCTATAGCGATTGAATATAAAATCGTTGAAATATCAAAAAAAATATTTTTTTGATAGATTTAAATGTTTTTTAAACTCATCTTTTTTTTTTAACGCACTATGTCAAATTACAAACGCGCCTTTATTCCCTATTTTAAACATTTTTCTTTGTTGCTAATCTTATGCAATCTAACTATCAATGCATTAGCTCAAAATTATTATCATAATGGGGGATTATCTACCGGCAATTTAACCAGTAATGGCTCCACAACTGCTCCCAGTGGTTATACTTGGAGCGAACTACAATCTGTAAGCGGGATCACCAACATCAACCTAGGTTATGGGGCCATTTATAACAATGCAGGAACAACCAATTTGAGAATAGCAGACGACTTTACCATACCTACCGGTCAGCAACTACAAATTAGCCGGATAGATTTTTATTGCTACCAAACTTCTTACGCAGGAACTACCCCTCCCGTAGATGCCCTACGTATCGAAATATGGGATGGCAACCCCTCATCGCCCACCTCCACCAAAATAGCTGGAGATATGACCACCAACCGCTATAATGCCAGTAATAGTGGCGATGCAAAGATGTACAGGATTGCAACCAATACCCCTAGTACCACCAGAAAAATATGGAGAATAAGTGGAGTATCTCTACTACATTAACTGCCGGCACCTATTGGGTGATCTTTCAGATGCACGCTACAAATGATGCCTCTATATTTATGCCTACAGTTACCCCAAAAGGTGCAATTACAGTAGCTAATAGCAATGCCATACAGTATAGCGGCTCGGCATGGAGCACAATAATGGACCCTAGTAGCAATCAGAATGTCGCAATGCCCTTTACGATCAATTATCATAATTATGTTACCCTTCCTGTGACCTTTGCCGATTTTCAGGTAAAAAAGCAAAGCGATGTAGCGAAACTCACTTGGCAAACCTATTCCGAAGAGCATAACAAAGAGTTTATCATCAGCAGATCTGCCAATGGCAAGGATTTTGCGGAAATTACCCGTCAAACAGGAGCCGGAAACAGTAAAGCTACCCAGCAATATGCCTACATAGATGCTAAACCTATCTCAGGGACAAGCTACTACAAACTAGAGCAGATAGATTTTGATGGCCAGCGTACAACATTAAAAATTGCACCTTTTCAATTCAACCTCAATGCAAGTCTCAAAGTATCAACTTTTCCAAACCCCAGCAAAGGAGGAATAAACCTACTGACGAATATATCGGCAGCTGAACTTACTTTAACCATTACCAACATACAAGGTATAAAAGTTCATCAAGAAAACATCAGGTTGGCTAATGATGTAAAAGAATACCCTTTGCAACTTAAAAATAAATTACAACCGGGAATTTATACAATTACCATCAAGGCTAATGATGGCAGTGTCTATACCCTAAAACAAATCATAGTTTGATTACAAAAAGGGATCTTGCAACAAGCTCCGCCTGTCGCACTTTTCCTATAAGTCTGCACTCGCTAAGCTAGCTTGCGGACTTTTCGTACAATCAGAGCAATTAGTCCTTAACCTGTCATTAACATGAGCCATAACCACAACCTTTGTAAATAAACCTTGGCGAGTGGTTATGGCCAAAGCGACGCAAAGCCATTTGAACGAAGCAAAGGGCCGTATTTACCTAAAGGTGATGCACCTTAATTTTCCCATACATTAAATAATAATTTACACATGTTGTACGGTATGCTAAAATTTGCATAGCACAAAAAAATAGGTAGCTTTGACGAAGGATTGCCAAGAATTTGGCCTTACACAAGAATAAAATTATGATTATTGAACCTAGAATGCGTGGTTTTATCTGTTTAACAGCTCATCCAGATGGTGCTGCTCAGAACGTGAAAAACCAAATTGAATATGTAAAATCTAAAGGAGCTGTTAATGGCCCTAAAAAAGTACTGGTCATTGGAGCTTCAACCGGCTTTGGCTTAGCCTCCAGAATAACTGCTGCCTATGCCTCTGGTGCTTCCACTATTGGCGTATATTTCGAAAAAGAACCGAAAGAAGGTAAAACAGCCTCTCCAGGCTGGTATAATACCGCAGCTTTTGAAAAACAAGCTCAAGCAGACGGCCTGTATGCAAAAAGCATTAACGGCGATGCGTTTTCTAACGAAGTAAAGCAACAAACGATCGATTTAATTAAGGCTGATTTAGGTCAGATTGACTTGATTATTTATAGTTTAGCTTCTCCCGTAAGAACCAACCCGAAAACAGGCGTTACGCATCGTTCTACTTTAAAGCCAATTGGCGGTACCTTTAGTGATAAAACCGTAGATTTTCACACAGGTATTGTTTCTACGGTAAGCATTGAACCTGCTAACGAAGAAGAAATTGAAAATACCATTGCCGTAATGGGCGGTGAGGATTGGGAAATGTGGATTGACGATTTAAAAGCTGCTGGTGTATTGGCCAATGGCTTTAACACTGTTGCCTATTCGTACATTGGCCCTGCGGTAACCGAAGCTGTTTACCGTAAAGGAACCATTGGTAAAGCGAAAGATCATTTGGAAGCTACTGCATTTACCATTACCGATAAACTGGCAGATCTTAACGGAAAAGCTTATGTTTCAGTAAATAAAGCATTGGTTACGCAAGCCAGCTCGGCTATTCCAGTAATTCCTTTATATATTTCTTTCTTGTACAAAACCATGAAAGAAAAAGGCCTACACGAAGGTTGTATCGAGCAAATTCAACGTTTATTTAGCGAAAGATTATACACTGGCAGCGATGTACCTGTAGACGAAAAAGGCCGTATCAGGATTGACGATTGGGAAATGCGTGACGATGTACAAGCGGCAGTTGCCGAACTTTGGAAAACTGCAGATACCGATACTTTACCTCAAACTGGCGACTTAGCCGGCTACAAGCATGATTTCTTAAACCTTTTTGGTTTTGATGTGGCTGGTGTAGACTACCAAGCTGATGCTAATGAAATGGTAGAAATACCTGGATTGCAACAGCCTCAGGCATAAAAAAATTATCCGTCATTTCGACCAACGGGAGAAATCTGTTAGATAGAACTTACAGATTTTTCCTCGTTGTATATCGTTCGAAATGACGGTTTATTTATCCGCCACTTTATAAGTAGGATCATCTATATTCACCTCTATTACATCTGCTGCGTTCCTGAGCAGCAGCCTGCTGTCGGCACTCAAGTGCTTTAAGGTTACTATTTTATTTAATTTTTTATAGCGATCTGTAATTTTATGCACTGCATCAATTGCACTCATATCACTGATACGGCTTTCCTTAAAATCAATAACAACCTGGTGAGGATCTTGCTGAACCTCAAATTTCTCTAAGAAAACAGTGGTCGAACCAAAAAACAAGGGACCATAAATTTCGTAATGTTTTATACCATTTTCGTCAATGTACTTTTTGGCCCTAATGCGTTTGGCACTTTCCCATGCAAAAACCAATGCAGACATGATTACCCCTATTAAAACAGCGAGTGCCAGGTTGTGAAAAAACACGGTAACTGCAGCCACTACAACACCAATAAAAATATCGGAACGTGGCATCTTATTGATGATCCGGAAGCTGCTCCATTCAAATGTACCTATGGCCACCATCATCATTACACCAACCAGTGCGGCCATCGGCAATTTTCCAATGACCGGTGCTCCAACCAATATGATCAACAAAATGGCGAATGCAGCAATAATGGCCGACAAGCGAGCTCGAGCTCCAGAAGAAAGATTAACCAATGTTTGCGCTATCATTGGACAACCACCCATGCCAAAGAAGAAACCGTTCAATATATTGGCCGTACCTTGGGCTACACATTCTCTATTTCCATTGCCTTTATTTCCCACCATTTCATCAACCAGGTTCAGTGTCAACAATCCTTCGGTTAATCCCACCATAGCCATGATCAGACCATAAGGCAGCACAATTTGTAAGGTTTCGAGATTAAAAGGAATATTTGGGATATGGAAAGGAGGAAAACCACCAGCAACCGAGGCAATATCGTTCACCGTTTTAGTTTGAATGCCAAAGATGAGTACTACCGCAAAAACAACCAAGATGGCGACTAATGATGCTGGCACAGCTTTGGTAAGCTTAGGCCAAACCCATACCATTAACATGGTAAGCGCAACCAAACCTAACATAGTGTAGAGGGCCGTTCCACTTAGCCAGCCCCCAGTTCCCCCTACCTTAAACTGGCTAATCTGCGACATAAAAATCACAATGGCTAATCCATTTACAAAACCATACATCACCGATTGTGGCACCAACCTAATAAATTTACCCAGCTTAAATAAACCTACCACAATTTGTATGATACCTGCCACAGCTACAGCAGCAAATACATACTCTAGACCATGTAGCTTCATCAGGGCTATTAAGGTAATTACGGTAGCTCCAGCTCCACCCGATACCAAGCCTGGCCTCCCGCCTAAAACAGCAGTTACCAGACCCATAATGAAAGCAGCATATAAACCAGTTAATGGAGGGAAACCTGCAAGTATGGCAAAAGACAATGACTCAGGGATCATGGTCATGGCCACAGTTAAACCCGCCAATATTTCCGTTTTGTAATTAATCTTTTGCGTAAAATCAAAAAGTTTTGGATATCGTACCATATGGTGTTTTAGGTTTACAAAAATACATTAAAAGCTGAGATACGATGCGGTACGATTGCACAGAAATGATTATCTTTATTTAAAAAACCAATATGTCCAACATCCAGCTCATCATAGAAGAAAGACCTAGCGATATCGGCAACTTTCTAGTAGGTAGATTGCTTCCTTTTAGAGAAAAAAGGTTAGTCGGGCCCTTTTGTTTTATCGATCACATGGGGCCAACAGCACTAAGTGATCATGAAAATTTTGACATTCCACCACATCCGCATATTGGCTTATCTACTTTGACCTACCTTTTTGAAGGCAGCATTATGCATCGCGACGGATTAGGTACCGAAATAGAGATAAAACCTGGGCAGGTGAACTGGATGACAGCTGGAAAGGGTATTGCCCACTCGGAAAGGACCCCAGAATACTTGAGGCATAGCGATAAATTTTTACATGGGCTTCAAATTTGGGTAGCCCTACCCAAGCATTTGGAGCAAATGGCCCCAGAGTTTTTTCATGCAGATGCTACAGATCTCCCCACATGGCAGGAAGATGGTGTAGATTTTAAGTTAATTGCAGGTGAAGCTTTTGGCAGGAAATCACCAATACCGGTTTATAGTCCACTCTATCTTATTGAGATTAAAAATACCGAAGAAAAAACACTTAAAATTGGCGATTCGCTTTTTGGTGAAAGTGGCTTGTACATTTTAGATGGCGGCGTAAGTAGCGAAGGCAATACTTTTGGTCCAAAAAACTTTCTGGTAGCTAAAGACAGTAAGCTTTGTGAATTCACCTTAGCCCCGAACAGTACCATTTATATTTTTGGCGGCGAAGCTTTCCCGGAAGAACGTTTTATCTATTGGAATTTTGTAGCCAGCAACAGGGAATTAATTGAAGATGCGAAGACCAAATGGCTAAACCAAGAGTTTGACAAAGTACCTGGAGAGACTGATTTTGTGCCATTGCCACCGCAGACCAGGAATTTGAAGTAGCTCCAAATATAATATGACAACTAAAGATATTATAATTGCTTTTTTAATCCACCTTGTAATACCGCTAATAGGATTGCTTTACTTCCTAAAGATTAGCATCCAGATGAAGAAAGAGAAAATAGTAGCTGTCCCATTAATATCTCTTTTTATAATTTTTGCAACTTACGGTAGTCTTCTACTTATAATGCTAATCAGCGTTTTTTGGAGATGGTCAGGAATGGCATCACTGGGTATGTTGTACTTGATACTGGGAGCACCAATATTGATGGGGCTAATAGCATTTCGTTATCAGAAGAAAAAAGGGATTTCTAAATATCACAATTGGACATTCATTTCTAGTGCTTGCTATTTTGTAATTGCTCCAATTATATTTCTATTAGCAATCCTAAGAGACTTGTAAAAATTCTCAACTCCAAAACTATCCCCAAGTTATCGTCGTATCGTTTTCCGTGGGATGTCCCGTGCAAACCAACACCCTGCCCATAGCGATCTCCTCGTCGGTAAGCACTTCATTATAATCCATTCTTACACCGCCGGAAATACAAGTAGCCACACATGTGCTGCAAACACCTCCGCTACAGCTATAAGGGATCTTGATCTTATTCTCAAGGGCAACATCCAATATTCTTTTGGGATAAGGAACCAGTAAATGATGGGTTTCTCCCTGGAAGATCAGGTTGATGGAATAGGTATTCTTATCTACAATTTTTTCAGTGAAATCATCTTCATCGACTTCGTCTTCCGGCAAGACAAAAGTCTCTTTTTTAACCTGATGGGGCTTGTAGCCAGCACCTAAGATAGAAATACGGCATACATCCATGTAATCTACAGGGCCACAGGTATAAAACAAGGCATCTTCCTTAGCATAACTCAGATTTTCCATGATGAGTTCATGTACCAGAAATCCATTTAAACGAGCCCTTAACAGATTCTTAGCATTGCTAAACAAATGGATAACCTTGAACCTCTCCGGATAACGGTTTTGCCAATCCGTAATTTCCTCTATAAATAAAGTATCCTCTTTCGAACGGCTGCTATACACCAGTACAATCTTGGAGTATGACTCTGCCACCAATGCCGTTTTTAAGATAGAAAACAGTGGAGTAACACCTACCCCAGCTGCAAAAAGAAAAACAGTTCGTTGTTTTAATGGCACAGGTTCATAAACAAACAGCCCATTAGGCTCGGCCACCTCTACTTTATCTCCCTTAGCCAACTGATGGTGCAGAAATCTGGAAATTTCTCCATTTTCTACTAATTTAACTGCAACAGATAAAGGTTCTTTAACAAAGGGAGAACTACAAACGGAATAAGAACGACGCAGTTCTTTACCATTCAGGCGAAAAATGAAGGTAAGGAACTGGCCAGCCATATAATTAAGCATATGCCCATCTAAAGTTTCAAATTCTATGCTGATTACTTCACTTGCTTGTTGTTTTACCGCTGTTACCTTAAGTTGCTTTAGAGACATAAAGCAAAATAACAAATTATTCATCATTCCTCCCGTCTAATAAACAAAAAAACCATCCCAGTTATTGGGATGGTTTGAATGCTTACTGCACAATACCAATGTGTTTTAATTACTCTATTACTTGAGCACTTTCTATTTCATTATAGGCAATCAATGCCTTTTGTCCCTTGTAGCCATTACGAACCGGATTTTCCAAGATTTCTTTCATAGAGATGAGTTTATATACATAAGCTCCTGTTTCCCTATTTAACTTCATCTTAAAATAATTATCCTGTCCTTGTTTATTGATTTGCCTCCTCATATGGCTATCACCTACATTATAGGCTGCGGCCACCAAAGTCCAGCTATCAAAAATGCCATAGAGTTCTTTAATATACTTACAGGCGGCAATAGTTGATTTTTTGAGGTTATAACGCTCATCAACTCTTTTATTGACCTTTAAGCCATACATACGGGCTGTACTGGGCATAAACTGCCAAAAGCCGGCAGCACCCTTTGGTGAAACACCTCCTCTTAAACCTGATTCTACCAGGGGAAGATATTTAAAATCGTTGGGAATATCATAAGCAGCCAAAATAGGTTCTATGATAGGGAACCACTCTGCAGCCTTTAGATGTAAACGATTCGTTTGCAAATTTTTGTAAGAAAATGAAGCCAAAGTCTTCTTCATTTTATGATTTACCTTTACATCACCTATCGGCAATGTTTCTTCGGCAAATTCTAGTTGAGCTATGGTAAACGCTGGCTCTTCAGCTTCTTTTATGGTATTGGTATAGTTATCTTTTGCAAGATTTTTTGTCACTTTTGGCAGCTTATAAGCAAACACTTTGGCCATGACCAGCAATACTAATATTACTGTGCATGGAATGAGGTGTTTCTTTAACATCTTCCTCCTTTTTTAGTTAACACTTAATACTTGGCCTGCAAAGATAATATTTATTACCTTAATTACCAAGCACTTACAAAAATAAGTCCAAAAATCAGCCTTTAAAGCAGTTTAAACCTAGATTTTATTTTCCCCATTTTACCCCAAAAACCATACTTTTAAAGATTGTTTATCCACCTGATTTTCCCTAACTTTGCAGCCGCATTAATTATGCGATTAAAAGCGTATCATGATAAATAATAACAACAGGAAAAGTCGGGATGACAAGTCCAAACCTGGCAGGAGCACAACGGGAAGAAGAACCGCGCAAACAGATAGTGACAAGCCAAAAAGATCTAGTGCAAAAGACGATAGCAGAAGCAAAAGTTTTGGCACTGATGACAAAAGAGATTTCAAAAGCAATAGTACCAGAGGCGGAGATTCTCAGTCCCGCCCTACAAGACCAAGAAAAGACTCTAACGAAACAGCTGGTTTCAAGAAATCATTCGATAAAAGAGAAAGCAAACCTTGGGAAAATAAAGACAAGCCATTTTCGGCAAGAGGCAACAGCAGTAACCGAGACCAAAACAGTAGAGATAGAAAGGACAGTAAACCTTGGGAAAAGTCTGACAGACCTTTTTCTGCAAGAGGCAACAACAATAAACGTGAAGAAGGCTCATCAGAAAGAAGAGAAAGCAAACCTTGGGAGAAACAAAACAGACCTTTCTCGGCTAGAGGCGCAAGCGGTAGTCGCGAAGAAAATACTGGAGAAAAAAGAAGCTACGTCAAAAAAGATAATTATGCAAAAGATGGAGCTGTCAATAAATTTTCTGACAAAAGAAACTCGAGATCGACCGACAATCGTCCTTTCAGAAAAAGAGAAGACGGTGATTTCAAATACAAAAAAGAAGATAAAGGCGAAAGGGTTGCCCCATTAACCAGGGCAAGAAAAAATGTAAAAGCTGAAGACGATCTTATTCGCCTAAACCGTTACATTGCCAATTCGGGAATTTGTTCCCGCCGTAAAGCCGATGAATTGATCGAAGCTGGAGTAATTAGCGTAAATGGAAATGCCATTACCGAACTTGGCCACAAAATAGACCCTTACAAAGACGAAGTAAGATATAATGGGGAACTTTTAAAGCGTGAAAAGAAAATTTACGTTCTACTCAACAAGCCCAAAGACTATATCACGACTACCGATGACCCACAGGAACGTCGTACTGTAATGCAATTGGTAGAAAAGGCCAGTCGTGAACGCATTTACCCCGTTGGACGTTTGGACAGAAACACTACAGGTCTTCTTTTAATGACCAATGATGGAGAGCTGGCGGATAAATTATCCCATCCAAGAAATGGCATCACCAAAATATATCATGTGGAATTAGATAAGAATCTAAGCCAGGGCGATTTCAATAAAATCCAATTTGGATTGGAGTTAGAAGATGGATTGATCAAACCTGATAATATCTCCTACGTTGCAGGGGCAAGCAAAAAAGAAATCGGTATACAGATACATAGTGGAAAAAACAGGATTGTACGAAGGATATTCGAGCATTTGGGCTATGATATAGTGAAGCTGGACCGGGTAGTATACGGGAACTTAACCAAAAAAGATCTGCCAAGAGGAAAATGGCGTTTCCTAGATGAGCATGAATTGATACAGATCAAGCATTTGATCAAATAAGAACGACTACTAAATGCGCGAGGAAAATAATCTTGGCGCATTTTTTATTTCTCCTTATCTTACGCAGAAAAACGACTTTATGGCTTCCAGAAGATTTTTTTTAACCCTTACATGTTATCTATCTGCGTTAGTTGCTAGTGCACAACATTATCATCTACTTATAGGCACCTATACCAACAAAGGCAATAGCGAAGGTATTTATATCTACGATTTCGATGCCAAAACTGCCGAAACAAAACAAACTGGTGTGATCAAAAATGTTTTAAACCCCAGCTATTTAACCTGGGGCATAAACCATCAGTTTATATACAGTGTTAATGAAGTGGGCAAAAACAGCACAGCTAGTTCATTCAAGTTTAACAGACTTACCCAAGAAGCCACATTTTTGAATAAGGAAGCAACAGGTGCCGACCCTTGTTATATCTTAACCGATGATAAAAATGTAATTACGGCAAACTATAGCGGCGGAAGCATTAGTGTTTTCGGCATTAAAGCCGATGGATCTCTTACTACTCTTAAGCAAACCCTTCAACATACAGGGAGTGGACCGGATAAAAGACAAGCCAGTGCACATGTACATCAGGTGCTATTCTCGCCAGACAAAAAATATCTTATCGCCACAGACCTGGGCGAAGATTACATCTACATCTATTATTATCAAGCAGATGCCGCAACCCCACTCGTACTTAAAGAACGGGTAAAAACTCATTCCGGTTCAGGTCCCCGACACCTAACCTTTAGTCCTAACGGGAAGCAGGCCTACTTAGCTCATGAGTTTAATGGTAAGATTTCGGTTTTTAGCTACACCAATGGCCATTTATCATTAATACAGGAGATAGAAACAACAGTCAAGGGCTTCAACGGAAAAATTGATGGTGCCGATATCCATATTTCTGCCGATGGCAAGTTCCTATATGAAAGCAATCGCGGTGATGCCAATTCCCTAAGCGCATTTACCATACAAAAGAATGGTAAGCTAAAATATCTGGAAACCGTAGAAACTTTGGGCAAAGGCCCTCGTAACTTCGCCATCGATCCAAGTGGCCATTACTTATTGGTCGCCCACCAATATACCAATGATGTGATCATCTTCAACAGAAATACCAAAACAGGAAAGCTAACCGATAGCGGTAAACGAATTGATGTTGGTGTACCTGTTTGTTTAAGCTTTGCCACACCATAAGAAATCAAGCATTAATCCATTTATGCAACTGAAACCATTATGAACATACCTCATTTGCCTTCAGCAGCAGGTAGGACTTCATAACCATTAAAAAGCAAATGATATACTGATGAGAAAAAACCTGTTACTTTTAGTGCTGTTATTCTGCTTATCTCATGTAAAAGCACAAACACATAAATTAATTATAGGAACTTTTACCCGCACAAACAACAGCGAGGGCATTTACATTTATAACTTTGATACCAAAACTGCCGAAACCAAACCTTTAAGCATTATTAAAAGTCCAGCAGACCAAGGTTACCTGACATTGAGCAGTGATAACAACTTCCTATACAGCACTTATATGCTTAAAGACAAAAGTGCCGTATCTGCCTATGCCTTTAATAACCATACTGGAGAAGCAAGATTAATTAATCAACTTCCTTCGGGTGCAAATCCATGCTACATCCTTACCGATGGCATAAATGTCATTACCGCTAATTATAACGGCGGAAGCATCAATGTTTATGGCCTTGGCTCAGATGGCTCATTAAATAGTGAAAAGCAGTTCGTGCAGCACACAGGAAGTGGTCCAGACCCGAGACAAGCAAGTGCACATGTTCATCAGGTCCTATTTTCGCCAGATAAAAAATATCTTTTCGCTACTGATTTGGGCGAAGATAAAATCTACATATACCGATATGAACCAAATGCAGAGAAGCCCTTAGTCTTAAAAACCAGCATTGCTACTGATACAGCATCTGGACCAAGACATTTAACTTTCGGGCCTGATGGCAAATTTGTTTACCTCACCCATGAATTTACAGGAAAAATAAGTGTATTCGCTTATAAGGAGGGCAACCTCTCTTTCCTACAACAAATAAGCACTACAAAAAATGATTTTTCGGGAAAAATAGACGGAGCCGACATCCATAGCTCTGCCGATGGCAAATTCTTATATCAAAGTAATCGTGGAGATGCCAACACGCTTTCCGTTTTTGCCGTACAAAAAAATGGAACCTTAAAACAGGTGGAAACCATAAGTACTTTGGGAAAAGGCCCACGTAACTTTGCTATAGACCCCAGCGGCAATTATTTATTGGTTGCCCATCAGTATACCAATGATGTGGTCATCTTTCATCGCAATGCAAAAACAGGTAAGTTAACTGATAGCAAAAAACGAATTCAGGTAGGTATGCCAGTGTGTTTGGTATTTAGCAAATAGCATATTTTTTTTTGTAAGCTAAGGCAAAAAAAGACTAACCTAAAACAGCAAGTCTTTTTTCTTCGCATCATATCCTTAAGCAGTTTCGGTTACCTTAGCGATATTGCGGCAAGGATATTCGTTAAAGATATGACGACGTGCAAAACGACCTGGAGAATCAGCATTCACGAGCTTTATATACATTGCCTTAGGAACGTCGAAATATTCGTATGAACTTCCATCATAAAAATGGATAATTAGCACCTGTTGTTTGTATTCAAAATCTTGAATATTAGAGAACATGGTAGTTTGCGTATATGTTTCAAGATTTTTGCTGTGTGTTTCTGGAGCAATGCTCACCAAAAAATGATAGGCCTCAATAATTTCTTTACTTTTGGCTTCAGCTTCCAATCTATCTTCTTCCTCCTGAAATTTATCTGGATGAAAATCTTTCATCAGCGTGCGATAAATCGATTTAAGATCTTTTAATTCTGCGTTTTTATCTACACTCAAAAGCTTTCTGTAGTCAGCTATTTTTCTCATTGGAAATATTTTTGTTTTTATATGAAATCAGCCTACTTCATCTAACCGTAAATTGACTTCAAGGGCGCAAAGATACAACTTATATCCTTTTTACTTTGAGAAACATTAGATTAGCACCGATCCTAGTGACAACCATCTGTTCGTGGTGCATCAATAGAGAGGCTAAAACTAGCAAACGTACTAATGTAGGAACGCCAGTCTGTCTGATATTTGACAAGTAGTTTATTTTTAATAACTTTCAAAAAATCTAAATTAACTTTATGAAAAAGCTAGCTTACCTTTTGGCTTTAGCCATTCTCTTATTCAGTTCTTGCGCTAAAGAAACAGTACATATTGATGTTACTGCAGACACTAGTTTTTCGCTTGGCGGGACAACTTGGGGATTGATTGCCTCTAGTGGTGTATTTTACTTTGGGCAGGATAAATATGAAATTGATATTTATGCCTTAATGCCAGAATGCAGTAAAGATGATTTAATGACCTTTAATAAAAACAATACCATTACTGGTTCCTACGGCAAATTAGATTGTCCAAATCAAGACAATAGTTATACTAACTTCGGAACTTGGAACCTTTCCGCAGACAAAAAAACCTTAGAAATATCTAGTGCTGTATTTAATGTAGTGGGAACGAATATGTTGAAATGTGAAGTAATGGTGCTCAACGAGAATAATATGCAAATTAAATATCAAACTACCGCAAACGGAATCACTACAACTACCACCTCTTCTTATAAAAGAATAAAATAGCAAAAGCCCTTGAAAACATGGCAATCAAGGGCTTTTATTTAAAAAAGGCTATTTAGGCAAGCCTTTTTCTGGCCTTAGTTCTTCCAAAATTGGGGTAGCTATAGATTTGATATTTTTTTGCAGCACCTCATTCTGTTGTTCAAACACCACAATTTCATTCTTCCCCTTTTTCAACCAACATCCTGGCAGGTAAAGTGTTTGTTGAGGGCCAACCGCCCAATAACGGCCTATATTAATCCCATTTACAAACACAATGCCCTTACCCCAGTCTCTCATATCCAAAAAGGTATCGCCCGTAGTGTTCAAGGTAAAGTTGCCTTGGTAAACAGTAGGCCTACCTACTTTGGCACTATTCTTAACATTTAATAGGTTTGGTACCACATCCATTGGCAACTTGTACATGTTCCAATCTCCGGTGATGGTTTCTCCATTGATGATGACAGGTGAAATAATTCCTTTGGTACTTTGGTTAATTTTTGCACCATAGTTAATCCTCCCCATATTCTCTACTACAATATCTAGTGTAGCATTAAAAGGAATATCGATATCGCACTCATACTTTTTGTAATAGCTGTTTAGCTCGGCTACTTTCACTCCGTTTACATAAACAATGGCATAGTCTCTTAATCCCTTTAATTCTAGCTTACCATTTATAGGCTGGGTAAAATGCTTGCTGTACCATACATAGCCATGTCCTTGATTCAGTTGTTCAAAAGTCAATGGGTTATCATCGTTAACTGGGGTTATTTTTTTCTTTAGGTCTTCAAGATCAACCGCTTTTGTTAAGGCAATATTAGGAATAGTAATTACTGGAATACGTGCAGGAACAGGTGGTGTATCCGCCTTTTTTAGCATTTGACGCAGGGTATCGTACTTTTTGGTTGCCCAACCCGCCTCACTAATTGGGGCATCATAATCATAACTGGTCATATCGGGTTGGATATCATGATTTTTATCATAATTTGCTCCTGTGGTAAATCCAAAATTTGTACCGCCATGTACCATATAATAGTTAAAGGATACACCGGCATCTAAATATTTCTGGGTCTGTCTGGCCGTACTCTTGTAAGATTGTTTTGGGAAAGGTTCAGCCCAATGGTCTAGCCAACCAGGATAAAATTCTGCTACCATATAAGGTCCTTTACCTCCATTATATTTGTTTACAGAATCGGCCAGCTTCTTCACATCTCCTTCTCCATTTGCCGTTGGTAATGCTCCAGGTAGGGCGCCTCCATTAAACAGCCAAATGCCATCGGAAGTAAAGAATTCTACCTCATTAAAACCAACATCCTTTAACTGCTGGAATACTGCTGCACTATACTTCTTATGTTCTTCCAAAGACACATCCCTACGTTGGGCTACATAAGAGCCAAACTCATTTTCTCCCTGTACCATAATGATAGGTCCGCCATTTTTAACCAATAAATCTTTAACCTGACCATAAAGTTGGGTAAAATAGGCTTTAGTTGCCGCTAAAAATTGCTCATTATATCCACGTATTACCATACCAGGAGTTTTTGAGATAAACCAGGGATAGCCTCCAAATTCCCACTCGGCACATACATAGGGTCCTGGACGTAGGATCACAAACAGCCCTTCTTCCTGAGCAATCTTAATATATTCGGCAATATTTCGGTTTTCGGTTTTAAAATCCCAAACGCCAGGTGCTACCTCATGGTGATTCCAAAATACATAAGTAGCCACAGCATTTAGGCCCATAGCTTTCATCATTTTCAGGCGATGACGCCAATAAGGTTGTGGTATGCGGGCATAATGCATTTCTCCACTATGGAGCTGGGTAGGTTTACCATCCAACAAGAAATTGCCATCGGCAATCTTAAAAGTATGCTTTACTGCTGCATTTTTAGTCTGGGCATTTGCGCCAGCACACAAAAAGACCAATAAGTAAATGATCAGAATTTTTTGTTTCATCGGTGTTGTTTTTATAGGTTTAGTATATTTTTTTCATTTTGTGGCAAATGCTTAGCCCATTTTGAATTTAGCCCTTAAAAAACAGGCGATTTCTCAAAAATTAAGCAAACGTTTGATATGCCTTAATGATCAAAAAAAAGCGCTTTTTAAGAAGCTACACAACATTCAAACCTTAAATATTAGAATTTTACCGATAAAAAACGAATAAAAAAGCCGGATTAAATTTTCCCGGCCATCACTTCGTTATAGTAAGCTATATATTGTGGCAATATCTTTTTGAGGTCAAAATCTTTCGCCCGTACCAAAGCATTCTCCTTAAACTGCCTTAATGTTTCATCATCCGCCAATATACTGATCGCTTTTTGTGCCATATCCTCCACATCGCCTACATTGCTCATATAACCACAAAAGCCATCTACATTCAACTCGGGCAGTCCTCCGGCATTTGATGAAATTACAGGAACCTTACAAGCCATTGCCTCTAAAGCGGCCAAACCAAAACTCTCATTTTCAGATGGAATGATGAATAGATCAGATACGGACAAGATCTCTTCCACTGCATCTTGTTTACCTAAAAAACGCACATCATCGCATATGCCCAATTCTCTGCACAATTGTTCATTCGCAGAACGTTCGGGGCCATCTCCCACCATCAGCAATTTTGAAGGTATCGTTTCCGATACCCTTTGAAACATCCTAATGACATCGGAAGTACGCTTCACTTTTCTGAAATTAGAGGTATGGATCAGGATACGCTCATTATTGGGTGCTATTGCTTTTTTAAAATGGTCCTTCGGCTGCAGGCTAAAACGGTTAAAGTCAATAAAATTGGGAATTACCCTAATGTCTTTCTTGATGTCGAAGTGCCTATAGGTATCTTCCCTCAAATCCTGTGAAACGGTAGTTACGCCATCGCTCTGGTTAATGGAAAAAGTAACCACGGGCTTATAGGTAGCATCTTTTCCCACCAAGGTAATATCTGTACCGTGTAAAGTGGTTACAAATGGGATATGGATCCCATATGTAGCCAATATCTGCTTGGCCATAAATGCAGCAGAAGCATGCGGAATAGCATAATGAACATGTAAAATATCCAGTTGCTCGAAGCGTACTACATCTACCAATTTACTGGCGAGCGCCGACTCATAGGGTGCATAGTCAAACAATGGATAGTCTCTCACCGAAACTTCGTGATAAAACAAATTAGCCGAGAAAAAATCTAAGCGGGCCGGTTGACTATAGGTAATAAAATGAACCTGATGTCCTTCATTGGCCAGGGCCTTACCTAATTCGGTAGCGACAACTCCACTACCACCAAAGGTAGGGTAACAAACTATTCCTATTTTCATTTAGTTATATTGCTTTTCAATCTAACAAAGCTATCCTGGACCTCATTTTATAATTTATAGCGGCAATGTCCACAAAGGCTTCATTAAATACAGGTTGTGATTAATGTCTATCAAAAGCTGATTGACAAAAGCAAAGTAAGTTATATCTTATTTAAATTTTGTTATCTGTCGGTAATAAATTAATCGCATAAAAGAAAGACCGTTATATAACGGTCTTTCTTTTATTTGTAATCAAAAATGATTGCTGGTTTTTTATCGCCCAGTTTTTTTTCTTCACTTTGTATCTGTTCCCTAATCCCCTCAACTTTCCTAATCTGCTTATTATAACGATCCAATGCGTTTTGCGATTCTTCCATGTCGTTTTTGGCCCTTTTGGCCATCTTTGCCGTCTCTTTCGCATTTACCGAGCCATTAGCCAGTTTTTGGGCATGCTTACTATTTTTAGCAGCAGATTCTTTAGCCTTATCATTGGCTTCCAACAATTTTATTCTCAGCTTTTCTACAGCTTGTTCTTCTGCGGCTTCCCTAATTTTCAATTCTTGTATTTTTTGAATGTTCTTCAAAACATCCAAACGTCCATTTAAAATAGCTAATGAATCTTTAGAAACTTTATCGACATAAGTTTGAGCACTGGAGCTTCCTATACCAAACAAAGTAGGAAACAATAATAAATAGATGTACTTTTTATTCATAGTTAATATTTTCGACTGACTAAGCAATTATAATGCCCAGCCAATTTTGCCCAAAAAAAGCAAATTATAAACGTTCTGGCATTAGAAATAGAAAAAACATGGGGAAGTTAATACACAAAAGCGGCAGCTAGGCCTTCATTTCGTTCTGGATGACCAAGTACATCTCATTTGGTCTTTGCGTACCAATATAGTATTCCAAACCATCTCTATCGGTAAGTACAATGGCATCTTTTCCGGAAGAAAAAAAGCGAACACTTCCTTTCTTATGCAGATTATATACAGGATTGTTAAAGAAATACCTACTGTAAGTCGCTTTACGTACCTGAACAATATTGTTCAGGTCAATTACCACCCGTTTAGCAGTCCATAAGCCATCAATAATAATTTTCCGATTTTCGATAACTGTTTTATATTGAATCAAAAACAACAATAAAATAGAAACACCGATGATACCAAAGCCCACTACCAAGAACAGATCAACCGTATTATCCCTATCCCGTTCGTAAACATATACGGCAAAGCAAAATGCGGCCATGATGAGCCTGATACATATACGTATGTAGTCTCTACCAATGTACTGCTTTTCTATATAAGTATATCTGCTATCCATGATGATTTGACAATTCGAATATAGCAACTTTTTTTGTTGTTGCCCCTACTTTATATCTTTCATCTTGACGAAGGCCAGCTATCCAAATTATTTCTCCATTTCCATTTACCAATATGGGAATCCGTTGTTTTTGAGGCAAGGGGATTTTTTGATCTATAAAAAAATCACTCACTTTTTTAAAACAATTCATCCCCAATGGTTTAAACCTATCCCCATCCTGCCAAAACCTTATTACCAGGGGAAAAATCAATTTAGCTTCATCTACGTAAGCCAAATGGCCTGCTCCGATAAAGCTTAAGGTATTCGAAAAATGCATGGAAACTTTATGCCCATAAGCCAGTTGGACTTCGCCTTCTTTATGCAGTTCACTTATCTCTGGCTCTTTGAATGGCAAGGAGGAGATGATCAACCTATTTCTATCGATAGTTAGGCGGTGGCTATGGCTATAGAAAGATGTTCCGCTTTGCTTGCCCAAAGCGCTCAATATCTCGTCCACCACTTTGTCTGTAAAGGAATAAGGTTTGAGCAGTTCAAAACACAGTAGCTTTTGTGGCTTTAAGTCTTTTATTGCTACTTTGTCAATTTGTAGATCAGTATCTACCCACTTAAATATCTTTGCCCTGATATTTTCTACCACCTCTTGCAGCAGCGCCTCTGTTTCTACAAAACGCTTAATATTCTCTGCAAAAGTAGCCTCTAGGTTTGGATTGATTTCTTTCAATCGAGGAATGATTTCTAATCTGATCTTATTCCTTGCATATTTATGGGTCAGATTAGAGCTATCTTCAACATAATCGATGTTGTTTTGACCAACAAGATCATCTATTTGTTGTCTGGTGAGGAAAAGCAAAGGCCTAACCAACAGGCCTCTTTTAGGTAAAATCCCATGCATGCCACTAATCCCCGTACCACGTACCAAATTCAGCAATAAGGTTTCTATCGAATCATTTTGATGCTGGGCCAAAGCAATGTATTGATAACCATGCATGCTTCTTGTTTCTTCAAACCAGGCATAGCGCAACTCCCTAGCAGCCATTTGTGTAGATAGCCCATTTTCATCAGCAAAACTCTTGGTATCAAAATGCATAACATGAAAGGGTACTTGTAAATTACTGGCCAACAGTTTTACAAACATTTCATCTCGTTGTGCCTCATCTCCCCTTAGGTTAAAATTGCAATGCGCTATACTAAAACGATAACCAGCGAGTTTAAATAGCTGGGCCATCAATACAGAATCTTTACCGCCACTAACCGCTAACAGTAGGTGGTCTTGAGGAGCAAACAACTTATTTTCCTCAATAAAACGAACAAATTCCTGTAATGGTAACATAAGCCAAAAATATCTAAATAATTCATGAAGCCTATAACAATACCTGAAAAATAAAACCATAAATTTGTACCGTGCAAAAGTTACGCCTTCTATTTCTTTTATTGTTTAGCCCTATTCTGCTCCTAGCGCAACAAGAAACGCGGACCAAGATTTTTTTAGAAAGGGCAGATTTTGCCAATGGAGATGCAAAAAAAAGCATCACCTATCTTAAAAATCCAACTTTCAGGCATGAAAATGCTATCTTAACTTGCGATAGTGCCGTTTTATATGGAGAAAGAAATTACTTTGAAGCCTTTAAAAACGTAAGGATCAATCAAGGGGATACGCTCAACATCTATTCCGATTTTTTGAACTATGATGGAAACGCAAAAAAAGCACATTTAAATAAAAATGTAAAACTTGTAGACAGAACAAACACACTCACCACCAACATACTAGATTATGATATGGTGGCCAAAATTGGTGAATACAAGGAAGGTGGAAAATTGGTAACACCAGATGCAACCATCACCAGTAAAACAGGCTATTATTTCTCCAATAGTAGAGATGCCTATTTTAAAATTGATGTCTTGGTCGTATCTGCAGAATCAACCATCACTTCTGAAGATTTACGCTACAATACGCTTACCAATTGGACCTATTTTTATGGACCTACCAATATCAAAGGTAAAGACGATAACCTCTACACAGAAAATGGCGCCTATAATACAAAAAGTGAAAATGCCTATTTTGGCAAAAAAAACCTTTACACCAATGGCAGTAAATCTCTAAAAGGCGACAGCTTATATTATTACGGGAAGAGAGGCTATGGCAGAGCGGTAAAAAACATTGTATTTATAGACACTAAAGACCATACCCTTTTAAGAGGCCAGCTAGGTGAATACTATAAGGCCGATGAACGCGTAGTGGTTACCAAAAATGCCTATTTTGGCTTGGGTACCAATGATAGCGTTGTGGTAAACAATAAAAAAATACCCGATACTTTATGGATGGGCGCAGATACCCTAGAAAGTCAGCGGGTCTTGGTAAAGAACCTTAGCTTATTGGTTAAACCCGTTGTACAAAAAGATAATGAAATTGGAGCGGAAGAGGCAAAAGCAAAAGCAGAAAAGGAAAAGGAGAAAGCCGAAGCAAGGAAGCAGCTCCAGCTAGAAAACAAACAATCTAAAGCTCAGGAGGCGCAGAACGGAAGCAAACCCGCACCAAAACTGAGCAGAAAAGAAAGAAAAAAAGCAGAGAAAGAAGGCAAACTACCAGGCGCCGCGGAAACATTGCCATTAAAGCTTCCCGACAGTACTGCACTTAAAAAAGATAACCTACTTACAGATAGTATTAAACGAGACAGTTTGCTACATTTGGCAAAAACAACTATCGCCAATAAAAAAGATTCGATAAAAATCGACAAAAAAACGATCAAGACCGTTAATGACAAGAACGGCAAAAAGGTAGGCCAAACAACCGTACCTACATTAGCTAAAAAAGCAGATGTTTCAATTAAAGATAGTCTAATCCTTAATCCTGCAGATACGGTAAGGTCTAGGGTGATTAAAGCTTATCACCAAGTTAGGGTCTACAAATCTAATATGCAGGCCAAGGCCGACTCCCTATTTTACACTGCTGCCGATTCTACCCTGCGTTGGTACAAGAATCCCATTTTATGGTCAAATGGCACACAGCAAACCGGCGACACCATTAACGTATTTTTCAAAAACAATAAGGTCCATACGGTCCAGGTGCTAAATAATGCTTTTATCGTAAATGTAGAAACAGATTCCACCAAGTTCAATCAGGTAAAAGGTAAGCATATTACCGGCTTTTTTAACGACGGTGAGCTGCGCAATATGTATGTAGATGGCAATGCCGAAAGCATTTATTACAGTAAGAACAACAAGGGAGAATATGACAATTTAAACCAGACTGTAAGTAGCCGTATCAGGTTCAGGTTTGACAACAAAGAGCTAACAGACATTATTACCATTAGGGAAATTGAGGGTGCCGTTACGCCTATGGACAAACTGCCAAAAGAAAGCCTGCTTACAGGCTTCATCTGGAAACCGGAACTTAGGCCAACCAGCAAAGCAGATATCATTAAGGGGCTGCCGATCAGAAAAGCGGCAACCAAACCTGTTGCTAAGGCCACTATGCCGAAAACAGGTACCACCAACAACAACTTAAACAAAAATGATGCACCTAAGCCTATTATATCAAAACCAGTGGCCAAGCCTCTTCCTATAGAAAATAAAACCAAGCCTACAGATTCGGTCAGGGTAGATACATTAATCAAACAGCGCTAACCAATTTCAATTTTCAAGTTGCACTTCTTAACACCAGTTTCTCCACAACGGAGGTACTTAATACTTTAAGAAGAAATCAATAAAAAGGCCTTACGGAGTTTAAACTCCGTAAGGCCCTATCACATTCTTGAATATCGAAATGTTTCTTCAAAAGGGAAGACAGAAATTACATTTTCAGACCAATTTCCCTTAAACGTTCATCAAGATACTCTCCTGCAGTCATATCACTATAGACCTTAGGATGCGCTGCATCAATGCACGACTCCAAACTGGTCAAATCCATTTCACTACGTGGGTGCAAGAAGAAAGGCACTGAAAAACGTGAAGTTTTCATCAGCTCACGCGGTGGATTTACCACCCTATGTGTAGTAGAACGCAGTTTATTATTGGTTAAGCGCTGCAACATATCGCCCACATTTACCACAATATCGGTATGATGGGCTTTAATAGGCAGCCATTCATTGCTACGGGTCAATACTTCCAGTCCATCTGCACTCGCACCAATCAATAGCGTAATCAGGTTAATATCTTCGTGTGCTCCGGCACGCACCGCATCGGCAGCTAAGGCATCTGGATTTTCAATTGGAAAATAGTGTATCCCTCTTAAAATTGAATTTCCATTATGCACATGCTTATCGAAATAATTAGTAGGCAAACCTAGATAAGTAGCAATGGCACGCAACAAATGTTTACCATTTTCCTCTAGTTTCTGGTAAATTTCCCTGGTTATGATATTAAACTCCGGAATTTCATCTACCACTTCGTTTTCAGGATATTCATTTTTGATAGGATCGCCATCGCTTACCGTTTGACCAATTTGCCAAAACTCTTTCAAGTCGGCAGTTTTAGCGCCTTTGGCAGTTTCTTTACCTGCACTTGTATAACCACGCTGACCTGCCAGCTCGGGTTTTTCGTACTTACGTTTAGTTTCCACCGGCAAAGCAAACATCTCTTTAATGTTCTTATAAAGCTTCTCGATCAGTTCTTGACTAACACCATGATTGGTAATGGTCACAAAGCCAGAATCATTGAAAGCCTTACCCAGTTCGTCAGAAAATTTTTTACGCTGTTCTTCCGTTCCATTTATGTAGGTGTTTAAATCTAAACACGGAATATAAGGTGTTGACATATGTTTTTGATTTAATGTTCAGTTAAATTTAGAAATTTATGTTAATAAACAGGATTTGTTTTTTATTTTCCATAAAAATTATTTGATAGACAATAGATTAAGTTATTAACAGTCATAATTTCATCACCTTAGCATACATTTCTATTTTTTTACTTTTTCAGGAAACTATTGCGCCTTGTTTTACGTATAATTACCTATAGATATAATTCACATGAAACATTTAATCATTATGACGTTAATACTTTTCTCGCTGATAGAGGCCGATGCCCAAAAGACCAAATTGGAAAAAGCAACCTTTGGAATGGGCTGTTTTTGGTGCACTGAAGCTGTTTTTCAACGACTAAACGGTGTAAGTAATGTAAGATCTGGCTATGAAGGTGGAAATGTGCCAAACCCGACATATGAGGAAGTTTGCAGCGGTACCACTAATCATGCCGAGGTCATTGAGTTCAATTACGATCCTGCCAAAATTAGCTATGAAGAATTATTGGAAGTGTTTTGGAAGATACATGACCCTACCACTTTAAACCGACAAGGTGCTGATGTAGGCACCCAATATCGCTCTGTCATTTTTTATCACAATGAGCAACAAAAGGCAATTGCCGAAAAATACAAAGCTGTTTTGAACAAGGAAAATGCTTTTGGGAAACCGGTAGTTACTACCATAGAAAAAGCCCAAACTTTTTATGTTGCCGAAAATTACCATCAGGATTATTACCTACGAAATGGAGAACAACCTTATTGCAGAGCAGTAATTTTGCCCAAAATGGATAAGCTAGAAAAGCTATTTAAAACCAAATTGAAACACTAGCTTGTTTACCAGAGAAGGTTGTTCAAAAAATTATTCCCTTTCTAACTTGGTTGGAAAACCTTAAAGCAAGGTTAATTCATGCTATATTAGGTTCCCAATTTTATAGAAATAACGGTGTATGTTTTGAACAACCTTATTTTTTAGATAAAAGCTAAAGCTTTAAAGCCCTATCTTTATGCCTACATTTAAGCCCAGACCACCAATATTAATGTAGGATGCCAAATCGTCTCCTGGCTTATTCGGATCGTAATTGGCGTTTCCCGGAATATTAGAATTTTGGTTAATAGACTTATGATAATTAGTTTCCCTTACCGCAGTGGGTAGGTCATTTATCCCTACATTCACTTTAGCTCCATTCCCCAAAGTGCCTACAGCATCAAATTTCCTCACTTCCTTATCCTTGCTGTTCACAGACACATTCCTGTATTCTATCTCGCTAAAGAAGCTTAGCTTCTTTCCTATCGGATAATTAAATCCTGCGGCGCCAATAAAACCTATAGTAGGCTTAGGCTTTACCCTTTCTTCACGGGTCAAGGTAACCGCAGCAAAATTAGGGTTCACCGTCTGTGCAATTTGCCCTGTCTGGTCTGTAGCGGTAGTATGAAGTTCTAAATAGCCATAAATCGGCACTATTGCCCCCATTTTCAGATATGGTCTAAATTTTTTATCGGTGGGCAAGTTGAATACAATAGTTGGAGATACATCTAATGCTGTTACCTGTCCTACAGCCTCCAAAGCCAGTACTTGTGTAGTTCCAATAAAAGCTGCTTGCTTGGCCATGGTCTTTTTTTCACTTTTAAAATAGTTCAAGCCCATCTCAAAAGCAACCACGTTGTTAAACCTAAAACCTCCGGTTAAACCAGCCCGCCAGCCTTGTCCGAAGGAACCTGTAATCGTTCGCTCTGAAACTACCGTTTGTGCCGAAGTAGAGGGATTGATTGCAATTACAATATCTCTGGGTTGCAAAGGGCCTACATTGGGAAACTCAACCGGAGTTACCTTTATAAAATAACTTCCAGTAGGTTTCAAATAAAAACCTCTTCCTTCTTGGGCATAGGTACCGAGCGACACGCCTGCCAATAATACGGCGGCTAATAAAAGCTTTTTCATTCTGTTTAATATTATATTTTAATCAATGGACAATGAACCTTCATAACAAACGTGCACCAATCAACTACTTCTCCTACTATTTTCATCTTATACAAACGTCAATGAAAAAGGCAATCAACAAGTACGGGTTTTATTGTCTTATAATTTTTGGCAAACATAAAACTATGCTAACATAAAAAACAACACTTTTTAAGACAAATTGTTTTAAAAAACACAACTTGCTCATTCATCATATTTTGGTCAAAAATATTTTTTTATAAGACGACTTAAAACACCTAAATACTACTTTTGCTAACGGTGTTAACTTTTAATCGATGGTCATAACACAAAGTAGGTTAAAGCAAAAAGAAATGGTAAAAAAAGCCATTATCCAAGCTACTGAGCATATTGTACAGCAAGAAGGATGGCAAGCGGTTTCAATTAGAAAAATAGCAGATGCTATTGGCTACAGCTTACCGGTAGTCTACAATCATTTCGAAAGCAAGGATGCCATACAGGAAGAATTTGTTAAACAGGGCTTTAGCATGCTGGCCATGGCCATGCAAAACACCAGCGCAAAATACACCGATTCCGAAATGCAGCTGACGCAAATGGCCCTTGCTTATTTTGATTTCGCATTTAAAAATTCGGCCTATTATAAAATGATGTTCGGCTTAGGCATCCCCAGTTGCCAAAAAGCAAGGGAAATTGAGGAAATTGGTGAATTTAGCAGCATCTTGATCGCTACTTTAACCAACCTCATACATATATCTGACCAGCAAAGAACATTTTTAAAGTTTCATACGCTTTGGTCTATACTGCATGGACTAACCTCGATCAATATGGTTAACCTTACCGCTGCACCCGATGAAATGCAACAACAAATTTTATTGGATGCTATACAAGGATTTATTAAAAATATCAATCTCTAAAAAATTATCATGAGCTTAATCGAAGCATTAAACTGGCGTTATGCCACCAAAAAAATGAATGGCCAGGCCGTTCCACAGGAAAAAGTAGACCTTATTCTAGAAGCTGCACGTTTGGCACCCACCTCATCGGGCCTACAGCCTTTTAAAGTTATTGTAGTTACCAACCCTGCAGTAAAAGAGGCATTATTACCTCATGCCTATAGTCAATCGCAAATTGTAGATTGTTCCCATCTATTGATCTTTGCAGCATGGGAAAATTATACCGAAGCAAACATAGACGAAGTATTCAACAGGACCAATACGGAACGTGGTCTTCCTAGCGAGGCCACTGCCGATTATGTTGCACGCTTAAAAAGCATGTACCTAACCAGGCCGGCAGAAGAGAATTTTCAGCATGCAGCACGTCAGGCCTATATTGGGTTTGGCATGGCCATTGCCGAAGCCGCACTACTTCATGTAGATACTACACCTATGGAAGGTTTTAACGGCGAAAAAGTAGACGAAATATTGGGCTTAAAAGAAAAGGGGCTAAGAAGCGTAACCTTATTGCCACTAGGTTATCGTGATGATTCCAACGACTGGTTGGTTAACCTTAAAAAGATACGCCAGGCCAAATCTGATTTTATAATCGAATACTAGCCTACCTGTATTCATTTAATAATAAGGTGTCCAAAAAGCCTACTTGTCATCAACCACCATCTAACTTGGAAATATGATGGCTAAGCTTTTAGGGCACCTTCGTTTACCAACATCAATTGTTCAGAGAGATCCCTTAACGCTCCTTCAGTAGCCCCCCCTTCACCAAGCTGGAAATGGATAATTATATCCACATCGCCCATGCATGATCTGCTCTCTAGCTATCCATCCATTTCTTTTCACCCTAAATATCCTTGCTGGCCTAAGTGGAGTAAAGAGGTTATGGTCAGCAAACCATAGCTTTCGACACCGTGCACTAGGAAACAATAATAAGGTAGAAATATGCCATTTTTCCTTGTCCAAATTATTGTAAAAATTTGTTAAAGTTTCCCCAATGAACCTTCATCTTGGCTAATAATCGATATATTTAGCACACATTGTACTGGCAAATCTTATTTATAAATGAAATTTACGAAAATTCTACTGTTACTCGTTTGCTTTACCATCGCATCTGCATCAGCCCAACAAGACAGCATTGCTTTAGGCAATATCATCAATAAGACGAAAAGACTTTCCGAAGAGCAGCCTATAGAAAAAGTATACCTTCATTTTGACAAACCTTATTACGCTGTTGGAGACACCATTTGGTTTAAATCCTATGTTACCTCCACCTATAATACCCCCTCGCAACTCAGTAAAATAGTATATGTAGAAGTCTATAATGCCATCGATTCTTTGGTTCAGACCGTAAAATTTCCGATAAAAAACAGTGTTGCCTATGGCAATATCCCCTTGTCCATGAATAATTACAAACAGGGCAATTACTACATTAGGGCCTATACTTTATGGATGCTGAACTTTGATCCCGATTACTTTTTCTCGAAAAACATCCTAATTGGAGAAGCTATAGATAAGCAGCTGATCACCAATATCAGCTACAGCAATGCTACGGTAGACAAAAGCATCAAAACCACTGCCAGAATCCAATTTAAGGACATGGGCAAAAAACCGCTGGCCAATAAAACAGTAAATTGGCGTATCTTCCACAATTACGATGTATTTGCCCGTGGCCGTGGTACCACCGATCAAAACGGCTTCTTAACTGTTACCGTAAATAGCAAACCCGGAGATCCGATTACCAGAGGCACCATAGTGGCCGATGTAAGCTTGGCTGAGAAAGAATTGGCCAGCGCTAGTTTTAACCTCAAGCAGATAGAAAATACGGTAGATTTCCAATTTTTCCCAGAGGGCGGCGAGCTGATTAGCGGCATACCCAATCAAGTTGGATTTAAGGCTGTAAATTCATCTGGGCTAGGCGTAGACGTAAAAGGTAGTATAATAGATGATCAAAATATTGAGATTTCTACATTTACTTCCTCTTTTGCAGGCATTGGTACTTTTTTCATCTCGCCAGAACAAGGCAAAACCTATAAGGCCAAGTACACATTAAAAGACGGAAGTTCAAAAACCATCAACCTGCCTAATGCTGCTCCTTCTGGAATTACCCTACAAGTTGCTAATTCTACTCCAGAGTTTATTAACCTTAAGATTTTGGCCAATACTTCCTTCTTTGAGGCTCATAAGGAAAAACCATTCTTTATTGTAGCACAAAATAGCAACGCTGTGTGCTATGCCGCCAAATTGAGCTTAAAAAATCAAGTCATCATTACCAAAATACCAAAACAAAATTTCCCTTCGGGCATTGCCCAACTTACCCTGTTTGACGATCAGAGCCAACCCATAAGCGAACGTTTGGTCTTTGTGCTACATGCCGATGCCATGAATTTGGCTTTAAAAGCCGATCTCCCAACGTATAAGCCACGTCAAAAAGTAAAGCTTACACTCGATGCCAAGGGTAAGGGACAACCCATAGCTGGTGATTTTTCGGTTACCGTTACCGATGAACAAAAAGTGCCCATTGATGAAAATAACGAAACGACTATTCTGAGTTCCCTATTGCTTACTTCAGACCTAAAGGGTTATATTGAAAAGCCGAATTACTATTTCAACAAAACCGATGATAAAAAACTGGCCGATTTAGATAAGCTTATGCTTACCCAAGGCTATCGCAGGTTTTTATACAAAGACATACTCGCCAATAAATATCCCCAAATTTTTCTTTTACCGGAACAAGGCATTAATATTTCCGGCACTTTGAGAGATCTAACGGGCATGCCTATCAAAAAAGGCGCCATGAGAATGATGGTTACGGGCAAGCCGATTTCAGCCCAGACTATCACCAGTAATGTAGGCGTATTTAACTTCAAAGACCTGAACTTTCCAGATTCTTCTCAAGTAGTTGTCAGTGCGAGGTACAATCCCAATTACAACAATCTTATGATTATGCTGGATGGGATTCCCAGTGCGGCCAAAGGTGCTAATCTCCATTGGCCCGACCAAATAGAGAATATTGACACGGTAATGTCTTCGTACCTGAGCAACAGTCAAAGACAATATAGGTTTATGCGCACACTTAAAACCGTTGAAATTAAGGGAGCCGCCATTAAAAAACCAAGCCATTCAGATCACGCCTCTTTATCTGGTCTGAGCGCTATTCCAGACCGATTTATTGATGGAAATTCATTAGAAGGATGTAATTTGCTATTGGAGTGCATAAAAATGAGAGCACCGAGCTTTACCTACGACCTTAATGAGCAGAAATTTTATATCACCAGAGATTACAATGCAGGAAGTCGTACACCTGCCTCTATTTTCTTGAACGGTATGCCTATAGATGCCAATGCCATTAATGGCACCAATGCTTCGGAAGTAGAATCGATAGAAATATTCTTAAATGATCCATTGGGCACTGTAGACCGAATGTATAATACCAAAGGGGTAATTGTTATCAATACCAAAAAAGCACCTAAAGGTGAAAAGATTTCCAAGCAAGATTTCTTGGAAATGATTCCCAAAAAGTACGAAATCAAATATACTCCAATGGGCTACAGCAAAGAGCGGGAGTTTTACTCGCCCAAATACCTACCCAATGCCCCTATTACCAGCAACGACCTAAGAACGACCATTTATTGGAACCCGAAGCTTATTACCGATGAAAAAGGCAATGTGAGCTTTGAGTTCTACAATGCTGATGGAAAGGGCAGCTACAAAGCCGTAGTAGAGGGTATTGATAAGAATGGCAATATTGGCCGTACCGTATTAAGGTACACGGTAAAATAGAACCTGTTTGCCATATTCTAAAGTTTATTCATGGTTCTGAGTCAATTTCAGAACCATGAAATACGCATTCAAGTACTTAGCTATCTGCTCCAATATGGCAATGGCAGATTCAGAAAACCACCATATTCTTTCATACCGATGCCTAGGGGAATCTATGCTCAAAGTTACCATAAATCATCTTAGATTAAACCTTTAAGTTTCACCCCCTATTGCGTAAGGTACTCAATGACTCAAAGTTTTTTAAATATCTTCTTTTTACACCTAGTTAATTGTCCCTTCAATGCAAGAGAAAAAATTCATCTTGTATGTAAAGATTACTTTAGTCTCATTTTAAAACATCTCTTATACCTTCTATTAGCTCCTCGAAATAATGGTAGCCTACAGGCGTATTTTTTTGTTTGAGTAATTCCAACTCTATAATACCCGGGTTACTTCTAATGTAAAAAGTAGTACCATTGGCCAACATCACTTCTTTTCCTCCTTCTACCTGTACAAACAAGGCAGAATCTTCGTTTTTAAAGGCTTTTTTAAGATAGTCGTTTACCTTAGCCGTTTTACGATCGGGATAAGTAGCCTTAAACTCATAACGTTCATCTGTTTTTTTAACCGTAACAGAAAGTCCACCGGAATTTAGGTTACAGGCTGTCATCAGCATAACGAGAAGCCCAAACATGATTATTTTTATTTTTTTCATCAGTATATCATTTAGTGTAAACCATTTTCTGTCTTATTTATATAGGTCAGGTAAATCCAACATCTCTTGCACCGTTCTATCCACCTGTCCTGCCCTTGATATCATCAATAGCCGTTTTTCTACTGCGTGCGGATTTTACCTGCTGGTTGCCAAAGCTGTAATTGACACTGAACGAAGCCCTTCGGCTATTGTAATAATTGGTCACATACATGTTCACATTCTGGTATTGCATGCGTCCTTCCCAATGGTTGGTAGCCAAAATATCATCTACACTGAGACGTAATCTCATTTTATTCTGAAGCAAGGTTTTTTGAAGGCCCAAGTTTAATGCATACTGCGGAATGGTAGTTTCTTCTACTCCACGTACCCTTGGTGAGTCATACCAAAAACTTACTTCGGCTCTAAAAGTCTTAGAAAACATATAGGATTGCGAGGCGTTAAAATTAAAGGAAACCTTAGACTTTTGATAAAGTCCACCCACCAGGCTAGCATCTTCATAATCTTGGTAAGCCACTGAAAAATTATGCTGCATGGTCCATTTTTTGCCTACCTTGATAGGTAGATACAAATTGGCATTGTACAAATTGGCATGACCAAAGTTCTGCCGCTGAACCTCTATCTGGCGGGTCGCATCATTTTGCCTGCTCACCTGTGTGATCATTCCTTTTACATTGGCATAATTGAATGACAATGATATCTCCTTATAGTTATAGGCCAATTCGTAATTATCGGTAAATTGTGCATTTAAATAAGGGTTACCGCTATCTATGGTATAAGGGTCTAAATAAAGCACAAAAGGATTCAACTGTTGGTAACTTGGCCGGTCTATGCGGCGGCTATAAGAATAATTAAGACTGTTGTTCTTATTCAGCTCCTGCTTGATAAAGATGGAGGGAAACAGCGACAGGTAATTTCTATCGACCAGCTTATTACTTGTTACCGAATTGCCCTTGCTATGGGTGTGCTCCTGTCTCTTATACACATCTGACGCTGCCGACGATCGAGCCATAGTGTAGATGTG
>NZ_JAELTN010000055.1 GCF_016428855.1 Pedobacter sp. ASV28
GCATACGAGATGGTAACGCAGGTCTCGTGGGCTCGGAGATGTGTATAAGAGACAGCCATTACCGGATGGCCTGGAGGTAAACCGAATGCTGATGATAGCCAAAGACCAGAAAGAGCACTTCCAGCGATTAAGCGTTCCATTATTTTTTCACCACATCCCGATGATGATGTGATCTCTATGGGCGGCACCTTTATACGTTTGGTTGACCAAGGGCATGATGTTCACGTGGCCTACCAAACCTCTGGAAACACTGCCGTTTGGGATGATGACGTACTTCGATTTGTAGAATTCAACATTGATTTCTCCGAAAAAATGGGATTGGATCAGACCAAAATGAAGAAAACGTATAGCGATATGCGTGAGTTTATTGCCAATAAGCAACCTAATCAAGTTGATACCGATGAGATTAAAGCTGTAAAAGGCCTTATCAGAAAAGGAGAAGCCATTGCCGGTGCAAGGTATTGCGGCCTGCAAGATGACCATATCCATTTCATGGCACTTCCTTTCTATGAAAGCGGAAAAGTGCAAAAAAATCCGGTTACGGAAGAAGATGTGCTGATCACCATGGAATTATTAAAAAAAGTAAAACCTCACCAAGTTTTTGCTGCAGGCGATTTTGAAGATCCTCACGGCACTCATATCGTTTGCTTCAACATCATCCTAGAAGCTTTAAAACGTTTGGAAAAAACTGAAGACTGGGTAAAAGATTGTTGGCTATGGATGTATCGTGGTGCTTGGCTTGAATTCGAGACCCATGAAATAGAGATGGCTGTTCCACTTAGCCCACAAGAAGTTGAACGCAAAAAATTCGCCATATTCAAACATCAATCTCAAAAAGACAGGGCGGTATTCCCTGGCGATGACGCCAGAGAGTTCTGGAAAAGGGCAGAAGACAGAAATAGGGAAACCGCACAAGCATACGACAACTTGGGACTTGCCGATTACGAAGCAATGGAAGCCTTTGTTCGATATAAGTTCTAAAGTATCCCAATAAAAAAGTACATATAAAAAATATCTTCTATATTTAGTCGACAATACTAAATTTATAGAAGATATTTTTATTTACACCATATGGAAACCAAACCTCAACGCCTCTTATCTCTCGACTTTTTTAGGGGTTTAACTGTGGCTGCCATGATTCTAGTGAACAATCCTGGCAGTTGGAGCAATATTTATGCCCCATTAGAACATGCAGAATGGCATGGCTGTACGCCTACAGATTTGGTATTCCCTTTCTTTCTGTTTATTGTAGGGGTTTCCATAGCTTATGCCATGGGTTCCAAAAGACTAGACCCCTCATCCCATGGTCAGACCATCTTAAAAGCACTAAAGAGGGCTGCTACACTTTTTCTGTTGGGCTTTATCTTAGCCATTTTCCCCAGAAATTTCAGTGACTTCTCCTTATTCGAATCGTTAAAGACAGTTAGGATACCAGGTGTACTACAAAGGATTTCCGTTGTTTTTCTTATTTCCTCTATACTATTTCTAAAATTAAGTGATAAAGGTATTTTTCGGGCTATCGTAATCTTGCTAATGGCCTACTGGGCCTTAATGACCTTTGTTCCCGTACCCGGAGTGGGTTATGCCAACCTAGAAAAGGAAACCAATTTAGGCGCTTGGTTAGACCGGACCATACTAACGGAAGCCCATTTATGGAAATCGGCAAAAACGTGGGATCCTGAGGGCATTTTAAGTACCATACCTGCCATAGGCACTTGTTTATTTGGCATCTTGGTAGGTGTTTACCTGAAAAAGAAGACCGTAGAACCTGCTACAAAGATTGCCTGGCTATTTTCGATAGGTACCCTGACTGTAATAGCTGGCCTACTTTGGGATTTGCAGTTCCCCATTAACAAATCACTTTGGACCAGTTCATACGTTCTCTATACCGGAGGGCTGGCAACCATTATATTGGCTTTATCCTATTGGATTATTGACGTTAACCATTACAACAGGTTTACCAAACCATTTGTGGTTTATGGTGTGAATGCCATTACGGTATTCTTCCTTTCGGGCCTAACGCCCCGCCTTTTAAACATGATTAAAATAGATTTTAATGGCGAGAAGGTAGGAGCGCTAAATTATGTGAATAAAGCATGGTTCGTACCGCATTTCTCTCCAATTAATGCTTCTCTAGCTTATGCAATAGCTTTTGTACTTTTTTGGTATGTTATTCTTTGGGTGATGTACAAGAAAAATATCATTATAAAAGTATAACTGAACATATAGAAGGGTTTACCTTTACAAATTTATTAATGAATTAAAAATCTGTAATTTACATTTTGGTTTTTATTTTTGAATTGGAATAAGATAAAGTACATGTAACGTTTTTAGGCAGAATCTATCTTATATGTTCAATAATACTCGGCCTCATAACAAAACTTAATTTTAAAAAATGAAAAAAAATCTGCATCTATTAGCCTTTGGGGCTTTATCGCTATTGTGGGTACAGCCCATAATGGCACAAAAAAAAGCTCCAGCCAAAACCACTCAAAAAGCAACAGCCAGCCAAGCTATACCTAATGACCCGAATGTAAGAATAGGGAGGCTGCCGAATGGACTAGTCTATTACATACGTAAAAATACCGAGCCTAAAAACCGTGCAGAACTTTATCTAGGTAACAAGATTGGATCTTTAATGGAAAATGACGACCAATTAGGCTTAGCACACTTCACAGAACACATGGCCTTTAATGGAACGAAAGATTTTCCAAAAAACGAGATCATTAACTACCTGCAAAAGGCAGGTGTTCGTTTTGGAGCCGATCTAAATGCCTACACAGGCTTTAACCAAACCGTTTATCAGTTACCTATACCTACCGATAGTGCAGACGTCTTTAAAACAGGTTTCAAGATATTGGCCAACTGGGCTGGAAAAGTAAGCATGAATGGAGCCGATATTGATAACGAACGTGGCGTAATTGTGGAAGAAGATCGTCAACGCGGTAAAGATGCAGGCGAAAGGATCAGAAAACAACTTCTGCCTTTCTTACTAGGAGACTCAAGATATGCTAATCGCTTACCAATTGGCAAGCTAGAGGTGCTAAATACGTTTACCCATGATAAAATTCGTAGTTTCTACACAGATTGGTACAGGCCAAACCTGCAAACGGTAATTGCTGTTGGTGATTTTGATGTAAATGAAGTTGAAAATCTGATCAAGGCCAACTTTTCTGGGTTAACCAATCCTAAAAATGAACGTGCAAGGGTAAATTATACCGTTCCTGATAATATCCAGCCCTTAATTAAAATTGCTACAGATAAAGAACAACCTTATAATGTAGCACAGGTTATCTATAAACAGAAACAAGGTCCGGTTAAATCTGAAGCAGACTTCAGGTTGCAAATGACACAGAGCATGATCAATAGCATGCTAGCTGCACGCTTTGCAGAAATTACCCAAAAAGGAAATGCACCATTCTTATTTGCACAAAGTTCTTATGCCCCTTATCAAGGCGGTTTAGTTTGGGGACTTAGTGCACTACAGACGATAGCTGTAGCGAAAACCGGAGCCGAGCTTGAAAAAGCAGTTGTTGCCGCCATTGCTGAGAATGAGCGTATGGCAAAGTTTGGCTTTACGACCGGGGAACTGGAAACCGTAAAGAAAAAAATGGAAGCTGCCATAGAAAAACAATTCAAAGAGAAAGATAAAACCAAGTCGACGGTATATGTGCAACAGTACCTAGACAACTTTTTGGTAGGTTCAAGTATCCCTTCTGCTGAATATAGTTACGAGCTTTCCAAAAAAACGCTTCAACAAATTACCCTGGCCGACATCAATGCCGTGGCCAAAACACTGGTCACCAAAACCAATCAAATCGTAGTGGTTCAGGCACCTGAAAAAGATAAAGAGAGTTTGCCTACGGAAGCCCATTTATTGGCGGCTATTAAAAACGCTGGCAATGGCGTTACTCCATATGTTGACAATACCGTAAACAAACCACTTATTGCACAAGCTCCTAAAGCAGGAAGTGTTGTAGGTGAAAGCAAGAATGATAAAATTGGGGTTACCACCCTAACCTTGAGCAATGGTGTTAAGGTGGTATTAAAACCTACAGATTTCAAAAATGACCAGATCATCTTTACTTCATTTGCGAAGGGTGGGGCTTCTTTGGCTAGCAATGATGATTATGTATCTGCCGAAAATGCCAACCTTATTGCCCAAAGTGGCGTGGGCGACTTCAACCCAACACAACTAAGCAAATATCTTGCTGGAAAGACGGCATCAGCTAATGCTTATATCGGCGATCTGTACCAAGGCTTCTCGGGCAGTGCCTCTCCAAAAGATTTAGAAACGGCCTTCCAATTGATCTATGCCAGGGCAACTAATCCCCGAAAGGATGCAGAGATATTCAATAAGAATATTAGCGATTTCAAAGTGATTACCGCGAACAAAAACAGTAGTCCAACCAGTGTATTTGCAGACACCGTACAGGCTGTAATGGCCAATTATCATAAACGCGGAATGCCTACAACCTTGACAGACATTGAAAAAATCAATTTAGATAAATCTTATGCCTTCTATAAAGACCGTTTTGCCGACGCAAGTGGACAAACCTTTATTTTCGTTGGTAATTTCGAGGTAGAGAAAATCAAACCTCTTATCACTACTTATTTGGCCAGCCTACCCTCTTCAAACAAAAAAGAAAACTTTGTTGACAATGGCGTAAACCCACCAAAAGGAAAAGTAAGTAAAACGGTTAAAAAAGGGCTGGAAGATAAAGCTACCGTACAATTGTATTTCCATAATGATTATGTGTACAATGCAGAAAACAATGTACAATTAGATGCTTTAAAAGGCGCTTTGGAGATCAAGATTCTAGAAAGACTACGTGAAAAAGAAAGCGGTGTCTATAGTCCTAGAGTATCTTTAAGTGTCGAAAAATACCCAACTGCACATTACTATTTAACCATCTCTTTTAATTGTTCAAAGGCCAATGTCGACAAACTCATCAATGCCGCTATGGAAGAGGTAAATTCTTTCAAACAAAATGGTGCCACTGCCGAGGATTTACAGAAATTTAAATCAGAAGAATTAAGGCAGGAGGAATTAAGCTTAAGAGAGAATGGCTTCTGGCTAAACTACCTTTCTAACCGTTTAAAGTATGATGATGACATTGATCAAGTTTTAGGGAATAAGAACCGTATTAATTCAGTAACTGTAGAAAGCACCAAAGCTGCTGCACAAAAATATCTAAACGGCGAAAACTATATTCGATTGGTTTTGTTGCCAGAAAATTAATTTTAATCTATATTTTTATAAGGCCATCTTAACAGATGGCCTTTTTTTATTAGCAAAATGCCTTCAAAGACACTACACATCCTAAATGGGGAAGCTACCTTAACCGTATTTAGGGATACTGGAATAAAAGGAGAGGTATTAGTATGGAATGAAGTATTAGCTCAAGGACCTGTTGCTTTAACAAAACTTTGGAATATCCGCGCCAATTATATCTGCGAAAACTATAAGATAGACAAAGAAGACTATACCCATAAGGTACTCAAAGAAGTAAGGAAACTAGATAAAGCTTCTATTTATGAAGATATTATTTTGTGGTTCGAGTTTGATCTGGTTTGTCAAATTAACTTGTGCTATATTCTGAGCCATTTATATAAGACCAACGCATTAGGCAAAATTCACCTCATTTGTCCCGATAGTTTTAATGGTATTGCCAATTTTAACGGTTTGGGTCAGCTTAATCCTAAGCAGTTAGAAAGTCTATTGGCAACTAAGGTTTTATTGCAACCACATGATTTTATAATAGCAGACAAAATCTGGAAGGCTTATGCAAATCAAGATATTTCAGTTTTAACAGCATTACTATATTCTGATTTTGGAAATCTCGCAATGACAAAACCTGCTTTGACAGCCTATCTTCAGACTTTTGCCTCCAACAATAAAGGATTGAATATTATAGAACAGTTTCTTCTTGAGCAACTTAATGGGGGCAACAACAAAAAAGAAGCACTACAACAATTTTGGAATACATACCCTATTTATGGATTCACCGATCTTCATCTATCACTAATTTTAGAAAAATTAAAGAAAAGAGGTTTTATAAAAGACTAACCGTTTCTCCATCCAAATGAGGCAGCTACTTTGCCTCTACACCCACTGGCCCACTGGGATCACTTTCATTCTTTATCCTATCTAAAGCAGTTACCAAGTAACTGTACCTTTTTCCTTTTTCTACATTTGTATCCAAAAAAAACGGATAGTCTTCAAAAATAATATGTACAATATTTCTGGCATCAAGAACAGTAATCTTCTCCCCCTCTTCAAAACGATAAACTACATAGCCCGACGCCGTTTCGCCATCCTTAGCCTTCAATGGCCTTGACCATTTAAGATTAATTCCATCATTCTGTGCTTCGGCAGTTAAATGTTGGGGTTCATTTGGCTCTATATCATCAAGCCAAGGCATTTGCGGCGGCAGTGCCGGATATTTATAAAAATCGTTCCGTAGCGAATCGGCAAGTCCCCGAGCTACCGTTGATAAAGATTTAGAACTGAAATATATGCTTCCCTGTGCCCTATTATTTGCCCTTATTGCCCTGATCTGGTTAGGCACTTCATTAGGTTTGGCCCAAGCTGGTTCTCTTTTCGTAGTACCATTATGGATGAGGTAGGCACCCTGTCCTATATAAAGGTGCCTTCCATAGGTATTATTGCTCCACCAATCTAAAAGTACACCAAATGGAGCTGCCGTTCTAGAAAATGAAAAATAAATTTGCGGATTAATATAATCTACCCATCCTTCCTTTACCCATTTTCTGGAGTCTGCATAAAGTTCTCCATAATTTGATAGGCCATTAGTTTTAGAGCCTAGCGTATCTTCTCTAAAATTACGCCAGATGCCGAAAGGGCTAATACCAAATTTGATATATTTCTTATAATAATGTACACTATCATTGACCATTTTCACCAATAAATCGACGTTGTTTCTTCTCCAGTCGTCTATTTTGGTAAATCCATTTGGATATTTGGAGAATGTAGCACTATCATTAATCACCTGTCCGGCAACACGATAGGGATAGAAATAATCGTCAAAATGTACCCCATCTATGTCATATCCTTTAACTACGTCAAGAATAACCTGAGTAATATATTCCCTATTTTCTGGAATTCCCGGATCAAATAGCTTTTGTCCTCCATATGTGTAAAACAGCTCTGGGCGCTTATTGGTAATGTGGTCCGGATGTGTCACAGCCTTTGCCGTCATTGTTGCCCTGTAGGGGTTAAACCATGCATGTAGCTCCATGCCTCTTTCGTGTGCCTGTTTTACGGCAAACGCCAGGGGGTCGTAGCCAGAAGCAGGAGATAGCCCCTGTTTTCCCATAAGCCAATGGCTCCAAAGTTCCCGTGATTTTGCATATAGCGCATCAGCGGTAGGTCTAATCTGCAAGATAATCGCATTCAAACCATTCTTTTTATGCTGGTCCAATATGGCAATCAATTCCTGTTTCTGCTGATCCATGGTAAGCCCAGGCCTAGAAGGCCAGTCGATATTGCTCACACTAGCTACCCACACTCCCCTAAATTCTCGCTTGGGTGCAATTTTTGCATCTTGCTGAGCGTTTAAGTAGAGTGGCGAAAAGATCGAGAGCAAGGACACAAGAAACAAGTAGCTATTGCGGGATTGGTTTGACATAGAATTAAGATATAGTTTTAAACCCAAAGTTTAAAGTTACTAGCAAATTAGAATTAAACTGTTAACGCCTGTTTAATAATTTTGATACAAAACTGACATTATTTTTATACTTTTTTGATTTTTTGCTAAGTTAGCGAATTCAAAAATGTAGAAACAACAAAAATTAAGGTATTGAATTAAAGCTGATGCAAAAACAAGAAAATAGTTCAGATAACAAGGTAGACCGGAATAAAGTCTATTTTTTGATTATTGTAATTGCAGCGCTTTTGGGTATAAATGGATATTTATACTTTAAAGACAAACAGCAAAATACCCGATTTGTAACGATCAACACAGAAAAAGACAGGTTAAAACTAGAAGTAGAAAAAATAGAGGTAGAATTGGACCGTGTAAACCTGCTCAACGTTACCCTTAACGAAAAACTGATCGAAGAACAGAAGTTGGCCAGAAACAAAATTGCGGAACTTAAGCTGGCCTTAAAAAAAGGAGAACTTACACAAAAGGAGCTTGACGAAGCCAATACGCAAATTGAGAATCTCCGTGAATTTGTGAAAAGCTACAATAACCAGATCGCTCTCCTAGAACAGGAAAACTCTTATTTAAAAAACGAACGCGATAGCTTAAAGACTACCATTAACAACTATAACGAAAAAACAGAAAACCTTAGGAAAGAAAACCGCAATCTTAACAGAAAAGTGAAGGTAGGATCTGCCTTAAAAGCTTCCGACATCCGTGTAGATGCTTTTAGGGTCAAAGATAGTGGCAAACATATCCTGGTCACCAAGGCCGGCACAGCCAATAAATTAATCATCGATTTTGCCATTGTACCCAATGAGCTGGCAGAAAAGAATTACCATAAGATCTTTCTGAGGGTCATAGATCCTGCAGGAAATTTGATTGCCAACGAGAACAATATGTTTGAAGCCGATGGCCAGCAAATGCAATACAGTACGGCCATAGAACTATCCTATAATAATGATAACACCAAGTACAAAATTGATTGGACCAACCCAAGGTCATTCATAAAAGGTACTTATTCCATTATTCTTTATGCCGATGGCTTTGTAATGGGCAAGTCAGAGATTAACTTAAAATAGTAAGATCTATACCTGGATAGCCATATGTTGATCTTGCACAGGCGCCATACTCGTAGCGAGTTTAATTACCTTTAACCACACCAAGAAAAAAGGCACACTGATCATCTTTATAAATATAGGATGTAAGGTCGTAAAATCTGGAAACAACATTAAAGGAAAATCAAAAGACGAGAGTATAACTGCGGCTAATAATAGTTGGTCTGCCAAAGTACGTTTGGCCATAGTATACCAAATACCCACACCAACTACCGCAATAATGTACGTACAATCTTCAGACCCCGAACTAAACAGCACAGGAAAGAGCAATACCGAAGCAAGTATAGATAATTGAAAATTGTTTTTATGGTACTTTATAAAATTGAGATAGGGTAGAAAAAAAATGCCGGCACCTACAATAAGGAAGTATAGATTTGGAATTGGACGGTTAAACAAGCTCCTTACAAACCCCATAATTGAAATATCACAAGTAAGCGAAGCGATATTCAGTGCATTTTTTGCGCCCAAGGAAATGGCCCATTCCTTGTAGGAATTTATAATATAGGCAGGCGAAGAAAATAACATAGGCAAGCAAAACAGTATCACAGACCAAAAAAACAGATAGAGCACAAATTTTCTCTTATCTTGCACAAAAAAGAAAAAAGCAAGGCCTATAATCCCATAAAGCTTAATAAATGTACCAAGCATGATAAAAAAAGCCGACCACAGGCCTTTCTGATGATTTCTTAGGGTATAGCTAAAAATAATCAATGCTGCTGTTGCAGGATTAAATTGTTGGCTCAACATGGATGAAACAAAACAGGGTAAGGCAATAAAATAGATGATATTTTTTTGCGTCATCTTTATAGTAGATATAGCCTTGAACAGCAATAGGCAGTTGAACAAATTCCAAAACAACAGGCCTACTTTGGTAGAAAGCAGGGCGAAAGGGGCCATAAAAACACCAAAAACTGGCCCATAATGATTGGTATCATCATGAATTTGTGGATAAGCAGTATATAAAGACTGTTCTTTGATCAGATTTAAAAATGTATTTTCAAAAATGAGATAATTGTTAAGCCGGTGCCTAATCAACGACTGGGCAAAACAATAGATCGAAATCAGAATCCAAAGCCCTAATGCAGAAAGGCTGATCCTGTCATAACGTTTTAAATTAGAACCTAAGATATTCATTTGTGTGTGCTGAATTAATTTTGTTATGATTAATCCAGCGTCAATTATAACTAATATGTTACAATTAAAAAAATATTTTTATTTTTTGAAAAGATTTAAAGATGGGGGAATATTTAGTATTGAGCGTTTGGCGATAGCACCAAACGCTGGGCATCAAGTTATAGGCAGGAATCCAAACCCCTCTAAACAGTTTCTTTAATTGAAATTTAAGCAGTTTCTTAATCTACATTACAATATCCATAACCTTATTCTTTTTCCGGCTTTCTTCAGCCATGAAACCCATAATATGGCTCTCAATAGACTCATCTATTGTTGAAGTAAGCAATGCCGGATTTTTTTGCGCAACGGCTTGTACAAAATCACGAACCAATAACCAGTCGCCTCCACCATGTCCACTATTTTTATATTCTTCCACATCTTCTGCTTTCGGAACAAATTTAGTCTCTTTACCCGTTACAAAGTTATGATGTACCAGCTCCGTCATATCGCCAACCAAATCGCCCATAGAACCCATTACACGTGTTCTTCTATCGTGATATGAAGTAAATGCCTCCATAGAAAAACTGGCCGTCACACTATCCCCAAACTGGATATTAGTAATGTAATGATCTGGCTGATCATTTTCCATTTGATATACACAACGACCATAATTGGTCCTCTTTAATTTTTCACCAATAAAAGCTTTTCTATCTACCCCAGCTGGTACATCAAAAACAGCAGTTCTTTTGTTAAGATCTACATATTCCTTAATCGCAGAATATGGACATTCTCTTTCTATTTTACAGCCATCGGTACAACGTGCAGTACTTCCTTCTGGTGCATTCTCTTTTCTAAACCACTTTAAATCGCCCATGGCAGATATTCTCTTGCTAGGTTTGTTCAGCACCCATTTAATGATATCTAGGTCGTGGCAAGATTTTGCCAGAATAATTGGTGTAGTTTCTTTGGAGTTGTGCCAGTTTCCCCTTACATAAGAATGTGCCATATGCGTATGCTCAATGGGCTCAAAGTGCTGTACACTGATCACTTCTCCTATTGCCCCTTTGGCAATCAGCTCTTTCATTTTCACAAAATATGGAGCGTATCTCAATACATGGCAAACGGCAACGGTGCGTTTGTTTTTTTTGGCCAGATTTAAAATATCCCTACATTCTTTTTCAGTGGGTGCAATGGGTTTTTCCAAAAGGATATCATAGCCCATAGCCAAAGCTTTCATACATGGCTCGTAATGCAAATTATCAGGAGTAGAAATAATTACCGCATCTGCAAATTTAGGACGCTTGAACACCTCCTCCCAAGTATTAAAACGCTTTTCAGTTACTATATTATGGATTTTTGCATACCTATCGTTTCTAAATTTGTTAGGTTCTGCAACACCAATAATTTTAATCTGATCAGTAAACTTAGCCGCAAAACCACCATACACCATGCCCCTATTTCCAGCACCAATAGTAATGGCCGTAACAGGCTTATCCAGTTTTTTATGTAATGGATTCTCTGATATATTATACAAAAAGGAGCGCTCTCCTATTTTGGCTAAGACCTCGGTACTAATTATAGAAGCTCCTACAGTTAGCGAAAGGGTTTTGAGTAAATTTCTACGGTTCATTTTGGTTATATTTTGTTTTATATAACCAAATATACATTTCAATTTCTTTTGAATTGTTCTAAATTAACTTTTGCTATGTTTCGATTTTAAAAGAAAAGAAACAAAGGCAAGCCCATCACCTAATTGAGTAATCGGAGAAATAAACTGCTGAAGTTTAAGCTTGGGCTAAGCAATTAAATTGGAAATGGCCTTATTCACTTTCTCAAAACCAAACTGATTTAAAGTCTGTTTCATTCCTGCCGAAATTTCCTCATTCATTAAATGACCAATACTGCCTTCGTGCGTATGCTTTAATTCGTATTGTGGCTTAAAAGTTCCTGTTTCGATCTGTTCGCCCACTATTTTATATGCTTCTCTAAAAGGAATTCCCTGTAATGCCAAATCATTGACTACTTCGACACTAAAAAGATAATCGTATTTCTTGTCTTTCAAGATATCGTCCTTAATGTTGATGTGCTGCAACATAAAATTTGTAATCTCTAAGCACTCGTTTAAAGAGATAAAAGCCGGAAAAAGATTTTCTTTCAACAACTGTAAATCTCTATGATAGCCAGAGGGCAAATTCGTGGTCATCATTGCAATTTCATTAGGCAATGCCTGAATTTTATTACAACGAGAACGCACCAGTTCAAAAACGTCTGGGTTTTTCTTGTGTGGCATAATACTGCTTCCGGTAGTTAATTCTGATGGAAAGCTGATAAAACCAAAGTTCTGGTTGATGAACAGGCAAACATCCATCGCCATTTTAGCCAAAGTTGCCGCCACAGACGACATGGCCTGCGCCAAAATACGTTCCGTTTTGCCACGGCCCATTTGAGCATATACTACATTATGGTTTAAACCTTCGAAGCCCAGTAATTCGGTGGTTAGGGTTCTATTTAAAGGAAAGGAAGAACCATAGCCCGCAGCTGAGCCCAGTGGATTTTTATTGGTGATTTTCCAAGCGGCCAACATCAGCTCCATATCATCTGCCAAACTTTCGGCATAAGCGCCAAACCATAAACCAAAAGATGATGGCATAGCAATCTGTAGATGAGTATAACCAGGTAAAAGTTTATCTTTATGGGTATTGCTTAATTCTATAAGCTGGTTAAACAACGCTTGCGTGTTGCCCACCATTTCTTCAATACAGCTTCTGAAATATAGCTTCAAGTCTACCAAAACTTGATCGTTACGTGATCGGCCACTATGGATTTTCTTACCCGCCTCACCAATACGCTGGGTCAATAACCATTCTACCTGCGAGTGTACATCCTCAACAGGATCTTCAATTACAAAATTACCCGCTTCAATGTCCTTATAGATCTGCTTTAACGCTACCTGGACTTCTTTCAATTCATCCGACTTTAATAAATTGATGCTTTGTAGCATTTGTGTATGTGCCAAAGAACCTAATACATCGAACTTTGCCATTTGCAGATCCAGTTCTCGGTCCTTTCCAACGGTAAAATTTTCTACAAATTGGTTTACATCAATATTTTTTTGCCAGATCTTCATCTTGAATACTTATGATTGTTACTTAATAAATCGTTCTGCAAAAATACAATAAATACCGCAAGAATAGGAGATAAAGCAGTTTAACACCAAAAACGCAATAAAGTTGCAATTAAAACCTCCTAGATCTATCGCTTTTTTCATTTTATCCTATATTTTTGTACAAAGACCTTTTCATATATGAAGAAAATAAATTTAATCCTCTGCCTGCTCACCTTTATGTGTGTGCAAGCAGCACTTGCACAAGTTAAACCTGCTCTTACCTGGAAAGATGTTTCCAAATGGAGTTATAATAGGGGCAATGCGCTCTCTCCCGATGGGCAATGGATGGCTTGGGCCACTGGACCCACCGAAGGAGACCTCAAAATTGTGATCAAGAAAACATTCGATACCTTAAGCTACTCCTATCCTATTGGAGCTACGGCAACTGGAGCAGTCTTTTCAAAAGACTCAAAGTATGCCGCTTTTAAAGTAAGCGCTAAGGATGCGGAGGTAAAAGCTGCTAAAAAGACCAATAAGCCTCTTTATGACAAACTGCTTATCGTATCATTAGCTGACAATAAGCAAACCACTTTTGAACGCGTTAAAAATTTTAGTTTTTCTGGAGACGCTTCAGATTGGATTGCCATCCAATTTGCCGCCTTAGAAACCGCTCCAAAAGATAAGGATGCAGCCAAAGGAACTGATGTTGTCCTTTATCATCTGACCAGTAAAAAAAGTTTTAATCTTGGTAACGTTGGGGAGTTTGCTTTTAATAAAGCAGGAGACAAACTGGCTTACACTGTAGATGCCAATGGACAAAATGCTAATGGCCTTTTCTTAAGGGACATGAAAACAGGCCTCATTACCGCTTTAGACAACGATAAGGCGGTTTACAAAAGCATTACCTGGAATGAAGAGGGCAATGCCTTTGCCTTATTGAAATCAAATAAGGATGAGAAATATAAAGATGAGGTGCTCAGTATAATTGGAATCAACAAAATTAATGGCGATTTGACCGCTAAAGTCATTTATAAAGGTATAGACGACAATAGCTTTCCGAAAGGAATGGGCATTAACACCAATGCCAACCCTTATTGGTCTGATGATCAAAGTACCTTATTTTTTGGCATCAACACCTTGGCTAAAAAAGACGATAAAAAAAATGAAACCAAAACCGATACGACTAAAACCAAAGCTAAAACTGAGGTTAAATTAGACAGTGCGGCGAAAGCAAAGGCCAAGCCTGCCGAACCTGAGGTTAAAAAAGAAGATATCGAAAAACCTGATATGATGATCTGGAACTGGCAGGATAAACGCTTACAGTCTGCACAACAGACCCAGGAAATGAGGGATAAGAACTTTAGCTACGTAAGCTCATATCGAGTTGCCGATAAAAAATTTACCCAACTGGCAGATAGCAATATGAGAACGGTAACCATAGCACCTAAACAGCTTTATGCCATTGGCTATGACAACTCCAATTACGAACTGATGGGCAACCTAGATGGGCAGAGCTATTCAGACATTTACCTGATAGACCTTAAAACAGGGGGTAAAAAACGTTTATTTGAAAAAATGTATGCCAATAATGGTGGACGACTTTCTATTGCTCCAAACGGAAAAATTTCCAGTTATTATGTTGATGGCATTTTCTATAGCATCAATTTCGAAACAGGGCAAATAGCCAATCTGACAGGAAATATCAAATCTTCATTTGTTGATGCCTTAGATGATCATAATGTAAATAAGCCAGCTACGCCGAATTTTGGCTGGTCCTCAGATTCGAAATATGCATTGATCATGGACAATTATGATCTTTGGAAAATTTCTGCTGATGGCAAATCGGTTACTCCACTGTCTGATAATTGGAAAAGTAAGAAAACTGCGGTAGCCTACAGAATAAGGATCTACCCATATGAAAAAGGAACAGACCTGAGCAAAGACCAGTACTTTAATGTCTTTAACAACAAAACTAAGGACATGGGTATAGGCATACTTCCTGCAGGAAAATCAAAAATCAATGTTTTATTCTTAGACGCCAATGTCTACAACGGGTTGGCCAAAGCAGAAAATGCAAAGGTATTTGCTTACGGCAAGAGCAATTACGCCCAATCTCCTGTATATTACGCCAGTATAAACAGCGATCTATCTGCCGCAAAACAAGCAAATACCAATACACCAGATCAAGCTAAATATGCATGGACATCAGGTGTTAAACTGATAGATTATGTGAGTGCCCATGGGGATACACTTCAGGCAGCCTTATATCTACCAGCGAACTACGAGGCTGGAAAAGCTTATCCAACTATCACCTATATCTATGAACGTTTAACAGATGGCCTGAATAATTACGGTATGCCTGGTTTCCCTGGCGGAGGCTTTAATGCGGGCATGTACCTAAGTAATGGCTATGCAGTGTTAATGCCAGATATTAAATATAAACTGAACGATCCTGGTATGTCGGCAGTAGCCTGTGTAGTCCCCGCAGTAAAAGCTGCGATAGCTACAGGCATTGTGGACGAGAAAAACGTAGCTATACATGGCCACTCATGGGGCGGTTACCAAACTTCGTTCTTAATCACGCAAACCAATATCTTCAAAGCCGCAGCTGCCGGCGCCCCTTTAACCAATATGATCAGTATGTATAGTTTGATCTACTGGAATAGTGGCGGTACCAATCAGGCCATTTTCGAGGCCAGCCAAGGTCGTTTAACGCCTGGTTATTGGGACAACTGGGACGCTTTTGCACGAAACTCACCCATTTACCACATTAAGAAAGTACAAACACCTTTACTTTTATTGCACAACGACAAAGATGGTGCGGTTGATTTTACACAAGGTATTGAATATTACAATGGCTTAAGAAGACTGAACAAACCCGTAGTGATGATTACCTATAAAGGCGAAAACCATGGTATTGCAAAATTACCAAATCGTAAAGATTATGCCGTGCGAATGATGGAATATTTCGATTACATGCTAAAAGGCAAGCCCGCTCCAGAATGGTGGAGCAAAGGGGTGAACCGTTTGGATATGGAAAAACACTTAGAGGCTAGGGCTTTTGATGAAGTAGGAAATTAAAAGAAAAGGCGGTGAGTTTCACCGCCTTTTCTGTTTTAAATACTGGCAATAAATGGGGCTTGCCCAATGTATTCCGTATTCTCTAATTGTTCGATGAGGAAGTTGGCTAAATCTGTAGCGCTGATATGATTGCCTAGGCAATCTTCAAGGCTTATTTTAACACCCTTAGCAACCTCCGTTTGCTCAATGAGCGGTAGCCTTACCAAAGTCCAATCTACATGGCCTTGAGCCAACAGCTCATATTCAACCTGTTTATCTCCTGTCGTTGGCTCATAATTGGCCCGCATCCAATCGCTAGCTTCCTGTACCTGTTCGCTTCTTTTATGGTCATTAGGCGTATCAACGCTTAAACCAGTAGTTACGATGTAGCGTTTGATTTTTAGCTTTTGCATGGCATTTAATACATTACTGGTGGCCGTGCTAAAAATAGGCGGCTCACCTTTCGGCTGCCCCAAGGTGCTCAATACCGCTGTACAACCTTCCAATAAAAGCGCTATATCCATTGGGTTTCGAGCATCTCCCTTTACCTTTTCAATAGCAGGGTGATTAAGTTCTAATTGGTCAGGGTTTCGCAATAGCATTTTAATACGGAAGCCTTTTTCCAATAGTTTTTTCACTAAATATTTTCCTGATTTCCCTGTGCCGCCAATTACGGCAATATGATGATGATTAGTCATGATCTCTTATAAAATTTGGGTAATAAAAATAACCTTCGGAACATCTACATGTCCGACAAATAAGCAAGAACTGCTTTTGGGGTAATATTTATAAAGAGATTTTAATACTCGAATTTAGGAAACAAAATCGTTGAATTCCAAACCTTGTTTCCTAAATTTTTAAGCAACCACAGGCTTCAGCATGGCGATATAGCCTTCTATTCCCTGTCTAATTTCGTCTACGTATAGAAACTCATCTGCCATATGCGAGCGGCCAGAAAAACCAGGGCCGCATTTTAAGGATGGAATAGACAGCAAGGCTTGGTCTGAAGTGGTTGGTGAACCATAAGTAGTTTTGCCCAAAGCAATTCCAGCCTGTACAATCGGGTGGTTTTTGTCTATAGACGAAGGTTTTAACCTTACCGATCTTGGCTTTACCTCACAGCTTACGTTTTGCCTAATAATTTCAACTACTTCTTCATTGGTATAAGCATCCGTTACGCGAACATCAACGGTAAAGGTACAGTTGGCAGGCACCACGTTATGCTGCGAGCCTGCATTAATAATGGTTACCGTCATTTTTACTGGGCCAAACACTTCCGATACTTTAGGAAACTGATACGTTCGGAACCATTCGATATCAGGTAAGGCTTTATAAATGGCATTTTCTCCTTCTTCCCGAGCCGCGTGGCCCGCTTTTCCATGAGCAGTGCAGTCAATGACCAACAATCCCTTTTCGGCAATGGCAAGGTGCATTTCTGTCGGTTCGCCTACAATAGCAAATTCTAGCGCTCCCAAATCTGGAATGACCAGCTCTAAGCCATCATTTCCAGAGATTTCTTCCTCGGCAGTTGCCGCCAAACAGAAATTATATTTGAGGCCTTCCTGCTCATAAAAGTATAAGAAAGTAGCAATTAGCGATACCAAACAACCACCTGCATCATTACTGCCCAAACCAAATAACTTGCCATCTTCAATAGCGGCATCATAGGGATCGCGAGTATAACCTGAGTTGGGTTTAACCGTATCGTGATGTGAGTTCAACAAGACTGTTGGTTTTGCCCCATCAAAATGCTTGTTATAAGCCCACACATTATTAAGCTTGCGATGTGTTTTAATTCCCCTTTCGCCCAAAAACTGCGCAATTAAATTTGCCGTTCTATCTTCTTCTTTGCTAAAAGACTGAATACGGATCAGATCCCTTAGCAACTCTGTGCTTTCTTTTATTAATTTTTCAATCATTCTCTGTGCTCAAAGCTTAAAGCCCAAGGCTAAAAGCGCATAAAATTCAACTTCCAAACCTGCTTTAAGCGTTCCGCTTTAAGCCTTTAGCCTTATTCATTGTATAACCCGCCTGCTTTTTTAGCCGAAAGTTTAATTCCTTTAATTAGCGATGAACTGAAACCATTATGTTCCATTTCATTTAAGCCTGCAATAGTACATCCTTTTGGCGAAGTTACCTTATCTATTTCAGTTTCTGGGTGAGTTTGGTTCAATAACAATAAATCTGCTGCTCCTTTGGCCGTTTGCACCGCCATTTTCAAAGCGTCGTGCGCATGGAAACCAATCTCTACACCACCTTGTGAAGCCGCCCTAATGCTGCGTAAAAAGAACGCGATGCCACAGGCACACAAGGCCGTTGCCGAGGTCATTAAGTCTTCTTGGATGGTCACCACTGCACCAACCGTTTCAAACAAGGTCACTACTTCGTTTAAATTTTCATCAGTTGCATTATCTGTAGCGATGCAAGTCATGCTTTGTCCAATAGAAATGGCCGTATTGGGCATTGCCCTAATCACCTGTACATTTTCGCCGAGCTCCTTACGCACATCCGAACAGGTTACTCCCGAAACCACTGAAACGAAAAGCTGCTTTTCTGGATTTACCGCAGGCGCCAGTTGTACTAAAACTTTTTTTAACTGTTGCGGCAATACTCCCAAAACGACAATATCAGCACCTTCAATGGCAGCCAAGTTATCATCACTCACTTTAAATCCAGCAGCCACTTCTTCCGTCATCAACTTAATGTTTCTGCGGGTCAAAGTAATGTTGTCTGACTTGCAATAAGCTTTATTTACGAGTCCTTTTGCTAAAGACAGTCCAATATTTCCACTGCCGATAATGGTTATTTTTTTCATCTTTTTGTGATTATCGTTGATGAGCTCGCAAGCTCGGTTACCCAGATTTTATGATTTCACCGATGTTTCGATGGTTTTATTTTATTTGAAAAGCAGTAGTGATGCTCTTTTTAATGTTTAGCCCTGCTATCCGCTTCAATCTTTTTTAACGCGCTGTTATACTTCGTTTATCGTCATTGCGAATAGAAACGACGTGGCAATCTTCAACTATAATGCAACAAAAGTATTTTCGCTGCTATCAGGTTTGGAAACGAAAGACTGCAACATTCTACTCCCAAGCAGTCATTGCTTCGTGCCTCGCAATGACGATTACACAATGTTACTTCAACAGCTTCGTTCCGAAAGTGCCTGTCGCTATCTCCGCTAATTCATCGGCTTTGCCAATATAAACTGAAGTTACGCCCTTCTTAATTGCTTCAAAAGCATTGTGTAATTTCGGAATCATCCCTCCTGCTACCGTTCCATCCGCTTTTAAAGGCTCAAAATCGGCCGAGCGAATTTCCCTCACTACAGTCGCATCATCATTTACATCTTTCAAAACCCCTTTCTTCTCGAAGCAATATACCAAATGCGTTTCATATAGGGCCGACATTGCCACTGCCACTGCCGAAGCAATCGTATCAGCATTGGTATTTAAAAGTTGTGTCTCACCATCATGCGTAATGGCACAAAGTACTGGTACAAAATCTACTTTTAGCAAATTGGCCAAAGCCGTTGCCGAAACCGAATGCTCATCCAAATCGCCCACAAAACCATAGTCTATCTCCTTTACCGGACGTTTTTTTGCCTTAATGATATTCCCGTCTGCCCCCGTTAAGCCAATGGCATTGCTTCCTTTTGCTTGCAGTTGCGCAACAATATTTTTATTAATCAATCCTGCGTAAACCATGGTCACCACCCGTAGGGTTTCAATATCGGTAATTCTACGGCCATCAACCATTTTGGCCTCAATGCCTAGCGAAACGCTAATCTCAGTAGCAATTTTACCTCCTCCATGTATCAATATTTTAGGCCCTTTTAGTGCCGTAAAATCCTCCAGAAAACGGTGAAGATTTTCGGAATTGTCAATAACGTTTCCGCCTATTTTAATGATGGTTAGTTTTTGCATGTTTTAGGTTATGGGTTATAAGTTATGAGTTATGAGCTTAGGCATTTACACCTGTAACTCGAAACCCAAAACTCTTAACTATTTTATTTCTTCCAACATCGCTTTTAGCACTGCCTGAGCAGACCACAACCTATTTCCTGCTTCGTGAATGACCAATGAATTTGGTCCATCCAATATCTCCGAAGCTAATTCCAAATCGCGACGAACAGGCAAACAGTGCATTACTTTTGCATTATTAGTGAGCTTTAATTTCTCGTTGTCCATCATCCAACCATCTGGGAAAGGCAATATTTGACCATATTCTTTGTAGCTGCTCCAGTTTTTCACATAAACATAATCCGCATTGGCAATGGCTTCATCTAAATTATGTGAAATTTTGGCCCCTGGAGTAAAGCTTTCGGCGAGTTCAAATCCTGCTGGCTGAGCGATCGTAAAATCTAACATCCCTTCTTGCTGCGCTCTGCTCATCCACTCCGCAAAAGAGTTTGGTACTGCCTGCGGCAAAGGTTTAATGTGTGGAGCCCAAGCTAAAACTACCTTTGGCACTATGCCTTTAGCCCTGTCGGCAATAGGAACCGGATTGGTCTCGGTAATGGTGATCAGGTCGGCCAAGCTTTGTAAGGGATGCCTGGTTGCACTTTCTAAACTTACCACTGGTACGCCACAAAATTTCACGAATTTGTTAAAAAACTCTTCGTTGTAATCTTCGTCTCTGTTCTGCAATTTTGGGAAAGAACGTAATCCAAGAATATCACAATATTCTCCCATCACCGCCGCAGCTTCGCGAATATGCTCTACGGTAGTCCCATTCATAACGATACCATCCTGCGTTTCTAAAGCCCAGCCTTCTTTATCCATGTTCATCACCATCACGTTCATCCCCAAATTAAGGGCTGCTTTTTGGGTGCTTAAACGCGTACGCAAACTTGGATTCATAAACACCAAGCCTAAGGTTTTATTTTTACCCAGATCGCCATAAGCATAAGGACTAGCTTTTAAAGCCAATGCACTTGATACTAATTGTTTGATGTCTGCTACATCGTGTACGGAAGAGAAAAGTTTCATTTTAAGCGGAAAGTTTAAAGCGAAAAGCAAAAAGCTTTTCCTGTTTATTATCTAATTTTCTTCAGAGGCCAATCAGCATCGCTTTGACCTCATTCACTTATCAAGTTCGTCATTGCGAGGCACGAAGCAATGTTAAAGCTACATCTCATACTAACGTTGTAAGATTGCTTCGTGCCTCGCAATGACGGGTAGTTTATATTATTTCACTAGTTCAGCAAATGCTTTTAGGAACTCCTCTGCATGTTCCTTGGTCAAATTCAATGCTGGCAGTAAACGGATCACGTTAGGCTTTGCTTCTCCAGTAAAGATAAAATGTTTGAATAATAAATCCTTCTTTACATGAGCTAGCGCTTCTGGCAATTCAATACCAATCATTAAGCCTCTTCCACGCACTTCTTTAACCTGCTCAAATTTCTTTAGCTCCTCGATCAGATAAGCACCTACTTCCTCGGCATTTTTCATCAAGTTATCTTTTTCGATCACCTCCAACACGGCCAAAGCGGCTGCACAAGCTAAATGGTTCCCACCAAAGGTAGTTCCAAGCTGTCCATGCCAAGGCTTAAATTTAGGTGCAATAGAAATCCCAGCAATTGGGAAACCATTGCCCATTCCTTTAGCCATAGTGTAGATATCTGCACTTACACCAGCCCAATCGTGCGAATAAAACAATCCAGTTCTGCCATAACCACATTGTACGCTATCGGCAATGTAAACCGCATTATATTCATCACAAAGTGAACGTATTTTTTGCAAGAAGCTTTTTGAGGCCTCTCTAATGCCGCCTACACCTTGAATGCCTTCAAGAATTACCGCTGCAATTTCATTTCCTTGTTTTGTGAAAGCGTCTACTAATGCCTGGTCATCGTTATGGGGCAAGAAAATAACATTTTCCGTTTCGTTAACTGGTGCTACAATTTTTGGATTATCCGTAGCAGCCACCGCTAATGAAGTACGGCCATGGAAAGCACCCTTAAAAGCAATGATTTTTTTTCTGCCGTTGTAAAAAGAAGCCAATTTCAAAGCATTTTCATTAGCTTCTGCTCCAGAGTTGCATAGGAACAATTGATAATCTACTTTTCCCGAAACCTGGCCTAGTTTTTCTGCCAACTGTACTTGCAAAGGAATTTTAATGGAATTAGAGTAAAACCCTACTTTATTTAACTGTTCGGTTAAACGTTGTACATAATGTGGATGGGTATGGCCAATGCTAATTACCGCATGACCGCCATATAGGTCTAAATATTGTTGTCCGTTAGCATCCCAAACATTACTGCCTGATGCTTTGGTGATTTCTATGTCGTTTAATGGATATACGTCGTATAAGTTCATTTCGTAAAAGTTGTAGGTTATAGGTTTTAAGTAATAAGTTCTACTAAGCCCTAACCTTGGTAATTAAATTTATGAGCATTGCCTTGACATCGTTTGCTTCCTTTGAAAGTGTATTGAAATTATCTTGGTTAATATAATTTAGGTCTCGTGATAATATCAAAAAGTACTCTGTTTCATTAGCTGACCCCAAAGCAATATTTAAAAAGTTTGCAAAATCTGCTTTTGTCTGTTTCCCACAACCTTCTGCAATATTAGCGGGAACCGATGAAGCAGCTCGCCGCAGTTGATTGGTTAGGCTATAAAGTTCTTCTTTCGGAAAATCTTTTGTGTACCTATAAATTTCAAGCGTAAGCCCGTGCGCCTTTTCCCATACTTTCAAACTTTTGAAATCTTGCATGACTTATTACTTAAAACTTATAACCTAAAACCCAATCGCTTTCAATTTCAGCCCTGCCGTTTCCTCTAAGCCAAACATTAAATTCATATTCTGAACCGCTTGTCCGCTGGCACCTTTTAAAAGGTTATCGATGATGCTGATGATAAATAATTTGTTGCCATGTTTTTCCAAATGAATCAAGCACTTATTGGTATTTACCACCTGTTTTAAATCGATGTTTTTCCGACTTACATGGGTAAATGGATGACTGGCATAATAGCTTTCGTAGAGCTCATACGCAGCTTCTTCGGTCAAATCACTTTCAATGTACATTGCAGCCAAAATCCCTCTGGTAAAATCACCACGCTGAGGTATGAAATTTAGCGCTTCTTTCACTTCGCCTTGCAATTGAGCTAAGCTCTCACCTATTTCATTTAAATGCTGATGCTCGAAAGCCTTATAAATCGAAAGATTATTATTTCTCCAGCTAAAATGCGAGGTTTTGCTCAAGCTCTGCCCTGCTCCAGTTGAACCTGTAGTGGCATTAATGTGAACTTCACTTTTTAGCAAGCCTTTTGCGGCCAATGGCAATAAGCCCATTTGGATGCAAGTTGCAAAACAACCTGGATTGGCAATGTTTTGCGCAGATTGGATTTTCTTTTTATTCAATTCTGGCAAGCCGTAAACAAAGTTACGAGTTGCAAGTTGCGAGTTTTGAGCTAATCTAAAGTCTTGCGATAAATCGATGATTTTAACTTTTTCGTTTATCTGGTTTGCTTCCAAAAATTTCTTTGCATCGCCGTGGCCAACACATAAAAATAGCACATCAATATCTTGCGAAATTTGGTCTGTAAATTTCAGATCAGTATCTCCGAATAAATCAGTATGTACATCTGAAATTAAGTTTCCAGCATTGCTGCTGCTATTTACAAAAGCAATTTCTACTTGTGGGTGATTAACCAAGATACGTAGCATTTCGCCACCTGTGTAACCTGCTCCTCCAATAATTCCTGCCTTTATTTTCATTAGTTTAAAGTTGAATGTTTAAGGGTATCTCTACCCTTTTGTTTTATATTTCAATTTTATAAAGTAAAAACTCTTCATTTGGCCCTTGCTTTACAAAACCAATTTGTTCGTAAAGACTTTGCGCTGTAAAATTATCAACGGCTGTTTCTAGCTGAACATAAGCAGCGCCTTGTTCCTTCGCAAAATTCATGGCCGTTTTAATAAGCGTCTCCCCAATTCCTTGTTTACGGTATTCTGGATTCACAAACAAATCGTTCAATATCCAATTTTTAACCAGTCCTACGGATGAATATTTCGGATAAAGCTGTGTAAATCCTACTGATTGGTTTTCATCCAATGCTACAAAAATGACTGATTCGTTATTCTCTAGTCGGGCGTCGATGAAAGCCTTTGCCATTCCTAAATCAGAGAATTTACCGTAAAATATCCTGTACTGATTAAACAAGCCAACAACTAAGTTAGCTTCATTTCGATCAATACGCTTAATTTTTATTTTACTCATCTTATCAGGTTTAGGGTTTTAAGATGTAAGGTTTTGGCGTATTAACCTTACCTCTATCTTAAATCTTATTCCGTCAGAAGCTACGCTTCTGAGTTTACTTTATGCCAAATCATTACTTGGTTACCGAATATTTTAGAGAAACCTTTTACATCTTCGCCACTCCAAGTATTGTTCATTTCGCCGTAGCTACCAAATTTATTGCTCATCAAATCATTAGCACTTTCGATACCAATGATGTGGAAACGATATGGCAACAACTCCACAAATACTTTTCCGTTAACGGTACTTTGTGTAGAAGTCAAGAAAGCTTCCATATCTCTCATAATTGGATCGTGGAATTGACCTTCGTGCAACCAGTTACCATAGAAAGAGGCTAAATTCTCTTTCCAGCTTAACTGCCATTTGGTTAAGGTATGTTTCTCCAAAGCATGGTGCGCTTTGATGATGACCATCGGCCCTGCCGCCTCAAAACCTACACGACCTTTAATACCTATAATCGTATCGCCAACATGGATATCACGACCCACACCAAAAGGAGCAGCAATAGCTTGTAATTTTTGGATGGCTCTTACAGGCGCCAATCTCTCACCATCAACCGCAACCAACTCGCCTTTTTCAAAAGTCAGTTCTACTTTCTTAGATTCGGTTTCAGTTACTTGAGTTGGCCAAGCGCTTTCTGGTAAGGTTTGGTTAGAGGTCAATGTTTCTGCACCACCTACTGAAGTACCCCATAAACCTTTATTAATCGAGTATTTTGCTTTCTCTGCCGTATAAACCACACCGTGTTTGGCTAAATATTCAATTTCCGCTTCGCGAGATAATTTTAAATCTCTAATCGGTGTGATAATCTCAACACCCGGAATAAGGATATTGAAAATCATATCGAAACGTACTTGGTCGTTACCCGCACCTGTACTACCATGCGCTACGTAATCAGCCCCAATTTTCTTTACGTAATTAGCAATGGCTGTAGCTTGGCAAACACGCTCGGCACTTACCGATAAAGGATAAGTTGCATTTTTCAATACATTGCCAAAGATCAAATACTTGATGCTGTCGTTGTAATAGTTTTCGGTTTCATCTACCGCAGCATGCGATGTTACCCCTAAAGCATAAGCCCGTGCTTCAATTTCCTTTAACTCTTCTTCAGAAAAACCGCCCGTATTTACCACTACCGAGTGAACTTCCAAATCTCTGTCTTTGGTTAAATGAATACAACAGAATGAGGTATCTAAACCTCCGCTAAATGCTAAAACAACTTTCTTTTTCATCTTGTATTTAATTTTACTTTTCCGTCATTGCAAGGTAGGAAGCAATCTTACCATTAATAATCCTTCGCTTTAGGATTGCTTCCTACCTTGCAATGACGACTTATTTAATTTCTATTTATTTAAAAATGCTAAAAACAACAATAGCGATTTCAAATCGTTACTGCCCTTATTTTTTTCGATTAAGCGTTGCTTTATACGCATAAAACGTTCGTAAAGTTTAGGCTTTTTCTGTAGTTCTTCGGCAAACTTTTTGGCTTCTTCGTGCTTTTTCTCTGCTGGGTCATACAACATGGCTGTACACATACAATTTTTACGCTCCTTCATTTTAAGAATATCGAAGTTCACGCAGCTCTGGCAACCTTTCCAAAATTCTTCATCTTGGGTCAGCTCAGAGTAAGTAACAGGCTCGTAACCTAGATCAGAATTGATTTTCATCACGGCCAAACCAGTGGTCAATCCAAAAATTTTAGCTTTAGGATACAGCTTTCTAGAAAGTGCAAAAATTTCTTCCTTAATTGCCTTGGCCAGACCGGCCTTTCTGAATTTAGGGCTAACAATTAAGCCCGAGTTGGCTACAAACTGACCATGGCTCCAGGTTTCGATGTAACAAAATCCGGCCCACGTTCCATCCTTATGAAAAGCAATGACAGCCTTTCCCTCCTGCATCTTGCCAGACACATATTCTGGCGAACGTTTAGCGATACCTGTTCCTCTAGCCTTTGCTGACTCGGCCATTTCTTCAACTATTTCTTCAGCAAAAACACGATGTTCAGGAAGTGCAACCTGCACTATAAAATCGTTGCTATTCATTAATTCTTTAACGAAAAAATAAGGTTATTCTTGTTAATTGGGTTTTTAGTGAGGATCAATTCCTCATGGGTTTAAGTTCCCTAGGGGTATGACTTAAATCCGCGGCGTAAAGAGTTGCCGACTTGTAGTAATTTGGAATACGGGTCGCAAACGTTCAATAAAATAGCCGTTAGGGGCCATGCTCTTGGCCTCTAAAACAGATAACTTATGGATGATGTGTTTGCTCATTTTTTACAAAAACCAATTATATTGAATTGATTGTGCCGCAAAGGTTTAAATAAAATCTGAGTTGTGCAATAAATATCTTATTTTTTTACATTCTGTTTAATATTCCTTAACAATAACCTACCTAAAACCCATTTGATCTTTTAACAAAGTTTAACATGGAATTATTGCAGATAAAGCTAATATTTGTATATTAAATGATAAAGACGTCAAACTACAGCAAATGACTAATTATCAACCTTTAAACGATATATATAATCCAGAATGAAAAGAACATATACAAAAATTCACATCCAAAAAAAGATTTATTTCATTTGTATAGTTGCTTTTATGGCCAGCTTATTTGCCTGTAAAAGTAGCAATACGGAAGTAGCCGTAGGCTCGTTGAGCGTTTATAATGTCTCACCAACGCCAGCTACTTATGATATTTATGTAAGTGGTACGAAAATGAACAGTGTTGCCATTCCTTTTGGTGGGGGAGTAAAGTATATACAATACACCCCAGGAACGTATGATGTAAAATTTACTTATTCGGGTTATACCGACAACCTATATACGAAAACGGGTATAGGCGTTAGCAATGGCAGCTACAACAGCCTGTACCTTATTGGAAAACCTGGAAATTTTGATGCGCTTTATCTTACGGATAACTTTTCGGGAACTGCAGCTGATAAAGCCTATGTACGTTTCATTAATCTCTCTCCCGATGCACCTGCCCTAGACTTGGCTGTAGAAAGCGGAAGTACACTTAGCAGCAACAAAGCCTATAAGGCCTATAGTGGTTTTATAGCTGTAGATCCAGGAAGTAAAGCTTTTGAAATTAAAGAAACCGCTTCAGGAACCGTTAAGGCCACTATAGCCGCAACCACATTGGCTGCAGCTAATTTTTACACCATCATATCAAGAGGATTATATCAACCTTCTTCGCCTTCAGAACATCCTTTTAGTGGCCAAATTATTATCCAGCAGTAATTAATAAATTATCTGCCAAACCTAAAAAAATAAGCCAAAGGGTCTACGCGCTGTAGAATCATATCTGTAATTAAACGAGCACCGATTACAGAAAAAGTAATACCATTACCTCCAAAGCCCAAACAGAAATAGCTGTTTGGGAATTTGAGGTGTGGTCCGATATAGGGCAAACCATCTTTTGTTTCGCCAAATGTGCCACACCAGGCAAAATCCGTTAAAAAGTTTATTTTTGGAAGGAACTTATTAAAAGTCTTTAATAGTTTTTCTTCTTTTTTTCCCAAGAGCATATCTCTTCTTGTTGCATTTTTAAAATTTTCATCCTCTCCCCCTACCAATATTCTCCCGTCTGCGGTACTGCGCATGTAAAGATATGGGCTATCTGTATTCCAAAATAAAGTGTCATCAATTTTTGTAGGTAAAGTCTCCAATCGTTCGCTCACCATGGCATAAGTGCTTTTTAGTTTTACGATCTTTTCTGGAATCATTTGCTGGCTCTCGTATCCTGTGCAATACACAATTTTTTGGGCCTTAATCACTACTTCTGTATTCGTTCTTACGATCAAAAAGTCTTTTTCATATTTCACATTGACGAGTTCTGTTTTGTCAAACACCCTTAAGCCCTTTTTGCAATGATGATCCAACAGTTCATGTGTCAGTTTAAAAGCATCTATGCTAGCCCCATCTGTAGATAGAATTGCCCCATCTGCCAATAAGCCATAAGTAGCATAAATCTCTTTTTTATCCAACCATTTTACATCAAAACCATGTTGTTTTCTTTTCTCGTATTCCTTTATTAACCCCTTTACATCTTTTTTGTTGCCGGAAAAATACAGGGAATCTTTCTTCCTGAAGCCTGCTTCAGATCCGATCTCTTCAACTAATTTCCCTATAGCTTCAATCGAATCACGGCATGCCCCGTAACTAGCTACAGCCCCTACCTCACCTATCATGTGCTCCAATTCATATAAGGATATGTCTATTTCATACTGAAGCATAGAAGTAGTCGCGGAAGTACTGCCATTGGCCACTTCCCGCTTGTCAATGATTACGGTATCTAAACCCGCTTTTATACAGGCATCTGCCATTAAACTCCCCGTAATGCCCGCTCCAACAATAAGCACATTACATTCAATATCTTTTCTTAAAGAAGGATAGGAATTTAAAATCCCATTATCTACCAACCAAAATGGTTCATTTGACCTAACATCCATAAAATCGTTTCCTCTATAACAGCATTTCAGGTACTATGTTTTGATTCTCAAGGACCCATCAAGCCAAATTAGAAGGTGAACGATCAAAATTGTTTTGTAATTAAAAATCTACGCTTTATATTTGACACAATTTATAATTAATCTAAATAAAAATTAATAAAATGAAGATACGATTACTTTTTCAAATTACGCCAGTTCTACTTCTCTTCTCGTTTATGGCACTTGCCCAACAAAATGGGAGTATCAAGGGACAAATTACTACTGCCGACGGCAAGCCTGCGGCCTACGTAAACATAGGGTTAAAAAATAGGTCGCAAAGCACTTCCACCAATGAAGGAGGTTTTTATACACTCTCCAAAATTAAGGCTGGCACTTATGTTTTACGCGTAAGCGCAGTGGGGATCAACACACAAGAAAAGGGCATTACCATTTCGGCGGGACAGACTTTAGAGCTTAACTTTATACTTACAGAAAATAGCCAGGCCTTAAAGGAGGTCTCTATCCAGGCAAAGAAAAATACCCATAAAATAAGCACGCCCGACAACAGTTCTAGACTAAACGAACCTTTGTTGGAAGCTGCACAGAACATTCAGAGCGTAAGCAACCAGACCATCAAAGATCAGCAGATCATTAGCATGAGCGATGGTTTGATCAGAAATGTAAGTGGGGCTGTACGGCTAGAGCATTGGGGCGACATGTATACCAACATCCAGATGCGGGGATCGCAAATACAGGCGATGCGCAATGGGTTTAATGTTGTATCCTCTTACTGGGGACCATTAACAGAAGATATGAGTTTCGTAGACCATATCGAATTTATAAAAGGTCCGGCTGGCTTTCTAATGGGCAGTGGCGATCCAAGTGGCATGTACAATGTCGTTACCAAAAAACCTACAGGCCTTGATAAAGGTGAAGTTTCCTTCTCTTTAGGAAGTTATGATTTTTATAGAACCACTATCGACCTGGACAGAAAAATTACCAATGATGGAAAGTTACTATTTAGACTTAATGCCGCAGCCCAACAGAAAGCATCGTTTAGACCTTATGAACACAACGATAGGTACAGCATTGCGCCGGTAATTAGCTATCAGTTTACCCCTCAAACCAAATTTACAGCAGAATATACCTTACAAAGAGCACAAATGACTGAAGTTGGCTCTTATTATATTTTCTCGCCCCAAGGATATGCCAACCTTCCCAGGGAATTTACCTTTACTCAACCGGGGCTTGATCCAACCAATATTAACGACCACAGCGTTTTTTTAAACTTGGTTCACCAATTTAGCGATACCTGGAAAGTTACCGCACAAGCGGCCTACTTTAAATACCTGCAAACGGGAACCAGCACATGGCCTGCTTTTGTTTATCCAAACGGTAATGTAATTAGAAATGCAGGGATATGGGATGCGGAAAGTACCATGAAATTAGCCCAGGTCTTTTTAAATGGAGAAGCTAAAACAGGTGGATTAAGACATAGGATTTTAATAGGCCTAGATGGAGGTAAAAAAGATTACATGGCCGATTGGGGTCAGTCTCACAATCTGGACGATGTTAGTGCTCCTTTCAATGTATATTCTCCGAATTATGGTTTTCCTAGTAATGGCTATCCGAATTTTGATAGGATAACCAGTTTAACAGAACGGGCTAAAACAGCAGGAGGTTTAATGGACCAGAAATACTTAAGTGTATATATGCAAGACGAACTGGGATTCTTCCAAAACAAACTTCGTTTAACCCTAGCCGCTCGCTATGCTTACCTAAGCCAGTCGGCCTGGGGCGGCAGTCCAGATAAGGCCAAACGTATTACACCTCGTTTAGGGCTGAGCTATTCCATCAACAACAGTACTGCAGCTTATGCGGTTTACGATCAAGCCTTTATTCCACAAAGCGGGCTGTTGAGGGACGGCAGTTCAATCAAACCAATTACCGGATCAAATATGGAGGTGGGCCTTAAAAAAGACTGGGCAGATGGGAAATGGAACACTACCTTAGCCGCTTACCGAATTACCAAACAAAACGAGCTCACTACAGATCCGGCAAACAAAGCCGGAGAGATGTTTAGCATTGTGGTAGGGGAAAAGCGAGCCGAGGGCATCGAGTTTGACCTAAAAGGAGAAATGGCAAAAGGCTTAGTCTTAATAGCCAATTATGCTTTCACTGATGGAAAAGTAACAAAGGCTATTGCCAACGGACCGATCAATGTTGGAGATGCTGTGCCTGGTTTTGCCAAACATACTTCTAATGCCTGGTTAAGTTATACTTTACAAAGCGGATGGTTAAAGGGCACAGGCTTAAACGCTGGTGTTACCCATTTGGCAGGTAGAGCCGTACAAAATTATAGCAGAACCAACCCTGAGCAAAACTTACCCAATTATCTTAAAGTAGATGCAGGTCTATCTTGGGAAAGGGGGCCAATAAAAATTACGGGAAATGTATTCAACGTATTGGATGAATATTTATATAATGGTGCTTATTATACCGGCTATTTCAATGCTCCAACCTACGATCAGGGTACTTATTCTTGGCAAGCAGAGGCACCACGTAATTATCGCTTCAGTATAGCTTATAAATTTTAACATCAATAATGAAATTTTTGAAAACCTATACGCAAGCCCTTGTACTCCTACTGCTCTTGATAAGCACGGAAGCATTTGCGCAACAAAACGGAACCAATAATGGTAAAGTTACCACTGCGGATGGGCAGGGTGTTGTTGGTGTAACGGTAAGCCTAAAGCACGCAAAATATAGTGCGCTAACCAATACTAATGATGAATATACCATTTCAAAAGCAAGGGCGGCTTCTTACCAAGTGGTTAGTTCTTATATTGAACTGGGGACACAAGAACAAGCCGCGATCGTAAAAACCTCAGAGGTTACCACAGTAAACTTTGTATTAAAAGAAAGTTCATCACAACTGAACGAAGTTATTGTATCCTCCAGCAAGAACAATAGACCCACCAATACAGTGGCAAAAATGCCGCTTAAAAATCTGAGTGTTAGTCTATCTCACGAAACTAAATATTTCAGGGTGGCATATCATGCAAACAATATCACCAACCAGCAATACTTTATCGGCTACTGGTCGGTAAATCCGCAAAAACAAGAAATTTTATCACAAGCGTTGCTTTTAAACTTAAAAAAATGAAAAAGACACTAACTCTATTATTACTTTCCATAGCTCTTGTAGCCAATAGCTATGGCCATGCCTTATGGATTGAAACTTCAACTAAGGGCCAAAAAGGGGTAAGCCAAAAAGTAAAGATTTTCTTTGGGGAATATGCCTCAAAAGAAACTGATTCTACGGCAAAATGGTTTAGTAACCTTAAAGATTTCAAGCTTTTACTTACTGGACCAAATGGTAACACACAAGAATTATCGCCAACGGCCAACGTCCTTTACTATGAAGCTACCTTTACACCAAAAGAAGAAGGACATTATACCCTTTCTATTGTGCACCATGTAAAGGACCTTTACGAAAATGCCAAGATTGACTATTATGCATTAGCTAATGTCTTTGTAGGTAAGGCGACGATAAACAATGCCTTACGAAACGATCTGGCATTGAGCATACAGCCTAGCAAACCAGTATTCGGCATTTCACAGGACAATCCCCATTTGGTGAAGCTAAACCATACACCTTTTAAAAATAAGAAAATTACCGTAGTTGGGCCAGATCAAAAAAGCGAAACACAAGAAACAAATGCCCGTGGCGTATTGAATTTTATTCCAAAGCAAAAAGGGATTTATTTTCTTGAAGCTTTTTATGAGGAAGAAAAAAAAGGCACCTATGAAGGAAAAAACTACGAAAAGGTATGGCATGTAGTTACCTACACCAATGAGATTATTTAAAATTCAGTATCTAAAAATAGTGAACCAACCACGGGTTAAGGGGCTGTCTCTTATACACATCTGACGCTGCCGACGATCGAGCCATAGTGTAGTTCTCGGGGGGGGGGGGGTGGTAGAGGGGGGGGGGGGGGGGGGGGGGGGGGGGGGGGGGGGGGGGGGGGGGGGGGGGGGGGGGGGGGGGGGGGGGG
>NZ_JAELTN010000056.1 GCF_016428855.1 Pedobacter sp. ASV28
GAATGCAACTTTTTTCATTGAGGATGCAAAGATACGAAATTGTAGTAAGTTGTAAGTTTCATGTGGTAAGTTTTAGGTCAAAATACTGAATGCAGCTAATACGAAACTAATACTCAGTTTATTTTGTGTACCTTTTGGTATGTTGAACGTAATTTCTTAATATAAGATTTAATCATTTTGGCACGAGATTATATATCATTCCAACGATAACTGTCTTTTTCCAATCCTGCCAAGTCAATTACCCTGTCTACTACAGTTTGAGCAACTTCTTCAATGGTTTTAGGCAAGCTGTAAAAAGATGGATTTGCCGGACAGATAATTCCTCCCGCTTCTGTTATGGCTTTTAGGTTATTAATATGGATTAGGCTAAAGGGCGTATCTCTTACCACTGCAATAAGCTTGCGACGTTCTTTCAGTATCACATCTGCAGCCCTAGAAATCAAATCGTTGGAAATTCCATGCGCAATACGACCTAAGGTCCCCATAGAACAGGGTACAATGATCATCGTATCATATTTTGCAGATCCAGAAGCGAAAGGTGCATTGAAGTCCATTTTATGATAGTTATCAAATGAATACTGGTCATAATCTGTATTTCCCAACTCAAAACGCCATACCTCCTTTGCATTGTCAGACATGACAATTCCTACCTTATCTACCTGATCACTTAATTTCTGAAGGTTATCCAATAGTAATTTGGCATATATTGAACCGCTTGCGCCAGTAATGGCTACAATGATTTTTTTCTTTTTCGACATACTAGGCAAAGATACAATGCTAAAAGTTAAAACTGATATAATCTTTCTTATCTTATTACAGATAAAACTGGATTAAAACATAGATCAAAGCCTCTAACAAGAGAACAAAAACCACCCTAAACCCTATTTAAAGGGCACAAAACAAAAAAGGGCCAGAAACAATGTTCCTGACCCTACATCTACCTATGAAAAACATACCCCCGAAAGGGTAAGCCCAAATATAAAACAACTTTCGCAGTAAAACGAACTTTTTTTTTATTTTTTTTCACCGAATCTCAAATTAACTCAACAAGATAATGGGCTAAAAAGAGATCTTTTAAAATTTTCTTAAAAAAGGTATTTTGTACTTAAGAAATTAGAACTGTGTCCATCAATAATCTCATTAAGCAGCTTTTTATTGTTATCATTCAATTTAGTAGCCACAAGAGACCTAATAGAAAAAGCCCGCAAGGCATCTACTACAGACAAAGTACCCTCTGCACTATCTTTTCTTCCCGTAAAAGGAAAAACATCTGGCCCACGTTGGCACTGGCAATTGATATTTACCCTGCTTACTTGGTTAATAATGGGATCAATCAATGCTGCTACTTCCTCATCATTATTACTAAAAATGCTTACTTGCTGCCCATGAGTCGATTCGATTAAGTAATCTATTGTTTCTTCTATATCATCAAAAGACACCACTGGGATTACAGGACCAAATTGCTCTTCAGTATATAGCTTCATTTGGTTGGTAACCGGGTACACTACCGCAGGATATACGAACGATTCATGCGTCTGCCCGCCATTTTCATTCACCACCTGTGCGCCTTTAGCAATGGCATCGTCTATACATTCTTTCAGATAAGCAGGTTTTTGTGGTTCTGGTAATGGGGTTAATGATACCCCATCTTGCCACGGCATACCGAATTTCAGCTTAGCAACCTCTGTTGAGAGCTGTTTAACAAACTCATCTACATGCTTTCTGTGTACGAAGATTATTTTTAGTGCGGTACATCTTTGTCCATTAAACGACAATGCCCCCAAAACAGTTTCCTGAACAGCCAATTTAAGGTCTGCATTGGCCGTAATGATTGCGGCATTTTTTGCATCTAAACCTAAAATTGCACGTAGACGGTTTACTTTAGGGTGCATTTTTTTCAGCTCGTTTGCCACCTTACTTGACCCTATCAGCGTAAGTACATTTATTTTTCCAGATTCCATTAAGCCGGGAATAATCTTATTTCCCCTGCCATAAATGGTATTGACCACTCCTTTTGGGAAATTATCCTTGAACGCTTTTAACAATGGATAGAACAATAATGTACCATGCTTAGGCGGTTTAAACAATATCGTATTCCCCATAATTAATGCGGGTATTAAAGTCGTAAAGGTTTCGTTCAAAGGGTAATTGAATGGCCCCATACACAATACCACTCCCAAAGGTGAGCGGCGGATTTGCGCCACAATACCTTGTTCTATGGTAAAACCAGCTGATTTTCTGTCGATATCTTTCAAAGCATCAATGGTTGCATTAATATATTCTATGGTACGGTCAAACTCCTTTACCGAATCATTATATGTCTTACCAATTTCCCACATGATCAGCTTTACCACTTCCTGCTTCTTCTCCATGATATCACGTGTGAACTTTTCTACACATTCTATCCGTTGTGCCACACTCATGGTCGGCCATTCACCACGACCATTGTGATAAGCTTGTTCAGCAGCATCCAAAGCAGTTTGTGCTTCCTTTTCACCACATAAAGGATAAGTACCAATCAGCTTTCGTTCCAAGCCATTAGGGGTTTGAATACAAATGGGCGATAGTACGGTATGCACTTCGCCAGACCATGTTAACATATTACCGTTCGATAAATAGGTTCTTTGGTCAATTGGCCCGTCCAGTGCATACTCTTTGGGGATATCTGCCTCTACAGGAAACAGATTTTCAAGATTTAAAGACATTGTTTATTTAAATTTAAGATACTAAGTTTATAGGTTTACTAGATTTTTAAAGTATAAGCTTTAACCAATTGGATTAAAGCTCATATTAATTTTATTAAAGTTTAATGATTTTCATTTTTGGCACCAACGCTTTCATCACCAACCAGGCTAATAAGTAGGCTACTGCACAAAACGCAAACATAATGGTATAACCTGTGGTAAGATTAGATTGTACCAGTGGTTTCTGCACTTCTAAAAGTTGATTAAAAAGATTAGCATCTATGCCCTTCAATTTATCTGCCGCTTCTACCGGTAGTTTACTCAATGCCATCACATTTAGATTAACCTTATCTCCATATTTGCTCAGCAGTTCCATGGAAGTGACTTGGTTAACAAAATCTGTATTTCCCAATTCTTTAAATTTGGCAAATGATTGTTCAATACCTTTATGCGTATAATTATCAAAGATCCAGCCCCCAATTTTAGTGATAAGTACTCCACCTATTCCACCAGCCATCCCCCCAATGCCCACTACAGAACCCACGGCTTTTTTAGGGAACATATCTGACACCGTAGTAAAAATATTGGCAGACCAAGCCTGATGTGCAGAGGCGCCTACCCCTATTAACACCACTGGGATCCAATAAGAATAATGTCCTAAGGGTTGTGCCAGTAATACAACCAAAGGAAACAGTGCTATGGCAAACATGGCTTTCATTCTACCATCATAAATTGCATAGCCTTTGTCTATAAAATATTTAGGGAACCAACCTCCTCCAATACTACCTATCATGGTCATACTATAAAGTACTGCCAATGGGATCATAATATCAGAACTTGTCATTGCATATTGATCTTTTAGATATCCGGGCAACCAAAATAAGAAAAACCACCATACTCCATCGGTCATGAATTTCCCAAAGGTAAATGCCCAAGTCTGTTTAAAGCTGAGCAGTTTAAACCAAGACACTTTTTCATCTTTTTTTGCGACATCTTCTTTTACGGTCTCTTCTTCATCACTATTAATATAATTTAGCTCTTCTGCACTCATCCTTTTTTGTTTTTCTGGAGACTCATAAAATATCAGCCAAAAAAACAGCCATAAAAATCCGGCAGCTCCCACCAATTCAAAAGCTTTTTCCCAGCCCCAATGTGTAGCAATCCAAGGCACGGTAATGGGAGCTAAGATTGCCCCTACATTTGCACCAGAATTAAAAATACCCGTAGCTAGAGAACGCTCTTTCTTAGGATGATATTCGGCTGTAGCTTTAATTGCAGCCGGAAAATTTCCCGATTCACCAACCGCTAACACTGCCCTGGAAAACATAAAACCTAAAATAGAAACCGGCAACGCCGTGATACCCAAGGTGGTCAAAATAACCGATAGATTTTCGCCTATGGAAATGGCATATGCATGGATAATTGCCCCGATAGACCACACGATAATCGCTATGCCATAGCCCCACTTCGTACCTAGTTTATCTACAAACCTACCGGCAAAAAGCATAGATATAGCATAGGTAAACTGAAAGACTGCTGCAATATCAGCATAATCACTGTTCGACCATCCAAATTGTTCTTCGAGGGTTGGTTTTAATAAACTTAAAACTTGTCTGTCTAGGTAGTTAACTGTAGTTGCAAAAAACAGTAATGCACAAATGGTCCATCTGTAATTGCCAATTTTGGCTTGGTTCATATCTTATTTAGGTTATTTTTGGTTCTTGTTTAAGGTATATCAGATCGTTCAATCCAGTATTTTAAGACATCCGTCTTATGGTCTAACCGTTTTTTTGAACGTTCTTATGATTTGTTTTCTTTTAAGCTTTTACCTTATGAATAATGGCCAAAGCTTTCTCTGTTAAGCGACTTAAATTTTCGTAGTCTCTACTTTCTAGAATTTGTTTGCTTACCAGCTTACTGCCCATTCCAACAGCACATACTCCAGCCTTAAACCAATTGGAGATATTTGCTTCTTCAATTTCCACTCCACCTGTTGGCACAAACAATTGTCCCTGAAACAATTCCCTGATCGAGGAAAGAAATTCGGGCCCTAAAATATTAGCCGGAAACAGTTTTACAATACCTGCATTGTTTTGTTGTGCCAGGTCAATTTCTGTGGGGGTCATACAACCTGGTATCCATAGCAAACCTGCATCGTGTGTAAGCTTAGCTACTTCCGGATTTACAATTGGACAAACAATAAAATCGGCACCGGCATTTAAAAAAGCTTTAGCCTGATCTGCAGTTTTGATCGTCCCAATGCCCAAAAACAGATCCTGCATTTCGGTTTTTAAAGCTTCCTTAATAAATTTAAAATTGCCCAATGCCGCTTCACCCCTATTGGTATATTCAAAAACACGTACACCACCTTTGTATAGTGCCCTAATGATTTCTAAGCTTACTTGTGCATCTTCATAGTAAAATAATGGCAATAAACCTTGTTGTTGTATGGCTTGTATGGTCGTTTCTTTATTCTTAGTCATTTTGAGCAATAGTTTGGTTAACATCTTGAACGGTTGCAGTAGTGCAATCGCTTGGAATATACAATTTATTATAGGCAGCGCCAGTAGCAAACTCTAATATTTGCTGTGGTTGGTGTTGGTTGTAAAAACCATAAATCAATCCGGCCATGTAGCAATCGCCACTACCTACCCTATCTAAAATTTTTTCCGAAAGGTATTCCTTAGATACGAACAATTGATTATTGGTAAACAATGTAGTGTAATATCTAATGCCCTCTTTATAGTCGAACCTGAAGGTATTGGCCACATTTTTACATTTTGAAAACTTATGAATAATGGCCTTAGAGGTAGCTTCGGCCTGTTTAAGGTAATTTTCTTTAGTGCCCACCTCGTGAATATCAGAAGGCACTGGAATATCCAGCATTTGCTCGGCTGCCCAAACATTACCCATAATTAAATCGGCATATTTTACTAATTCTGGCACAACATCTATAGGCTGCTTACCGTATTTCCAAAGTTTTGCCCTATAATTTAAATCGATAGAAATGGTAATGCCTCTTGCCGAAGCTGCTTTAACAGCTTCCAAACACAAATCGGCAGCATCTTGGTTCAATGCCGGACAAATGGTACTGAAATGAAACCAAGATACCTCTTTAAAGATTTCGTCCCAATTTAGGCTATTAGGTTTTAGTGTAGCAAAAGAAGAATTTGCCCTATCGTAAATTACACCTGCATTCTTAAGGTCTTTTCCCTTCGGTAAATAATATAGACCCAATCTGTCTCCGCTTCGTTTAATTCTGGAAGAATCTATTTTGCATTTATTAATATAGTCTAGGATCTGCGCCGACATAAAATTATCAGGCAAGGCCGAAAAATAGGCTGAAGGTACTTCCCACAAAGCCAATGCTGTCGCTACATTTAACTCAGCACCTCCAACATAAAAGGGTAACTTATTTTCTGCCAACCATTCGCCCTCACCATCAGGACAAATACGCAGCAAAAGCTCTCCAAAATTTAAAACTTTCATCATATTAAAAGCTAAAATAGGCTTTTGCGTTATTATAACAAATATCCTGAATGATTTTACCCACTAGCTCCTTATCGTTCGGGATCTCCCCATTTTCGATGTCCGTACCAAATAAATCACAAAGGATACGACGGAAATATTCATGTCGAGGAAAGGAAAGAAAACTTCTGGAATCGGTCAACATTCCAACAAACTGGCTTAACAGCCCCATATTAGACAGGGCATTGATTTGCTTGATCATGCCATCTTTCTGATCTAGAAACCACCAACCAGAACCCCACTGTACTTTTCCGGCAACCGTACCATCCTGATAATTCCCAATCATGGTAGCCATCAGTTCGTTATCTGCCGGATTTAGGTTATATAGAATGGTTTTGGCCAATTTATTTTCACTATCTAACTTGTTTAGAAACTTAGCCAACTGCTTGCCCTGAGAGAAATCTCCAATAGAATCAAAACCTGTATCTGGGCCCAATGATGATAACAAACGGTTATTGTTATTACGTAAGGCACCCAAATGGTATTGTTGTACCCATCCTCTTTCGTAGTCCCATAGGGCAAAGGTAAATAGCATGGCCGACTTAAACTTCAAATTTTCTTCTAGGGTGATCTCTTTTCCTTCTCTAATTTTAAGGAAAATACGCTCAACTTCTGCTTCAGTATAATCTTCTGCATATACCTGCTCCAGTCCATGATCTGATACAGATGCACCATTTTCCACAAAAAAGTCGTGGCGTGATTTTAAGGCTGCCAAATATTCCTGATAAGTATAGATTGGCGCTTCGATTATTTGAGAAAGCTTATCAATATATTCGTTCAAAGCTGTTGTATCGTCTGCATTCATCGCTTTATCAGGTCTGAAAGCGGGCAATACCACCAAGTCAGTTCCACTGGCTTTAATTTGCTGATGAAATGCCAAGTTATCTAAAGGATCATCGGTAGTACATAAGGTTTTTACGTTCATTTTACGGAGCAACCCTAATACACTATACTCTTTAGTCTGGAGTTTGGCATTACATTCTTCCCATATTTTTTTGGCTGTAGCAGGCGACAAAAGCTCATGGACATCAAAATAACGTTGAAGCTCTAAATGTGTCCAATGATATAATGGATTTCTTAAAGTATAAGGGACTGTTTCGGCCCATTTTTCGAATTTTTCCCAATCAGAGGCAGCCCCAGTAATGAAATATTCATCAATACCAAAGGTACGCATGGCTCTCCATTTATAATGGTCACCATACAACCAAACCTGGGTAATGTTATCAAAATTTTTATCTGTAGCAATTTGCTCTGGAATCAAATGGTTATGATAATCAATAATCGGCATCTGCTTTGCATACTCATGGTACAGCGATTGTGCCGTTTCTGTTTGCAATAAAAAATTCTGGTCTAAAAACTTTTTCACTTATACTGGTTTTATTTATTAATTAGTTGATTGGTTGGCTGGTTTTTTGGCTGGTTAGTTGTTTGGTTAGTTAATCAGCTAGCCAAACAACCTATACTATATAGCTTACCGCTTTATATTACACTCCACTAAAAATGGAGAAACCTCCATCTACACAGATCATGGCCCCTGTTACAAATTGTGATGCATCACTTAATAACCAAACCAATGCCCCCTTTAGTTCGTCAGGGTCTCCAAAACGCTTAAATGGAGTTTGTTTAATTACCGACTGCCCGCGAGGTGTAAAGCCTCCATCTGGCGTGGTCAACAAATTTCTATTTTGCTCGGTCAGGAAAAAACCTGGCGCCAGTGCATTCATACGAATTTTATCACCATAACGATTGGCCAATTCTACGGCAAACCATTGGGTATAACAATCTACCGCGGCTTTGCCCATATTGTAGCCCAATACTTTGGTAACCGCTTTTTTAGAATTCATGGAAGATATATTGACTATACTTCCTTTCCCTGTTTCGGCAATGGCCTGGCCAAATACCTGAGTGGGTATTAAAGTACCCCAAAGGTTAATGTCCAAAACCTTCTTCATTCCATCCATTTTCATTCCGAAAATGCTGTCTTCTGGCTGCAATACGCCATCGGGCATATTACCTCCTGCTGCATTGACCAAACCATCAATTTTACCAAAGGCTTTCAACACTTTTTCCCTAGCTGCGATCAACTGTTCCTCATCCATGGCATCGGCTATTAAGGCAATTGCTTTACCACCATTTTTGTTGATGGCATCTGCTCTCTCGTTAGCTATTTTTTCGTTCCTGCCCAAAATACCAACTGCTCCACCTGCTTCTACAATGGCGTTAACAAATGAATTTCCTAAAATTCCCGTACCGCCGGTTACCACGATAACCTTATCTTTTAAAGAAAATGACTGTTCCATTTATTTAAGTTCTCCTACTGAAAAAGTGTCCATATCTGCATAATCTAAATTCTCTCCGGCCATACCCCAAATGAAACTGTAATTTTTAGTGCCTGCCCCAGAGTGGATGCTCCATGATGGTGATAAAACTGCTTCGTGATTAGCGACCACGATGTGGCGAGTTTGTTGGGGCTCGCCCATAAAATGGATAACCCTTTGGTCTTGCTCTACGTCAAAATAGAAGTAAACCTCCATTCTTCTATCGTGCGTATGTGGTGGAATAGTATTCCATATAGAACCTGTTGATAAAGACGTTAAGCCCATTACCAATTGGCAACTTTGAATACCGTCTTTATGGATATAACGGGAAATTCGACGTTCATTGGCGGTTTCCAGCGCGCCCAAATCTGCAGAAAAAACATCTGCATGGCTTGCAAAAGTGGTAGGGTAAGCAGTATGAGCTGGAGCCGAAAGTGCATAGAATACCGCCGGATTGCTGGCGTCTTTACTACTGAACTTTACTTCCTTTACCCCTTTTCCAAGATATAAACAATCTCTTTTGGCCAAGTCATAACTGGTTCCATCGGCAATAATAACGCCTTCACCACCCACATTAATTACGCCCAACTCTCTTCTTTCCAAAAAATATTCGGCACGTAAAATATCGTAATTACCTAGGTCTACCACAGTATTTACTGGCGTGATTAGTCCGGTAATCATTCTATCGTAGTGTGAATAAACGAAATTTGCTTTGTCTGTTGCCTTCAAGTCGTCTAACAAAAATCTTTCTCTGATTTTGTCAGTATCATAGCTCTTAAAATCTTCTGAATGTACTGCTTGTATAATTTTCATATTTTTAAATTTGGAGTTTGGCGTCGAGCCCTTCCGCTCTTCGCTTTTCGCCTATAAAGATACCCCTCTTTTCCAAGGAATGAAATCATCTTGGTTTAATAATACCGCTTTGGGGATCACTTCGCCACTGGCAGCTTTGATACAATACTCCAAGATATCTTCTCCCATTTCCTCAATAGTCTTTTCTCCTTCTATCACAGGTCCGGTATTGATATCGATAATATCTCCCATTCGTTTGGCCAGCGCATTATTTGTTGCGACCTTAATTACCGGACAAACAGGATTTCCGGTTGGCGTGCCCAGCCCCGTGGTAAATAAGATCAAAGTGGCCCCACTTGCAGCTTTCCCTGTAGTTGCCTCTACATCATTACCTGGCGTACATACCAGGTTTAGGCCATGTTTTGTGGCTGGTTCGGTATAATCGAGTACATCTTCTATGGGAGAGGTCCCCCCCTTTTTTGCAGCACCATTGCTTTTTATGGCATCGGTGATCAAACCATCCTTAATATTACCAGGAGAAGGGTTCATATGAAAGCCAGATCCTGCATTTTCTGCAGCCTGACTATAGGCCGACATCAGTTTTATAAACTTTTTAGCAGCTGCTTCATCCTTTGTACGGTCTATCATATTTTGTTCTGCCCCACATAGCTCTGGAAATTCCGCCAGTAATACGGTTCCTCCCAAGGCCACCAGCAAATCGGAGCAATAACCAACTGCCGGATTAGCAGATATTCCACTAAACCCATCGCTTCCCCCACATTTCACCCCTAAATTAAGCTTGCTCAGTGGTGCTGGCGAACGTTCCATCTTGTTGGCTTCTACCAAACCTTCAAAAGTCTTTTTAATGGCCAGGGCGATCATGTTTTCTTCGCTCTGCGATTGTTGCTGCTCAAAAATAAACAGCGGCTTATCGAAGCTTGGGTTCCTCTCTTTTAGGTCTGCCTTAAAATCATCTACCTGCAAATTTTGGCAACCCAAACTTAATACAGTCACTCCTGCTACGTTAGGGTGATCGGCATAGGCTGCCAACAATTTACTCAATACAGCGGCATCTTGTCTTATTCCTCCACATCCGCCCTGATGGTTTAGAAATTTTATCCCATCAATATTTTTGAACAGTCTATTGCTCCCTGCAGTTTCGAAAGCTAGAGGGGCATCAATAGCAGAAATATCTGTTCCATTTTTATAGGCTTCTACCAAATGATGGGTGTAAGTTTTATATTTTGCGGTTACCGCATAGCCCAATTCATTATGCAAGGCTTCTCTAATTACATCTAAATTCCTGTTTTCGCAAAAAACGGTAGGAATAAACAACCAATAATTAGCCGTACCTACTTTTCCGTCGGAGCGATGGTAACCGTTAAACGTCCTACCCTCAAATTTAGACACATCGGGTGCATGCCATTCGTAATGATACGGACGATAGGCATAAGGTGCGGCTGCATGTTTAAGGTTATCTGTAGTCATTCTCGCTCCAGATTTCACTGGAAATTGGATTTTACCTACCAATGTTCCATACATATAAACTTCTTCCCCTGCCTGCATGTCTGCAGTATAAAATTTATGCTTAGCTGGTACATCATCAACCAATACATAACTCTGACCTTTATAATTTACGGTTTGCCCCGCTTTAAGATCAGTTAACGCCACTAATACATTATCTTTTGGATGTACTTTTAAAACTTGTTGCTTCATTATATTGCCTTAAGCTGAGCGGACATTAATTTAGATAATACTTTTTCCATTCCCTGATGAATGATTTCAAGATATTGTGCTTTAACCGCGGGAATAAATCCATCTAAAATGGATAGGTCTGCCCCCCAAAATTCTTGATCTGCCAATATTGTTTCCACAAAATCATTTTTATGGGACTGATATTGTTGAAATAAATAAGGTGCAGAGTCATCATTTACACGATAACTCGCACCATTATCCAAACCAAAATATAACTCTTTTTCTATCTTTTCTATTCTAGAGAAAGCAAAATATGCTGCAAATCCCAAAACGATATGTGTTGGCACCTGATTATAAATCTTATCATAATTCAACAGTACAGGTAAAATTCTGATCTTCATTTTCATACTGTACTGAAAAGCGATACTTGTCCATAAATGCTCTATTGATGGATTGGCAAAACGGTCTTTTACCGAATTAGCAAAAGTATCGGCTTGTTCTTTTGTTACTTTATAGGGAATTGACGGACCTATTTCATGAGTCATTAAAGCTTCTATATAGTCGCTCATCAATTCGTTTTTCATGGCATTTTTAACGGTATCTATACCCAACAGAAATGCAATTCCCGAACTTAATGTATGTGTTCCATTTAACAAACGAACTTTAAGTTCCCTGTATATCTCAATATCTTCGGCCACGATCACTCCCTCGTCAACTTTGGCAAAGGATAATTTATCTGCAACCTGTTGATTTCCTTCTATGGCCCATAAACGATAAGGTTCTGTCATTGCCAGTAGGTGATCTGTATAACCCAGTTCTTGCTGCAATGCCAAAAGTGTAGCTTCATCTGGTTTCCCTGGGACTATCCTATCTACCAAAGAATTACAAAAATAATTATCATTAACTAACCATGATACAAAGTTGGCTTCCAATTTATTATAATGAGCCAGTTTAAGCACAATCTCTCCCAGTTTTATGCCATTATCAGGAATCAGTTCAGTGGCTACAATGACCAAACCGCTTGCAGCACTTCCATTAAAGGTTTTAAAACGCTCATATAAAACAGCTAGCAGTTTTCCAGGAAATGATGATGGCGGATTATCTTGAATACTTTCTTCTACGTATTGAATACCTACCTCTGTAGTATTGGAAACGACCAATGTTAAATCAGCCGATTTGGCAATATCAAGAATAGCCTGCCAATCTTGATCTGCTGCAATTACCCTACTAATGGCAGATGAAATAATATTTTCTGAAACAGGTTTGCCTTTTTCTATGCCACGAACGCAAAGCGTATATAGAGAGTCCTGATGATCAAATGTTGAAGTATCGCCTCCTGTTGATTTCACTACAGCCACACGGCCATTGAATATATTTTCCCTGTTTGCTTTATCAATAAAATAGTCTGGAAGACCGCGTAATAAAACACCTGTCCCAAATTGTAAAACTTTCTCTGGAAGTTCAAAAATAGCTGGTTGGGGTACTACCACATGATCTGTAGAAACAAGCTTTAGATTCTCCTTTGATAAAATCATTTTTCTATACTGCTTTTCAAGTTATTATTCGTTAATAAAAGAGACTAAAAGCATCATTATTAACATTTGGTCGAAACAATTCTACATAATTTCTATTAGTTAAAACCTTATTTCAATGCAAATATTTGCGCAATCGTTCCCGAGAACGTAGGGAAATTTTATAGATGATCATAAAAGAATAAAATCATTCCTATCTTACCGCTGTTAAGGGTAAAAATGGATCTTTTCACTTCCTATCCAATTCACCAGATCGGGAATATCAAGCTGTTCCAACAGGTGATAAGCCACTATGCCATACCTATCTTTAGCTAAAGGTTGATCTATTACTTGCCGGTAAGAATAAATACACTGATAAAGATTAAGCTGTGCAATGGATGGGCTTAAACATACCGCATTTAACGCCGGTAAGCCTACCAAACCTATCGCGTTGATTTCTATACTTCGATCTTTTAGTTGAGGATCTACCTTAATAAAATCTAATAGCGTTAAAATATCCGATGTACGTTGCCCTAAGAGTGGTCTTCCGATATGTAGCGCCAACATCGCATTGCGATAATCTTTACTGAAATATTTTGGATCGTTCAACTCTGTTTTATCTGCTGTTTCCCCTATTCCCCTAATATCAGTCAAAACCAAGGCGACCTCTTGTTGTTCTACATATTGTTTTATAAGTTGGATGCTATCTGCCAATTTGTTCTTCCCTATATCGCTTAACCAGATCACTACTTTCTTTATCGGCTTTAAAGGATAATAAACCAGTAAAGGCAGGGGCATCTCATTTTCCTTTCTAACAATAATTTTGTGAAAGGTAATTTCCTTGTTTTGTACAATTCCAACTTCTTCTGTTGTTATGCCATGTTCCGAAACCTCTATATTTAGCATTTTTAACAAAGCCTCTTGTCGCTGTTTCGATGATAACTGGGCAAACTTGGCCCTACTTTCTGCTTTTTTCTCAAACCTTTGGATATTTCTTTTGTCTATGGTCAATTCACGTACAAAGCTCAGGTTCACTTTTTGTTTTGGGCTGGCAAAAAGTTCTTGATCAGATAGTGTATGAAGTTCTGGTTCTACAATAGGCCTATCGTCTCGGTAGAACCATTTTCTAAACCATTGTACCGCCCTTTCTCTTTTAGGTTTGGATATGCCATGCCCATCGTCAAAAGTAAACAGCGAAATTTTAGAGGTGTCGCCTAAACTGGTGTAAACCTGCTTTAGGTCTTCGAATGACCTTAGCGTACCGTTATAATCAATAAAGTCATAACGTCCCGCTAAAACCAAAATGGGTTTAGGAGCAGCGGCAATAAGATAGTCGCTCATTTCCAACAGCGCACTTCCTTCATTAGGAATTTGTGCACAACCATCGGCTGCTCCCGTTGTAGAAAGAGTATGTTCTCTACTGGCCAAATAGCTACAGGGTACAATGACCTTAACGCGATCATCAAGAGCAGCAAAATAAATGGCCTGCATTGCGCCACCACTATTTCCTATGCAACCAATACTATTGGCATCTACTTCTTTTCTGGTAAGTAAGTAATCTAAGCCACATTGGTTATCAAATAATTCATAGGCCGCTATAGAAGTTCCCAAAAGATTAGATGAAAGATTAAGCAAAGTATGTTCTGTGGTAGAACCCCTCGTTAACGATTTGCCTGTTACATCGGTTAGCTGAACTCTTTCGCTTTGGGAAATTGGATCGATCACAAAAACTACGAAACCATTTTTAGCAAGTAATATGGCTATTTTCTGATAGCTCTCGGTGGCTTTTGCCAAATCTTCATGTCCACAAAACAACAGCACCGATGGGAATTTACCCTTTCCTTCGGGAATATATAAGTTGGCCGTTACATGATGATTTTCAAAACTTTGGTAAACTACTTTTTCAATACGATAACCTTCTTGCTTTACCGATCCTGTAATTTGAGCATTTAAAGGTGATTTTTCTGGAAAATTCCCCAGCACCTCTCTTGCTCTTTCTTTGACTGAATTAATGTAAGCTAAAGTTTGTGCTTTTCCAGTTAATGCTTGTTCGAAGTTTTTTGCCCGTAATTGGTATTGCTGATGCATCTGCTGCACCAAATAGGTATTTAAACTAACGTCAGCTTTCCAATCAAAGACATTATATTGCTTTTGGGCATAGGCGCTAAAATTGAATAGCAAGAACAGAAAAACACTACTTTGTTTAAACATAGGACTAACAGATTCCTCCTACCTTTTGTGACAGTTTTTTTTTGCGTTTCACTAAAATTGTATCCTTTGGGGAGATTTAAAAAGGCTAACCCCCATTGGCTTTTAACCATTTCGGATATTCTTTATCTAATAGGTTTTGTGCAAATGTACCATACCAGGCATAGCCATTCCTTCGCTCAAAACTAATATCGGCCACATTGCTCTTAATACTATTGTCCCTATCTCCAAAAATAGGCTGATTGGTTTTCAGATCATAAAAACGTGCCCAGCTTATGGCATCAGCATCAGCTACAAGGCCTTTATCGCCATTTGCTAATTTACTGAATTTATAACCCACAATCTTAGTGCTTTCAAACCAATTTACGGCATTTGTAATGGCCTCTTTTATTTGTACCGATGGATTTTTAATCTTCATTAAAAAACGAACAATACCTACCGACTCGCCAGTACTTAACGATGCCGGTTCAAATGCTCTTGCCTTGGCAGGTTTTAATGTATTTTCGTCATATTGGGCTGCCCAAATGGTAGGTTTTTCGTTTTGATAAACCTGTGTTTTCAATATACATTCAAGGCCTTTTTTTACCGCCTCGTCAGCTTTCTTTTGGTACTTTACATTAACCGCCTCAAAGCCATTGGTTTGGTATACGATGTTCAGCATTACGGTCAATGCATTGACCATGGCATCGTCATTATAAGTAACCTCTGCCCGGTAGCTACTTTTATCGGGATAATACTGCGGCCAGCCGCCATTGGCATATTGCGCCCTTAACAAATAATCAATCCCTTTTTCTGCAGCCTGTAAATAGGCCTGCTTACCTGTATTTTTATAGGCCAGTACCAAAGCATTAATTTCCCTTGTTGTAGCTTTATTATCTATGGTAGCATGAAGCTCCGTTGTAGACCTGATTTTTTCCAATAGATCGGCCGTAAGCGGGTATTCGTACTTTACCACACTCTTATCTTGCAATTGCTTTGGCCAACCTCCATTGCCTAGCTGATAGACCAACATCTTATCGGCAATACTATCTGTTTTCACTTCCGTCTTATTCACATTTTGGGCAGTTGCACAACTGCTTAAACCGATACCAGCTATGGCTACTAATAAGCTTAAAACATGTTTCATTTCTATTTATTTAAATACAAAGTACTACTTGCTGATTTTGGGGTATATCCTATCATCAGAACATCAAGAATGACCAATTAAAATATTATTTTTTTGTGTGTACTTGTTTAGCCAACCAGTTTACCAGTTCTTGGCCTGCCTCAAAATTTTTATAATTTGCTGGAATTTTTCTACCATCTACATATTCGTTATACAACCAAGGATCTCCAATTACGTAAACTGTACCTTTGCCATATTTAGTTACCGACATTACATGATCACCATCGGCATCCTTTAAAACAGACTTTGCGTTTCCAGATAGCTTAAGACTGCTATATTCTTTGATAAATAGATCTTTGGGCTTAAATATTTCATTACCTACAGGCACTACTACCTTTGCAGTCTCAAAATTGCTGGCCACAGGTACAGTCCCCTTACTATCACCATTAAAGAATACGCCAAAATGCTGGGCCAATTCGTTAAAATGTTTCAGCTCTACATTTGGCGCATCATTGCCCATCAATACCAAAACACCACCTGCTTTTACCCATTCGGTAATCTGCTTGATATCAGTTTCAGTAATAAAATTGGGTCTCGGATTTTCCTTTTCAAAATCAGGATCCACAATGATGTATACCGAGGTATTTTTTAAGTTGGCTAAGGTTGGTGCCTGGTATAAAGTCTTAATATCAAATCCCGAATTCAGAAATTGGTCTCCCCAAAAAGAAAAACCACCATTGGCACGCTCTTCCCATTTATAATGCCATGATATTTCATGTTCACTCTGGTCTTTCTTGGTTTCATTATTGAAATAAGAATCCAGTGTTACAGTTTTACCTTTGCCCGGCTTTGGCTGTGCGGCTATTTCCATCTCATTCGCCGCCAATAAAAATGCCCCTACACCTTTTGGGTCGTTGGTAATTACCTTTTCGCTAATGTAATATTCATAACTACCATCTCTATAAGGTTTTCCACCTAGGCCAGAAACAGCTACCGTACCTTTTAAATTTACTTTACCAGGGCCATTACTTTCTATAAATTCTTTTTGAATACCTTTATAGCCCCTATCTGCAACGGCGAAATAAGCGCTGGGCAACCATCCGTTTCTTACCGCTTTCGCCACAGCGTAAACAAACATGCTTGAAGCAGAAGCTTCCAGGTAATTGCCTTTTGCCGTAGGCTTGTCCAATACGTCGTACCATAAGCCTGTTTTAGGATCCTGTACTTTTTGTACCGCTTGTGCAAATCGGTTAAGGATATTCAATATTTCCTTTCTTTTTGGATGATTTTGGGGAAAGTTTTCAAGCACATCAACCATGGCCATTCCATACCAGCCCATTGCCCTACCCCAGAAATTTGGAGATTTACCAGTGGTTTTGTCTGCCCAAGCTTCTGTTTTAGATTCATCCCATCCATGATAGAGCAACCCTGTTCTGGCATCTCTTGAGTTTTTTTCCATCCAAATAAATTGGTTGGCAATATCATCAAATGCCTTATCTTCCTTAATTAAAGCGGCATATTCTGCATAAAAAGGCTGCCCCATATAAAGACCATCTAACCACATTTGCCAAGGATAGATTTTCTTGTGCCAAAAACCGCCTTCTTTAGTGCGAGGATGTTGCTTTAACTGTTCCCAAAGAATGGTAGCGGCCTTAAAATATTTTTTCTGACCAGTTACTTTATAAAGTGTGAGCAAAGAACGGCCGTTTTTAACATTATCAATATTGTAATCGCTCTGCTTATAACGTTCGATATCCCCATCTTTGGTCACAAAGAAATCCATGCTCTTTTGCATGTACTTAAAGTATTCACCATCTCCGGTACGTCTCCAAAGTCCATCAATACCCTCCAAAATCACCCCTTGATCATAAGCCCACTTTACCCTTTTGGGATTTGCAGGATCAAGATTGAGCGAATCTTTCCAAATTTCCATTACCGTAGTGGCCATTTGTTTAGCAAGCGGTTGTGTTTGTCCCGTAGCACTAAATGACAAAATAGAAGATGATACGGCTACAATGCTATATTTAAAAACCTTGTTCATGTACTTATTTATTGATTTGCAATGATTTTTCTTTTGCTCCCTCTAAAAACTCTGCTTGACGCTGCGCTCTGCTAACGTCTAAACCTGTAGCTTTAATATTACTATTCTTATCGCCACTAAGCCTGAAAAGCAGATCTGCACTATTATAAGTAATATTTTTAAGATTTACATCATTACCATTTTGGATGTTGATTAATGGATTTCCATGTTCAATGGTCAACTTTACGTTATTAAGGTTGATCTGTTTACCTTCTTGTATATCGATCCCTTTTTTGGCCTTGATATTGAGATTGCTTAAATTGATATTGGCAATGCTCATTTCTGGTAGTCCACGAACAAAAATTGCTTTTTCTGCACCATCGCAAACTACGTTATCGATAAAGAAATTTTTAAAGACAGGGGTTTCTTCCGTTACCGGTAATACTTCAACTTTTGGGGCATCTCTTTTATCGCCCACTAGCGCAATCGGATCTACCGCTGCATAATACATATCAAACAAAATTGCTTCTCCAGGAATATCCATCATATTGATGTTTTTGATATAGATATTTTCTACCACTCCGCCTCTACCTCTAGTGGTTTTGAAACGCAGACCAATATCGGTACCTATAAAGGTACAATCATAAACAAAGATATTTTTGGCGCCTCCGCTCATTTCGCTCCCAATTACAAAACCACCATGGGCATGATACACCGTACTGTTGCGAATGATCACGTTTTCGGTAGGCATGGCACGTTTTCTGCCCCAAGCATCACGACCAGATTTGATACAGATGCCATCATCGCCTACATCGAAAGTACTGTCCTCTATTAATACATTCTTACATGATTCGATATCTATACCATCACCGTTCTGTGCATACCATGGATTTTTAGCATAAATGTTTCTAACCGTTACGTCTTCACACATTAATGGATGAATATTCCATGCCGGTGAATTTTGAAAGGTTACGCCTTCTAGCAATACTTTCTTACAAGAAGTAAATACCAACAAATTTGGGCGAAAGAAATCTTTGATCTTATTATAATATTCAGCGTTTTTGTCTGAAGTCAATTCTCCCGCGTTACCTTTTACTTTTGAGCCATCCAAACTTTTTTGAGATGGATACCAGGTTTTCTTGTCTTCTGACAGTACCCCACCAGAAGCTACTAGACCCTTCCACTGGCTTTCCGTTAATTTACTCTTTTTAACCATACGCCAAGCATCGCCGGCACCATCAATAATACCATAACCGGTAACGGCTATATTCTGTTGATTAGTTGCCCACAAAGGTGATTGGTTACGCATTTGCGGCAGCCCCTCCCAATTACTTTCTACCAGTGGGTATTGACTAAAATCTCTGGTAAACTGAAGAATGGCATTTTTTTGCAAGTGTAAATTCACATTGCTCTTCAATTCTATAGGGCCTGTAACCCATAAGCCTTTTGGCACAACCACTACACCACCACCTTTTTTATGACAAGCGATTATCGCCTCGTTAATACTCTTGGTAACTAAGGTCACGCCATCACTTTTGGCACCATAGTTTACAATATTGAAAGTATCTTTCTTAAAGGATGGCTGAGCTACGACCGGTAGATTATTAAAAGAATAGGCTTTTTTTGTGCCTGTTTGTGCCTGAGCAATCATGGGCACTGAAATAACAAGAGCAAAGATTGAAGCCACTATTTTCTTCATGTTCATGTGCATATTTATAAATGGTTATTATGTGTTACAGGTTATTTGCTACGGGGTACGGGCTTTTTAGAATGTTTAATCTCGTCACCAAAAACTCGCCACTCGTAACACTTTTCTATAACAAGTCTACACAGTTTAAGGCAGTAAATGAACTAAATGCATTAAAATAACTATGCAATCGTTGCCAATTCGCTACTTGTAAACAATAAGTTACAAGTTGATCGGCTTTGAAGGTTTAAATATTCTTTCTCGTTTTAGAAAAGCAGTTTCAGGTGCTGGGACTGACATTTAATAAGGCTTGGTCAGCAAAAAGTATGTATCGAACTTTGTCAACCTTGAGAAACAGAATGTTCGTAAGATGGACAAAGTTGAAATATAGCTATCGAAAGTCATATCGTAGAGTTCACCTCCCTAACTCTATTAAGATGATGTCGGAAATCTGGGTCGAAAAGCAATTAGTCTTTGGAATTTATAAGTCAGAAAAGCAATTTTACAAGAACATATACCAATTAAACGCATACTCATCCAAAAAAAATATTTAATGCGTTCGCACTGTAGCAATTACGAACAAAATGCATTTTTATAACATTTTTAACTACGTTTGGCCTTTCATTTTTTTCTATTTTGCTTTCTTATAACCAACAGATTTAGTTGATGCATAAATTTAATATTTTTAATTACGCTATACTTTTAGTCCTACTTAATGTTTATGGTACCGCTTGTAAAAAAGCCAGCGACATCAACATTGATAATAACGAGGACAATCCTACTACCATACTCATTGAAGAAACCTTTGAAAAAGGCACAAAAGCAGCGTATACAGAAGCAACAATTAGCCTAAATTCTGGCAGCTGGATTTTTAACGATGCATTAATTGGCAATCTCTCTGAAGACAAAAAAAATGGGATTAGCGTAGTACGGTTACGAGATCATGGTTATATCTACACCAACTTCACCACACCTGCTAAAGTTAAATCTGTTAGTGTTAGTTACGCAAAATATGCCAACGATGCTGATGGTAAATTTCAATTACTATATGCCTTAGCTAAAGATACTGCCTGGACTACACTGAGCGATACTATCATAGTTAAAAACAGCACCTTAAAAAAGCTTAATTTAAATGTTAATATTACCGGAGAAATAAGGTTTAAAATTTTAAAGGTTGATGGGAGCCCAACTAGAATTAACATTGATGATTTTATTGTAACTGGTGTTAAACTTAACTCGCAAGGCCAATCTAATGACGCGGTTAATCACATTTTATTAGGAAACCCAAGTAATGCCACCTATGACATTATTAACGCCGAAGACTATTTAATTGAACAACCCTACTTTATCAGCTCTTATAACAGTAGCAAAGGCATAGCAAATTGGGTGAGTTGGCATTTAGACCTTACAGATTTAGGCGAAGCCAAACGTCAAGATAATTTTAGAGCAAACATGACCTTGCCCAACAGTTGGTTTATTGTGCAAAACAATAGTTATTCGGGTTCTGGCTTTGATAGAGGACACATGTGCCCATCAGCAGATCGAACTTCTACAATAGAAGCAAATTCTGCAACTTTTTTAATGACTAACATGGTACCACAAGCACCGAAAAACAATCAAGGGCCATGGGCACAGTTGGAGGAATACACACGAACACAAATCAAAGCGGGTAACGAAGCTTACATTATTTCGGGCACTTACGGCTCTGGTGGTATTGGCAGCCAAGGCAACATCACTTACACGTTGGCAAGTGGTAAGATTAATGTGCCAACTCATGTGTGGAAAATCATATTAATTTTGCCAAATGGCGATAATGACCTGGTAAGGATAAAAAACGACACAAGAATTATTGCCGTAATTATGCCCAATGAAAACACCATCGGTAGCAATTGGCGAAATTATCGAACTAACGTGAAAGCTATTGAAGCTAATACTGGCTATCATTTTCTATCTAGTATAAGCGCAGATATTAGGAGCATTCTGGCCCAAAAAACTGATAATTTATAGAACTGAGAAAATAGAAGGTATCTAAAAAAGTTTCAATAACGACCTCATTTCGATGAGGTACGATGAGAAATTTCGCTCAAATACATTTCTGAGAAAATATCTCTCACATGCGTTCGAGATAACAATGACCATTATAAAAAAGGTAAAAAAAAGACTTACGAAGTTTAACTTTGATAGGCTATTATTTTAGAGGTAAAGTTAGGGCTTCGCCGTTTAAAAACTTCGTAAGTCGACTATAGAAAACGTATAAGCTACAACTTATTATTTCTCCACTCTAAACCAATCGAAATCTGCGTAACCACTATCGTTGGTTTGTTGATCTCTTACTGCAAACAGGCCTATTTTTGCGCCTATCCACTTACCTGGTATTGCTTCAAAAACATCTTCTACGTTAGTAAAAGTATTGCCATCCTTACTATAGCTAAATTGGCATTTAGCACCCTTACCTACTTGAACCCTCAAGTAAACGTCTTTGCCATCTAGCTTGACCAATTGCTTTTCTACCTCTGTCTTACCTTTATCTGCATTTTTACAAACCGAATAAACTAAATAAAGGCCATCTTTTTTAGACTTCACAGCTAAATAAGCATAACTTAAACCATAAATAGTTAGACCAGCTTTTTCATTCTCCAATTTTGGATTAGCGGTAAAATTAAATTTCGTAGTTGCCGTAAATTGCTCGGTTGGAAATTTCTGCATCAGGATATTGGGTACATCCCAAAGATTTTTAGCACTATCGGGAATTTTAGCGGTATATAATCTCAAAGCTCCCCTGCTTGGATTTAGAAAAGACCAAGTGGCTAGTGGATTGGCCTGCCATTGCCACTGTAATCCTAATTGATTATCATTAAATTCATCACTTTCTGCAGGAGTGAAAATTACACTTGGTTTAGCAACAGTAGGTTTTTTGTAAGTCAACACAGGTTCTCCAATTCCGTCTCCATCTTTATCTACACCAATTATTGGCCAATTATTTACCCATTTCATTGGTTGCAAATGCACCACCCTCCCGTATGCATCTTTATCCTGAAAATGCAAAAACCAATCCTCGCCATTTGGTGTATTTACCCATGCTCCCTGATGCGGACCATTGATTGGCGACTTGCCCTGATCCATTACCACTTTACGCTCATAGGGACCATAAACATTCTTTGAGCGCAATACCAATTGCCAACCCGTTGATACCCCACCGGCAGGCGCAAAAATGTAGTAAAAACCTTTTCTCTTATAAAACTTAGGGCCTTCTAAGGTTGGATCTTGTTCATGACCGTCGAAAACAATTTTACCTTCTTCAATGGTCTTATCGCCAGCGGCATTCATTCTTTTTACGACAAGCACACTTTTAATTCCAGCCCTACTACCTGCATAACCGTGAGTTAAATAAACTTTCCCATCTTCGTCCCAAAGCGGACAAGGGTCAATTAAGCCTTTTCCACCTTCTACCAAAATTGGATCTGTCCAAGGGCCAGTTATATTTTTTGCCTTGGTCAGATAAATCCCAAAATCTGGATCTGGATAATAGATGTAAAACTCATTATTGTAATAACGAATGGTCGGTGCCCATACCCCATTACCATGCTGTGTCTTAGAAAAATGCTCAAAAGGAGGTTGCCTCTTTAGTGCATGGCCGATAAGTTTCCAATTGACCAGATCGGTAGATTCTAAAATGGGGAGCCCTGGAACCGCATCAAAACTGGAGGCAATCATATAAAATTTATCGTCCACTCTAATGGCATCAGGATCTGAATAATCGGCATCTAATACTGGGTTTTTGTAAGTTCCATTTCCTAAATCAGATACCCAAACCTTTGAAATTTCTTGTTTTTGGGCATATGCATTTAAAGAAAAAGTAGCTAATAGGATTGCAAAAGTTCTTTTCATTGGAATAAGTTTATTAATATGATATCCATTTTTTTAATGGCGTTCAAGAGCACACTTCTCTTAATTAATGAGCTATCAAGCTCGCTTTGTTTTTTAATGGTCATGTAACTATCATGAGCAATATTCATGATGATATTTATGTTTACTAATCTAAAATCAGCTTATTTTAAGCCAGTGTAAGTAGTATTATGAATTTTTATTTTCTCTCCCGTTGACACGTTAATTGTTGATTTTTCGAATATCAAATTCTTCACATTGTATAGTTCGGCACCTTTGCTGGCATCTATATTTACGTTGGTCATGCTTATATTTTCAATGACCGACTCTGGCAGTCCCCACATTTTAATGGCCACTTCGGCATTTGTAGCGCTTACATTTATAAGCTTAATATTTTTATATACTGGTGTAGCTTGCGCAAATGGTTCTACGACCTCCTCTGAAATATATTTAGGCTCTTTTGGATAGTACATAGAAATAAAGATGGGCCACTTTACATTTTTTATATCAATATTCTCATACACAATATTATCTAGCACGCCTCCTCTGCCACGAGCGGTTTTAATACGTATGGCCGAAGTTGTTCCATTAAATGTACAGTTATTTACATGGAGGTTTTTCAATCCGCCCGAGGTATAACTGCCAATAGAAAGACCATGGCCATAACCAAATGCACAATCGCGAATAACCATATTTAGCACTTCTGGTTCTACATTAGGTTTCTTATCGCCAAAGTTAATGGCTATATTATCATCGCCAGTAGCTATTTTACACCTCTCAATCAGGGTATTTTTTGCCGATATGTTAATCCCATCCGTATTTCTAGATTTTTCTGGGGCTGAAATATTAATATCGTGAATATATACCTCTTTACAAGCTTTTAAAGAAATATGTGTGTTTGGGGGATTTAAAGTGGTAATACCTGAAATTTCTACCCTTTCACATCTTTCAAAGATCAATAATTGAGGTCTACGAAAAGTAATTTCTTTAGCCGTAAACTTATCCCACCAAATTTCGCCTTGCCCATCAATAATTCCTTCTCCGCTAATTTTAACATCGTTTACTTTCTTTATGGTAATAAAATTCAGGTAACGTCCATCGGCAACGGGGTAGTTTTCAACATCGTTAATGAGCTTTAGAACGGCACCTTTTTCCAACACTAAATGAGTTCTGCTTTTTATTTCGATAGGTCCACACCTAAAAACACCTTTGGGAATGATTAAAACACCTCCTTTTTCCGCCGTTTTATCCAAAGCCGTTTGTATGGCCGTAGTGTTTACATTCTTCCCATCACCCACAGCTCCAAAGGCAGTAACATTAAAAATATTCGTTGGTATTTGCGGTGATAGGGGCCGCTGTGCATTGATTGAAATTGCACTCAGCAGGATGAGCAAAAAGGTCGATATGGTTTTCATCTGTGTAAATTTATTTTGCATCAGTTTTTCTGACGATATTTCCAGTATTTATAATTGATTGAAACAAATTGGAGAATTTGTTCAACAAACTTAAAAGGGAAATAAAAAATACAGGTCTAAAAATTGATTAAAAGGGTTTAAAATCTGAGTAAAAACATTTGTTAAACACTTAAAAAAACTGAAATGTCAAAAGGCGAATGAAAACATCCGCCTTTCGTAAACCATTCACTTCTTTTTATTACTTATTTTTTATATTGTGCTTCGGTAATGGCTTTTACTAAACTATTGATATAAACCTCAATATTATCGTAACCAGAACTCAGCTCACGACCATTGGCATTGGCCTTATTGGGATCTAGTTTATTGGCAATTTCCCATTCATCTGGCATACCATCGCCATCAGTATCTTTCAGCGCCGCTGTCTGATTTAATTTCGGCCAACCACCTACGTCTTTTTGGGTATCAATGATCCCCCATAAACCTGAAATTGAACCTTTATAAGTCGCTGTACCGGTTCTTACCTCATTCGCTATTCTGATATCCACCGCATCTCTCTTGTACGAGGCACCGCCATAGTTCAATACGGCTTCATATGCCTCTAATGCAGTATGAGCTGTAATTTCTGCGCTAGAAAACGGTACTGTTTTGCGTACCATTGTTTCTGTAATACCTGAATCATAATCTACGCCACCACTCCAATTGTTTGCCGTTACCGTTGCGTTGCCGTTAACATAATTTCCATCGATATAAAATGTACCATATCCCAACCCATAAACAGAAGGGTTGGCTGCTCCCGTTGTCACATCTTTTGTAACCTGCATAATCCTTTTATTTCTGTTAGATGGAGTTGAAGGTCCTGGCTTGTAATAGTTATTTACTATATTATATTCTCCATTTTCGCCACCGTAAGCACTGTTACCACTCCAGTTATAAATCACATTATTTCTATAATCTACTTTATCTGGACCATAAGGCCCCACGCCAGTACCACTACCACTGCTGTAGCGTAAGCCTCCATCAAATCTTGGATTACGGCTGGTATGATGTGCCAATAAATTATGATGGAAAGTGGCAGGCGAACCTCCCCATATACCACCATAACCGTGCGCTCCTTTAGAATGCCCAGAATTGGTCATGCTCTCCGTAAGCATGCACCATTGCATGGTAAAATTTTTATTGTGATAAAAGGATGAGCATTCATCAATAGACCAACTCATGGAACAATGATCGATCATGATATTGTCCAAACCGCGGCCCCAAAAGGAATCACTTTCAATGGTTGCTACGTTCACATCGCCCAACCTAAATCGCATATAACGGACAATTACATTATTGGCTGTAATGTTCACCTCATAATTCTGAATACAAATTCCATCTCCAGGAGCAGTCTGGCCGGCAATTGTGACATTGCCATTACTAATTTGCAATTTGCTTTTCAGTTCGATATTTCCAGAAACCTCGAAAACAATAATGCGAGCCCCGCTGGCCGCTATAGCTTCTCTTAAACTCCCTGCACCTGCATCATTTAGGTTAGTCACTTTTATGACACGTCCACCACGTCCACCCGTCGTATTTTTACCATATCCTTCTGCTCCCGGAAATGCAATAGCCGTTTCCTGTACCTGAACTGGTTTATCTTGGTTTCCGTTTCCACCACCATTATCGTTTGGTGCTTCGCTCTTTTTAGAGCAGCTTAAGAGGGCAAATACACTCAAAAGGAAATATAATCGGTTTCTTTTCATCTTATTAATTAATCTATTTTTGGCAACCACTTATTCTTATTTTGAAATATATTTTTGAGCGTATATTCCTTAACTTGTTTTTTACTCAATTGATGAGACCATTCTACACGTTGACCCTCTACAAAACCAGCACCATAAGAACCATATTCTGCATAGAACGTAGTTTTGTGATTCTCATTTTTATTCCATACGCTCCAACCTGCAGACAAGATATGATCGCCCATTTGCGTATTGATAAATACGGTTTTGGCATAAGGTCGCCATGGCCGGCCCAAATACACCTTTTTAAATGAAGAATCTGCCGTTAGCTTACAATTCAAAAAAACAAAACCATAAGGTTGTGCTTCGGTAGTTGAGGCCGCTGTGATGTAAGAGTTTTTCTTGCTATGTATATGGCATCTTTCGAACACTACTGTCGCTGCCCCAAAGATGAAATCTGTTGTACCTTCTATATAGCAGTCTACATAATATTGCCTGCTGGTATCGGCCGAAGGGAAAAGCGTATCTTGGTTTCCAATGATCTTACAGTTTTTAATCGTCACCCGGTCAGCCGCTACATGTAAGGCAACAGCCTGACCTAACGGGCCTGCCGAATTTTCGAAAGTTAAATTCTCTGCACTAAAATCATTGCCCTGAACTAAAACAGTATGCGAAGTGTAGGTATTGATATTGCCCTTACCAGAATAATCATCAAAGGTAATAATGGTATTTTCTCTATTTTCACCTAACAGCCTAATTCTCGATTTTTGTGCAGGAACGACCAATTTTTCCTTATAAACCCCTCTTTTTATAGAAATAGTTACCATTACGTCACTATAATCACGAACAGCATTTACCGCTTCCTGAATGGTCTTAAAATCTCCACTACCATCTTGTGCAACGGTTAGTTCTTTCGGATAATCTTGTGCTTTTGCAGATTGATATCCAATAAGACAATATAATATGAATAGTATTTTTTTCATTTAAAACAGATTCCTCGTACCTCGGAATGAAAGATTACTCGATTGGTTTCCAACCATCAAAAATCTTTTCTAACGTGTAGTTTTCATTCACTTCTTTTTCAGTTAACTGGTGTGACCATTTTACACGGAACTTATCATTTGCTCCTGCCCCTTTGCTTTTATATTCAGCATAAAATGAAGTCTTTTCTGCATCTGGTTTATTCCAATTGTGCCATCCTTCTGGCTTAATTTGTTTACCTAAATCGCAATTAATAAATACGGTTTTAGCATAGGGTCGCCAAGGTCGGCCAAGATAAAATGAGCCTTCAACAGCATCGCCAGTTATACGACTATTGATGAATACGTAGCCATACCTTATACTGTCTGGTGTTGATGCTGCAGTTACATAACCTCCCTTTTTACAGAAAATTTCACAATGATCAAATACTGCCGTAGATGAACCAAAAATAAAATCAACCGTACCTTCTATATAGCATTGATAGTAATATTGACGACTTCCATAACCATAGGTATATAGTGTATCCTGAAAGCCTAGTATTCTACAATTTATAAAGCGTGCCTTATCACCTGCCACAAATAGGGCAACTGCTTGGCCAACCGGACCTGCCGTGTTCTGAAAGGTAAGGTTTTGTGCAGTGAATTGAGGTCCGTACACATAGAAACTTGATGAGCCGGAAGTTCCTTTTTCTTCACCAAAAATATTTTTCTTTTGTGCCCAATCATCGAAGGTGAGTATAGTTCTATCTACACTTTCTCCAATCAACGTTACCGCCTGTTTAGAGGAAGAAAGATTAAGTTTTTCTTTATATATACCATTCTTAATAAAGATAGTAGTGGTTACTTTTCTAAAATCAGGCACTGCATTTAAGGCTTCCTGCACCGTTTTAAAGTTACCCGATCCATCTTGGGCCACTACAAAGTTGTATTGAGTATCAAGTACCGAGTATCTGTTATCAATATTTGAAGCATAGGCGGAAAAACTATGCAACCATACAAGCATACAACAATACAACAATTTGCTCTTCATCACTTTTTAACTTCTGGTTTTACCACTTTATCAGCCAAGGGCAACTTTAGTGCCTTAATTTCCTGTAGTACGATCTGCGCAATTTTCCTAGCTCCTAATTCACTGAAATGCGTGTTATCTATTTTTCCTTCAGGATAATTTGGATGTTCGTTAGGCAACAATTGTAAAAAAAGTAATTTTGAATTTTCTTCTCCCATTTGTTGATAAAGCTGCCTGCTTTTTTCATCCAGATCGATAAGGGCAACCTTTAATTTTTCCGCTGCCTGTTTAACCAATGGCGTATACTCTTTGTGAGTTTCCAGCGCCTGGCCTTCCTTATCGAATTTTCTACGGGAAACAGGCGTAATTAATATAGGTGTAGCTTGTTTTGAACGAGTTTCATTTACGAATTTTGTCAAATTTTCTATATACTGCTCTGGGGTAGTATATCGATCTGCTTTTTCCTTACTCTCATCATTATGCCCAAATTGGATCAGTACATAATCTCCTTTTTTCATGGTAGACAAAGCAGTTGACCATAAACCTTCCGATAAGAATGTTCGGGTACTCCTTCCATTTTTTGCCAAGTTGTTTACCACTACGGTACTGTCAAAAAAATAAGTAAAAGGCATGCCCCAACCCGTTTCTGGATAAGCTTTGGTTAGCTTATTTGCTGCTGTTGAATCACCAATGATAAAAACAGTTGTTTTGCTTTGAAATACGGATAAACCAAAAGCGATTAGGAATGAATTAACTAGAAAAAACTGACGAATCATATGTATAAAGGAATTAAAAAAAGGATGAGGCTTTTTCTAGCCTCATCCTTATCAACTATAAGATTATCTCCACCTTACATCTCCTATACCATATGCCTTTAGATCGACATTTGAAATAGTGAAATTACCAGCTGCCGCATTAGTGAAACCAGGATCTAATTTTGTATAACCATTAGCAGTAGCATCATTTTTAGCTGACGTGGTTGTACTTTCATAAAAATTGGCTGCATTGAAATAATTGTTATTTAACATTTCAGCAAAGATTGTTGCACTTTGATTGGTGTAATAAGCCAAAGAGTTAACTACAATATTCTTATTAAAATAAGTTGATAGTGTTGTCAATCTATTATAGAAATATCTTGTCCCCGTATAGTTCATCACGTTATAAAAAGTATTATTAGTTACTGTCAGTTTATTACTTGTTTGTGTTGGGAAAGTAGTAACATTATCTATACGGAACAGATCTCTCTGGCTATCGCTAGTGGTGAAGTTATATAGGGTATTGTTTTTCATGCTGAAAGTTTTAGCAAATCCTAACCTCATATCCACAAATGCAGCACCTGTAACATTAATATCATGAAAAATGTTATTTTCCAAGGTAATCGATTCTATCAATGCAGATACATTAATATATAACAATCCTTTCGCATAATTATACATTTCACTATTCAATATCGAAACTGCGCCATAAGTGCCAGTAGAAGCAGCATTATAGATAATCAATTGATTCGTATTTGAGGCCTGATTTCCATCTAGTTTTACATTATTTAAAGTTAATGCTGCATTTGCTTCCAGTTTGAAAACTGCCCTATTAATTACAGGTTTGTTCACTGCATCGGTTCCAACAATCGTAATATTTTTGTTTGCTGTAATATCACTTGTTAAAGTATAAGTACCTGGGTGTAATGCTATCCTTACAGATCCAGATGCAGCAAGAGCAGCTGTCAATTCGCTATCGTTATGCACTTGGGTAAAGGCGCTAACATCTATAGCTGTTGTAAACGTAGTGCTACCTCTTTGTATGGCATTATTAAAGATGCTAACAGTATATAAAGTTTCAGCTACCAATCCGGTAACCGTAGCGCTTCCCGCAGCAATTTCAGCAGGGGTTAAAGTACGAGAAATATTACCTGGATTAAACACCAATCGGGTAACCGTTTCATTTGCAGGCCAAGTAATCTTTACAGATGTAGCGGTAATATCACCTAAGCTTACCGGATTTAAAATTTGTTCGGCATCAGTTTTAAAGGTCACACTTACCCATTTAGAATCTGCCGATCCATTGGAACCAATAGATTTTACACGAACAGCATGCTGGGTCGCTCCCGCTAAACCTGTAACAGTATAAGGCACTTGATCATATTTTATACCTGTAATTGTTTTTACAGGTGTACCAGAAAAATCTACGTTATCATAAACTTCTATGGTATAAGACGACGCATTTGAAACTTTAGTCCAGGTAAGTCTAGCATTAATCTTATTAATTACGGTTGCTGTTAAACCTGTTGCTGAAAATGCCCTATCGGTATTTAAAGTTTTAATTTCCTCTAATACACTGTCCTTACATCCACTTAGTAATGCTAATGACATTAAGGAAAAAGCTAATATGTTTTTAAAATTCTTTTTCATGATTCGCTCAATTATAAACCTAGGAAACTATTATTTAACATTCCGTTAGACGAATCTAAGAACGTTTGCCATATAGGCCAATAAGGTTGTTTACTTGGCTGATTAACATATAATGCATTCCAAAATGTAGTAGCATCAGATGAAGATGACATGGTCCAGGTTTTATTGGCAGTATAGCCGCCTGCCAACCCAACGGCATCGGTATCTCCAAAATTAAGTCCATAAATATCCAAAGTCTCGCCATCTGCTTTTAAGCTGTAATATATCTTGGCGGGAAGATTAGCATAAATACCTTGTCTATTCTCCAACTGTTCTAATTTGGTCTTGTTTTCGGCCAACTTTGCATCCAATAAATTCCAACGGATCAAGTCGTTCTTTCTTAACATTTCACCTACAAATTCTAAAGCCCTTTCCTTTACTATGGCATTGAAGAAAGTAGTTTTAGAGGCAGTTACCGTATTCATGTAGGCCGTGACCATAGCAGGATTATTGGGATAGGCCCTATCTCTAATCATTTTTAAATAAGGAGCCGCGGCATTTTGACCGTCCAATTCATTTATTGCTTCTGCCGCCATCAATACAATGTCTGAATAACGCATATACATCCAATTGATCCCATCGTCATTAGTAGAGGTTACCCTACGCTTCATCCATTCATAACGATATTTTCCAAAATACATTTTCCCTAGACTTGATGTGACCTGATAAGCTGTATTTGCCGTACCATCGCTATCCCAACCATAAGGCGTAATACTTACGTTTCTTCTGGTATCTTCCTTTTCAAAATCATACCACATGGTAGGATTAGCGATAACTGATCCTCCTTTATTCTGCCCGGTATATTTGTCGATTTTATTATGGTTAACCCCCAAATCAAAAATCACCCTACCTCTACCTTCAGCAAAAGGAATTTCCCACATTGATTCTTGTCCAGCTGTAAGTACCTCTTGGTTTAAGTTTCTAAACACTTGTTCAAAGCTTGGCAATAACTTAACGCTACGACTGGTAATTACATCTATGCACTCTTTTTTGGCAATTTCATACATCTTAGCTGGAGCTAAGTCCGGATCTGTACTTAAACGAACAGTCTTATCCTGACGTAAAGCATATCCACCTGCCATAAGCGCTATACGAGCTCGTAACCCTTTGGCAAAAGCTTTATTCACACGCTCTACAGAGCTGGTCCTGGCAGTTGCATTTGGCCATGCCAAATAAGTAGTAGCTTCAGCCAAATCGGCCAACAATTGTTTATAAACGATATCTCTGTCTGTTCTTGGTTTATACATTGTTTCAGCAGAGTTGGGCTCAAATCTTGCTGGAACATCTCCCCAGGCCTTAATTAAATCGGTATACATAACGGCTCTAAGGGTTAAAACTTCCCCTAATAATTGAGCCATAGCACTATTGCTCTCCACGTTACCATAAGCCCTTAGTCCCCTGATGGCCAAGTTACAACGTTCAATACCTGAATAAAGCATGGCCCAAACATTATTATCAGTATTCATTTGACCATTATTCACATTTGTATTATAGTTACAAAGACGAGATTTTTCGTCGCTCGTATTTTTGATACTTCCTATTACCTCTGAATCTGTATTAGATCCGTAATAACTCATCTACATCAACTGGAGGAGGTGTTTACTTTAGTATTCCTACTGGAGCCGCTTCAATAACTAATTTTATAGCAGTTAAATTTATCGAAAATACGGGTACAAGGGGCGGGGCAT
>NZ_JAELTN010000057.1 GCF_016428855.1 Pedobacter sp. ASV28
GCCCAATCACCATGTACTGGCCAATCGTGTTGCTGAAATGGTTGGGGTAAAAATCTGGCCCTTAATATTAGCCATAACTGTATTTTTTGGCGGATTAGCAGCAGGTATAAGTGGATTATGTGGGCATCACTTTAGGAAAGCAATTATTCAGGCAAAATCCAAGAACTAATATTTCAAATCTTTGTACTTTTGCTTAGTGAATACCAAAACTGAGCATTTTTTTTCTATTGACAATTCTTCTCAATTCGAGGAGCGGGCCTTAGCTATTTTCCGTTATCAAGCAAACCATTGTTTAATATATCATGAATATATCAAACAACTCGATATTAACGCACACCAAATTAAGAGTTATACCGAAATACCTTTTCTTCCCATTAGTTTTTTCAAAACCCAAGACATCGTCTCATCAGATAAAAATCCTGATATTATCTTCACTAGCTCGGGAACTACAGGACATGTAACCAGTAAACATTTAGTACAAGATGTAAGCATCTATGAAAAAAGTTATAACATGGCTTTTGAACGCTTTTATGGAGCGCCCGATGACTATTGCATTTTAGCTCTATTGCCCTCCTATCTAGAAAGAGAGGGTTCTTCCCTCATCTATATGGTTGATGACCTGTTAAAAAAAAGCAGGCACCCACAGAGTGGATACTTCTTACATAATCATGAAGAACTATTTTCTACGCTTGAAGAATTAAATAAAAACCATCAGAAAACGATACTCATTGGGGTAACTTATGCTTTATTAGATTTTGTAGAACGTTATACTATTCAATTTCCCAACCTGATAGTGATGGAAACTGGGGGCATGAAAGGCAAGAGGCGAGAAATGGTCAGACAAGAACTGCACCATATATTGTGCAATGGCTTTGGCGTGGGAAGCATCCATAGCGAATATGGGATGACAGAATTACTCTCACAAGCCTACTCGTACGGAAATGGCATATTTAACTGTCCGCCATGGATGAAAATTTTGTTGAGAGACACTTCCGATCCACTTAGTTTGATTAAAAATAACCAAACAGGCGGTATAAATGTAATAGATTTGGCCAATATTAATTCCTGTTCCTTCATTGCTACACAAGATTTAGGAAAGATCCACAGCAACAATAGCTTCGAAGTCATTGGCAGGTTTGACAATGCAGATATCAGAGGCTGTAATTTATTGGTACAATAGCTTAGTTTTTCAGTCTATTATCGAATTTAAATATCCGCTGACTTATTAGTTTTACCTGGTTTGCATCATCGTGTGCTGGGTTCATGATAAAATTATGTTCCTCCTCTACCAAAGCTGAGGGTACTTCCATAAGTAGGTAATCGTTGTTATTGACAAATTGTTTCCCTAATTGCCTTAAATATTTCTCATGCTCTTCACTTCGCCAATTTTCTGGCAGATCTTTAGTACTGACGACTAAAATTTTATCCTCCGGAACATCAAAAACTGCCAAGGAATAATCCCGTACCAAATCTCCAGGCCTTAAATGAACCAACAACTCCATTATCGCCATGGCCCTACTCGAGGCAAAATAAACCACCGCTGTTCCTTTATCATTCCAACGACCACCATATAACTTCGCACCATGGCCACTTAAGTCATTAATATATTGCGGTGATGAAATTCGGTATACCAACATTAACTATACACTCCATATTCTATACGACCCAAAATATCTAAAACCATAGTAAAACCTATGCTGGTATCTAATAATGTTAAAGGAATTTGATTTTTTAAAGCATAATTAGGATTGCGCAGCCAATTATTAAAAGCTTCATGGCTACCTAAAACCTCACTTCCCCGCTCATACAATTTGGCTAATTCTATTGCACGATCAGCATGTTCTGTTCTAATTAATGTACTTGGGGTATATCGTTGCAAAGTGCGCTCACTAATATGTAAAATGTCCGAAATTTCTTCTAAGGTTAATGAAATTTTCTTAGCCAACGCCAATAGGCTCTTTTTTTCAATACCTTTTCGGGCAATGCTAAGCAGGTCAAAATCGGAAAGTTTTGAAGCTCGGACACCTATGACTACCTCAAGTGGTGTATAGTTAGAAATTCCATAAGCAACTATTGGTTCTTCTACAACTGATGGTTTTTCTGCTTTCTTTTTCATATAATCAGACAATTACACAACAATATACACATTTTGTCTGAAAATAAAAAAGAATAAAAAAAATCCCGTTGATTAAGCGGGATTTTTTTTATTCAATATCATACTTTCTATTCTGCAATGACGAGAAAGTAATTTCTCCTTCCCTTTTGCACCACGAGAAACTCGTCATTTATTAGATTGACAACAGAAAAGGTTTCATTCAAATCGGCTACTTTATTTTTGTTAATGCTTAAACCACCCCCTTGCACGGTTTTCTTCACTTCTCCTTTAGATGGGAAAACATTTGTTTTTTCTGCCAGTAAAGAAGGCAGGTCAATACCATTTTCCAACTCAGCTTTCGAAAGCTTAAACTGTGGTACACCTTCAAAAATAGTTAACACTTGAGCAGTAGAAAGACCTTCTAATAATTCCAAGGACCCATTTCCAAAAAGAAACTCAGAGGTTTTGATTGCCATTTCTAAAGCCTCAGCAGAATGGGTTCTTACTGTAATATCTTCGGCCAATGCCTTTTGAAGAATACGCAAATGGGGGGCCTTATCATGGTCTATTTCCAATTGTTCAATCTCTTCTCTACTTTTCAGGGTAAAAATCTTTATCCATGCCTTTACATCACTATCCGAAGAATTTAGCCAAAATTGATAGAACTTATAAGGCGAAGTTTTTTCAGGGTCCAACCAAACTGCGCCACTTTCGGTCTTACCAAATTTAGTACCATCAGCCTTCTTAATTAATTGGGTAGTTAACGCATAGGCCGTTCCACTATCTTTTCTTCTGATCAATTCAGTTCCGGTTACAATATTTCCCCACTGATCCGAGCCTCCCATTTGCAGCACACAATTGTAGTGTTTCCACAAATAGTAAAAATCATATCCCTGTATTAATTGATAACTAAATTCAGTAAAAGATAAGCCAGCATCGCCTTCCAAGCGTTTCTTCACACTATCCTTGGCCATCATATAATTAACCGTAATGTGCTTACCTACATCTCTAATAAAGTCGAGAAAATTCATTTGCTTGAACCAATCTGCATTATTGACCATTACAGCCCCGTTACCTTCATCTTCGAATTTTAGAAAGATGGAAAGCTGTTTCCTTAGTGCAGCAAGATTGTGTTCAACCATAGCATCTGTTTGCAGATTGCGTTCGGCCGATTTACCTGAAGGATCGCCCACCATTCCCGTGGCACCCCCAACCAATGCGACTGGTTTATGTCCAGCACGTTGAAAATGAATTAATGTCATAATTTGGGTCAGGTGCCCCACATGCAATGAATCTGCTGTTGGATCAAAACCAATATAGCCGACACACATGCCTTCATTAAGTTTATCTTCAGTATGGGGCATAATGTCATGCAACATTCCCCGCCAACGCAATTCATCAACAAAATTTGTCATTTATTCTATGTTTAGGTCGCAAAGATAGCAGTTTGAGGCTAAAGCTGAAAGACCATTCCCAACACAAATCACAATTCAAGATCTCTTATTTTGGGTCTTTCTAAGTATATTTACCTAATATGAATTTCCTATCTCATTTTTACTTTGACCAAAATCAAGACAATTCTAATCTAATTATTGGTACTATCCTACCGGATCTTGTAAAAAATGCACATAAAGCCTGGAATTTTTATCCCCAAAAAAATGAAGCCATTTTTGCGGGCAACCAAACTCAGGAAGCTATTTTATTTGGCTGGAAAAGACACCTACAAGTTGACCTCATCTTTCATTCTTCTAGTTTTTTTGAGGAAAAAACCCAGCAACTAAAACATCTCCTCTTACCTATTTTGCAAAATAGTCCGGTAAGGCCCTCCTTTTTGGCCCATATTGGTATAGAACTATTGCTAGACTGCCTTCTCATTGAACATCATAAAATAGATATCAATTCATTTTATGAAAATCTGGAAAAAGCTGATCCTATTGAATTGGAAAATTTTCTTGTTAAATGTGGAATGGATGATAAAGCATTATTTTTTAAGTTTTTTAACGGTTTTAAATCTAGCAGGTACCTGTTCAGTTATCAAAAACTCGAGAATATAAGCTATGCACTACAACGTATCTGCATGCGCTTATGGGAGCATCCATTCAACGAAAAAACAGTAAGTGAGCTTACGTTAAGGTTAGAAATTTATAAAAAGAAACTAGAAGTAGATTTTATGGCTATATTTGAGGAAATTGAAAACAGGTTAACATAGGCCATGCGCAAGTATCAGCTAACTATACTTTTATCCATATTGATCACTTCAGCTTTTGCTCAAAAGCGTAAATACAGCAATGAATTTCTGAACATAGGGGTAGGCTCATCGGCATTTGGCCTGTCGGGTTCTGTAATTGCCAGTGTAAACGATGTTACTGCAGGCTATTGGAACCCCGCGGGGCTTGCTAGAATGGAGACGCCCAAACAGGCCAGCTTTATGCACTCCGAATATTTTGCCGGTATTGCCAAATATGATTATGCTGCTTTTGCCACTTCGGTGCAGGATAATACTGCTGTTATAGGAGCCTCTATCATTCGTTTTGGTGTGGATGATATTCCTGATACTTCCGAGCTTATTGATGCAGACGGAAATATCAACTATGATAGGGTAAAAAAGTTTTCTGCTGCAGATTATGCTTTTATCTTTTCTTATGCCAGAAAAAAAGGCAAAAAGGACATTGGAAATACCGATGGTTTAAATTATGGGGCCAATGTAAAAATCATACACCGATTGGTTGGCGAATATGGAAAATCATGGGGTTTTGGACTTGATGCCGGCATTCAATATAAAGTAGGAAAATTCATGTTGGCTGCTGTTGGAAGAGATATCACCACAACTTTTAATGCATGGAGCTATAATGCTGAAAAACTAACTACAGTATATACGGCAACAGGAAACGATATCCCTAAAAACTCAACAGAAACTACTAATCCCCGTATTATTCTGGGCGCCGCATATGCTACCCCGATCAATGACAAGTTCAATATCATGGCCGAAACCAATATCAATCTGACGACAGATGGACAGAGAAATGTATTGGTAAGTGCCGACCCAATTAGTGCCGATCCTACACTAGGCCTATCTATAGATTTCAAAAAAACTGTTTTTTTACGCGGCGGAGTTGGCAATATCCAAAAATCTACTGATTTTACAGGTAAGCAAATCTATACTTATCAACCAAATATGGGGGTAGGCATTAAAATCAAGAATTTCTCCTTAGATTATGCCTTAACCAATGTGGGCAACAGTTCCGATGCGCTCTATAGTAATGTCTTTTCTATTCGCCTGGATTTCACCAATAATTAAAAATCATTTTATTTAGCTAAATGCGAATAGTTATATTCGCACTATGTCGATTTTTGCAACAAAAGAACGGATGGATGCGTTGGTAGCCGAGCTGAACCAGCATACCTACAATTATTATGTTTTAGCCATGCCCACCATTGGTGATTATGAGTTTGATAAAAAGCTCGAAGAATTGGTTAAACTCGAACAGGAATATCCAGAATTTGCAGACCCTAACTCTCCTACCCAAAAAGTAGGTGGAGACATCACCAAAAGTTTTGCTACCATAAAACACAGATGGCCAATGCTGTCATTAGGAAATACCTACAACGATCAAGATTTAAGAGACTTTGACGAAAGGGTAAGAAAAGCTATTGGTAATCAATTTGAATATGTATGTGAGCTTAAGTTTGATGGGCTATCCATCAGTTTAACATATGAAAATGGGATCCTGGCCAGAGCCGTAACCCGAGGAGATGGTACAAAAGGTGATGATGTTACAACAAATATAAAAACGATACAAACCATTCCGCATCGTATAAAAGCTAATGATGTACCTGAAAGCTTTGAAATAAGAGGTGAGGTTTTTATGCATCGTGCAGCATTTGAGAGATTAAACAAGGAACGGGAAGAACTGGGGGAAATCCCTTATGCAAACCCTAGAAACTTTGCAGCTGGCACTGTAAAAATGCAGGATTCAAGAGAAGTGAAGAAACGCCCTTTAGATTGCTTTTTATATGGCTTATATACAGATAGGCCTTTATTTAAAACACATTGGGAAAGCTTGGAAGCCGTACAACAATGGGGCTTTCATGTATGCAGGCATACACAACTCAGCAATAACATTGATGAAGTATTAACATTCATCAGACATTGGGATACCGAGCGTTTCAAATTAAGCTATGATATCGATGGAATTGTAATCAAGGTAAATAGTTATGCCCAACAACAAGAACTTGGTTTTACAGCTAAATCTCCAAGATGGGCCATCTCCTACAAATTTAAAGCGGCAGAAGTACAAACAGTTTTAGAAAAGGTGACCTATCAAGTTGGACGAACTGGAGCAGTTACCCCAGTAGCCAACCTAAAACCTGTATTGTTGGCAGGAACCACCGTAAAAAGGGCCACTTTACACAATGCCGATGAAATAAAACGATTGGATCTGCATGAACTGGATACGGTCTATGTAGAAAAAGGTGGAGAAATTATTCCCAAAATTATTAGGGTTAATCTAGAGAAGAGGGTTTCTGATGTACCCATCCAATATATTAGCCATTGCCCAGAATGCAATACCCTATTGATGAGAAAAGAAGGTGAAGTAGCTTATTATTGTCCAAATGAAGATGGCTGTCCTCCACAAATTATAGGAAAGATACAACACTTCATTGGACGAAAAGCGATGAATATTGACGGACTGGGTGATGAAACCATAGAAACTTTCTACCAGAGAGGTCTAATTACCAAAATTAGCGACCTATACCATTTACATGAAAAAGCAGAAGACTTAAAAAATATTGAACGTTTTGGCGAACGATCTATCGACAATATGCTCAAGGGTATTGAACAATCTAAGTTAATGCCTTTTGAAAAATTGCTATTTGGTTTAGGCATTCGGTACGTTGGAGAAACCGTCGCAAAAAAATTAGCCAAAGCATTAAAAAATATTGACAATCTCGCCAAAGCTTCTCTAGAAGAATTGATAGCTATTGATGAAATTGGTGTTAGAATTGCGGAGAGCATACAAGAATATTTCGCAAAAAACAGCAATATAACGCAAATAAACGAGCTAAAACATGCGGGTTTATGCTTTGAAATTCAAGAAACTGTAAATCTATACCAAAGCGACAAGTTAAATGGAAAAACATTTGTAATTTCGGGCGTTTTTGAAAAGCATAGCAGGGATGAGCTCAAGAATCTTATAGAGGAAAATGGGGGAAAGATATTGAGCAGCATTTCGGCAAAGCTTGATTACCTGGTTGCAGGTGATAACATGGGTCCATCCAAGTTAGAGAAAGCCACTAAATTAAATGTTAGGCTCATTAGCGAAGATGAATTGACGGAAATGATTAATGGATAAAGGACGAATTAGAGAATTGTTAAAGTTTTTATTAGATGCTTAAAATTCCCTCATTCGAAAATCAATAATTTAAATATATAATGAACAAATTTCACGGAACAGGTGTAGCAATGGTCACACCTTTCAACACCGATGGCTCAGTAGATTATCAAGGTTTAGAACGCCTGATCAATCACTTGGTTAATGGAGGTATAGATTACCTCGTGTCTTTAGGTACAACTGGCGAAACTGCCACATTAAGCAAGGACGAGAAGAAGAAGGTGTGGGAGTTTACCGCTGAAATTAACAATGATCGTCTACCTTTGGTAGCTGGTATTGGTGGTAATAATACTTTAGGTGTTGCCGAAGAGATCAGAACTTTCGAAAGCAGTGGTTACAGTGCTATTCTTTCGGTAAGCCCGTACTACAACAAACCTAATCAGGAAGGTATTTACCAACATTACAAATACTTGAGCGAATTGAGCACCCTGCCTATTATACTTTATAATGTACCAGGAAGAACCGGCTCCAATATGTCTCCTGAAACCACTTGTAGGTTGGCGAACGATTTTAAGAACCTCATTGGCATAAAGGATGCCGCAGGCAGTTTTGATCAATTTAACCAGATCATGAGAGATAAGCCTGCCGATTTCATGCTGATTTCTGGCGATGATCCCGTGGCCTTACCAATGATGTCAATAGGTGCCGTTGGCGTAATTTCTGTAATTGGCAATGCCCTACCCAAACAATTTTCCGATATGATTAGGCTTTGCTTAAAGGGTGAGTTTTCAAAAGCTCTCCCAGCCCATTTAAGCCTATTAGAGTTCACCAGATTATGTTTTGCGGAAGGGAACCCTGTAGGTGTAAAATCAGCGTTAAAACAACTCGGAATTTGTAATGACACAGTGCGTTTGCCTTTAGTGAAAGCCAGTTCCAATCTGATTGATCTAATTGCAGGACAACTTAAGCAGCTGGCCTAATACAGCTGCATTAAAAATGATACAGATAGCCTCGATTTTCTAAAATCGAGGCTTTTTTATAATATTTCCATGCACATTCCAGTGAAAACGAGAATCTTAAAAATCAAGATTAATTTATTCAAGTGTTAAGAGCCCAATCAAATGAGTAAGATGCCTTATATCTCGTCAATGATATGATTAGATAAAAGTGTTACAAACAATTTCCAGTGACCATTATTAAAAGGCATCATAATTGAGTACGATCAGTACACTTAAAACACACACAAATGAAAACAGTAGTATTAATTTTACTTGTGCTTAGCACATTGGGCTGCAGCGTTATGCAGTACGAACCCAAATTCAGCCTCGGCATGACCGAACAAGAATTTAAGAAAGCTAACAAAGATGCCATACAAGCTTATGGGGATGACAAAGGAATGGTGATTTACAGAACATTCAACTCGCTGACACAAAGCTTTAAATTCTTCCGCTTTTCTAAGGAAAAGCTGGTACAGTTTGGAGAAGGGATCTATCCCGATGATTACAAACTTTTGCCGTTATAACGTATAACAAAAAAGCGCCTTGGTCAGAGGCGCTTTTTTGTTTACGAACATTGCAAGACTATGCTTTGTTTTTAGTTTCTTGAACTTCTAAACGAATGCCTTGAGCTAGATTTTTTAAATCCTGCATTCCCTTACGTACCCTTGTACCTGCGGCACTGTTAGATTTGTTGTAAAATTTGTCCACATCAGCTTCTAAAGCTGCAACTAGTGCTTTTACTTCAGCAAATTTTTTCATTTTTAAAATACTCCTATTAGTTTTAAGGTTTTGATTAATACTCTATTACTAATGTAAGAGGTTTATTTTAATAAAAAAATAATTGTCAAAATAAAAAATAGCCCTATTTCATCTTTTTTTCCACAGTTATGGTATTTATGAACAACAAAAACAAACCAAATAACTGAAAATCAACAACTAACAGAATACCATCAAGAGAGATTTCCTACTGTTATTCTGTTGCAGAGAACTTATTTTCCTGATAATAACCTCGTCCTAACTTTTCAGCCACTTCGCTAAAAGCATCTAAGGTACGCTGTACATCTTCTAAAGTATGTACTGCTGTAGGAATCAGCCTTAGTTCTATCATTCCCTTCGGAATAACAGGATAAACTACTATAGAACAAAAGATACCATAATTTTCACGCAGATCCATTGTCAAAGCAGTAGCCTCCAAAAGCTCACCCTTTAAGAATACAGGGGTAACTACAGTATTGGTCACTCCAATATCAAAGCCACGATCACGTAGTCCTTGCTGTAAGGTTGTAGCAATAGTCCATAGTCTCTCCCTTAGTTCAGGATTATTTTTAAGCAATTCCAAACGCTTCATCAGACCAATAACCATAGGCATGGGCAATGCCTTAGCAAAAGTTTGTGAACGCATATTATACCTTAAATAATCAGTTAATTCTTTAGTGGAAGCTACAAAGGCACCTATACCTGCCATAGATTTTGCGAATGTTGCAAAATAAACATCTACTCCTTCAATACTGTCCTGAGCTTCGTGTGTGCCTGCTCCTGTTGCGCCCATGGTACCAAAACCATGTGCATCATCAATCAGCAATCGGAATTCAAATTCCTTTTTAAGTGCTATAAGTTCTTTTAATTTGCCTTGAGCACCCGACATGCCAAAAACCCCCTCAGTGATCAACAAAATTCCACCACCGGTCTGTTCTACCAGTTTAGTAGCTCTTTGTAATTGTTTACGGGCATCCTCTACATTGTTATGTTTATACACAAAACGTTTTCCCATATGCAGCCTCAAGCCATCTAATATACAAGCATGTGATTCGCCATCATATACTACCACATCATTTCTGTCCAGTAGTGCATCGATAATAGAGACCATACCCTGATAACCAAAATTCAAAAGAAAAGCATCTTTCTTTCCAACGAATGCAGCCAAATCCTGCTCTAATTGTTCATGATATTTTGAATTTCCCGACATCATGCGGGCACCCATAGGATAGGCCATTCCAAAATCTGCAGCACCTTTTTCATCTGCTTTCCTTACCTCAGGGTGGTTTGCCAAACCTAAATAGTTGTTCAAGCTCCAAACCAAATGCTCCTTGCCTCTAAAATTCATGTGAGGTGCAATCTCTCCTTCTAATTTTGGGAAAGAGAAATAACCATGAGACCACTTTTGGTGTTGACCAATTGGCCCCATGCGTTTTGCTACTTTATCAAAAATATCCAATGTTCTTTATTTATTTTATTGTTAGATGTACTTATGTATTAATTGCCGCAAATTTAAACTTAAATTAATGATTTGACAACCTATAAAGCAATGCTTTAACATAAAAAAGCCTTAACAAGGAAAAATTGTTAAGGCTTTAAAAGTTTATATATCCAAGTGATTAGTCAACATTATCATGTAAGAATGAATTGTTTGGCCTAATCCCAGTTTCTCCATCTTCATCATTGGTTAATGTAAACCTAGAAACCTGAGATTCTGAGGAATGCTGAATTTGCTGTAACTGCATTTGTTTACGTTGATAAGCAGGTACATTTTCAAGTTCTTGTAATCCATTGCTTGTTCTCAACTTCATACTTAGGTCCTTTAACCTAAGAATTCTTTCCTTAGACTTTTTAAGCTGTTCTTCGATAGAATCATCGGTTTTACCTTGATCTGCATCAAATTGCTCTGGTTCTGTATAGGCCTGAGGCTCTTCTACAGGTTCTTCAGGAAAGGCAGCAATAGGCGTTTCAAAAACAAATTCTGTTTCTGCCACCTTTACCTCAAATTCAAAGCCTGCTTCCTGTATTTGCTGCGCATCAACCGCCGGTAGCTCTTCTTCCACCAATTGATGAACAATAGTTTTATTTTCTTCCGGCGTGATCACACTGGCCTTATTAGAGTTAAATAAGTCTCCAAATAGATCAGACTGTTTAGGTTCTTCCTGAATTTTCAATACAGGTTCGGTAATAACAGGCGTTTCTTTAGGTGTAATAAACGAGTTCACCGGCTCTATAGGCTTAACCAAAGGAGCTTCTTCTGGTGTTAGTAGTGAAATCTTTTTAACATTCTGTTTATCTTTTTCTCTTTGTTCTGTAGTTTGGAAGCCAGTAGCAATAATAGTTACCGAAAGCTTATCACCTAAATTTTCATCTATACAGTTACCCCAAATCAGATCAGCCGATAACCCAGCCTTATCTTGGATATAATCTGTAATAATGGTCACCTCATCCATGGTAACTTCACGTATGCCTGAGCTAATGTTCAATAGGATATATCTTGCTCCTTCAATTTCGTTATCTTTTAGCAACGGAGAGGCTAGGGCCCCTTCTACAGCGGTTAGTGCACGATTGTCGCCCTCTGAAGCAAAACTACCCATAATAGATACGCCACTATCTTTCATTACCGTGCGCACATCCTTAAAATCAACGTTGATATAACCTGGCACCGTAATGATTTCAGCAATACCTTTAGCTGCAGTAGTTAAAATATCATCTGCTTGGGCAAAGGCAGAACCTAAGGTTAAGTTTCCAAAAATTTCACGCAATCTATCATTGGAAATCACCAAATAAGAATCTACATATTTTTTCAGTTCTTCCAAACCATCATCAGCCTGCATTTTACGTCTTTTACCTTCAAAGGCAAATGGCGTAGTAATGATCCCAACGGTTAAGATATCAAGCTCCTTAGCTGCTTTCGCAATGATTGGACTTGCACCTGTACCAGTACCACCCCCCATTCCCGCAGTAATGAATAGCATTTTTGTAGTGCTACCCAACATGGCCTTAATATCTTCAATATTCTCTATTGCAGAGTTTTTTCCCACTTCAGGAATTGAACCAGCTCCCATACCTTCGGTCAAACTAGCACCTAACTGTACCTTGTTTGGAATAGGGCTGAACTCTAATGCCTGAGCATCTGTATTACAAATTATAAAGTCTACACCCGTAATTCCTTGACGGTACATATGGTTTACCGCATTACCTCCACCACCTCCAACACCAATTACCTTGATGATTGAAGATTTATCTTTTAACATTTCAAACTTCATATTGTTATGAATCAGTAGTTTAAAAATTCAATTTTGCTGTTCATCTCTTCTGTAATATTAACACTTTTTTAACAGTCGTTTTCCACAAGTGTTAAGAATGTGGAAAAATCCCATTTTGTGGAAAAATATTACGGTTTAATGTAGTCTTCATCACTTACATTCATGTCGTCTTTGATGAATTCTGATGTTTTTTGTAGCAAAGTGCTGAACAAACCTCTCTTTTTAATCTTTTCTTTAGCTTCCACTGGTTTCTCCACATATACCCCTGGCTGCTTCATCTCTTCCAACATCTCTTCTGTTTTTTGAATACCTTTAATCAATAAACCAACACTAGTCGCATACATCGGGCTTTTCAAGTCATCATAAATTGTTTTTGGCATCTCCTCATATTTGGACAAATGTTCATTTGGATAACCCACACGGCAATCTAAGCCCGTAACATATTCTACCATTTGGTTTAAATGCTTTAACAAGGCGCCACCACCTGTAATTACTACACCACCAATTAATTTCTTTTCATAACCAGACGACTTAATTTCGTAGTAAACATGTTCTACGATTTCTTCCATACGAGCTTGGATAATATAGGCCAGATTTTTCACTGAAATTTCCTTGGGCTCACGACCACGCAAACCAGGCACACAGATAATTTCATTCTCTTTGTTCTCTTCAGCTAGGGCAGAGCCGAAACGTGTTTTTAACAATTCAGCTTGGTTACGCATTACGGAACATCCTTCTCTAATATCTTCGGTAACACTATTTCCTCCAAAAGGTATAACTGCAGTATGACGTATAATACCCTCATGAAAAATAGCCACATCAGTTGTACCACCTCCAATATCTACCAAACAAACACCAGCTTCTTTTTCTTCATCGCTCAACACCGATTCAGAGGAAGCCAACGGTTCCAAGATCAACTCTTGTGTTTGTAGACCTGCATTAGTCACACAACGCATAATATTCTTTACAGCGGTAACCTGACCCGAAATAATATGGAAATTGGCCTCCAAACGTACGCCTGCCATACCTACCGGATCTTTAATACCTGGCTCGTTATCTATGGTAAATTCTTGGGGCAAGACATGTATGATCTCTTCACCTGGAGGCATTACCAGCTTAAACATATCGTCAATCAGCTTATCTATATCTTTTTTACTGATCTCATTATTCAGTTCTCTACGTGTTAGGATACCACGATGTTGCAAGCTTTTGATATGTTGTCCGGCAATTCCCACATTCACTACACGTATTTCTACATTCGATTGACCACTGGCCAATTCAACCGCCGCATTAATACCCTGTACAGTTTTTTGAATATTTGATACTACACCACGCGTTACCCCCGCAGATTCAGCCTTTCCAATTCCTAAAACCTCAATTTTACCGTGCTGTGTTTTGCGCCCTACAATCACACAGATTTTCGTTGTACCAATATCTAATCCTACTACGATTGGAGATTGACCGGTAGATTTTTCTTTGCCCATAACCATATATTTTATTTGTTGAGTTTGATCTTATCTGTTTTCTTAGCTTCTGTTTTCTCTTTTGTTCCTGCCGATGGCTTCGTCGATTTATTCTCTACTTCTGTCTCTTTTTTATTCAAGACCTTATTTTCCTTCGGCCGCCGCACTGAACTTGTTTCTTTTTTGGTTTGTGTACCTTCTTCTGTTTTCACCACTGCTTTTTTAATCTCCGACTGGATAGTTGATTTGATCACGGAATCCACAGATTTTCTTTGCTGTACAACAGAATCAGGAACAATTGGTTTGTCCATTTTTTTGATGGCCAACGAATCTCTTTTTTCACACACAATCTGGTTCACATACTTTAGATTAATCGTTCTATAGGCATTCCATCCTACTTTTGGCATGGCTTGTTTATAAAATGCAAGCAAATTATCGAGTTTGGTACCCAAATCCTGTGCGCTGCCCAAAATAATCCGTTGGTTACCTACTCTCGGTATCAATTCTATATCATTTTTGTCGTTAACAAAAACTTGTTCTATCTGTGCATCCCAAAGGGTATCCTGTTTCACATACAAAGCCGTTTTATAAAGATCCTTGGCAATTGGGGTCAATAGTGTATCCACTTTTCCATTAAAGCCTTCCAAAATATTGCCGGTAGCCACCAATACATTAGCTGTAAAGTTTGGTGAAACTGGCATTTTAAGCCCTGTTCGATCTACATAGTAATCTTGCCCTCCAGCATTCAAAATCCTCAATATGGGCTGTCTCTGTTTAATTTCTATAGCTATTACCCCTCCCATGTCTGCATATACTTTTACAAAAGCGATATACGGATTGGCTGCAATACTTTTTTCGATCTGGTGAAGATTGATTTTTTCCAAATCCCTACCTACCAAATCACCTTGGCTCTCTTTTAATATGGCGTCTATTTCTTCTCTTTCAATAAAATTGTCTGCCCCCGGTATCAGTATCTCTACCTTATTACATTTAACCGCCTGTTTTTTTATTTCTATAAAACTCATTAGCACTACCGTTCCCACCAGACTGATCAGCCAGGCAAATCCTTTAAAAATCGCTTTCCAGTTTATTCTTTTAAGCATTTGTTAAAATATTTTTTAACGGTATAACAAGGGTATCAATATCACCTGCACCAACGGTCAAAATTAGTTCAGGATTTTTATTTTTAATCAAGTCTATAATCGAATCTTTTCCACAAATCTGCTTATTGCTATTATTTATCTTGTCTAGTAAAAATTTGGCATCTATACCTTCTATTGGCAATTCTCTAGCAGGATATATTTCTAGCAAAACAATTTCATCAGCCGTTCCCAGCACATTTGCAAAGTCATCAGCAAAATCTCTGGTACGGGTAAACAAATGTGGTTGAAAAATTACAGTTAATTTTTTATCTGGATGCAATTGTCTAACCGCATCAAAACAGGCTCTCAATTCTTCAGGATGATGTGCATAATCATCTATATAAATATGGTCTTCTGTTTTGACGATGGTCTCGAATCTTCGTTTTACTCCTTTAAAACTGGCTACTGCTTTTTTCACACTTTTGGGATGTATTCCCAAGCTTAAGGCCACGCCTATTGCAGCCGTCACATTTTCTACATTGTGCCTTCCAGGCATGGCCAACTGAATGTCTTTAATGGTAGAATAACCATCTTCAAAATCAAACACAAAATTTCCATCTTCTACACGCATATGTTTTGCCTGCAGATCAGCTTTGTAGGTTGCACTATAAGTTATGCCATCAATAGGCAAGCCTTGCTTTATAAATAGTTTTCCATTTTCCTTGAGCTGACTTGCAAAAAGATGAAAGGATTCTTCTAAATGGCTTGCATCACCATATATATCTAAATGATCGGCATCCATAGAAGTGATCACTGCAACATCAGGGTGCAAGGTCAAGAAAGACCTATCGTACTCATCTGCTTCTACGACCACTACATTATTTTTGCCATACAGTACATTACTATTATAATTACTTGTTATTCCCCCCAAAAATGCCGTACAGCCAAAACCAGTATCTGTTAAAATATGGGCGATCATGGATGATGTTGTGGTTTTGCCATGCGTACCAGCCACAGCCACACAATACATCCCCTCACTTATGATCCCTAAAACCTGCGAGCGTTTTTTAAGCTCAAATCCCTTATCCCTGAAAAAGTTCAAAATATTAGAATGACTAGGTATTGCTGGCGTAAATACGATGAGCGTATCCTCTTTTTTTTCACTAAAATCAGCAGGAATTGTACCGACTTCATCGTTATAGGATATAAGTATACCCTCTTCTTCTAAGAGCTTGGTCAAATGCGTTTGGGTTTTATCATAGCCACACACCATACAGCCACGTTTTACGAAATAGCGGGCAAGCGCACTCATGCCTATGCCTCCTACTCCAATAAAATAAACCCTATTTATATTTGCCAATTCCATTTTTCTGTTGTTTACCTGCTTTGTTCCTGATCCGTTAGCCTAAGCTTACAAAAACACAAAACTTATAATCTACTTTTTTCTTTATTTAACTAACTTCAATACTTCTTTTGCTATAATGGTATCCGCATCTTTCAAGGCCATTTTTCCTATATTTTCACTTAGTTTTTCACTTTTAGCTTTATCATTCAACAATGCTAAGGCTTCTATCACCAAGGTATCTTCTGCCGATCTATCGTTAATCAAAATGGCCGCTTCATTTTTAACCAGGGCCAATGCATTCTTAGTCTGATGATCTTCTGCTACATTAGGAGAGGGCACCAAAATCACTGGCTTACGTATCAAACAAAGTTCGGCTATTGTACCTGCTCCAGCTCTTGAGACAATTACATCTGCCGCTGCATAAGCTAAGTCCATTTTATTCAAAAACTCAAGTATGCAAACATTAGGATGATAATTCAGGCCCAATCGTTGTACAATACCTTTGTAATAGAATTTTCCAGTTTGCCATATCACCTGAACATCCTCTGCAATGAGCTCATCCAGATGTTTCTCTATACTCTTATTCAAAGTTCCGGCACCCAGACTTCCTCCAGTAACCAAAATAGTCTTTTTCAAGGGATCCAGTTTTAGCAACTCAGCGCCCGCATAATGCTTTCCTTCAATATCCACTATATTTTTCCTCACAGGATTACCTGTCTTCAGTATTTTATCGGCAGGAAAAAATTGCTCCATATGATCAAAAGCCACACATATTTTAGCCGCCTTTTTCCCCAGCAGTTTGTTAGTCACCCCTGCATAGGAATTTTGCTCCTGGATCAGATAAGGTATTCCTTTTAGTGATGCGGCATACAATAATGGGCCCGAAGCATAGCCACCAACCCCAACTACAGCATCTGGTCTAAAATCGGAAATGAGTTTCATAGCCTTTCTCACACTACCGATGACCTTAAAAGGCAATCCCAAGTTTTTCCAAACAGATCCCCTTTGAATACCACTTATATTTAATCCCACAATTTTATATCCTGCAGCAGGAACCTTTTCCATCTCCATACGGCCCTCTGCACCCACAAACAAGATCTCACATTGTGGTGAAATTGTTTTTAGTGCATTAGCAATGGCAACGGCGGGGAAAATATGCCCGCCAGTGCCACCTCCAGATATGATAATTTTTGGGAAATTATTCATGTTTTTTAAGCTTAAAGCAGAAAGACTAAAGCCTAAAGCTTATCTTTCTACAATTAATTTTTACTTTTCTTATTTAATTCCTTTGGTCTTCAGTCTTCCTTACGCCATCGCAGGAATTTCTCCAATAATTATTTTATCTTTTTTACTGCTATTTTCTTCTACGTCACGACTTACGCTTAGTATAATACCAAATGCTATACTTGTAAATATCATAGATGTTCCCCCCATACTTACCAAAGGCAAGGGTACACCTGTTACTGGTCCCAATCCAACAGCCACCGCCATATTTGCAAAAGCCTGGATGGTTAAGCTAAAACTCAAACCTGCGGCCAACAAAGCCCCAAAAGCTTTTGGGCTTCTGGTTACAATACGTACACATCGGTAGAGCAGCACCAAATAGAGTACCATAATAGCCAAACCACCTACCGTTCCATATTCCTCAATAATAATGGCAAAAATAAAATCAGAATATGGATGCGGTAAGAAGTTTCGTTCTGTACTATTTCCCGGCCCTTTACCCAATACCCCTCCTGTGGCCAATGCTATTTTAGAATGGTCAGACTGATAGGTCTTATCAGCATGCTGCAACTCCGGATGCAAAAATGAATTGATACGTGATTTATAGGTTTCCTTCCTTGGGCCTAAAAACACAACAAACATTAATAGCACCAATCCTCCTGCACACACAGTCAGTATTTGTTTGATACTGATACGACCAATAATCAACAATAAAATACTTACACCAAACAGCATTAATGCCGTAGATAAATTCGCTAGGGCAATTAATATAAAAACCACACAAACCGAACCCATAATTGGCAAAAATGCACGCTTTACATCTTTAATATTTTCCTGTTTACGGGTAAGCATCCTGGCTAAAAATGTAATCAGGGCCAACTTTGCCAAATCTGAGGTCTGGAAAGTAAGGTTTATTACCGGAATTTTAACCCAACGTGATGCATCGTTTAAATTTTGTCCAAAAAGCAGTGTGTAAAACAAAAGTGGTATGGTGATCATCATCAAAATTTTCGAGATCCCAGCATAATATTTATAATCTAATAAATGCGCGATATAAATCATGCCAATACCCAAGAGCACAAAAATCACATGCTTGTACAACAAATACTTTTCAACCGTAATCCCCTTCTTGTAAGCAATGGCTCCTGTAGCGCTATACACCGCCATTATCGAAACCATGGACAGCATGATAATAATCAGCCAAATCCAACGATCGCCTTTGGTACGTTCTAAAAGTGCGTTGATATTAAACATTTTACAATTCTTTTACGGCAGCCTTAAATTGATTGCCACGGTCTTCATAATTTTTAAACAAATCAAAGCTGGCACATGCTGGTGATAATAGTACAGTATTTCCCTTTTTCGCCAAATGATAGGCAACTTGCACAGCTTCACTAGCGGAAAAGGTATTTACAATTACCTCCACATCATCTTCAAAAGCTTCATGTATACGTTTATTATCCTTACCTAAGCAAATGATTGCCTTAACCTTACTTTTTACCAAGTCTTTTAGCATGGTATAATCATTCCCCTTATCTACACCTCCCATAATCAAGACCACATCGGTATTAACGCTTTCCAATGCATACCATGTAGAATTTACATTAGTTGCCTTTGAATCGTTGATGTAGGTGACATCAGAGATCTTGGCTACAAACTCCAGCCTATGGTCAATATTTTTGAAATTACCCATACTTTCACGGATAGTTTCATTACGCAGCTCTAATACTTTAGCTACGATGCCCGAGGCCATTGAGTTGTAAATGTTGTGCTTACCTTGTAAGGCTAACTCTGAAATTGACATGGTTAGTTCTGGGTTTAAATGAGTATGGATATGTATATTATTATTTTCCAAATAGGCACCCTGCTCCACTTTATTATGAATGGAAAAGAGATATTGTTTGGGTTTTATGTTTATTGTTTTTAATATTTTCTGCGTTTCTTCGTCATCTGCACAATAAACAAAGACATCGTCTGCTGTTTGATTCTGGACTATACGCAGTTTTGAGGCTGCATAGTTTTCTATTTTATAATCATATCTATCCAGATGGTCTGGTGTAATGTTCAGTAATACTGAAATATCTGCTTTAAAGGCATACATATCATCCAGCATAAAACTTGAGATTTCCAACACATACCAATCAAAGTCTTGATCTGCTACCTGTGCTGCAAAACTAAGTCCTATGTTTCCGGCAAGACCTACATTCATACCTGCACTTTTCAGGATATGATAGGTTAACATTGTAGTTGTCGATTTACCATTTGAACCTGTAATACAAATCGTCTTGGCCTTAGTATATCGTTTAGCAAATTCTATTTCCGATATCACAGGAATATTGGCTTCCACTAATGCTTTAACAATTGGTGCTTTTGGTGAAATGCCCGGGCTCTTTACCACTTCCTTGGCATTTAAGATCAATTCGCTGCTGTGTTGGTTTTCCTCAAACAGAATATTCATTCTTTGCAGATCAGCTTTATAAACATCTGCTATGTTTCCAAAATCGGACACAAAAACATCAAATCCCTGTTTAAGAGCCAACTTAGCAGCACCAACGCCACTTTCACCTGCACCAAGAACAACTATTCTCTCCCTATCCATTAGCGTAGTTTTAAGGTTACAAATGCAATAACAGCCAACAAAATCCCAATAATCCAAAAGCGGGTTACAATTTTTGCTTCGTGATAACCTTTCTTTTGATAATGATGGTGCAATGGCGACATCAAGAAAATTCTCTTTCCTTCTCCAAAGCGCTTTTTAGTATACTTAAAATAAGTGACCTGAATGGTTACCGAGAGTACTTCTACCAAGAACACACCACATAAAATCGGGATCAATAGTTCTTTACGGATCATAATGGCAAATACTGCTATAATACCCCCAATGGTCAAACTTACCGTATCGCCCATAAAAATTTGGGCAGGGTATGAATTATACCAAAGAAAGCCTATACATGCGCCTACAAAAGCACCAGCAAAAATAATGAGCTCGCCCGAATTGGGGATATACATGATATTGAGGTAATCTGCAATGACTGTATTACCCGACACATAGGCCAAAATACCAAGGGTAATCCCTATAATTGCCGAAGTACCTGTTGCCAAACCATCAATACCATCTGTTAAATTTGCTCCATTTGAAACTGCTGTTACAATAATGATGACAAATGCGAGAAATACGATAAAGGCATACTTCTCATATCCCTTTCCTAAAAACTTAAGCACCTTTGCATAATCAAACTCATTATTCTTATAAAAAGGCACATTAGTTTTTGTTGACTTTACATCTTGGGTGTAGTAATAATTCTGACCTTTCTGTCTCAACACCATTGGTGCAGCATTTTGGATCTTAGTTGTATCTACCTTCAGGCTATCATCAACTGTTTGCCTGACCACAATACTTGGATGAAAATACATGGTAAGCCCAACAATAATAGCCAAGCCAACCTGTCCAACCACCTTAAAACGTCCAGCCAGCCCCTCTTTATTTTTTTTGAATACCTTGATATAATCATCTAAAAATCCAATAGCACCCATCCATACCGTAGTAACGATCATTAAGATGACATATATATTGGTAATGTTGGCAAATAAAATGGTAGGGATTAAAATGCCCATCAAGATCATTATTCCCCCCATGGTTGGCGTACCTTGTTTTTGCATTTGACCTTCTAGGCCTAGGTTACGTACAGTTTCCCCAACCTGTTTTAAGCGGAGATAATCAATAATTCTTCTACCATATACCGTGGTAATAATCAGGGATAAGATAATGGACAAAGATGATCTAAAAGTAAGGTATTGGAACAACCTCAATCCAGGAAAATCATAGTGTCTATGCAGATATTCGAATAGTAAATATAACATTAGCTGATCTGGTTTAGTTGTTCGTTAATTATTTCCTTATCGTCAAAATGGTGTCTTACTCCATTTACCTCCTGGTATTTTTCATGTCCTTTTCCCGCAATTAAAATGATATCTCCAGCTTGAGCAATATGGCAAGCTGTCTTAATCGCTTCTTTCCTGTCTAGAATACTAATGGTTTTACGTTGATTGGTTGGTGATACACCAGCTTCCATATCCTTGATAATGGACTTGGGATCTTCGGTACGAGGATTATCAGAAGTAAGGATCACCTTATCACTCCAATCGCAAGCCACCTGTGCCATTATTGGGCGTTTAGTTTTATCCCTGTCACCTCCACATCCAATTACCGTAATTACTTGCTCGGTCCCCTTCCTAATATTAGCTATGGTACTTAACACGTTTTGCACTGCATCTGGTGTATGGGCATAATCTACTATACCCACAATTCCAGTTTTCGAAACCACATAATCAAACCTTCCTTCAGCACCTGGTAATGCACTTAGATTGGTAAGCACCTTTAACTTATCCTGCTCCAACAAAACTGCCGTTGCATAAGCTGCCAATAAATTATATGCATTAAAAGAACCTACCATCTTAAAGTAAACATCAATATCATCTATCTCTAAGTGTAGGCCACTGAATTTATTTTCAATCACTTTGGCCTTAAAGTCGGCCATTTGTTTGAGTGCATAAGTTTTTTTGTATGCTTTAGTATTTTGCAACATTACTGTTCCATTTTTATCATCCGCATTTGTAAGTGCAAAAGCCGATTTTGGCAACAGATCAAAAAATTGTTTTTTGGCTTTGAGATAATTGTCGAACGTTTTATGAAAATCCAAATGGTCATGGGTAAGATTTGAGAATACCCCACCTGCGAAAGTAAGTCCAACTATACGGTGTTGTGCAACCGCATGAGAACTCACCTCCATAAAACAATATTCACAACCTTCATCCACCATCCTTCTTAACAATTCATTTAATGCAATAGGATTAGGTGTAGTATGGGTTGCTGGAACAACTGTTTCGTTAATCTGGTTTTGAACTGTTGATATTAAGCCTGTGCCATATTTCAAACTACTAAACAATTGAAAAAGCAAGGTAGCAATAGTTGTTTTGCCATTGGTACCCGTTATCCCTACTAATTTCAGCTTTACAGAAGGATTCCCATAAAAATTGCAGGCTATGATACCCATGGCAATAGAAGAATCCTCTACTTCTACATAGGTCACCTCTTCATTTGTAACCGATGGAATGATTTCACATATTACCACCTTAGCACCGGCTTCTATCACCTGTTCAATGAACTGATGCCCATCTAAAGCAGTTCCCCTAATTGCAAAAAATAAAGTTCCAATATTCACCAAACGCGAATCAAAAGCCAAAGCATTAACCACCACATTAGGTTTGCCCTTTAAGCTTTTAATTGAAACGCCGTACAGTAAATCTTGTAAATTCATTCCTTTAATTCCTTATTTTGCCATTAGCCAGTTAGCTAATCATTACACCTTTATTTTTTTTATTGCAACAATATATCTACCATCAAACCTTTACCTATTCTGCTTCCAGGCTGTATAGATTGACTAGTTACTTTTCCACTTCCCTTAACTCTGGCTTTTAAACCTGCATTACCCAATAGGTACATCGCATCTTTTAAGCCCATACCATTCACGTTTGGCATTATCCCCTTAATTGGCGTATTTTCCTCGTAGGCCACACCATTATTGGTATCTATTGAGTTAAAATAATCTGACTTAGCAGCATAAAGGGCTTTAATTCCAAACGCATTATATACTTTCTTCGTTGCTTGGCTCTGACCTGCCTTAGCTTCAGGTGCCAAGGTATTTCCAGCAAAATGCTCTGGTACTTTGTTGTACATTTCTACATCACTGGCATATATTCGATCTGCCACTTCCCTAAATACCGGACCGGAAACCAAAGCACCATAGTAAGCACCTTTAGGATCATTAATTACCACTATCATTGAATATTTTGGTTTATCGGCCGGGAAATACCCCACAAACGAAGCTTGATATTGTCTTTTCGCCTTGTATCCTAAGTTGGCATCAGCAACCTGAGCCGTACCCGTTTTACCAGCAATTTTATACAATGGATTGTATACAATTTGCTTACCACTACCATTCGTCACCACTCCCTCCAACATAATCTTAAGCTTGGACAATGTTTGATCTGAACAAACTTTTTCATTCATAACCCTCGCCTTAAACTGCTCTATCGGATTACCCAACCTTCTAATCTCCCTTACAAAAATTGGCGCTACCATTTTGCCATTATTAGCAATGGCATTATACAAAGTCAACATCTTTAATGGTGTTAACTGCATCTCATAACCATAGGCCATTTGCGGCAAAGTCATATTCTTGTTCCAGCTTTTGAAAGTTTTTGGATTTTTAACAACAGGCTTAGCTTCACCAGGAATCTGCAATCCAGTTATTTCGTTCAAATGCCAGCTATATAAGTGATCCGTAAACTGTTTTGGATTATCCTTGTAATGATTGTTGACCAATTGGGCAACAGCCGAGTTAGAAGACTGTTCAAATGCTTTTTTAACCGTTACCACCCCAATACTACCATGCGAATCTTTAATGACATGGCCACCTGGCAGTTTATAGTTTTCGGTACCGATTAATGTATTGGTATCTACTTTTTTATCCTCCAATAAAGCCATATAAGATGCTAATTTAAAAGTAGAGCCCGGATCCTGGTTACCTGCAATAGCGTAATTAAACTGTTCCTTATAAACCCCTTCTTCCACTTTAGTGAAATTAGCCACCGCCCTAATCTCTCCGGTAGCCACCTCCATCACAATTACAGAACCGTGATGCGCATCGCTTTTGATCAGTTGTTTTTCCAGGGCATTTTGTGCCAAATCCTGAATATTAATATCAATGGTCGAAATAATATCTGCACCATCTTTTGGCGCCACTTCCGCATCGCTATTCACCGGTATCCAAACCCCTCCACTTATTCTCTGCATCAACCTTCTACCCGTTTCGCCATTAATATAATTTCCATAAGCACCTTCCAAACCAACACCATTCTTAACATTTTCATTTTTATAACCTATCGTTCTGGCAGCTAAAGCTTTAAAAGGCAAAATCCTTTTATTCTGCTGAATAGCCATTAGTCCACCAGTGTGCTTACCTATATTGAACAACGGAAATGCTCTTATTATCTTTAAGTCCTGATAAGAAACCTTACGTTTAATCAACACATAACGCGCACTGTCTTGCCTTGCCCTTCGCAAGAATCTAGAATATTCTTTGGCACTCTTATCTTTAAAAAATTGGGAAAGCCTCATCGCCAAGGAGTCCACCTTAGTATTAAAAACCTCATCCTTCTGTATACCTCCAGCGAACATATCCATCCTTAACTCATACTCAGGCACAGAAGTAGCCAACAAACTGCCATCTACAGAATAAATATTTCCACGTGTAGCCTCCACATCAAACTCTCTTGTCGACAAACTATCGGCCATGGCCCTCCATTTCTCCCCCTGTACAAATTGCACATCACACAGCCTCAACAAAACAGCAAACGCAAAAAGCACAATTAGCCCAAAAGCTAAGTACACCCTGATCAATATGTTTGCCCTAATATTCATTATCTATTTTTGCGCTACAATTATTTTTTTAGGAGGCTCTATTAATTCTTTTAAACCTATTGTATCTACCTTTTTAGCCACTTCCGTCATTTTACTCTTAAACATCAGCTCCGCCTTTAACGACTTATATTCCCAACTCAACTCTTTCACCTCCTTACTCAGTTTATCAATATTTCTGATATTTTTAACCGCCATATGGCTATTTGCTATATAAACCATGCCCAGCACACATAAAAAGATCAGATAAGGAAGCATATCTGTAGCCGCTTCTTTAGATACCGCCCCCTCCACAAACAACTTTCTAAAAAAGACCACCACCCCATTTTCTTTAACAGGCACCACACTTTCCTTCAACTCTCCATGACCCAATTCTTCTTCCTCCGGCTTCTCAGCCTTTACCTTAAATTGGTTATTCATAACTTCTCTGCAATTCTCAACTTAGCACTTCGAGACCTACTATTCTTCAACAACTCCTCTTCACTAGCCACAATAGCCTTTCTTGTAACCGCCCTCAAGGGCTTCTGTTCATTACCAAAGAAATCCTTTTCCACCTCGCCCCTAAATTTACCTTTGGCTATAAAATTTTTGACCGGCCTATCTTCCAAAGAATGATAGGAAATTACCACAAGACGCCCCCCAGGCTTTAACACTTCGGCGCTCTGCTCCAAAAAACTCTCCAACATCTCTATTTCGGCATTCACCTCTATCCGCAAAGACTGAAAAACCTGCGCCATATATTTATTCTCTTTCCCCTTAGGAATATGGGCCGCAGCAACCGCTTTAAAGTCTGCCAAAGTTTGGATTGGCCTATCCAAACGAGAGGTAACAATAGTACGCGCCAATGATTTAGCATTCTGCACCTCTCCGTAAATACCAAATATCTTATGCAACTTTTCTTCAGGATAGGTATTCAACACCACCGCCGCCGTTAACGAACGCTGCTTGTCCATACGCATATCCAAATCAGCATCAAAACGAATAGAAAACCCCCGCCCAGGCTCATTAAACTGATGTGAAGAAACCCCCAAATCAGCCAAAATACCATCAACCTGTCTATAACCCAACAAACGCAGGCTATTTTTCAGATAACCAAAGTTCTGATCCACAAACAAAAACCTCTTGTCGTCAATTTTATTTCTCTGCGCATCCGGATCCTGATCAAAGGCTATCAAAACCCCATTCTCACCCAAACGCTTCAAAATCTCCCTAGAATGTCCGCCACCCCCAAATGTAACATCCACATACACCCCAGAAGGATTAATTTCCAACCCCTCCATACACTCCGCTAACAAAACCGGCACATGATAACTATTTTCCATCCTCACCTCCTTTATTCATTCCACCCATCACCTTCTCAGCCAACTTCGCAAAATCCTCAGGCGAATCATTAAACAGATCATCATAAGCTTTCTTATCCCAAACCTCAATCCTGTCCAACTGGCAAGCCAAAATCACCTCGGAACCAATCCCCGCAAAATCCGTTAAAGATTTAGGCAACAATACCCTGCCCGCAGCATCAAGAGAAAGTTCGGTAGCACCACGCTGAAACTTACGCACGAACTCCCGATTTTCAGGAACATACATATTCAGCTTCATCATATCAGCCACAATATCAGACCACACCTTTCTTGGGTAAATAATCAAGTTTTGTTCAAAACCACGACTCACTACCAACCCATCCCGCTCAACATCAAGCAATTGCTTCTTCAACGAAGAGGGCACACTTAAGCGTCCTTTCGCATCTAGCTTGCAATCAAATTCTCCTATCAGTTGCGTCATTATGGTATTTACACTTTTTATCTAGTGTAAAAATAAGCACTTCTACCACTTTTTACCACTTTTTACCACAAAAAAGTTTTCAACACACACTTTTTACCACAAAACCTCCATTTTTCATAAATTTTGACCATTTACAGTGGTGGTAAAAAACAAAGCGGCCCCGATTTACATCGGGGCCGCTCACTCTTAAGTACTGACTTATAGCTTATTCCTGAATTGCCTTTACTCCCGGCAACTCCTTTCCTTCCATATATTCTAACAAAGCACCCCCACCAGTCGAAACATAACTCACTTCATTCTCTAGACCAAACTTGGCTATGGCCGCAGCCGAATCACCTCCACCTATTAATGAAAAAGCTCCATTTTTCGTAGCCTCTACAACAGCTTCCGCCACAGCCCTGGTTCCCTGTTCAAAATTCGCCATTTCAAACACACCCATTGGACCATTCCACAGCAGTGTTTTAGAGTTTCTGATGACCTCACTAAATAGGGCAATCGTTTTTGAACCAATATCAAGGCCCATCCAATCAGCGGGCACATTCCCACTATCCACCTGGTCTTTATTGGCTGCATTATCGAACCTATCAGCAATCACTGTATCTATAGGCAATATCAAGTTTACCCCCTTAGCCTTAGCTTTCTCCAACAATTCTAGACACAAAGGCATTCTATCTTCTTCCAATAGCGAAGTACCTATTTCACCTCCCTGAGCTTTGGCAAAGGTATATGCCATTCCTCCACCTATAATTAGGTTATCTACTTTCCCCAATAAATTCTCTATCAGTAAAATTTTATCAGAAACCTTAGCTCCTCCCATAATGGCAGTGAAAGGTCTTTCTGGTCCATTAATCACTTTTTCAGCATTTTTAATTTCTTCGGCCATTAGGTAACCAAAATATTTTGCTTTGGGAAAAAACTGGGCAATGATGGTCGTTGAAGCATGCGCACGATGCGCTGTTCCAAATGCATCATTCACATAAACATCTGCCAACTTGGACAACTTTTCGGCAAAAGCAACATCCCCTTTTTCTTCCTCTTTGTGAAAACGCAAATTTTCCAAAAGCAAAACTTCTCCAGGAAATAAATTCTTTGCTTTATTTACCGCATCTTCACCTATGCAATCATCTGCAAATTTTACCGGAAGATCCAACATCCTTGACAGATCGCCCAAGATATGCTTCAAAGAATATTTATCAGTTGGTCCTTCTTTGGGCCTACCTAAATGCGACATCAAAATCACTGCTCCCCCATCATTCAATATTTTTTGAATTGTTGGTAATGCAGCACGCATTCTTTTATCGTCTGTTATATTAAAATCGGCATCTAAAGGCACATTGAAATCTACCCTAACGATAGCTTTCTTATCCTTAAAGTTACATTGGTCTACTGTATTCATATATTTTCAAAGTTTAAAGTCATTTTATAATGCGGTCCCACTCCTTGTATTTCAAATTCATCAGAAGCAATTACAAAACCTAATTTCTGATAAAAACCAACTGCAGAAGAGCGTGCATTGCACCAAATATACTTAGCATTCGTATTTTGTATATAAGCTATTCCATATTTAAGCAAGACAGAGCCATACCCCTTCCCTAAGAAAGCTTCATCGGTAGCCATGCCCCTTAGCTGATACCCCTCTTGCGTTCGCCCCTCCATCTGTTGCGGAAAAAAGGTGGCTATCGTTGCTATTTCATCAACAACATAATAAGCCAAATGGAACACTCCTTCTTGTTGATCAGTTGGAAATATACACACTTCGGGAGGCGCTCCTCCTCTTAATACTTTACTTCTTAATTGTAATGTAAGTTCTAAAGGAATAAACTTAACCATAATGTTCACTTATTTTATCAACAACATCAACCAATCTACTTGAATATCCCGTTTCGTTATCATACCAGCCCACCACTTTAACCAAATCTCCCACAATAGAGGTCAACTGAGCATCAAAAACACAGGAGTATGTATTGTTTATAATATCAACAGAAACAATAGGATCTTTTGTAAACTGAAGAATTTTACTCAAATGTGTTGTTGAAGCTTTCAAAAAAGCATCATTGATCTCTTCTATGGTCGTTTTTTTCTTTAGGATGCACGTAAAATCAGTTAACGATCCATTTAATACAGGCACCCTAATTCCCGCTCCACCTAATTTACCAGTTAAGTGAGGAAAAATATGTGTTATTGCTTTTGCCGCACCAGTTGTAGTAGGTATAATAGACGAGGAAGCCGCCCTAGCCCTTCTCAGATCCTGGTGGGGCGAATCGTGCAAATTCTGATCTCCCGTCATGGAATGAACGGTGGTAATATAACCATCTTTTATGCCCCAATGATCATCCAAAATCTTAACCATTGGCGCTACATTGTTAGTCGTACAAGATGCATTTGACAAAATTGGAGCTTTAAAATCGACTAAATGGTCATTTACCCCCATTACCACCATAGGAATATCCTTATCTAGTGCAGGTGCCGAAATCAGCACTTGCCTTGCCCCTGCGGCCAAATGCTGTTCTGCAGCATTTTTATTTGCAAATTTTCCAGTTGCTTCTATTACCAGATCAATCCCCAATGCTTTCCATGGAAGTTCCGCTGGATTAGGATTTGCCAGGACCTGAATTTCTAGGCCATCTATTACGAGCTTATCATTTTCGCAAAAAACAGTTCCAGGATATACACCATGAACAGAATCATACTTAAATAAATGCGCCAAGGTAGCCGGCGTGGCAAGGTCATTTATGGCAACAACCCTTAAGTTTCTCTGCAACGCCGTCCGTAAAAACATACGGCCAATCCTTCCAAAACCATTTATAGCTAAATTCATGCTGCAAAGCTAGGCAATATATGAACAAAGGAAATTATTTTTTAAATATTAAATCAAGACAGCCTTAGGGTATCCTTGATGAACACATCTTTCAGGGTATAGTCGCTCGTTTTTCTTTTGCCTTTCACATAGGTAAACACAACATTTAGGGCAACACATATTCCAATCTGCAAGAAAATAAGCACAAAATTTCCAAGGTTCTGCAGCATGACGGTAAAAATGATCATACCGATATTAAATATAGCTGTCACCAACATAATTTGCTTCGCGTTTAGCCCCAACCTTAATAATCGATGATGGATGTGATTACGATCTCCCCTAAAAGGTGATTTTTTATTAAGCAGCCGAATAAAAAAAATGCGCAACGAATCAAAAACTGGCACAATCAATACAGAAACAGCTATGGCTGGCGCCGAATAAAAATATGGATGTGGATTTACACCAACCTTATTGATTTCAATAAACTTAATGGCTAATACCACGGCTACCAAACCAATAATCAGCGAGCCTGTATCTCCCATAAATATTTTAGCCGGCGGATAGTTAAATACTAAAAAGCCCATAACAGCCCCAAACATAGAAAAGGCAATAAAAGCATAAGGTACTTCCCTACTTAAAGCAAAGAAAACTCCAAAACACAGACATACAATAGCCCCAACAGTAGCTGCTAAACCATCTACACCATCTATAAGGTTAAATGCATTATTGATAAAGATGATCAGGGCAATTGAGAATACCCCTCCAACAAAAGAATGCACTTCCCACACGTTAAACACCCCATATAAACTAGTCAACCTAAAGTCACCAAGCCCCACTAAAATAATTGCCACTACAATCTGCAGGCCTAATTTTGTTTTAGGACTGACGCCATAAATATCATCTTTAATGCCCAAAGCAAATAGAATGATACAAGAGGTAATCAAAAAATTAGCCTGCTGGTAGCTTACAGTGGTAGCAAATAACAAAACCGTAATGGTAAAACCGCAAAACAGGCCTATCCCTCCTAAACGGGAAATATTCTTCCTATGTTCTTTTCGATGTAAATCAAGGGCATCAAACAACTGATGCTTATTTGCAGCATGAATAATCGATGGAATAGAGAACCTTACCAAAAAGAAAGCTAATCCTACTATTGAAAAATAATAGACAAGTGGATGGTCTATAAAAATTTGTTTTAGCATGTTGGTTTATAAAGCACAAACAGTTCAAAAGTAAGGTTTTATTTTAGGAATCAACACTTAAATAAGAATAAAAAGTCACTTAACTTCTTCTTAATACCAAATTAACGGTATATAAACTTTCAAAATCAGTCTTTCTATCCAGAACACCTACAAAAACTGATTTATTTTCCTCAATTTCTTTAGAAGTACAGCTAAAAGTGGGAAAGGCACCTCATTATTTTTCAATGCAGCGTAATCATTCAAGAATGCATCATACCTATGCTTTATGCTTTGGTTGCTCATTCCTCCATTACGCATCTTCACCATTAAAACAGGCAGGTGTTGTGTTTTAATCCTATGTTTATACAGCAATCGTAGCATAAGCTCATAATCGGCCGCGGAACCGTAATTCAGGGAATATCCTCCCCATTTTTCAAAAAGCATCTTCTTGAGATATAGCGTAGGATGGGCAGGCATCCAACCATAGGCCAAATCTTTAGGTTCAGAAGGCTTCGAGCGCCATTCCCTTTGTACTTCTTCAACTTTTTGTGGATGTACATAATTTAAATCGCCATACACACCATCTATTGGGGCTTCATTAAAAATAGCGGCCACCTTACTAATGACGGTTTGATCTGCCAGTATGTCATCGGCATTTAGAATACCAACGATTTCTCCGGTTGCTAATTTTATGCCTTTATTAAGGGCATCGTACATACCTTTATCCGATTCAGAGCGCAGCACAGCCATCTTATCCCCATACGTCTTTGCTATCGCAAAAGTCTGATCGGTAGATTCCCCATCAAGCAGCAGATATTCTATATTGGGGTAATCTTGTGAAAGCACAGATTCTATGCAATCTCTGATATAACGCTCTCCATTATATACGACTGTAATTATACTAATTTTTACCAAAACAAAAGATCTATTATTTTATAAACGACCAAAATTACTATTCTAAAAAATAGATTAACAAATTAAATGGAGTTTAAAGTCAAATAATGACCATCGGTATTTTTTTGAAACTTTTGACCAAACTTCTCCACTATCTCAAAAACGGCATTTCCAAAGATAACAAGATGAGTTTTTTCAACATTATCTCTTGACAAACCATAAAAAATTGTAATTTGCGGCTTCATTCAAACTGATGAGCTACAACAAATTATCTTTAACTATACTTTTGTTTTTTTCTTTTCTTGTTTTCGCCATGAGCTCCTGTTCCTTTAAAGGAAGAGAAGCTATGTTAAAAACACCATATGACGCAGACACGATTAAAACAGTAAGGGTAATTAACAACATTCCTCTTGAGGATAGCTATTATAATCTGATTAAGCCAGAGGATGAACTGGCCATTAGGAATGTCCAAGACATGGATTTGATTGTTAAAAAGCTAGAAAGTACTAACTCTTCTACACAACAACAGGTATATACGACTTTTAAAGTAAATGCCGATGGAGAAATTTTACTTCCTAAGATTGGCAACATCAAGGTTGGTGGCCTAACCCGTTCACAAGCGGCTACCGTCATACAAAAAGCCTGTCTCTTATACACATCTCCGAGCCCACGAGACCTGCGTTACCATCTCGTATGCCGGCTTCTGCTTGAAACAGGGGGGGGGGGGGGGGGGGGGGGGGGGGGGGGGGGGGGGGGGGGGGGGGGGGGGGGGGGGGGGGGGGGGGGGGGGGGGGGGGGGGGGGGGGGGGGGGGGGGGGG
>NZ_JAELTN010000058.1 GCF_016428855.1 Pedobacter sp. ASV28
TGGGCTCGGAGATGTGTATAAGAGACAGACCTATTTCACCAAAAGCACCTAAGTTATTAACAATCAAATTATTAACAAAATACAGATCAATTGCTAATTTTCCAGTGCCATTGGCAACTTATTTTGATCTAGTGCATGGTATTTTTTTAAAATATCGATCGTTTTTTTGATCGGCAATGCTTTTACGGTTCTATCGTTTATACCCTTCATATCCTGTGCCATAAAGAGTGAATTCAACAAAGCTTCCTGTGTGGCTTCCCAAACGGCCATGAACAAGGGAGACATCTCGTCGTTGTTTAGGTCGTCAATTGTCCTGAACTTATCGTTAGTAACATAGGGCACCCTATTTTTTGGATAAGTTGAAAAAGCAATGGAATAATCGCCACTGCCATTAGAGGAAAAGGCGCCCACCGTACCGAATGCCAAATATGAACGTTTGGCCAGTCTTTCCAAATTCCTATCAGACAAAGGGGCGTCGGTAGCTATAATCATCATACAAGAACCATCGGCCTTATAGGGCTTGCTTTTATCCATCATATAGAAATTATTAAGCTCTCTACCCACCGGCGCCCCATTGATCTGCAATACACCGCCAAAATTAGATTGCACCAGCACCCCTACTGTATATCCTCCCTTAGATAAGGGCAATACTCGTGATGAGGTACCTATACCTCCTTTAAAGCCCAAGGCTTCTGTACCAGTTCCGGCACCTACATTTCCTTCGGCCACAGTACCCGATTCCGCATCTTTTAAGGCCCGCCATACATCTTCTGCTTTTACATGTCGACCTCGTATATCGTTTAGTCCCCCATCATTGGTTTCGCCCACCATGGCATTTACAGATCTTACCTTTTCATTTCCAGGTAGGGCCAACATATAATCGAGCAGCGCATTGGCCACAATTGGTGCATTAAGTGTATTCGTTAATAAAATAGGGGTTTCTAAATTGCCCAATTCCTTGATCTGCGACAGGCCCATCGATTTGCCAAAGCCATTGCCTACATAAACTGCTGCAGGCAGTTTTTCCTGAAACACATTTCCATCATGGGGAATAATGGCCGTCACACCCGTTCTTACCGAATCACCTTTAATCAAGGTGGCATGTCCCACCTTAACACCGGCCACATCCGTAATGGCATTGGCCTTTCCGGTCTTTAATATGCCAGTAAATATGCCAAAGTCTCTGGCCCTGCCTCTTTTTTCCTGGGCCTGGGTGCAAAGACCGGTTCCCAAGCATAAAAAAATTAGTATGCTATATTTAATATCCATCTGTTTAATTTATTTAAATATAAGCGCTATCTACTGCAATCAGTAAAAATAGACGGAAAAACAATGTAAAATTTTAATTTTATACGGAAGGAAAATAAACGGTTCCTTCCAGACCTTCCAATAATCTAAGGTTTGGCAGCCAGCTCCTTTTATTATAGCCAAAAAACCAGTTTGTATGTGGTCACTACGGAAAAGCTAAAATAACTTGAGCAGCAGGTAAAGAAAATTAAAACATTTGTAATAAAGGAATATGTATGATTTCCTGTTATTTTAAAAACCATTCCACGGCAAATAGTATTAGATTTGTATATGCTGCAAAAACCCATTAGAAATACCCAAGATTTTTTGCTCAGCAATTACTTTGCAGAGGGCCTACGTATTACCATTGGGGTACTCTGTCCTTCGCTGATCATGGCACATTTTGGCATGCTACAATATGGAATGACCTTATCTTTAGGGGCATTATGTGTAAGTATTGTTGATTCGGCCGGTCCCATACAACATCGTAGAAATGCCATGCTCATTACCACAGCACTGCTTTTTATCGTTTCCATTATTGTTGGCCTAACCAATAAAAGTGAGCTTTTCACAGGTATTTTATTAGTGGTTTTCAGCTTTATATTCTCTATGTTTTTTCTGTATGGAAATAGAGCGGCATCTATAGGCACCTCGGTCCTGCTCATTATGATTCTGAGTATAGATGATATACGACCCTGGCAGCAAGTTATTTTTTATAGTATTTTGGTGCTCGTGGGCAGTGCATGGTATACTTTGTTAAGCTACACCATCTATCGCATTAGGCCTTATCGTCTAGCCCAGCAAACCCTAAGTGATTCCATACACGAGATCAGTGAATTTTTAAGGGCAAAGGCAAAATTCTATGCAGAAAATACCGATTACGAAAAAAACTTTTCAGAACTGCTGCAACTACAGGTAGACGTACACCAAAAACAAGATGAAGTTCGGGAGGTGTTATTCAAAACCAGGGAAATTGTAAGAGAATCGACCCCACAAGGCCGTTTTCTGCTGATCGTATTTACAGACATGGTAGACCTATTTGAACAGGTCATGTCTACCTATTATAATTATAAGCAACTTCATGAGCAATTTGATTCCGTTGGCATCTTATCCCATTATCAGGAAGTCATCAACAAAATTGCCGATTCGCTGGATGATATTGCCTTTGCCTTGAAAAGTGGTGGTTTACCAACAGTTTCCGATAGCCTAGAGAATGATTTAGCAAAACTTAGGGAAGAAATTAACGGACTGGAACAGCATAAAAGCAAAAACTATAATACACTGGGCATTATTGCACTTAAAAATATTGAGGTCAACATTGAAAATATTGTAGGGAGGATCAGGACCATTAACAAGTACTTCAATAAAAAGGAAAAAAACAAACTAAAAAGTGGCGATGTTGATGTGGGCAAATTTGTAACCAGCCAAGAAATCAATACTAAAATATTATTGAACAACCTCACGTTCAGCTCCTCTACCTTCAGGCACTCGCTAAGGGTGGCTATTGTAATGCTTATTGGCTTTATTGTGGCCAAAAATTTAGAATCTGCCCATAGCTATTGGATTTTATTGACCATATTGGTCATCTCCAAACCGGGCTTCAGCTTAACAAAAGAAAGAAATTACCATCGTATTATAGGAACCATTTGCGGTGCTTTTCTTGGCATGATCGTATTGCATTACATTCACGATAAGAACACCTTATTTATGATACTGATTGTATTTATGATAGGTGGTTATAGTTTTCAACGCAAAAACTATGTGGTCAGCGTACTTTTCATGACCCCTTATATTCTTATTCTATTCGAATTTTTGGGCATGGGATCAATGTCCATTGCAAAAGAAAGAATCTACGATACCTTGATTGGTTCGGGTATTGCATTGCTGGCCAGTTATTCATTATTTCCCAACTGGGAACACGAAAAGCTAAAGGAAGCCATGCTCGATACCATAAAATCAAACAAACTCTATTTCGAGCAGGTCATCAAACTTTACTTCGAAGAAGGATTTGACCTGACCAACTATAAGCTGGCCAGAAAAAATGTTTACGTAAATGCCTCAAACCTATCTTCCCTTTTCCAGCGCATGTTTTCCGAACCAAAGAGCAAGCAGTTATATATGAAGGAGCTGCACCAGTTTACGGTATTGAATCATTTGCTTTCTTCTTATATAGCCAGCCTGTCTTTATACATTAAAGAGCATCATTTTGTCTGCGTGTACTTCCAGGAAATCAAGCCCATCTCTGACAATACCATTTATTTGCTGGACAATTCGGTTGAAAATCTCCAAAAAGCGAATACAGAACCAAGTAATGTTCCCCTGATCAGAAGAAAAAACAATCCAGAAGTTATTTTAACGGATACCGACCTGGTGATCGAAGAACAATTTGACCTGATACAAAAGGTATCGTACGATATTTTCAAACTCACTGAAAAAATAAAAATTTAGTAGTACTCTATTTAGGGCAGCATAACAAACCATAAGCTTTCTTATTTGTTCATAGTTTAAACAATAGGAAAAACGATGGAAAAATTATATACGGCTACGGTAACTGTAGTTGGGGGCCGCGACGGTCAGGCTAAATCTAGTGATGGAATATTTGAAACAGAACTGAGAAAACCTATGGAACTGGGTGGACAAGGCGGGGCACCAAATCCAGAGCAATTATTTGCTGCGGCATGGGGCGCCTGCTACTTAGGTGCTTTGAGCAGTGTAGCCGAACACGACGGGGTCGATGTGAGTAATGCAAACGTGAATGTCCACATCTCTTTCAATAAAGATGGTAATGCTTTTGCGTTGTCTGCCGACCTGGATGTTCACATTCCCCAAATAAGCATAGAAGAAGCGCAACAATTGGCCGTTAAGGCCCATCGGGCATGTCCTTATTCAAAAGCCACTAGGGGAAACATTGAAGTTAGGGTAACCGCAGTTTAGCCAACCCTAGAAACAGGACCTCCATAAAGCGTAACCTTTTTATTGTTCTCTTAGAAACCCAAACCTATAAAGACTTTACAGGAAGAGATGATGATAAAGCAAACTTTTTGGAGGCCCCTTTAGCCTTACAACAATAATTTGCTGGCCAAGCCCAAAAGAAGCAAAAAACCGAATACGTCGGTAAATGTAGTAATAATAATAGAGGAGGCAATGGCCGGATCAATACCTACTCTTTTTAAAAGTAATGGAATACCAGCTCCAGTAACCCCAGCAATAATCAAATTACCTGTCATTGCCAAAAAGATAACCAGTCCCAACAACAAATTGGCATCGAAAAAGAAAGCAAAAATGAGCACGATTAAACCAGTCACCGCCCCATTGATCAATCCTACCGTAAACTCTTTTAATACGGTTCTATAAGCTTGGTTATCGGTCAAGTCATATAAAGAAATTCTTCTTACGGTTACTGCCAAAGCTTGTGTTGCCGCATTTCCGCCCATGCCTGCAATAATGGTCATGTAAGCCGAAAGAATGGCCAATTGCTTAATGGTACCATCATAATAACGGATCACTGCCGAAGCTAGAAATGCGGTGCCCAAATTAATAATCAACCATGGCAAACGTGATTTCACCGCATCTACCCAGTTACCGCCAAGTTCCTCGTCTTCCGATACCCCAGATATTTTTAAGATATCTTCTGTATTTTCATCTTCCAGTACATCAATCACATCATCAAAAGTAACCCTACCTAATAATTTCAAGTGGTCATCAACTACGGGTATGCTTGTAAGGTTATATTGCGAAATGAGCTTCGCCACTTCTTCCTGATCCGTATCGGCCTTTACATACACGGCATCGGTGTTTACCATTTCGGTAATCTTGATGTTGCCCTTGGCCTTGATGATATCTTTAAGAGAAACAATCCCTTTAAAAACACCCTCATCATCGACCACAAAAACCGTATAGAATTCCTCTATTTCCTCACTCTGCCTCACAATTTCATCAATAGCATCCTTCTTGGTCAGATTAAGGTTTACCTTAATCATCTGGGTATTCATAATCCCACCCGCAGTTTCTTCGTGGTAGCTCAACAGGTTTCTAATGCTTGAAGCATCATCTTCACTCAGGTCTCCCAGAATTTCCTTTTGCTCATGCTCTTCCAGTTGTGAAATAATATCTGTAGCATCGTCATAGTCGAGCTCTTCCACAATCTCAGTCCGTTTTTCTGGATGTAATTGGATCAAAAGCTCTTCTGGATGGGCTTCCTCGCTCATTTCAGAGATGACTTCCGAAGCAATCTCTACCGTTAAAAGATTGATGATGCGCTGTTGGTCTTCCTTGCCAATACTTTCGAATAAAATGGCAATTTCAGAGGCATGGTATTCAGACAAAGTGGCCTTAAGCAGTTGATCGTCACCGCTTATAGCCCGTTTCAACTTAGAAACATCTGTTTTGTCTAGTTCGAATGATTGCATGCGTTGCTAAGATAAAAATAATATCATGCTCTCTTTGTTAAAAAAGGAAAAGACTTATAAAATTACGGCTTTTAAAAGCCATGACAATTCCTCACTATAAAGGAACTTAGTGTATTAAAGCCATCTTAGTTTTGCAAAAACTAAAGCCAATCGATACCTTTTTTCAGCAGATTTGAAGTTTCTTCTTCTGGCGAATTGGGCAAGGCCTGTGCATTATAATGCCACTTTGCCGTAGGTGGCAAACTCATTAAGATACTTTCTATACGTCCGTTGGTTTCCAGGCCAAACTTGGTACCCGAGTCATAAACCAGGTTAAACTCTGCATACCTGCTCCGACGTAAATATTGCCATTCTTTATGGCTTTCCGTATAATCCGTATGTCGATTACGGTCAATTAACTCTGTATATACCGGCAAAAAAGTGTTCCCAACGGCCAAAGAAAAATCAAGGATTTCTTCATAGCTCAACCCTGTATTTTCAGGTTTTAACCTATCGTAAAAAATGCCACCTATTCCCCTGGTTTCATTTCTGTGCCTGATGAAAAAATAATCATCGGCAAGGGCCTTGAACTTAGGATAAAATTCTGCCTTAAATTGATCACAGGCCTGTTTAAGATAATAGTGAAAAAATCTTGCATCGGTAGGTATCACATAGTGGGGCGTTAGATCAATACCACCACCAAACCAACGTGTCTGTTCATCCATTTCAAAATACCTGATGTTCATGTGAATAATAGGTACAAATGGATTTTCGGGATGCATGACTATAGAAACCCCTGTAGCAAAGAACTCATCATTTTCTACCTTAAATGATCTTTTGACCGATTCGGGCAATTTACCATATACCGCAGAAAAGTTAACGCCCCCCTTTTCAATCACATTTCCGTGCTGCATGACCCTGGTACGGCCGCCCCCTCCACCTTCACGCTCCCAAAGTTCTTCTTCAAATTGGGCTTTCCCATCAACTTCGACCAAACCTTTACAAATATGATCCTGTATTTGTTTATACGCGTCTGCAACTCTATCCTTAAACATGATTTTATCCTTTAGGTACCCAAATTTAAGCTTAATGCCACATTTAAGTGAAAAATGATGTTAGATAGTACATTAGGTTGACATTATAGAATTGGAAAGGCTAAACAATGGCATAACCATAAGCAAATGGTTCAGGGGCCTAAGGAAAAGATACCTAAAAAAGCAAAACCGCCATTCCCTAGTCTTATCTACCCTTAGGCAGGCAAGTTGGAAATGACGATTGAACTGGGAATTTTTGGTTCCTTTGTTTACAACAGAATACGGGTTGATTATTTTTCTATATAATCCAGGTCTTTACTAAAAGTTTCCTTTAACTGGCTCAAGGCAATTAAAGCAATGGCAATACACGCAAATCCTACCACCATAGCGCCCTGTATGATTCCAAATTGTCCCTTAAAGAAATGGAAAGAAGTAGTAATGACCACCAATGAACCACGTACAAAGTTAGGTACCGTAGTGGTAACGGTAGCCCTAAGGTTAGTACCAAATTGCTCTGCAGCAATGGTCACAAAAGTGGCCCAATATCCAGAAGCAAAGCCAAGCAATAAGCTTAAGAATATAAAATTATCTGGGGTCAGTCCGTAGGCATACAGATAGATCAATACCGCTATTGCCGTAAGTATCAAGAAAATGAGCATCACCTTTTTTCGTGATTTCAATAATTGGCACAGGAAGCCTGCCACCACGTCGCCTACAGAAATACCAATGTAACAATACATAATGCCTTTACCAGCATCAAGTACACCTTTGGCATTTAGGGCCTTCCCAAATTCGGGCGAGAAAGTGATCAGTACCCCTACAACATACCATAGCGGCAAACCTATTAAAATACAGCAGAGGTACTTTTTAAACCTCGACCATTTGTTAAACAGCATCAAGAAATTGCCCCTTTGTACATTTTTTTCGGTGGTTTCCTTGAACATGCCCGACTCTACAAGTCCAATCCGTAAAGAAAGCAGCAAGAGTCCCATGCCACCTCCAATAAAATAACTGGTTTGCCATGTATAATGATCGCTGATCAGGGCGGCAGCTACAGCACCTAATAGTCCCACACCGGCTACGATCATGGTACCATAGCCCCTGTTCTTCTTGCTCATGGTCTCGGCCACCAAGGTAATACCAGCGCCTAGCTCACCTGCCAAACCAATACCGGCAATAAAACGGATCATGGTATAGGCCGTTACAGAGGTGGCAAATCCATTGGCTATATTGGCTAACGAGTAGGTAATGATAGAACCAAACAACACACTTAGCCTGCCGCGTTTATCGCCCAAAATCCCCCAGATAATCCCGCCCAACAACATACCAAACATCTGGCTATTGATAATGGTAGTGCCCACACTAAGCATGTCTTCGTCGGCAACCCCAAGGTCTTTTAGGCTTTTAACCCTTACTACAGAAAATAATATTAAATCGTAGATGTCTACAAAGTAGCCTAAAGAAGCTACCAGAATAATTAAAGCAATGTTTTTGCTTTTTGTCTTTTGGTCCATTATAGTTTAGTTTGATGAGCTGAAACTACAAAAAAAATCAAAACAAAAAGCAATTTTTAATTTTTTTTAAAAAGTATTGAAAAAATATTTAAAAACTCATTGCTCCTCATTGTTTTTATACAATACTAAAAACTCAACTTCCCTTTCTGTTTTTTCTAAACTCAAGCCCATATCACTCAATATCTTATTTAATGAGGATGGGTTTTCAGGTTGAAAAGAAAACTTAATATCTAATTTGTCGGTATTGTGTGTTTCATCAATGATAATAGATCTATAGGTTCCAAAGTTCTCTAAAAAGTCTGCAAAATCTAACATGGTAATACTTTCCTGGTCAATTTCGCCATGTCTGGATAAATAAGTTCTACGACCTGATTTATTTCTTGGAATGCTATTGAATTTATGGAGATCCGTAATTTTTAACACATACACTTCTTTTAACCTTTTTTCTGTTTTTGCCTGCAAAGCAAACCTTTTTAACAATTCATTTTTGAGTGTCGGTATTAAATCTCTACCGTCCTTAACCAGAAGGTCCAAACAATATATTTCCTCATTTTTTTCTCCGGTTTTGTTAATCGTTCTTCCATATGAAAAATCACCAAAAGCCTTTCTATACATTACATCAACACCAACATTTATAAATGTTAATCTTCGTTCTTTAAAAGCTGGTTTATCTGCAAAAGTGACCATCATTCCAGGCCCACCTTTTATTTCTGGCTGAATTAAAAACCTAGTTTGCAAGGTGTCTTCTGCGAAGAAATAATCTTTTATAAAATCAGTTGTCAGATTATCTTTCTTTTCGGGAAGATGCACTGTTTTGCCATTTAGCAAACTATCTATTACCGTTTCGGTTATATTCTCAGGCAATGTTGCTGCAATTAAGCTTCCTGTAGCAGAAATCAACAAACTATGCGGAATCAATCGATGGGGAAACATTTTCGATATTGAATTAGCCGTATCTACCGCAAACCAAAGGTTAGAAGGCTTAGCCTTCAAAAATTGTTCAGTTCTTTCAATTCCCTCATCTGTGAGGGTAATTACCTGCAGTTTATCTTTGTATTTAGCTTGTAGTTGCTGCAAATGCGGCATTGCCGAAAGACATGGGCCACACCAGGTTGCCCAAAATTCTATCCATACAATTTTACCTTTAAGCTGGCTCAATTTAATACTTTTTAACCGCGAGTTTAAAACCGATTTAAATTCAATCTCTGGCACTTGTTCCCCATTTTTCAACTGAGCAAAGGCACTATTCCAAGTTAACAAAGCCATTAACATTATTTTCTTCATTGCTAATTATTTTGAACAAAAATGAAGCAAAGTTCCATTTACAAAAGTTAACTGCAGTTAACGCATAGTTAATTAGTGTTAACTCAGATAACATTTTCATTGATGACCCTTATGTTTGTACCATGCAGAAAAAAATAGTTTATACATTAATTTTGATGAGCTGCTGTGTTTTAGGTATTATCGGCCTGCAGCTCTATTGGAACTACCAGAATTATAAAACTACAGTGCACAACTTTAAAAGAGATGCCAATACTGCTTTAGCACTTGCGGTAGATCAAGAAGCAGCATTAAGACAACAACAGTTTGTTTTAAAAGTAAAACAATGGCTTACCGACACTTCCTTTATTCGTATAGAATGTAATACCAATAATAGGGATAGCGCTACGGTTTTTACCATACAGGATGTGCATCCACGTTTCTTGGAAGATACGGCCAGAAAAACAAAATTTTTCCAAATGGGTATGACTACATTTAAACAAAAACTCAAAAAAATAACGCCAGCAGCTAAAATCCTCTTCATTAATCATTTTGCCAATAGAGTATTTAAAAGAGACATAGAAAGTGGAAATATCTATTATTATACACAGGGATTGGGCGATAGCATTAGCAAAGTATTTGATCATAGTAAACTGAACATAAAAACCCTATCTGCATTATATAAAAAGGAGCTTCAGAAAAAGGAAATCTCTTCTGACTTTACGTTAAACCCAAAATATGTAATGACTAACGGTCATTTTCTAACTGATAAAGTGAATACAGCTTTAAGAAAACCATATGAAATACAGCCGGTTTGGGCAAGTTTAGAAAATCCGAACCACTATTATTTAAAGGAAATGAAATGGTTAATTATCAGCTCCTTACTGTTGGTTGGAATTACCTTATCCTGTTTTTACTATACCATTATCACTTTATTTAACCAGCATAAACTGGTGGCACTTAAAGATCAGTTCATCAGCAACATGACCCACGAAATAAATACTCCGTTAGCATCCATACAAATTACAACTGAAGCACTGCAAAAATTCCCTGCTGATGAAGCAATCCGTGAGAATTATTTAAACATCATTTTATATCAGACCAAAAAGTTAATAGAATTAACCAAAGAGATATTAACCAGTGCAAAATTAGAAACCTTGGGATTTACCAAAGATGACAATATTGAGTTGAATGCGTTGCTGTTAACGCTGATAAATGATTTAAAATTAACGGATCATATCCATTTGAAGTACGTACCAAATACGACAGTTCAGCTAATTAAAGGTAATCAAATACACCTATACCGTGCTATTGCTAATGTTTTAGAAAATGCGATGAAATATAATAACTCATTAGTACCCCGCATCGACATCCATATTAGCCGAAATCAAAAAGAAATTGAAATTCGCATAGCCGACAACGGCCCTGGTATAGCCGATGAATTTAAGCAAAGGATCTTTGATCCATTTTATCGCATTTCAAAAGGTAATGTTCATGATATCAAAGGATATGGTTTGGGCCTAAGTTATGTTAAAAAGGTGGTTGAGCAGCATCGGGGTACTATCACTGTACTAGACAACCAACCAATTGGAAGCATTTTTATGATTAAATTACCCATATAATGGACAAGCACATACTTTTAGTAGAGGACGAACCTTTTTTGGCCAGGGTTATTGAAGATAGCCTCAAGCAAAAAGGTTATAGGGTAACCTATGCTGCCGATGGTAAAAAAGGTTATAACCTTTTTTTAAATAGCGCTTATGAGCTGCTAATATTAGATGTAATGTTGCCTTTTACGGATGGATTTACTTTAGCAAAACAAATTAGAAAAGTTAATGAAGATGTTCCTATCCTTTTTTTAACCGCAAAAAAAGAGATCACAGATCTAATTGAAGGTTATAAAAGTGGCGGAAACGATTATCTTAAAAAGCCATTTAGTTTGGACGAACTGTTTCTTCGGGTGGAGGAGCTATTAAAAAGAACCCGAAAACAGGAAGATTCAAGCTTTACTGATATTAACATCGGTAATTATCATTTTAACCATCGCAAACAGGAACTCACCTTAGGTAAAGAGATCATTAAACTATCTAATAGAGAAAATGAGCTGTTATGGTTATTATATCGAAATAAAAATCAATTGACAGACAGAAAAATGGCCTTGTTATCTCTTTGGGGCGACGACAGTTTTTTCAATACCAGAACAATGGATGTCTTCATTACACGCTTGCGTAAGCATCTTAAAAATGATGAAAATATTCAGATTTTAAATATTCGTGGAATGGGCTATAAATTGATCTGTTAATCATGGTGGATCTTTAATTTACCCAGCAGCTCTGGCGATATATTTTCGGCATAGGCACCGTAGGCGTCAATAAGCACACCTTTTAAATTGCCTACAGGCGATGAAATGGCATAGACCACGGCGCTATCAGCAGGGTCGTTCATTCCCTCAAAACGATAAAATTCTTCTATTTCAAATTCTTCGGGCATCAATTTCAGATCCAATGCCTTGCATTCGATGAACTCTTCACCCAAATTGAAATCATATTCATATCCTCTTTGGCCAAGATCTTCAACAGCTTCAGTAAGTGTTTCGTATATATACATATACCAATTTACTAATTATTAATTACTTAAACCAACCTTTTCGCCAAAAGTAAATCACCTGAATAATGGCTACGGCCACCATCACCAAAAGCGTATACTCATAACCATGTGCCTGATATAATTCAGGCATATTCCTTGGCATGATTTTACCTGTTACAGGATCTTCCCTAGAGAAATTCATCCCGTAAATGCCTGCTATAAAGGTTAATGGAATAAATATCGATGACATAATGGTGAGCACCTTCATAATCTCATTCATGCGGTTGCTGATAATAGAGAGATACATATCAATGTTACTTGCAGCTATCTCCTTCATGCTCTCTACCATATCCATCAATTGAATGCAATGATCATAGGCATCTTTGATGAACATTTTGGTCTGATCGGAAATCAGTTCACTTTCAGTACGTAGAATATCATTCATCTTATCCCTTTCTGGCCATATTACCCTTCTAACCGCAATAAGATTACGTTTAATCATCTGTGTTTCATACATCACAGACTTGTTGGGCTTTAGCAATAGTCGATCTTCTATTTCATCTAAATCCTCGTTCCATTTGCTCAATGTAGAAAAATACGAATCTACGATCATATCCATAAGCGCATACATCAGATAGCCCGTTCCGGCCATCCTGATATTCCCCTTCCCTCCTTTTAACCTGCTCCTTACCGCGTCCAAACAATCTTCATAACTTTCCTGAAAAGTATAAAGCACGTTCTTGGTCTGGATAAAAGATATCTGTTCATTTTCTAGATTTCCATCTCCATCCAGCTTCAGCATCCTGCTAATGGCAAAATTATAATTTCCATACTCCTCAAATTTTGGGCGATGATAAGTCCTGGTAATGTCTTCCAGTACCAACTTATGAATGTGAAGATCATTGCTCAATACCTCGAACAACGACTCCGAATTCAAGCCCTTAATTTCCACCCAGTAAAAAAAATCTTCTTTATTGGTCTTGGAGATAACACTTTTAAAATACTCAACCGTTGTTTCTTCATAATGATCGGCATTAAAACTGTGCAGCTTAATATGCGGTTTCAACGAATTTTCGTCTATAAAAACAAAGCCTGGGCTCGTACCTGGGGCCGGCAAGGCATAGCGTTTCTTTTTATGCTTGTTACGTTGGGTTTTAGACATCTCTAAAAATACATTTTTGCCTGTGGACCTTGATTGAACAACAGATCTATTATACTTAAATTGGGAATAAATTCATTCCTATCGCTAAACACCTGGAAATAAGGCTTTGTTTGAACAGTTGGAACGTATGCTTTCGAAAGCAAAGTCCTATAGTCATTGCTTTCCACTTTACTTTCATAGCTAGTGGTAAACTGTAGCTCCTGAGGGAGCTTCAACTGTTTGAGCAGCCAGGAAAAAAGTTCGAGATTATAATCGTACAGAAAATCATATTTCTTTTCATAAAAGGGAACCAGCTCATCTTCATAATACTCAAAATATGCAGAGCTACGGTAACAGTTCTGCAGGCTTAACCAATGCAAACGCTGCCACTTGGCATCGTAGCTAATCTTCACATCCTTTACCGGAGTATGTAACTTGGCACCCCTTATCACCGGAATGGTAATGGCCAGATTACCATTTGGCGAAGCTATATTGGCCCTATTTCTATAGGTCTGTTTGGGAAAGTGTTCTTCTTTTTCAAGAACGAACTGAAAATTATTTTCTTTTAATAATGTAAAATAACTTACTGGCGGAAGATAAAAAAGTGGAAATATGGATGTATTTTGCATCTGATAACTTAATTTTACAATTTAGTTGCCAAATTAATGATTAAAAAAGGCTTTTCGTATATAGGCATATTTTTTTTGCACCTGCTGTCCCTTCTCCCCCTTCCCTTGCTGCAAATTTTATCTAGCGCCTGTTACTACCCTGTTTACTATATTATCCAATACCGGAAAAAGATAGTGAGGAAAAATCTTACGAGGTCTTTTCCAACAAAGGACATGACCGAAATCATCAAGATTGAAAAACGTTATTACAGGTACTTTATCGATTTGATATTGGAAATTGTAAAAATGAGCTCCATCAGTAAAAAAGAAGTTTTAAAAAGGGTTAAAATGAACAATTTTAACCAGGTAGAAGAATATTTTAGACAGGGACAGAGCGCCTTGGCCTGTTCCGGACATTATGGCAACTGGGAAATGGCCATGTTGGCCGCAGGCCTATATTTTTCGGCCAAGGAATATGTGATCTATAAGCCCATAAACAACAGTATTTTCGAAGGTTGGTTCAATAGGCTAAGGACCAGGTATGGCAACATACTTTTGCCCATGCGACAAACCTTAAGGCAAATTGTGGCCACCAAAGACCAAATTACCCTATTTTGTCTGGCTAGTGACCAAAGTCCTGTTCGCGAGGAAGTACAATATACCTTAGAATTCCTACATCAACCCACCGCCGTGTTAATGGGGCTTGAAAAACTGGCCAAGCAGACCAATAGACCTGTATTTTATTTCGACATCAAGCGGGTAAAAAGAGGGTATTATGAAATTGATTGTGTACCTATGTGTACAAATCCAGCTACGGCCCAGCTTTACGAAATTACACAGTTGTTCTATGAAAAACTTAGCCAATCTATACAAAGAGATCCAGAATACTGGTTATGGAGCCATAACCGCTGGAAACTGAACAATTAATATGAACCCAAGCGTAGCAGTAGTTATCCTGAACTGGAATGGAAAGACATTCTTAGAACGTTTTTTACCTAGCGTAATAAAAAGCAATTATGCGAATTTACAAATCATAGTAGCCGATAATGCTTCTACAGACGATTCCGTTTCTTTTTTGAAAGCAAATTATCCTTCTATCGGGCTTATTGTGAATGAGCATAACCATGGCTTTGCAGAAGGTTATAATCAAGCCCTTTCCAACGTTGAGGCTGAATATTATGTATTGCTCAATTCTGATGTAGAAGTACCAGAGAATTGGATCGCCCCTGTGATTGCCCATATGCAACGCGATGAGCGCATTGCCGCCGCCCAGCCCAAGATCAAATGGCAGGCCAACAAGGCACAATTTGAATATGCAGGTGCTGCCGGTGGCTACCTCGATTGTTATGGTTTTCCTTTTTGTAGAGGGCGAATTTTCGATGAGGTTGAAGCCGATGAAAATCAATACCCTACCGAATCAGAGATATTCTGGGCCAGCGGCGCTGCTTTTTTCATTAAAAGCAAGGCTTGGAAGCAAGTGGGGGGTCTTGATGCCGATCTATTTGCACACATGGAAGAAATTGACTTGTGTTGGCGCTTAAAAAACCTGGGCTATAAGGTGGTATATAGTCCAATGGCCGAAGTTTACCATGTAGGTGGCGGAACATTAAATGCCAACAATCCATTTAAAACCTACCTCAACTTTAGGAACAACCTCATCATTATGCAGAAAAACCTCAACTTTAGTGAGGCTTGTTATAAAGTATTCATACGCATGTGGTTAGACCTGGCCGCCTGGTTGCAATTTTTGTTAACGGGGCGGTTCAAATTTGCCTGGGCCATCAACAAGGCGCATGCCCAATTTTTAAGGCAATTTTTTATCACCGCCAAAAAAAGAGGTTCCGTACAGCTACCCTTACAGCTGCATGCAGGTGCCTACCCATCAAGTATTGTTTGGGCCTATTTTGTTAAAAAGACCAAAAAGTTTAGCCAGCTAAACTGGTAAATAAAGCTTTATAATTGTTCTTTTATGGTTTTTTCACCCAATGAATGGTATTCTGGGCTATAAACCTACTGTACTAAATTTGATCAGGTGATCCTTACCTATAATAACATGGGTCGGGTAACTTCGTACCCCATACTTATCGGCGTAAAATCTTCCATCATCCACAATGCGATATTGGAAAGGCATTATTTTCAGGAAATTTTTCAAACTGCTGGCATCATCTAAGGCAATGGCAATAAATACCACCTCTTTATGATCTTTATATTTGGCTACCAATTCATTCAGTTCTGGTATTTCCTGTTTGCAGGGCGGACAATTGATGAACCAAAAATTAAGTACAACGATTTTATCTGTATTACTTTTAAACTCATGACTTACGGAAGTTTTTTTTGTAGGGTGGTAAACTTCGTATGTTTATGATGTTCTATTCTCCAACTTATTTCAGGAAACTCTCTAGTGCCAAGCGATAGCCATCTAAGCCAAAACCCGTTAACACGCCCTTACAGTTCTTTCCGGTTAAGGAAACATGCCTGAATTCTTCCCTGGCATAGATATTGGAAATATGTACCTCTACCACTGGGGTTTTGATGGCGGCAATAGCATCTGCAATGGCCACAGAAGTATGGGTATATCCGCCCGCATTTAAAATAATACCATCATAAGAGAAGCCCACTTCATGTAATTTATTGATCAATTCGCCTTCTACATTACTTTGATAATAATCAATTTCCACAATGCTGTATTTTTCCTTTAGGTTTTCCAAATAGCTTTCTATACCCTCGGCGCCATAAATAGAAGGTTCACGTAAGCCCAGAAGGTTGAGATTGGGTCCATTGATAATTTGAATTTTCATCGTAAGTATGATTAAAATATTGTAATGTTGCAATGTTATAAAAAAACTCATTAATAATGAACATCCAATCTTATTTAAAGGGATTTAGCACTTATTTAAAATTAGAACGTTCACTATCCAAACATTCTGTAGCGGCCTACTTGAGCGATGTGGAAAAACTTTTCCAATTTTTGGCCATGCAAGACCAACCACCTAACATTAATCAGCTAAAACTAACCCACCTAAGAGCCTTTATTGCCTGGCTAAACGATCTGGGCATGCTGGCCAATACCCAGGCCCGAATTATTTCTGGAATCAAAGCTTTCTTCCATTACCTTTTGCAGGAATCATTAATCACCGAAGACCCTACCGCGCTCATAGAAGCCCCAAAGCTGAGCAGAAAACTACCAGATACCTTAAGTTTTCCAGAGATCAATAGATTGATTGCCGCCATTGATGCTTCCAAACCTGAAGGCATGCGAAATAAGGCTATTATTGAAATGTTATATGGCTGTGGGCTTAGGGTTACAGAACTTGTGGAACTCAAAATATCAAATATCTATGCCGAAACCGAATTTATTAAGGTGATTGGCAAAGGCAATAAAGAAAGGATCGTTCCCATTGGAAGTACGGCATTGAAGTTGACCAACATCTATATCCATGAAGTTAGGATCCATCAGCATATTAAAAGGGGAAATGAAGACTATATTTTCCTAAATCGCTTTGGGGCCAAATTATCGAGAATTAGCATATTCAACCTGATCAAATCGCTCGCAGTGGCGGCAGGCATAGCTAAAAGCATCAGTCCCCATACCCTACGCCATTCTTTTGCCACCCACTTAATAGAAGGCGGTGCCGATCTTCGTGCCGTACAGGAAATGTTGGGGCATGCCAGTATCACCACCACCGAAATATATACGCACCTGGATAGGGATTACCTGAAAAGCATCATCACTCAATTTCATCCCAGGGCTTAGTTGCTCGGTTTTTGTGCAAATCAACCATAACAATTGATCCTAAACGCTGTTTTTATTTATGGTCTACCTCCCCACAAATCATTCTATCCTTTCCCTGCATATCTTTCTTTAAAACAATGTTTTTAAATCCTTTACCCTTTAACAATTGAATGGTTTCATCACCTAAGTGTTCGTTTATTTCAAAAAACAAAAGTCCTCTATTCATTAGATTCTCCAAAGCAAAATCGGCTATGATACGGTAAAAGAGCAAGGGATCTTCATCACTTACAAATAGGGCCCTATGTGGTTCATTATCCAATACGTTCTGGTGCATTTCCGCTTGCTCTGTTTGGGTAATATAAGGGGGATTACTTACGATAATCGAAAATTGGGGATAGTTATTCTTAAGTTGTGGGCTCAGTATATCTTCTTGAATAAACTTTACCTCAACTTCATTTAAATTGGCATTTTGTTGGGCAGTCAATAGGGTATCTTGAGCAATATCTATGGCATACACCTGTGTATTTGGTAAATTCTTCTTCAGGGCTATAGCTATACAACCACTTCCGGTTCCAATATCTAAAACATTAATATGCTGTGTTTTATTTTCAAAAAAAGCATTAGAAAAATTACTTTCTATGATCCACTCTACCAGTTCTTCTGTTTCTGGCCTGGGAATAAGTACAGAAGGATTAACCTTAAACCTTAAATTATAAAAAGGAGTTTCTCCAATGATATACTGCACCGGTTTTCCCTTGATCAGTTCGTCAATTACTTGTGCATACCTCAGCCATTCTTCTGTACTGATCAGTGTTTCTTTCTTCAAGATAAAATCAGTTCTGCTCAAGTTGGAAATATGCTGTAAAACCAATATAAAAATGGCCTGAGCCTCCTCTCTATCATAGATTGGGGCCAATGCGGTTTCAAATTTTTCGGCCAGGGCTTTTAAGTTCATGAAGCTGCAAAAATAACCATAATCATGGCAATAGCTAATGATCAGGCCAAAATCATCAATCTAAAATTGTAAATCAGAAATATACCTTACTTTTGTATGGATGAAGCATGAATTTTATATGCAAAGGTGCCTAGATTTGGCGGTAAATGGCATAAGTGAGGTCAGTCCAAATCCAATGGTAGGTTGCGTAATTGTAGTTGACGATGAGATTATTGGGGAAGGTTACCATCATAGAATTGGCGAGGCACATGCCGAAGTCAATGCCCTTAACCAGGTGTTCGAAAATTACGGCACACAGGCTGCAGCGCTCTTAAAAAAGGCGACGGCCTATGTAAGCTTGGAACCTTGTGCCCACTTTGGCAAAACCCCACCCTGCGCAGACTTACTGGTGAAACACGGCCTCAAGCGTGTAGTGATTGGCAACACTGATCCTTTTAGCGGCGTAAACGGCAAGGGCATTGAAAAATTACAGCATGCAGGTGTTGAAGTAATTACAGATGTGTTAAAAGAGAAATGCGCCTTCATCAACCGTAGGTTTTTCACCAGAGTGACTAAAAACAGGCCTTATTTTATCCTAAAATGGGCACAAACGGCCAATCATTTATTTGCCCCCACGCCAACTGCCCAGCAATGGATTTCCGGGCCATTGGCCCAACAACTTAGCCATAAATGGCGTGGAGAGGAAGTGGCTATTCTGGTGGGGAAGCAAACGGCCCTCACCGACAATCCGCAACTCAACACCAGGGCTTATCCAGGTAAAAACCCCATCAGAATTGTCATCGACAAAAACCTGGACATTCCCGAAAGTTACCATATTTATAACCAAGAGGCCAAAACCCTTATTTTTAATGAGGTAAAAACAGCGGTAAAAGATAATATCCACTGGGTGCAAATGGAAGACATGCATTTCTACCTGCCACAAAAAATAGCTTACCAGCTTTATCTTATGGATATCCAATCTGTCATTATAGAAGGTGGAGCACAAATATTAAACCTGTTCATCGCCGCTAATTTATGGGACGAAGCCCGTATATTTACCAGCAAAACTTCTTGGGAATATGGTATCAAGGCTCCGGAAATAAAGGGAGAAGTGATAGAGGAAATGATGATTGGAGCAGATAAGCTCGTCATCCTAAAACAAGTATAAACATGATCTATTTAATACTCAGCATCATTTGCAGTGTAACCGTTGGGGTGCTGTTGAAATTGGCCAAACGTTACCATATCAATATTATACAGGCCATTACCTGGAATTATCTTTTTGCCATTTTTCTGAGTGTGGTATTTTTCAAACCTGATTTCACCAGGATATCTTATCAGAACTTCTCTCCTGTTTATTTGGGCCTAGGCATCTTATTACCAAGCATTTTTATCTTTTTAGGGCTATCGGTAAGAAATGCAGGCCTGGCCAGAACAGATATTGCACAACGTTTATCTTTGTTTATATCGTTATGTGCTGCTTATTTTATTTTCAGGGAAAATTTTGACCGCTACAAGGAAGTGGGTGTGGTTTTTGGCTTTGCAGCCATTATATTCACCATGTACCGTAAGAGCGACAGGACATCGGGCAAAAAGAGCTGGTTCTATCTCCTGTTGGTTTTTATGGGTTTTGGCACCATAGATATTTTGTTTAAAATGGTAAGCCAAATTACCATTATTCCCTACACCACATCCCTATTTATTATTTACCTCATTGCCTTTATACTTTCATCGCTCTACGTCCTCTACCTGTTATTTACCAAAAAGACTAGATTACAATTGATCAATTTTATTTGTGGCTGTATTTTAGGTTTTTTCAACTTTGGGAACATTTTATTCTATCTCAAGGCGCATCAGGCCATGGCCAGCAACCCTTCTACGGTATTTGCTGCCATGAACATCGGGGTAATTATTACCGGCAGTCTTATTGGCATCTTCATTTTCAGGGAAAAATTGAGCAAGTGGAACTACCTGGGTTTGGTATTGGCAGTTGTTTCTATTATCCTCATCACCTTATCTAAAATTTATGCTGTTTAGTGATACCTATCAAACCATCGAGCAGGTTTCGGAAGGCATTTTTAGGGATAAGGGCAGCAAGTTCATCGCTTATGCCTATCCTATCAGAAGTGAAGTGCAGGCTAAAGAGCATATCCAAAAACTTAGGGCCGAGCACCCCAAGGCCAGGCATTTCTGTTGGGCATTACGCTTAACGCCCGACCGGAACATATTTAAGCTAAACGATGATGGCGAACCTTCTGGAACTGCAGGAAGGCCTATCCTCAATTCGCTCCTTTCTGCCGATGTGACCAATATCCTAGTGGTAGTGGTCAGGTATTTTGGAGGTACCCTATTGGGCGTACCTGGGTTGATCAATGCTTATAAGATGGCCACCATTGAAACCCTATCTGCAAACAAAGTGGTACATCAAACCATAAATGACATCTATCAAATTGAATTTGATTACCTGATGATGAACGAGGTCATGCGCATCATTAAAGAGGAACAACTGACGGTGTTATCGCAGGATTTCGACAACGCCTGTACCATCCAGTTCGAAATAAGAAAAGCGAACTTGAATATAGTGCTGGGCAGATTGGAAAAAGTAGCAGGTATAAAAATCAAATTTCTCCATACTGCTTAAGGGATGCCCTTATGGCATACAATAGCTGTTAAAGCTACCATCAGCTCTTTACTTCTCCTAGATAGGTACTGTACGAAATAGTTCTTCGGTCTGCCGCAATAAAAGCGGCATAGCAATGATAGCTAGCCCCTTGTTGATGGTCTATCCTCAAAAAATCCTCTCCCACTTTTCTGAACTGTCCGGTCAAGCTATAAAATGTCCTACCGTTAACCATGTCATAAGCCATGAGCATGACCTGATCTAGCGGACTAGCTTCTGCCGCGCATTTGGCCATCCAGCTAAAGCGTAATAAATCTGGAGCAATAGATTCTACTTTCATCTCTTCGGCCAAGGGCAAAGTACCATAGCTCAATAAGGCTTTAGCCGGATTGATCCATAGGTTTGGTGCTAAACCTTCAAATCCATGGTGCAACAAATAAGATTTTGCTGCAATAAATCCACGGGCCGTTTCACTATAGTTTTTAAAACCTTCACGTACAAAAGACAGTACAGGCCTTAACCAAGCTTGTGCCATAGCAAACTTTTGTCTGTTGGCCAGCTCGGCTGCACTTACTTTTTTAGTACGTTTTTTATAAGCCCCTTTAAGATAAGGCCGTCCATTTCTTGAAGAACCCACTACCGTACCTATTTTACCGATAAGTGGACCAAGAATACCATTTGGGAGTCTTGCCATAATCAATATCCTATCTATAAAATATTAATTTACAAAATATTATCAGATAAAACCAAATTAAAATGAGATAAAACACTATTGAAAATGGGATGAAATACACATTACATTTGAGTTTTATCTGTCTTTTATCCCTGTTTTATCCGAGTTTCATTTTTCTTTTATTAATTTATTTTTTACCAGGATGACCTGGATTTTTCTAATAAAATACTTTGGCTTTATAATAAGTTATGAGTATTTTCAATCAACTAAAAACTTAAATTATGAGAAGATTATTCCTATCCTTAGGTCTACTTGGTATTGCCCTCACCACCCTTTCTGCGGGAAGTAAAAAAACGGTTCAATCTGAGTGCCATGAGTACTTTCGCATCATTAATCGCTATGGATGCGGCGATGTTTTAGTAGACCAATTTTTAATTTGGTCGAATAATAATCCTACCAGTTGTTATGTCACAACTGACCAAATTACTGTAATTGGCGATCCAATACCCATTTGTTACCATCTACATCCTCCAGGTGGCCGATATTAATTTTTATTTGCCTCGCCTATCTGCGGGGCATTTTGCTTATAAACCATTCTTTGAACTACCGATATTTACAACAACCTTTGCTGCATGGAAAGCATTAATCATTGCGTTGTGATTTGCTTTATTCATTAGTTCTTATGTTTTTAATGGTATTCATGAGCTCTCCCGAAACATTTCGGGATCGGTTCATTCTTTGAACTACTGATATTTACAACAACTCCATCATCCAATCATATTTCTTGGTTCTAGTTGTGATTTGCTTTATTCATTAGTTCTTATATTTTTAATGGTATTCATGAGCTCTCCCGAAACATTTCGGGATCGGTTCATTCTTTGAACTACTGATATTTACAACAACGATCACTTTCTTCTTCCACGCCTATCTGTGTTGTGATTTGCTTTCATTCTTTGAACTACTGATATTTACAACAACGATCGATCCTGGCGAACCGCTGGATCCTGAGTTGTGATTTGCTTTATTCATTAGTTCTTATATTTTTAATGGTATTCATGAGCTCTCCCGAAACATTTCGGGATCGGTTCATTCTTTGAACTACTGATATTTACAACAACCCTAATGAGTACTTTAATTGATACAACAATGTTGTGATTTGCTTTCATTCTTTGAACTACTGATATTTACAACAACACACCATGATTGGTAATGGTCACAAAGCCAGGTTGTGATTTGCTTTCATTCTTTGAACTACTGATATTTACAACAACCTGATTGATTTGAATTGCATTTCTGAATAGGTTGTGATTTGCTTTCATTCTTTGAACTACTGATATTTACAACAACGCAGCTTTGTTGGGCTGTTTGTTTACGTCGGTTGTGATTTGCTTTCATTCTTTGAACTACTGATATTTACAACAACCTAAAATCAAAAGAATACAAAATAGCAGCGGTTGTGATTTGCTTTCATTCTTTGAACTACTGATATTTACAACAACTATAGGCGGTGATGTTACAGAAGTAGTTTGGTTGTGATTTGCTTTCATTCTTTGAACTACTGATATTTACAACAACCGAGAAGTGTTGCTTTGTCCTGGCTTGATCGTTGTGATTTGCTTTCATTCTTTGAACTACTGATATTTACAACAACCCTCGGGGGCATAATCGGCAATACCAGCTTGTTGTGATTTGCTTTCATTCTTTGAACTACTGATATTTACAACAACACTCATTGTGCCTAACCCATTGTCTTTCCAGTTGTGATTTGCTTTCATTCTTTGAACTACTGATATTTACAACAACCTCTAACATTCTAACAATGTAAAAAACTCTGTTGTGATTTGCTTTCATTCTTTGAACTACTGATATTTACAACAACGGTCGTTATATTGGGCCTACTTGATTTAGTGTTGTGATTTGCTTTCATTCTTTGAACTACTGATATTTACAACAACAAATCATTATCGCTCATCATCTCATCTTCCGTTGTGATTTGCTTTCATTCTTTGAACTACTGATATTTACAACAACTACGCTCCAATTTCCTGCGGTCATAATGGTGTTGTGATTTGCTTTCATTCTTTGAACTACTGATATTTACAACAACGCGAAAGGATATTGGGGGGACTTCCCGACTGTTGTGATTTGCTTTCATTCTTTGAACTACTGATATTTACAACAACCCTCAGCGGGAGATATATAAGTCTCCGCATGTTGTGATTTGCTTTCATTCTTTGAACTACTGATATTTACAACAACATGATTTTGATTATTCACAATTGAATTGGAGTTGTGATTTGCTTTCATTCTTTGAACTACTGATATTTACAACAACGTCGGGATTGCAGATAGAGCTTGCGGCTATGTTGTGATTTGCTTTCATTCTTTGAACTACTGATATTTACAACAACTTGCTCCTACAAAAACAGTTGGAAACTATAGTTGTGATTTGCTTTCATTCTTTGAACTACTGATATTTACAACAACAAATTTTTAGACCTAGGCATATCAAATACCGTTGTGATTTGCTTTCATTCTTTGAACTACTGATATTTACAACAACATAGTAGTAATATTACTACCTTTATAAAGTGTTGTGATTTGCTTTCATTCTTTGAACTACTGATATTTACAACAACAATACGGCTAATGCTACCCAAAATCAATTAGTTGTGATTTGCTTTCATTCTTTGAACTACTGATATTTACAACAACTCGCCCCCGTTATTGATCTCGGCGACGACAGTTGTGATTTGCTTTCATTCTTTGAACTACTGATATTTACAACAACAGCCAGAGTGTATGAACCCGGATGTAAATTGTTGTGATTTGCTTTCATTCTTTGAACTACTGATATTTACAACAACACTACAAGAGAAAACTATATAGCGATGAAGTTGTGATTTGCTTTCATTCTTTGAACTACTGATATTTACAACAACGAATGGAAAGTAAGATTATACGAAGAAATGTTGTGATTTGCTTTCATTCTTTGAACTACTGATATTTACAACAACCAGAATTAGAAGCAAAAAACATGATACAAGTTGTGATTTGCTTTCATTCTTTGAACTACTGATATTTACAACAACACAGAATTAGAAGCAAAAAACATGATACAAGTTGTGATTTGCTTTCATTCTTTGAACTACTGATATTTACAACAACTAAGAATAGGAGGCATAGGTGACTACACGGGTTGTGATTTGCTTTCATTCTTTGAACTACTGATATTTACAACAACTTTAGCATGGACAGCTTCTTGATATCTTCGGTTGTGATTTGCTTTCATTCTTTGAACTACTGATATTTACAACAACAAATGGAGAGAATTTTAAACAATGAAAATAGTTGTGATTTGCTTTCATTCTTTGAACTACTGATATTTACAACAACTACTACAAGAGAAAACTATACAGTGAGGAAGTTGTGATTTGCTTTCATTCTTTGAACTACTGATATTTACAACAACGTAAGCGGAGGACAAGCAGCAAATGCAGCAGTTGTGATTTGCTTTCATTCTTTGAACTACTGATATTTACAACAACGAATAGCAGATGCAACAGAATTAGAAGCAAGTTGTGATTTGCTTTCATTCTTTGAACTACTGATATTTACAACAACATCGCAATTCATCAATTACCATAAGTACAAGTTGTGATTTGCTTTCATTCTTTGAACTACTGATATTTACAACAACTTCTTTTTGAATATGGCAAATTTGCTGAAAGTTGTGATTTGCTTTCATTCTTTGAACTACTGATATTTACAACAACGCTTAAATCGTTACGGGGATGATCTGCTACGTTGTGATTTGCTTTCATTCTTTGAACTACTGATATTTACAACAACTCGCCTTTTTTTAAAGTAACATAATCGTTAGTTGTGATTTGCTTTCATTCTTTGAACTACTGATATTTACAACAACATTAGCAGAAGAATGTTATTTTACTATGCTGTTGTGATTTGCTTTCATTCTTTGAACTACTGATATTTACAACAACATTAGCAGAAGAATGTTATTTTACTATGCTGTTGTGATTTGCTTTCATTCTTTGAACTACTGATATTTACAACAACATGCAGAATGATATTGCGCTCAATCCATAAGTTGTGATTTGCTTTCATTCTTTGAACTACTGATATTTACAACAACTGAAATTGGCCTGCAAACCCATATGAACCTGTTGTGATTTGCTTTCATTCTTTGAACTACTGATATTTACAACAACTATCTGCATGGAAGGTTAATAAGTTTGTTGGTTGTGATTTGCTTTCATTCTTTGAACTACTGATATTTACAACAACGATTGAAAGGAGTGTTCCGAGCGAAGAACGGTTGTGATTTGCTTTCATTCTTTGAACTACTGATATTTACAACAACAAATTTTTTAGGACTATTCATTTAAAAATAGTTGTGATTTGCTTTCATTCTTTGAACTACTGATATTTACAACAACGCTGTTCAATGCAAAATAAAGAATTTGTGGGTTGTGATTTGCTTTCATTCTTTGAACTACTGATATTTACAACAACATTTGCAGACGATGCATACACCGGTTATTTGTTGTGATTTGCTTTCATTCTTTGAACTACTGATATTTACAACAACCCTTTATATGGATAGCCTAAAGCTTCAAATGTTGTGATTTGCTTTCATTCTTTGAACTACTGATATTTACAACAACCTTGGCCGGTCAAAAGCAATTGCTTAAAAGTTGTGATTTGCTTTCATTCTTTGAACTACTGATATTTACAACAACACATCTATTCAGTTAGGCCAGCGGGCACGTGTTGTGATTTGCTTTCATTCTTTGAACTACTGATATTTACAACAACCAAACTTCGTATTCTTTTACTAGATATTTCGTTGTGATTTGCTTTCATTCTTTGAACTACTGATATTTACAACAACATGGCGGATTGATGGGAATGTTAAGCCCCAGTTGTGATTTGCTTTCATTCTTTGAACTACTGATATTTACAACAACTTTGGGCACATACAGAGCTTAAAGAGGATGGTTGTGATTTGCTTTCATTCTTTGAACTACTGATATTTACAACAACATACCTTAGTTCAATCAACTATGCCTCAGCAGGTTAGTTCAAAAATTAGAATTAAAAAAATCCTGATGTATTTGCGTCAGGATTTTCATTCTAGTTATTTATTCAATTGTAAGAAGAATAAATAACTAGAATAATTCCAGTTGTTGTGGTGTGTCAGGCAAGGCTTTTTCATCTTTGCCGTAAAAAAGTTCCATGGCACCAAATTGCTTATCGGTAACCGTCATGATGCCAATATGGCCCTTGGAAGGCAACAAGTTCTTTACCCTTCTGATGTGAACCTCTGCATTTTCTCTGCTGCTACAATGGCGTAGATAAATAGAAAACTGGAACATGCTAAAACCATCTCTCTGCAGTTCTTTCCGAAAACGAGCATATACCTGTCGCTCTTTTTTGGTTTCGGTGGGCAAGTCAAAAAACACTAATACCCACAAAACTCGATATTGGTTTAAACGCATATTTAAAAAGGCAAATGATCATCATCTACATTGTTATTATCATCTTCCTTTTGTTTCACCACAGCATCTAGTTCTCCTTCTTCTAAAAAGGGACGATAGTTTATCCGTTTATCAAAATTCATCATTTGGGGATAAACGATCTTCCTTAAGCTGCCTTCATAGCATTTTGCTAACGAAGCGGTAGTTTGCTGCAAACCTACCATTAACGGGCTGGTGCCCCTTTCAAACTGTACATCCACCGTCGCAATAGCCAGCAGCCTTGATTTGATTACTGCACCCAATTCCAAAAAATTCAAACCTTCATCAATAATTTTGAGTACAATCTCATCTACATAAGGCCGATAAGGCTCCATAATATCATCAGCCAGACAATAAGCGTTATATTTATTGCGATGATGAATGCCTAATGTAGGGAGTAATCCTGAAGAAACCAGTCCACGAGCTACAATAGCCCTTAAAATGGCATAACCATAATTGAGGAGGTTGTTAGGCGGATCACCTTCGCGTCCGCGAAAAAATTCTATTTTTTTAGGAAATACATTTTTCCAGTAATAGGCCGCCGCTCTACCTTCATAATTATCCGGATCACCGGAACGTACCGACCTGGCCCAATACAGTATATTTTCGAAAGCAACACCACGACTAGCTAAAACTGCCGCCTGATTGAGTATCTTGGCCTGCACCGTTTGTTGCCAAAGGTTTTTCTTTAAGGGTTGTGAAGCATCTATCTGATAACGGAAGCGTTCACTTTGTGTATTGTTGCCCTCTAAAGGCAGCAGCAAACCTGTGGGCAAATGGCTCGAATTGCAGGTGATGAGCGCTGCATTATTTTCCAACAAAGCCGCCATACAGCCGTGAGTAATGGTAATTTGCTGATGATCGAGCACCATAATCCCTACATCTTCAACAGCTACCGTTTTCTTGCTTTCCTTTTCGCCCAGCACTTTTAGGTGGGGAAGTTCAATATGCAATTGCTTGTTTTTTAGGCTTAAATAAGCTGGATTGCTGAAAAGGAGCGTTCTTTTGATCATGGGGATTATTTAAACTTCTACCATTTATTTTTTCTAAACTGATTAATTTTCTGAAGAATTTCGACATCAGCTTTGTCCTGCGTCCTTCCTGCAATCATTTTCATCTGTATCAAATGATAATATTGCACTACCGGCACTTGCTGGTCTTTTAATGGAAAAAATACTTTACGCTCATTAGCCTGCTCATAATTCAAACCTCGAACTTTAGTTAAAAAATCGATCTTGTCAGGCTTATCTCCAATACTGAAAACATCTGCTTTAGTAAAATCTAAATTCGATAAGGTTGTCAAGTCTTCCTCGATAATACCATAATACCTCAATGCAGCAATCAATTTTTCCCAATTCTGTGAAGTAGGTTGCAACCATATATCCATATCATGCGTACTACGCTCGTAACCATAATAAATTACGGCATAACCACCTATCAACATAAAATCTACTTCATGCTCAATTAACATGAGTAACAATGTCTTATGTTCTTCTCTTAGGATATCCATATTAGTTAAAATTGATGCGTTTATTTGGATTTTCATTAGGTTTGTTGCTGTATATCCTATCAATAAGGTTTTTAGTATTTGCCAAATGTTCTTCAGGCGTTAAAGAAGCTAGGTACCTATAATTGTCTTCTGCTTCTTCTTCAAAAGAATTATATATCCTAATTCGATTTCTTCCATAGCCAACAGTAGGTTCTTCTACGGATGAAATATTATTCTGATCTTGACGATAGTTATTGTCCATCTCTTCTCCTACCTTTACGATATCTCCTAAATGATTAAGACGAACTTTGATAATTCCATTAATACCATTCAAGCCCTCTCGCTTCCAGACAATTCCTTTTAAGTATTTGTTATCTTCAACATTTGTCTCCATATGATGTCTAAAAAAATAATCTTTTGTAGCGAGCTTCTGCACTCTAAATAAATTCGGGCTAATGATTCTATAGTTTTTAAGGTCCAACAAATCAATTTCGGATGGATTAAAATCTCCATTTGGAAAAACGAAATACTCATTCTGCTTCATGGTAAAAAGGAATTTCCAACCTTCTTTTTGTTTATATTCCACATCTATTATTGGTAAGCCTGCATTTACCCTTGCTACCGCTTCATAAAATGAGATTACATTTTCCTGTAAATTCCCTTTCTCATCTTGATAAATAGCAACATGATGGTTGTTCCCCGTACTTACAAAATCAACTGGAATAGGGTTATTATCTTCATTTAATATTTCTTTACCAAAATGGTCTTTCTTAGTGTGTAATGCTTCTGCATTTTTAATCCCCGATATGGTAACTCTTTTAATAGCAATGCCCTTTTTCTCATTTAACCATATTGGATTTTTATCTAAATCGGTAAAAGCTTCTTTAGCATTTCCTTTATACTGATTTAAACGGTCAATAAGAATATTCTTCACACCTAAGTCAATAATTTTATCTAAGTTTTTATAGTCTTTAAAGTTATCAGCATTAATGTCTTTTTTTATGGTATAATCTTCTTCTAACCATACCAATTTTACGATTTCAGGTAATGTTTTAGTTTTTGCTTGGTCTACATAAATAGGATTTTTGGATAAATCATTCTTGCCAGTAAACGCCCTTTTTGCATCGCCTCCATTTTCGTTTAGACGCCTTAATAATAATGCCCTGAATTTTGGATTTCCAACTTTTAGAATTGTATTTTCATCAAACTTACCCGAAACTTTTTCTTCTTTAGAAACATATTGTCTGATTTTTCCATATATAGTTTCCTTATGTAACTGCCCTCTTGGCGTTAATTCTAGCTTTTTCAATTTTCCGTTTTTGCTAGCTATTTGGTTAATATTTCTAGTTACTACCTTATTTTTAGCTTTTTGAGAAACTAAAACAGCTTCTAGATGTTCTTTAGCGACTTGCCTAAAATTCGGGATAGGGCAATTGAATTTTCTTTTTTTTGCACCTTTATCATCAGTAGTTAAGGTAGTCTCTTTTTCTTCTATAGCTATTACGTTTTTGTGCATGTTATGGTCAACATCTTTTCTTGCGTTAAGATAATTAAGATATTGAATATGATTATGCTTGGTAAAAGCTATGGTTAACGCATCCATAGCATGGTGTCGATGGTCGTTTCTTTTAGTCCAGTCTTTAATTACTTCTTTTTTATTGCCGTCTTTCATTTCCAAAAGCTCAGTTAGACCAAGTTGACGATATTTGTCAATATTTAATTCTTTCATCACATTTACCAATCCCCAATCTTCACGTAGTTTATCTGTAATAGCCCCGGTGGTTGATACTACCGAACGAGTAATACCAAATAACATCTCCTTTGCCTTTTTGGCTATATATTGAGTTTCTCTCAAATCTCGTTCAATAAATCCATCGCCAATATCTTCGTTCTTTTTTAACAGCTTTTGATATTTGGCCTTGGAAATTGGATTTTCTTTTAACCTGAACATCATCTCTACTCTTTCCACATATTCTGCTAGTTTCTCTTCTCCAAATTTTGATAAGATGTAATCATGAGCGGTCATATTTCCCTTATCAATATTAATTTGCCTTGGAACTAATGTTTTGTTAGAAAAACTATCATCAAATAAGCGGGCTTTTGCGATAATGTGTTCGATATCATATTCTTTAGAAAAAAGTTTTTCACGAGAAATATATTCGCCAGTGTACAGGTCTTTATAAGCGTTAGGTTTTAATTCCTCATAAAGTTTATACCTTATAATATCGTTTCGGGTTGGGTTTTTAACCCCAAACTCTGTTTGCAATAACTTAATAATATTTTCGTGCTCAGCTTTGGCTTTATTGATATTCAAGCTCATTTCAGCCCTTTCACTAGCATTTTTCTTTAATTCTCTAGCTAGCTCAATCCTAATCTCATCAAATTGAAAGTCAGGACTTAATCCATTGTCTATTAATTTTTTATTTTCGGTTTCAATAAGTGTATTAACCACATTAACCATTTGATTAAGAATTTTCTCAACCACAGGGTTACGAAGACTATTCTTCTTTAGAAGATCAAGTTTAGCTTTTAAAGGACGTTCTGCCAACTCTTCTTTTGTTAAAGAATTTTTAGAATGTCGGTAACCTGCTAATATGCAAGCCTCACTATATTTTTGTTCTTTTATGTAAGGATAGATATTTCGCATCGCTTTGGTACTTAAGCTACCATATTCATCAGAAAAAGTAATTGCTCCAATTATTTTTGCCTGTTCTTTGCTAAAATCAAATTTCTCATTCAATAATCTATGAAGTGTATCATTTCCAGTTTTAGAGTTATCTTCTTCGTAAGCATACAGTAAATGCCAAAGACGATAGGAAGATTGATTTTCAAAATCTTTCCCGTCCAATTCGGCATTAAAGGTTAAGATAGAAGTATCAATGCCTAGGGTTTCGAAAATGCTCTTAACCATCTCCTTAATTTCTGAGGCAGGAGTTTTTAACTCTTTAATGGAGATATCATCTTTGTTAGCTAATTTTAGCAAATCTTCATTATACCCTTCTAATTCTAAAATCTTTAAATAAGCATTGTATAAAGCTTCATTTGTCCTATTGCCTTCTAATTCATTGTAATTTGCTTCCCACTCATTTGGTAAATAGCCTAAAACCTCTAAAATTCTTTCCATTTTTAGATTTCCTTTTAGATTTAGCTCTTCAAAAACAATTATTTTTGCTTCACTACTTAGAGTTTGTATCTCTTTAGTTTTCTTATTCCTAAATTCTAAGTCTGTCTCTTATACACATCTCCGAGCCCACGAGACCTGCGTTACCATCTCGTATGCCGTATTCTGCTTGAAAAAGGGGGGGGGGGGGGGGGGGGGGGGGGGGGGGGGGGGGGGGGGGGGGGGGGGGGGGGGGGGGGGGGGGGGGGGGGGGGGGGGGGGGGGGGGGGGGGGGGGGGGGGGGGGGGG
>NZ_JAELTN010000059.1 GCF_016428855.1 Pedobacter sp. ASV28
ACGCAGGTCTCGTGGGCTCGGAGATGTGTATAAGAGACAGAGATTATTCAGCTACAACCTCGAAAGGCACTTTAACTTTAACTTCCTTGTGCAAGTTTAAGTTTGCAATGTACTCTCCTAAAGTTTTAGGTTCAGTTTCGAAAGTGATACGACGACGATCAACATCAAAACCTTTAGCTTTCAACGCATCTGCAATCATGATGGTATTTACTGCACCAAAGATTTTCCCAGTTTCACCAGCTTTAGCACCAATGCTTAGTTTAACATCTGCTAAACGCTCAGCTACACCTTCTGCGTCTTTTTTAATTTTATCTTGTTTAAAAGCAGCCTGCTTTAAGTTTTCCGCCAACACTTTCTTAGCTGAAGGAGTTGCCAAAACAGCAAAGCCTTGAGGAATTAAATAGTTACGACCAAAACCAGGTTTTACCGTAACGATATCATCTTTCTCACCTAGTGATTTGATATCTTGTTTTAAAATAATTTCCATGCTCAGTTCCTATTTTAATTGGTCAGTAACAAAAGGTAACAAACCGATATGGCGTGCACGCTTAACTGCCTGTGCCACTTTACGTTGAAACTTTAAAGAAGTACCCGTTAAACGACGAGGTAAAATTTTACCTTGCTCGTTAACGAATTTCAACAAGAAGTTTGCGTCTTTATAATCAATGTATTTAATTCCGTTTTTTCTAAAACGGCAATATTTTTTCCTGTTATCGTCCACCTTTGGAGCGGTAACATATTGTATCTGATCTTTTGCCATTACGCTGTAGCCTCCTCTTTCTTAGGTTTTTTGTTAAATGCACCACTGCGTTTTTTCTCGCTGTAGGCAATCGCATGACGATCTAATCTCACAGTTAAGAAACGTAAAACACGCTCATCGCGTTTCAATTCTAGCTCTAACTTGCTTATTAATTCCCCTTGAGCTTTGTACTCTGTAAGGTGGAAGAATCCGTTTGCTTTTTTGTCAATCGGATACGCTAATTTTCTCAAACCCCAATTATCTTCTGCGATAATTTCGGCTCCGCCGTCAGTAATGATGCTTGTAAACTTGGCAATAGCCTCTTTTGCAGCTTCTTCTGACAACAACGGGGTAAGAACGATAACAGTTTCGTACTGATTCATTGTTGTATTTAATTAATTTTTAATTTATTCCCGCACTAAAACGGGCTGCAAATGTAACAATATATTTCTATAAATCAAACTGTTGTTTTAAAAATCTACATCTCATTACGCCCTACAAAAAGAGAAAAGCGATGCCCAGCTTATCACTTGCCAAATGAAGCCGAACATTTGTTTATTGGCCGCTCCTATATCTATCTACTCGCATAAGAGATAATAAGCCCTCGAAAAACATATAATTACAAGCTAAACTGATAGTTCAAGCCCAGCCTAAACCTTTCCATCTTGATGGCATAGCCTACGGGGTTTATAATTTTATTAGGCATAACATAACTAAATGATGCCTCAATCATTTTATTAAAGACAGCACCAATGGTAAATGGAATAGACAAATAAGTTTTTTCAAGAGCTGCCCCCTTCTCTTTATATGCAGTACCAAAAGAAGGAGAATACTCCATTTCATTTTGCTTAGTCTGGGCATAGTAAACAGCGGCGCCTACGCCCAAATATATTTTCCGGTTTTCACCATTATAAAAATTATGTATCAGTTGGGTGGTTAGCGAAAAATTATTCTGTTCAAATTTATGTCTTACACCTTGGCTCAAAGCACTTCCTTCATTATAAAACTCACTTTTCACCCTAGAAAAACCAGCCTCGATCCTTACAAGCATTTTCCCAAATGCAGGATCTACATAAATATCTATCCCTCCTACTACATAAGGGGAAGCATAAGATTTTGCTTCTGAATTTTCGTTGGCCAATATATGCCCTCCAGTATATTTGGTCTTATTTAGTGCAGCTCCTGCACCCATAAAAAATCTGGAAGAAGGATACTTGGCTTTTGTTGGTGCTTCTGCATTAATTAAAGACACCACCCTCACCAGATCGGAAGACTGATAAGGAATGTTATACAACAGGTTATCCTGTTTATCAGAAACTTCATGTTTTTTAAAAAGGGCCTGTAACTGATTTCGGTACCTAGGGCTAACCACCAGTTTGCCTGTATTTTCTGGATCATAATAAGAGTAGTTCATCAGCTCTAACGGCTCTAACGATCCTTCTTCTTTAACATAGAACCTGGTCTTTATATCATCTGTGTAAGCATACAAAGATACATGCTTACCTTTATGTAGCACCTTAAGAAAAACCTTTTCCTGCCTAAATGATGTGTCTATACCCACAGGAATATCTTCCAATTTTATTTTGCCAAGACTAATACGAACCAAATGTCTTTCATACGTCTCTTTGTCACCAATACCAAAAGCCCGACTGTCTTTCACGGAAAACAGCTTAACCTCAGCTGTAGTATTCGTTTTATACTTGATAGAAATGGGATTGACAATACTTTCCTTGCCCTGCACATATCCTTTAAGGGTATCGCCCTCATTCGTGACTACGTAACCTTTAAAGAAATTATATTGAGCCATTAAGCAGAATGGGCACAACAATAAACAAATAAGAAAAAAACGTTGGGTGGTACTTGATAATATCATAAGAAACGAAAAATTAAGCCGTGAAGATATATTTTTTCCGCTAAACCTTTAGTTCCTATTGTTTGAATTTTGGCTTTCCCCATCAATAGAAGGGATAAATTCAAGGAAAAGCGAGAGGTGACTACAAAAAAAGAGGTCGCCTTTTGAGCAACCTCTTCTCCAACTAATAGTATCTTATTTAAAGCTTTATCGTTTCGGTAAATTCCTGCCCACCTGACCTGATCACAAAGGTCAACTCTTTTGCATAGATCTTACTTACATCATATTTCTTGATCAATTTTGCTTCATCCGTAAAAGTATTGCCATAAAGCTCATCATTGTATTCATTTAAGATCTGAACCTCTACAGCCCCTTTACAAGTACCTTTTAAATCCAAGGTAAGCATGCCATCTTCCCTGGTAAAAACAGGCCTAAGAAATTTGGTAACAAAAGGCTGTGAAATTACGGCATTGTTATCCTTTATTTCTATATAATATTTAGTCAACTTAGATTTTGATTCCATCTCGAGCAGATAGCTACCATCAGGAAGGGCACTTAGGTCATAAGTTTTGATCACACTTCCCGCAGTATGGATTTTCTGCGTATATAAAATATCTTCGTTCGCTCCGTAAAGGGTTAGATCGATGTTTTGCGCATCGTTAGCCACAAAACTCACCCATTTGCTATTTTCTTTGGCTACTTTTATTAGAAAATCATTGTCATCTGCATAAGCAACAGAAGCAGTCAATATAGCTATCGCCATTAAACTGAATTTAAAGAACTTTTTCATCATTGAATTACTTTAAGAGTTAATTATTATTTGACAAAGCAAATCTACCTGTTAATCAAACACTTGTTATATTGTATATTCCCCAATACATATGCTATATTAACCACACAATCGTATTATTAAATAAAAAGCAGCAATAACACACACTTTTAATTAATATATTAGCTTTAATATGAAAAAGATAAAACCCAGTTTCGAAGTTGTTGACCCTTCTTTTGGAAGTTCATTCTATTATTCAAAATATATCGCAAACACCAATAACAAGGCCCACCTATGGCATTATCATCCTGAAATTGAAATGGTCTTTGTAAATGGTGGAACTGGCAAAAGACAAATAGGCAGCCATATCTCTTATTATACAGATGGTGATCTTATCCTAATTGGCAGCAACCTGCCTCATTGTGGGTTTACCGACGAGACAACAGGGAATAAAAATGAAGTGGTCATTCAAATGAAACCTGATTTTTTAGGCACCGATTTCCTTACCCTTAAAGAAACCAAAGGCATCGCCAATTTATTCGACAAGGCAAAATATGGCATTGCCTTTGGCAAGGACACCATGAAACTGGTTGGGCCCATTTTAGAAAAAATGAACAACCAATGGCCTTTTGAAAAATTATTAGCGCTATTAAACGTATTGCGGGAGCTTGAGCAGGCATCTGATTACAAGCTATTAAATGCCCAAAACTTCTCTCTAGAAATGCAGACACAGGACAACGACCGCATCAATATGGTTTTCAATTATGTGAAAGATCATTTCATGGAAGAAATCAGCCTAGAAAAAATTGCGGAAATGGCGAACATGACCGTCCCCTCTTTTTGTAGATACTTTAAAAAGATCACCAAAAAAACATTCACCAAATTTGTAAATGAATACAGGGTGGTACACGCCTCCAAATTGCTGGCCGAAAAACAAACCAGCATTGCCAATATCAGTTATGAGAGTGGATTCAATAACTTCAGTCATTTTAATAAATTATTCAAAGAATTTACCGGAAAAAGCGCATCTGAATATCGGAGAGAGTTAAGGTCATTAATTAAACAATAAACAAAGTCAAAATTCATTATAGGATTTTATTTGACTGGAAGCGGAACCTGTTTTTAGGCCATTTTTTCAACATTCCATGCTTTCCACATTTCAACCTCAACAAAATTCCTTATTTTCGTGCCAATGGAAAATTTTATTGTTTCTGCCCGTAAATATCGCCCGGCTACGTTCGAAACCGTAGTTGGTCAGCAGCATATTACCGGAACTTTAAAAAATGCCATTAAAAACAATCAGCTGGCACAGGCATTTTTGTTTTGTGGCCCGCGTGGGGTGGGAAAAACTACCTGTGCACGTATCTTGGCCAAGACCATCAACTGTACCAGCTTAACTGCCGAGCAGGAAGCTTGTGGCACCTGCGAAAATTGCCAGTCCTTTCAATCTGGACATTCTTTTAATTTCCATGAGCTCGATGCGGCTTCTAACAATTCTGTTGATGACATCAGGAGTTTGATAGAGCAGGTTCGCATACCGCCGCAGGCCGGAAAATATAAGATATATATTATTGATGAGGTGCATATGTTATCGGCCAGTGCCTTCAATGCTTTTCTAAAAACATTGGAAGAACCTCCTCCTTATGCCATTTTCATTTTAGCTACCACCGAAAAACACAAGATATTGCCAACGATCTTATCTCGTTGTCAGATTTTTGACTTTAACAGAATACAGGTAGAAGATATTGCCAGCCATTTGGCCAAGATTGCCCAGCGGGAGGAGATATTAGTGGACAATGATGGGCTGCACATCATTGCCCAAAAAGCTGATGGGGGACTTCGCGATGCCTTGTCAATGTTTGACCAGATTGTTAGTTATACCAATCGGAATGTTACCTATAAAGCCGTAATCGACAATCTGAATATTTTAGATTATGACTATTATTTTAAACTTACCGATTACCTAACCAAGGGCGATGTAAGTAGCACGCTATTGCTATTCAATGAGATTTTAAACAATGGATTTGATGGCAATAACTTTATTAATGGGCTTGCCGGGCATTTCAGAAATTTATTGGTAGGGAAAGACAGCCAGACCATACAATTGCTCGAAGTAAGTGAAAACATCAAGCAAAAATATCTGGCACAGAGCCATTTTGCCAATCTGGGCTTTATCTTAACTGCCCTGAATTTGGCCAATCAATGTGATTTAAACTACAAAAACAGCAAAAACCAGCGGCTACAAGTAGAATTGGCACTCATCAAAATGTGCCACATCCCTTCTGTAATCCAACTTGCTAACCAACCTCATGCCGCAACTGATCAAGATCAGGATAAAAAAAAAACTTTAGTCAAAACTGAGGCCACCATTATTGACAAATCAAAAGCAGAATCCCAGGCGCCATTCATGGTGGCCGAGGAACCTGCCCCATACCAAGCTGTTTCTTTTATAAAAGATGAAAATATAGCTTCTCAAAAGCTAAAACCAGCCGATACCGCAGACGAGCCCATTAAAACCGGAAGTATACCTACGGCAACTTCCATTAAGATACAACCCTTAAAAACCTCCACCTCATCTTCCCTAATCCCTTCGCTTACAGACCTCAACAGAAGCTTAAACGCTGAGGAAGAAAAAGGCCCACAATACATTTCCGGAAATGAAAAGCAGGAATTTAGCGAAGAAACTTTCTTAAAATTCTGGCAACAGTATACCCAAAAGGCCAAACAAGATGACAAAATACATCTTTTTACACTTTTAAGCAGCAACAAACCTATAATTGAAGGAGCGAATATTACGGTATTGGTAGAAAATTTGGCTTTGGAGAGTACGCTACAGGATGAAAAAATAGACTTGCTTAATTTTTTAAGGAGCAACCTAAAGAATTTCGAATTACAGCTATCGGCTAAAAGGATAGAAAGTAAAAAAACAACCCGTATATATAGTAATAAAGACAAGTATACTTATCTGGTAGAAAAGAATCCTAACTTGGAAGAATTACGGAAGCGCTTCAATCTTGACATTACTCCTTGATTAATTTACCTCCGTTATGCAAGTATATTTTAAGACGACTTGTCTCGCTTAGGATAGCCTTCTTCATCTAAATCATCCCTAAAGTCTTCTGGTGTACGTGCCAACACCCTATCTGTAGGATCTAACAATACGCTTTCCCCTGTTTCATCAACCCTCATGCCATTATCAGATAGTTCTTCCTGTGCCTGTTCTTTCAAATCGTACTCATCACCCACGTATGGATTGGCCTCGTCATAAGTGGATATACTATCTTCACCATTTGGTGCCGATGTATCATATGGCAAAGGATGATCATAACCCTCATCCTCTCCCTTTACATCAAATTCATAACTATTTTTGTCTTTATCAAAAGACAATTCGTTAAAATCTTTGGTTTCACCTAAATCGCTCTTGTGCAATTTATCTTTAGCTGGTTTTTGATCTGAAGCTTTGCTCATGATTTTATGATTAATTACATGAAGATAACGAAGTGGGATAAATAATTGTTTTGAGAGATTTACTTTACCAAAATTCCCCATCATGAACAAATGGTTAATAACTGTTGGCCTTTCCGTAAAAAACCAGTATATTAAACTAATAATTTAGTTAAAATGAAGGGATTATTAATTAGCTTCTTATTTATTATTTCATACGCCTTCTATCTTATCTTTCTTCAAATTATTTTTGGCGATAATACACTCATCAGCGTGAAAGGCCGATTACTGCAAAAATTTAACTTTACAAAAACAGAAATCGAGGGCAGGGCAAAAGTCGACTATATTTATCTCAGTTTTCAGCTAAAGGGAGACGATCGCTTTTATACCCTAAGATTGGCGACCACCGATAAAGTTCAAGATGTAAACGCATTTGGAGGCGTTGATTTAAAACTAAAAAACGCAGGAGAGCTTGAAGTGTTTATTAAAAAGGGTGATTTAGTAAATATTAGCCCAAAAGTATATCAGATTAAAGCAGATGGAGAAAGTATTTTTAGCATAAAAAAGTCACCAGGAAATAATATACAGCTTTATGCAATACTGCTTGGTCTATTTGTTCTTTTTTGCATCGTTTGGTGGTTTTTGATTTATGCTCGTCCGTGTATGCAATTCAAGCGAGGTACATAAAAAAAGTCCTGTAACATTGCTACAGGACTTTGCTATTGATAAAGGTTAATTAATTATAACCCTGCCAAGGTTGTATTCAATGTTTCGCTTGGGCGCATTGCCTTACTGGCCAATCCATCATTAGGATGATAGTAACCGCCAATATCTTGCGCTTTTCCTTGTGCGGCTATAAGTTCTGCCACAATGTTAATTTCATTCTCGGCCAAAGATTTAGCCAAAGGAGCAAATCTAGCTTGCAGATCCGCATCTTTAGTTTGTGCAGCTAATGCCTCTGCCCAATATAAAGCCAAATAGAAATGCGAACCTCTATTATCTATTTGCCCAACTTTACGGGCTGGCGACTTATCTGTTGCCAGGAATTTTTCGGTAGCTGCATCCAAAGTTTCGGCCAATACCAATGCTTTAGCATTGTTTTGCGTTTGGCCTAAATGTTCCAGCGAAACAGCCAAGGCTAAAAATTCACCCAAGGAATCCCAACGCAGGTAACCTTCCTTAAGGAATTGTTCTACATGTTTAGGGGCAGAACCGCCTGCTCCCGTTTCAAATAAACCACCTCCGTTCATTAGTGGAACAATAGAAAGCATCTTAGCTGAAGTTCCCAGCTCCAAAATAGGAAAAAGGTCGGTCAGGTAATCACGTAGCACATTGCCTGTCACCGAAATGGTATCTTGACCTTTACGAATTCTTTCCAAAGAGAATTTGGTTGCTTCAATTGGAGAAAGAATGCGAAGATCCAAGCCAGCAGTATCGTGATCTGGCAAATATTTATTTACTTTTTTAATAATCTCTCTATCATGGGCCCTGTTTTCATCTAACCAGAAAACGGCTGGTGTTGACGATAGGCGTGCTCTATTTACCGCTAATTTTACCCAGTCTTGAATAGGTGCATCTTTGGTTTGGCACATACGGAAAATATCCCCTTTCTCTACCGGTTGCTCAAAAAATATTTTCCCTTCAGCATCTGCCACGCGAATGGCACCATTGGCAGTCGCCTGAAAAGTCTTGTCATGTGACCCATACTCTTCTGCTTTTTGCGCCATCAATCCCACATTTGGCACTGACCCCATGGTTTTTGGATCAAAAGCACCATGTTTCTTGCAATCTTCTATAGTTGCTGTATAAACACCTGCATAATTTCTGTCCGGAATTAAAGCCAAGGTGTCTTCTTGTTCGCCAGCTGCATTCCACATCTGTCCAGATGTACGGATCATTGCAGGCATAGAAGCGTCAACAATCACATCCGATGGTACATGTAGGTTGGTGATCCCTTTATCAGAATTCACCATGGCCAAGGCCGGTCCATTTGCAATAGTGGCAGCAATGGCTGCTTCAACTTCCGCTTGTTGCGGATGGCCAGCTATTTTAGCATAAACATCACCAAGGCCATTACGGGTATCTACCCCTAAACTTTTAAACAGCTCGCCATATTTAGTGAAAACGTCAGCAAAATAAACCTCTACTATAGCCCCAAAAATAATGGGGTCTGAAACCTTCATCATGGTTGCTTTAAGGTGTGCAGACAATAAAACACCTGCCGATTTTGCCGCAGCAATTTGCTCTTTAACAAAAGCTTTTAAAGCAGATAGGCTCATGACCGAACTATCGATCACTTCTCCTGCTTTTAAATTTGCCAAACCTTTTAATTCTGTTATCGCTCCATTAGCATCGACAAACTCGATTTTGAATTGGGTATCATTTTCAACTGTTGTTGATTGTTCTGAACCATAAAAATCACCATGGCTCATGCTGGCCACACTGGTTTTAGAATCTGACGACCATGCGCCCATTGAATGGGGGTTTGCCTTTGCATAATTCTTTACCGCTTTCGGTGCCCTTCTATCTGAATTGCCTTCACGCAATACCGGATTTACAGCAGATCCCAAAACTTTCGAATATTTAGCTTTAATAGACTTTTCCTCTTCAGTCTGTGCATCTTCAGGAAAATTAGGTAAGGCATAACCTTGTGATTGTAATTCGGAAATGGCTTCTTTCAATTGGGGAATGGAAGCTGAAATATTAGGCAACTTGATAATGTTTGCCTCTGGTGTAGTAGCCAATTGGCCAAGTTCTGTCAAAGCATCTCCAATTTTCTGATCATCTTTTAAAAACTCAGGAAAATTAGCTAAAATTCTTCCTGCTAAAGAAATGTCCCTTGTTTCTACATCGATGCCCGCAGAAGCCGTAAAGGCCTGTACAATTGGCAATAACGAATAGGTAGCCAGCAAAGGAGCTTCGTCTGTTTTGGTATAGATAATTTTTGATGAATTTGACATATTGTATTATTATTTATTAAATAGTGAAAAGAAGGATCCTGAATGAACCCTTTTCATAAAATCGCCTAAAGATAAAAGAAACGAATGAATTTTATCATACTATAATGTTAATTGTAACTCATAAAAACAATAGTGGTAAGCAAGATCAAATTAAAAATTCGATTGCAAATCCTAAGAAAAGAAAACGGTCTTCCCTAGTGGAAAACTGCTTAGTCCACCAATCAGTGTAAATCTATTATACATTGAATACGGCAAAAACAATGATCCTTAGCGCTGCAATAACGCCAAATAAAACGGCGTCAACTAACGATATAGATGACGCCGTTAACCCATGAAAAGAGAGGTTTTATGCTGGCATTTTTACTTCAAGCTCATTTACCACTACATCTGTACTGTATCTTTTGATCCCATCTTTGCTTTCGTAGCTTCGGGTCTGAAGTTTTCCCTGTATGGTTAGACGAATCCCTTTTTTAATTTCTTTTTCTGCAACATCAGCATTGATATTCCAAAACACTAACGGAAACCAATGTGTTTTTTTAACTTCTGTTCCATTACTATCTTTATAATATTCATTTACCGCTAAATTAACTTTCGCCAACTTTTGGTTATTCCCTACAGTTTGTACTTCTACATCGCTTCCTGCAAATCCGGTTAATACGACTTTGTTTACTAAATTTTCCATGATCTTTTAAAATTAAGTTACTTGATATTTAACGAACAATAGCCACCTTGACTATCGACGATACAAAGTTGCCTAGCACGCCAAAAATTAGTCGGATATTAAACACTTATATCCGTATATAAACGATTATATACGGATAAACCTCTCCTATTTACCCATCTTACCATTATTTCATTTTTAGTTTTAGTTTTATATTTTTGATAAATTATCCATAATAGCTCATGAACCGTCAATGTCTAGATTGTCAAACTGCAATAATAGGTCGTGCAGACAAAAAATTTTGCGATGATCAATGTCGAAGCCATTATAACAACCGGATAAAGTCTGAAGATGATAGCCTCTTAAAAAAAATCAATCAGATCTTAAGTAAAAATAGGAAAATCTTAAAGGCTGAAAATCCCAATGGAAAAGTGAAGACTAAAAAGGAGCTCTTGTTAAAACAAGGTTTTGACTTCAACTATTATACACATCATTATACCACAAGCACAGGAAACACCTATATATTTTGTTATGAATATGGATATCTGCTCTTGGATCATGACGAACTTCTTTTGGTCAAGAAAGAATAAACACAATTAGTTTATATCAATAACCAATTAATCATTTCATAACTTTGCCCCCATCAACTATTATATTATATATAAAATACTAAATCTCAACAACCATATCCTATTCTGTATATAGGCACAGGGTCTGACAGGTTGCTTAAGGATAAGACAGGCCACTATGGAAAAAGTTTTAATCATTACAGGCGGAAGCAAAGGTATTGGACACGGCATTATATCGGCATATCTGGCCAACCATTATCATATCATTTCAATTTCCAGAACGATAAATAAGGAATTGGCCAATAAGGGGGTTACCCAAATACAACTTGATCTTACACATACCGAACAGATCGGTATAGAATTGTCAAGGATATTTTCGCTATTGGACCCAACGAAAGTAGAACGGATTACATTGATCAATAATGCTGGCACCCTGGGGCAAGTGAATACCATTGATAACATAGAGGGGGAAACAATTGAAAAGGCCGTTCGACTGAATACCATAGCACCTTTGGTGAGCAGTTCTATGTTCATCAAATTGAGTAAAAATTGGCCCTCCCAAAAAAGCATTATCAACATTAGCTCTGGTGCTGCTCAAAAACCCTATTTTGGCTGGGCAGTTTACTGCAGTACCAAAGCAGCATTAGACATGATGACCCAAGCCATCGCTATTGAACAAAATGATGTTGAAAATGGGGTGAAAATTATAGCTGTGGCCCCAGGTGTAGTAGATACCGATATGCAAAGCGAAATACGCCAGAGCAACAAATCAAGTTTTAAGGATATCGATAGGTTTTTAGCCTTAAAAGCAGATGGCGCATTAAACGATACTGAAACTGTAGGTAAAGAAATATATGAAATAGACCACAATCCAGACATTCAAAACGGAGCCGTTTTAAGGGTTAAAAACAAAACATAGCCCAAGCAACCACGATTAGTAGAATTACGCCAGCTATTCTGAACTCATTCTTAAATATCGCCATAACTGCTTATTATCAAAAAAACACCATACTTTGCAGATGAACAAAATCTCGTTCGCTCATCAAACATTTTCTATAGTTTAGGTGTTGAAGTTCATTAACGTAAATGAAAAATTCAATAAAGCGTTTATGATGAAAATAGTTTAAGTGGTATTCATAAATGTGGTATATTTAAACGCATAGTGCACTGACCACGGAACAAATAAAAGCAAAAAGATGAAAAAACAATTTGTATTCCTCATGATAAGCCTTATCTTTTTCTGCGCTTGCCAAAGCAGTACCAGTGAAAAGGAATCTGATCAAGCAGGCCTAGACAGCAATTTGGCACCAACCGCACAACAAAACTGTTATGCCTATATTAAGGGAAAGGATACCGCTACCTTAACCCTATTGACGAGTGGTATGGTATCTACAGGCGAACTCCATTACAAATGGTTTGAAAAGGACAATAACTCTGGCACCATAGCAGGGGAAATGCACGGCGATACGCTGATTGCCTCCTATACTTTCAATGCCGAGGGGAAACAGTCAAGCAGACAGGTTGTCTTCCTTAAGAGAGGTGATCAATTATTAGAAGGATTTGGAGAAGTGACCGAAAAAGAGGGAAAAGTAATATTCAAGGATGTAAGCAAACTGAATTTTGGACAAGCCCTTGTCTTTGAACAGGTGGCATGCAAATAGGCTTTACATTCCATAATCTGACGATATAAAGCTTTTTAGAACTTCTCGAATTTTTCCCAAAACCCATCTTTTGGCAATTTGGCAAAAATACTGACGGGTTCTTTCTTTACTGGATGGATAAACTCGAGTTTACGGGCATGTAGGCAAATGCTTCCTTTTCTACTCCCTCGAGGATAACCATACTTATTATCGCCCACTATCGGGCTACCCATTGTGGCCAATTGCACCCTGATCTGGTGTGAACGCCCTGTTAGGGGATTTACCTGTAATAAATAATAACCTTCCAACTCCGCCAGCAATTTATAGTCCAATTCAGAACGCTGACTGTTGGGCACTTCATTCGGATAAGCGGTCACCAAATTTTTCTTTGGATTTTTAATAAGCCAATTTACCAATTTACCCTGAGGCTTTACTGGTTTTTTACGGACTACCGCAAAATAGGTTTTCTTTACTTCCCTATTCTTAAAAATGGCATTCATGCGTTCTAGCGACTTACTGGTTTTGGCAAATAGAATCAATCCGCTAACAGGCCTATCCAACCGGTGTACCACTCCCAAAAAAGCACCTCCAGACTTATTATATTTCTGAGCCAAGAACTCCTTTACCATTTCATCCAAAGGCATATCTCCGGTTTCATCTATCTGCACCACATCGCCCGCCCGCTTATTAATGGCGATCAAATGGTTATCCTCGTATAATATATCTGCTTCTGTGATTGGCATCTTTGCATCAAATATGAACTTCAGGGAATAAACCTGAAGTTATTGTATAATTAATGTAAACTGAAAAATCTTTTTTGCACTACTTTCTGTTAGCTAAACCCGATTGTATGAAGGGCAAAATCTTATTTTTGACCGTAAGGAAAGCGGGACTGGTTTTAAAAAATAGCACTGAAACTGCTTTTCAAAAAAATCTTATTCCCCGAAATATTGGGATTTCATTGTGTTCAACTCCGTTCGGTTATCCTTATTCCAATTTAATATTGCTCCTTCTCATTCGGAAAATCATTGGCTTTTACATCCTTGATATAAGATTGTGCTGCTTCTTTAATCCCTTCATAAAGATTAAGATATTGACGCAGAAAACGAGGTTTAAAACCTTTAGTAAGGCCAATCATATCATTCACTACCAATACCTGTCCGTCACAATGTGGCCCAGCACCAATCCCTATGGTTGGAATATGCAGGCTTTCGGTTACTTCCTTGGCTAACTTGGCTGGAATTTTCTCTAATACTACGGCAAAACATCCCGCTTCCTGGAGGGCCAGTACATCTGTCTTTAATTTTCCGGCTTCTGCTTCATCTTTGGCTCTTACGGTGTAGGTACCAAACTTATAAATAGATTGTGGCGTAAGCCCCAGATGCCCCATAACCGGAATACCCGCAGTAATGATCCTTTGTACGGATTCGACAATTTCTACCCCACCTTCTAATTTTACCCCGTGCGCTCCAGATTCTTTCATGATACGGATGGCGGAGTTCAGGGCCTCTTTTGAATTACCCTGATAAGAACCAAAAGGCAAATCGACTACCACAAATGAACGATGGGCACCACGCACTACACTTTGTGCATGATAGATCATTTGATCAAGCGTAATAGGCAAGGTCGTTTCATGTCCAGCCATTACATTCGATGCCGAATCTCCTACCAACAGCACATCCAGTCCGGCATCATCTAATATGGTGGCCATAGAATAATCATAAGAAGTGAGCATGGCGATTTTCTCTCCACGCTGTTTCATCTCTTGCAGAATATGCGTAGTTACACGCTTTATTTCTTTGTTAACCGACATCTTATTTTGTTTTGTGAATACAAAATTAGGGTTTAGCATTGGTAAATATCTGTTTTATTTTCGAAAACTGGTACGTAACAATTTCAACTACACGTTCAAAAACATATTTTTGGACAAGCCTTAACACTTCAATTCATGCATTTTTTAGCTTCTCAAAAAAAAGAGAAAAAATTAGGAATGAATACCAATAAAAACTTACCTTTGTGCTCTGAAATGAATGAGTTCGATCAGCTACTTTTATCTTCTTGCAAAAACGGCCGCTCCGTTAAAAATCTTCATTCCTTTCCATCTTTCACCTTAATTTTTTATTGTAATTTAAATGACTAACTACACTAAGTTACCAGCAATTTTGTTATTGGCAGATGGCACAGTTTTCTATGGCAAAGCCGCTGGAAAAATAGGAACGACTACTGGAGAAATCTGCTTCAATACCGGAATGACAGGCTACCAGGAAGTATTTACCGACCCTTCTTATTTCGGTCAGATTATGGTAACCACCAATGCGCACATTGGAAACTATGGTATGCACAGAGATGAAGTAGAATCTGATGGGATCAAGATTGCAGGTTTGGTTTGCAAAAATTACAACATCAACTATTCCAGAAAAGAGGCTACAGAATCTATACAGGATAATTTTCAGAACGAGCACATTGTGGGTATTTCTGATATAGACACCCGTGCACTGGTACGTCATATCCGCAATAAAGGCGCTATGAATGCCATTATTTCTTCTGAAATTACCGATTTGCAAGAACTGAAAAAGAAACTGGAAAAAGTACCTTCTATGGATGGATTGGAACTTTCTTCTATTGTTTCCACCAAAGAGGCCTACCTTTATGGTAACCCAGAAGCTCCGATAAAAGTTGCCGCATTAGATCTGGGGATCAAAAAGAACATCCTCCGCAATTTCGACGATAGGGCTATCTATGTAAAGGTATTCCCTGCCAAAACCACTTTCGAAGAAATGGAAAGTTGGGGAGCCGACGGTTACTTTATCTCTAACGGCCCTGGCGATCCAGCTGCTATGCCCTATGCTATTGAAACCGTAAAATCTATCTTAGATGCAGACAAGCCATTATTTGGCATCTGTTTAGGTCACCAACTATTGGCAGAAGCCAATGGCATAGGTACCATGAAAATGTTCAATGGTCACCGTGGCTTAAACCATCCTGTAAAAAATATTATCAAGAACCATTGCGAAGTTACTTCTCAAAACCATGGTTTTGGGGTAATTCCTGACGAGGTAAAAAAATCTGACAAGGTAGAAGTTACCCATATCAACTTAAATGATCAATCTATAGAAGGTATACGAGTAAAGGGCAAAAAAGCATTTTCGGTACAGTACCACCCAGAAAGCTCTCCTGGCCCTCACGATTCTCGCTACCTTTTTGACGATTTTGTAAACTTGATCAAAGGTGATTTAGTTTGGTAAGTGCTATTGAACCATAACTTTAGCCTGTTCCTTTAAATAAGCTTTCGGCGTTAATCCAGTTGACTTTTTAAAAGCCCTGTAAAATGCCGCTTTAGAGCCAAAGCCGCAATTGTAGCCAACCCCTTCAATAGTAATATTCAAGGAATCTAGGCATATTAATTGTGCTTTGGCTCTTTCTATTCTGGCCGAGTTGATCAGGTCAAAAAAACTTTTGTCAAAATACCTGTTTATAATTTCCGATAATACATAGGGAGGAATCTCCAATTTGTCGGCCATTTGTTTTAGGCTGAGACTTTCCTCATAGAGTAGCCCATCATTGGCCAAAAAATCTTCCACAAGTTTGCCCTGCTCAAGTATACGTTCAACACTATGTACAGAATTACTGTACTTTGGCTTTTCCGTAGGGATTGGAGCCGAAAATTTTGTTAAATCAGCCGTGAATAATACCGATGTACTGAGGGATTTGTAAACAATGATAAAGTAGATAAAAGTACTAAAATAACCAAGCACCAAACTACTGACAGCAGCATTTGCAATGTATAATACTATAGGCGACAGCAAGAATGAAAAAATTGCCAAAAGCCATATCAATTCTTTCAACCATTTTAAACGGATGGTTTCAATAATAGAATATTCTTGTTTTACTGTCCTTAAATAATTGCTAATGGTTCTGGCACTAATAAGCAGGTAAATGATAAAATAACCCAACATACCCACCAACAAAAGGGTGTTTATTGTAGTATACCTACTGGTTTTATCTTGGTCAAGATAATAATAGCCCGAAAGTTCAGTCATATTTTTGGTGAACAATAGAAACACCAGATGAAAAAGACCAGGAATGCAGATGAGCAAATGCCAAAAATCTGCACGTTTTATTTCATAACCGGTAAGTGAACGAACGTAGAAATAAAAAAGTGGGCCAAGCACACTTAAGACGATACCACAAACCGGATCAAACAGAGGAATATAGCTTAAAATGCCCGATTGCAAAAGCACATGCTGCACATGGATAAATGAAAAACAAAAGAGAAACAGGGCAAGCAGTCTATTCGAATAGCTGTGTCTCTTTTTTATCCACAAAACAGCAGCAAAAAACCAAAGGTGCAGCCAGCAGAACAAAGAGAGATAAAACGAAAAGGATAAATCAGTATTTATTTTCATCTGTAAGCTAGTTTACCTGTTTTTTTTCAAGGCTAAAATTATATATGCCCATTTGCACTAAAATATGAAGTATCACTTTATAAGTTGAGCCTTTTTATCAAAGTAAACAAAATAGTTTTAGCCCAACAAATTTCAAAAACACTTAAAATTATGAAGAGATTACTTTTAACGGCATTAAGCCTAAGCTGTTGCATATTTGCAACTTATGCTCAAAATTTCAGAAAAATAAAAGTCGACATTGGTTTAGGCTATGCTTCACCTACAGAAAGTACCACAGGTGGCGGCACAAAGGCGGGCGTTGCTTTTGCCATAGAACCACACTACAGGATAACAGATGATTTAGCCGTAGGATTGCGTATAGAAGGTGCAGCTATTGGGCAGGTTAATACTTCCACATCAGACTCTAAAGTTTCCGTATTGGCATCGTATAGTGCTACCGGAGAATATTACCTAGCTAAATCTGGCTTCAGGCCATTGGCGGGTATTGGCGCAGGCTTTTTCAAAGCGGCAGACGTAGATTTAAGTTCTGCTTCTGGTAGTGCTGTAAATACCATACCCGGAGATACAAAGTTCGGCTTCTTTCCCCGAATAGGATTTGAATACGGCCATTTTAGAATGACCGGAGAGTATAACATAGTAGGTAAAGGTGGTTACATTGCTGGCAAATTAGGCTTCTTTTTGGGCGGAGGGAAAAAATAATTGCCTGGAACAAATACCACGAGTTGTGTCAATACCATTAAAAGTATTCACAGCAAGCCCATCAACACTAAAAGAGATCGTAATCGATATTTATATTCATCATCAAAATAAAAGTCATGAAAACAATCAAATACTACAGCATCATCATGCTTCTATTGGGAGCAAGCTTTATGTCGTGCAAAAAGACAAAAGAAAAAGAAAAGGAAGATCCTTATGTATGTACAACATGCTCGCAAATCCCTGAAGGTGTGGCAGCTAATGACAATAACAGCAAGGGCATCTATAAAGGTGTGGTTATAGGTTCTAGTGGCACCATAAAGTTTGATATTGCCAATACCAACAGTAATTCTATTAAAGCTACTATGGTTATAGATGGTATTACCGTTACATTAACAACGACCACAGCATGGGTTGCTGGCCAGCTTTATGTGGCACCGTTTAAAGGCACATTAAACGGGCAGGAAGTAACCGTTACCTTTTCTGTGGCAGCCTCTGGTTCAGGTGCAACCATTGTATCGTCCAGTATTCCAGGCCACCCTAATGCCATATTCAGCATAGCCAAAGAAACCTCAACGGCTTTGGTAAGATGTTTTGAAGGTACATACCAAACTTCCGATAATGAAAAGGGCACATTTAATATCATTGTGTCAACCTTGTTGAAGGGATGGACGGGCAAGGCAAGGGAAAATGGTTCACAGTCTGCTACCGATATATATGGAACATATGTAAATAACACCTTGATAGATGAATCTGGAGCAACGATCGCCCCTATTAATGGCGATGAATTTTCGGGTTCTTTTAAAAACTCAAGAGGTGTTACCATTATCGTAAAGGGAAAGAGAACTTTGTAAAAAAGATAAAAGCAGAAACGATAAGGGGAAAAGAGCATAGAACAACGCAAAACTTCTATGTTCTTTACACCTTCAATTAAGGCTATTGCTTAAGGGCTAAAGTTTGGTGTTCTCGTCAAACCCCACTCTGTTAAATATCTATCCCATTACTAAAAAACACAAACTAAGTTCACTAAACCATTGGGTGGTTCCAGCCTGCCGCGGGCTGGAATTTACAGACTACAAAAACCTGCAGATCTGCGGCCCATAAAAAATTTACAGAACCCGAAAATCTTGCGTTAGCGGCGCATTTTTCAAAAAACGATTTAGATCAATGAAAAAAATTACCCATTTATTAATTGCATTACTGTTAATTAATCTTATAAGCCTGGCACAACAGGTTAAAGAAAATAATCAGGAGCTTTCCAAAAATGCACAAAGAGGCATGCTTGATAATAGTGTTATCGATAAAAATGGCAACCTCGTTTTTACCTATAAGATGAAAACCGACAAAAAGTCTGAGGTGGTTAACTATGAAGATTATGTTTTTGACAGTGACCTGAACTTTAAAGGTATCGAGCCCGATAAAAAACAGAAAGAACAACGTGAAAATCAAACCATAACCAGTCTTTCTGCTTATGTTGGCGGTGGCAATTCATTCAATGTACTGAGCATGAAACTTAGCTTGCAAAGAGAAGAATGGGAGAGAAACTGGGATTACGGACAACAAAAATACAGATGGGGCAAGCGATTATCCAAGGAAGTGGTAAAACCCAAAAACGCTGATGGTAAATATAAGGGCTATGCCGCTTATCCCAACGATGAAGACGGCTCTGTTTTCATCATCGCATCGTCAGACACAGATGATAAGGAAACCCGTACACAATATTTGGGATTATATGTAAACACTTCGCTAGAGTTAAAGGAAACCCCTTTCCCAGTAAAGGGGAATTATACCTTGGTATATTGCGGAAGATTAGCTTCTAAACACATCTTCGCCATTTTGGCTCCAAACAAAGGTGAGATAAATACATCGGCATATGTTTATCTAGAATTTTCGGAAAAGGGAGCGTTAATTTATAACACCCCATTTATTGCCCCTGCTTCGGCCATTGCCATTATGGATGACCAGGAAAAAGATGGTAGTTTATTTCTAATAGCAGGTTCTGTAAAGAAGGCTGTTGCATATAATACTGCATTCGAAAGCTATGCTCCGATCTACAATCCGGGCTATACCACTTCGACAAATGCACAGATGGATAAGTACGAAAAAAAAATATACAATCAGGAATTTGAAAACCTACATTTGTTAAAATTTGAAAAAGGCAATCTCATATTTGCCGGAACAACTCCCATAGACCAATTCAAGTCTAAAGTAAAAACTCCACCCTCTCAAAAAAAATCGACACCATATGTAGGCAAAAAACTAGTGGTACAAGGTTTTATGGCAGCACCCAATGGCGATTTTTTAGTTAGCGGACAATTGGAGGATAAAAAAATTATAAATGGCGGTAATACCATACAGCATTACTATTATGATATTGTTTGCCTTCATTTCGACCCCAAGGGAAATTTAAAGGCTCAATATGCCGTAGAGAAAATAAACGATGATAAAAAAAGTGAAATGTTCCAAAGTGGACAGCACTTTTTTGTTGGCGAAGATGCAAAAACCATTTATTGGGAAATTTTGGAAGTAAAAGGGGCAAAAGGTTATGATTCGTTTATTGATGCTTATAACGGCAGCCCCACTTTTATAGCCAATTATTTTCCACGAATAGCAAAAATAGATCTGCAAAACACAAGCTTATCCGATTTTAATATACTTGGGAATAAGGGTAAATTTTTGCTTTATAAATACCAATCTTACTTATACAACGAGCATACCAAAACAAGATATTATGTGGGCCATGATGAAGACTACAAAAAAATATGGGTTGGGAAAGCTGTATTGCAATAGGCGTAATTAATTAAAAGCTCCATTTCTAAAGCCCAAGACAGGAACAAATATCCTGTCTTGGGCTTTATGTTATAAAAAGGAAGAACAAATTCTTATTTCACCCTTCTATTGATGCATTTTATCGGTCATTAAAATCATTTCATCCTCATATTCACCCCATTTAGCAAAAATTCATTTTCTATTCATTTAAAGCTTCTTACTTTTATATCAAATGACAAATAGAAAACCCATCATTAGCGTAACTAACTTAGTCAAACATTACGATGATTTTAAAGCTGTACAAGGTTTAACATTCGATGTTTACGAAAATGAAATTTTTGGTTTGCTTGGCCCTAATGGAGCTGGAAAGACCACTACTTTAGAGATCATAGAAACCCTGCGCAGCAAGACATCTGGAGAAGTTTGGGTAGACGGCTATAATATTGAAAAAGATGCCGCTGCCATCAAACAGATTATTGGGGTGCAGCTCCAAGCTGCAGGCTATTACCCTAATCTTAACCTGGTAGAACTATTGGAACTTTTTTCCGGCTTATACGGTACAAAGATCAACCCAATGGAAATGCTTGAAAAAGTAAATCTACAAGACAAGGCCAAAGCCAAGTACAAGGCTTTATCTGGCGGACAAAAACAAAGGTTTTCTATTGCCACTACCCTGATCAATTCGCCTAAGATCATATTTCTTGATGAGCCAACTACCGGTTTGGATCCACAGGCCCGTAGAAACTTATGGGATTTGATTATCGAGATCCGAAATAATGGTACTACCGTAGTGATTACCACCCACTATATGGATGAAGCAGAGCAATTATGTGATCGCGTAGCCTTTGTAGAAGCTGGGAAAATCATTGCCTTAGATACGCCAGATCAACTCATAGATAATTTGGTAGCCAGTGGCTTCGAACGCAAAAAAGAAGTTAAAAAAGCAAACCTTGAAGATGTATTCATTAGCCTTACAGGTAAGGAGTGGAGAGAATAAAAGGTTGAAGGTCAAAAATTGAAAACAATATCGCTTCAAAAACGCAAAGCAATTAAACATGTCGTCATACAATCATACAAAAGCCACCCTAGCGCTGGCCAAAGCAAGTTTCAGATCAATTACGCGCAGCCCCTCTGCCGTAGTATTCACTTTAGCATTTCCACTTATATTTATTCTTGTATTTGGATTCCTAGGTAGTGGAGGTACAAAAATAGATGTTGCCATTGCACCAGATTCTGATTTGCAGAACCCCATTATTACTGCATTGGAAAAAATGGAGGTCGTACGCTTAACCAAGAATGATAACATGGCCAACATCAATAAGAACCTGGAGAAAGGCAATTATGACGCATTGATCAGTATAGAAAAAAACCCAAAAGGCTTACCTGCTTATTTTACCAATGTAAAATATACTTCAGCTTCGCTTGATAAGGGCAACATCCTAAAATCGGTACTGAACGAGCTGTCCTACAAATTAAATACGGTAAACCAACAACCTACCGTTACCGAAATAAGGGCAAGTACAATAGATGGCAGGATGTACCGTACCATCGATTTTATTCTACCTGGTCAATTGGGCTTTTCTTTGCTAAGCACAGGTGTGTTTGGTACCGCCTTTATTTTCTTTAGCCTACGTCAAAACCTGGTAATCAAACGATTTTTCGCCACTCCAGTTAGGCGTTCGAGTATTGTATTGGGAGAAGGCATTGCCCGTATAGGCTTTGCCCTATTAGGCGCCCTTTTCATCATTCTGGTAGGTCACTTCTTTTTTCATTTCACACTTATAAACGGCGTAATTACCGTACTCAACATGCTCATATTGGCCACCTTAGGCGTAATTGTATTTATGGGATTTGGCTTTGTTGTATCTGGATTGGCCAAAAGCGAAAGTACTATACCACCCATTTCAAATATCATTACCTTGCCCCAGTTTCTACTTTCAGGCACCTTCTTTTCCATCAATGCATTCCCTGGTTGGCTACAGCCCATCAGTAGGGCTTTGCCACTTACCTACCTTAACGACGCTATGCGAAAAGTAGCTTTTGAAGGCGCAGGACTTTGGGAGGTAAAACAGCAAATCTTCATCATGATACTTTGGGGAATTGGCATTTATGCCGTTGCTGTAAAAACTTTTAAGTGGGAATAAAATCCAACACGCCCATCTATAACGACTCAACAGCAGCATTGCTGTTAGTCGTTCGAATCAGCCATTAGATAACTTTTGTATGCTACTTGATGGATAATCATGAAATGGATTTGGCTTTATTTTTCTTAAGTATAAGTGCACTTACCAATGTAACGACCAGACCAACAGGCAATATCCCATACAAACCAACATGCCTTGTTTTGACAAACAAGTCTTTTATATTCATTTTAGTCGCTCTGTCAATTGTCAGTTTTATAAGCTTAGCAATTTTTACTACCTAAAAATGATTTCCGCAAAACAATGTAGAGATTTATTGGTTAAATTAGTCTTAATTTCATTTTGCTAAACCCACATTAATATGTCTAAAATTGCCATTATCTCTGCCAGTGTGCGAAAAGGTCGTAAAAGCCACCGGGTTGCACTTTACTTTCAGCATTATTTAAGCGAAAATAAGGATACTGATGTGGAAATCATCGACCTTATGGCACATCATTTCCCATTGTTCGAAGAACGTTTGCGATTTATAGAAAATCCAAGCGAGGAAATCCTGTCTCTTTCTGCCAAAATTAAAAATGCCGATGGTATCATTATAGTCACACCAGAATATAACGGAGGTTATCCGGCCAGCTTGAAGAATATTGTAGACCTGTTTTACGACGAATGGAAACGCAAGCCCATTGCCATAGCTACGGTTTCGGCAGGTCCTTTTGGAGGAGCGCAAGTGATAACCTCCCTGCAATTCTCCTTATGGAAAATTGGAGCACTAACTATACCAGCCATGTTTCCAGTACCTGAGATAGATAAAAGTTTTAGCGAAACAGGAGTTCCTAAAGATGCAGAAGGAACGGCCAAAAGAGCAAAAAATTTCATTGGAGAGCTCATGTTTTGGATCAGCGCCAAACAAAAGGCAGAGGCTTAGTTTATCCTTGCCTATTTGTGATTATAGCAAGGTCAACATGCTAACCATTAATCAACCAAACCTATAAAGCTAGAAATGGCAAAGTTAGCGTACAATTACTTTATATCAAGTCTATTGTAATCATCTCAGCAGCTAAAAATTAGCACTTTATAAAAAATTGATCAATTCATTACTTAAGTTTAAAAAATATTTTAACTTTGAAAAACCCAGTACTAATTGTATTTTTTACACTAAGGGTATTTTTAATTCAAAACAAATATAAAGATGAGTTTAATAATTGATGTCCATGCAAGGCAGATCCTCGATTCTAGAGGCAATCCAACAATCGAAGTAGAAGTAATGACAGAAAATGGTTTTATGGGCCGTGCGGCTGTTCCATCAGGAGCTAGTACAGGTCAATATGAAGCCGTTGAACTACGCGATGGAGATAAAAAGACCTACATGGGCAAAGGAGTATTAAAGGCAGTTGAAAATGTAAATACTAAAATAGCACAGGCTTTACAGGGTGTTGACGTTTTTGAGCAAAACCTAATCGATAAATTAATGATCGATCTAGATGGCACAGAAAACAAAGGTAATTTAGGAGCGAATGCAATATTAGGCGTTTCGTTAGCGATTGCCAAAGCTGCTGCTAAAGAAAGTAGACAACCTTTATACCGCTATATTGGCGGTGTAAATGCCAATACCTTACCAATTCCAATGATGAACATTATCAATGGCGGTTCGCACTCTGATGCACCTATCGCCTTCCAAGAGTTCATGATCATGCCAGTTGGCGCGCCTTCATTCTCTGAAGCACTACGTTGGGGAACAGAAGTTTTCCATAACCTAAAAGCTATTCTTCATGACAGGGGCCTATCTACAGCTGTAGGCGACGAAGGCGGATTTGCACCTACTTTCGAAGGTACCGAAGATGCCATTGAAACCGTTTTGAAAGCGATTGAAAAGGCTGGTTACAAACCTGGATCTGATATTTGTTTAGCCTTAGATTGCGCTGCATCTGAGTTCTATAAAGATGGGAAATACGATTACACCAAATTTGAAGGTGACAAAGGAGCTGTACGCAGCAGTGCAGAACAGGCTGCTTATTTAGCAGAGCTGAGCCAAAAATACCCTATCATTTCTATTGAAGACGGTATGGATGAAAATGATTGGGACGGTTGGAAATTATTGACTGAAAAAATAGGTGCAACAGTTCAATTGGTAGGTGACGATTTATTTGTAACCAATGTGAAGCGTTTACAGAAAGGCATTGACACTGATACCGCTAACTCCATCCTAGTTAAAGTGAACCAAATTGGTTCGTTAACCGAAACCATCAATGCGGTAAGTCTAGCACAAAACAGTGGCTACACCTCGGTAATGAGTCACCGTTCGGGCGAAACAGAAGATACGACCATTGCAGATTTAGCGGTAGCTTTAAACTGTGGCCAGATCAAAACAGGTTCTGCCTCACGTTCTGATAGGATTGCAAAATATAACCAGTTATTACGTATTGAAGAAGAGTTGGGTGAAGCTGCTCGCTTTATTGGCAAAAACTTTAAATATGCAAAAAAATAACTGCTGCAACCACTAGGCTCATCATTTTATACAGCGTAGTGTTAACAAGTTGATAAACTAATTTGTAAAACAGCCGAAGTTTTAAAAACTTCGGCTGTTTATATTTATATTTACACCATTGCCAGTCATTAGAATGGCAACATAGAAACTTATGAAACGTCTATTTGATCTTTTCCGTAACAAGTATTTCTTAGCCATAGCGGCTTTTGCGGTATGGATGCTATTTTTTGACAAAAACGACATGCTCTCACAATACGAGTATAGCGTACAGGTCAAAAAGCTACAAGAGGAAAAAGATTTTTATTCCAAAGAAACCGCCTTGGTTAAAAAGGATTTAAAAGAGCTAGACAGTAATCTGAATACTGCAGAAAAATTTGCCAGGGAAAAATATTTCATGAAAAAAGCAAATGAGGATGTTTTCGTAATTGTAAAAGAAGAAGGAGCAAAATAATTACGCTTTTTCTTATCTTAGAATTGAAAAAACTACTTTAGTATTAGTAGCTCATGAAAAAAGTCTTATTGATCGCCCTTTTATTTTTTTCATACCACATTGGTATTTGTCATGCCCAAGAACTTCCCAATCTAAAGAATGTCAAGCTTGGAAAAAAATCAAGCTATAAAAATGCAGAACCAACGGTATTAAAAGTGGTTGATTATCTTTTTCAAACCCCTATTGACAAAAAAAATAAAGCCAGAAGCAATGCTGGGCAATTTTTAATCAATTGGATGAATGGCACGCCTGATTATATTTTTTACCTGGAAGAAAAAGAGACTAATTTCTTCAGTACCGATTCAGATTTACTGCTTATGTATATGGCTGCCCTGACTAAATATACGCTATTGCATAAAGAATTAAAGACCCAGAAGGAACTGGCCCTGGGTGCCATATCCATAGCCTTGCCCTACCTGTACCAGCAGAGCGATAGAAAAACTTGGTCAAAGGAGCTTTGGCAACTTAATGACGCAAACCAAAACCACAAATTAGAAGTTTATTTATATCAATAAATATTGTATACAGTACGCTAATTTCAATACCCGAATTTTGGCAAGGCAAGCTTATACTTTACCACAATTATTCTAATCGTAACGATAAAGGCAATAACCACAATTTTGGCTACATCGGCATCCAAATGAAATCTCAATAGGGCAAAATACAATATTCCCCCTGTGATACAAGCGGTGGCATAAATTTCCTTTCTAAATATTAGGGGTATGGTATTCAACAGCGTATCTCTGATAATCCCTCCAAAGCAACCCGTAATGGTACCCAAAGCCACGCAAATACCTGGGCTTAGGCCAAATACCACTCCCTTTTGTACACCAACTAAGGTAAATAGGCCCAGTCCCAGCGAATCGAAAAGAAACAATGTCACCTTAAATTTCTTAATGTGCCGTTTAAAAAACAAGGTAAGAATGCAGGTCACTAAGATCAACAGGCAGTAGTTTACATCACGCATCCAGGCTACCGGTGTATCGCCCAGCAACAAATCACGGACTGTACCACCACCTATAGAAGTTACAAATGCAATGATCAAGACCCCAAAGGGATCCAATCGTTTCTGCACAGCGGCAAAAGTGCCAGAAATAGAGAAAGCAATAGTGCCCAGAATTTCGATGGCATCTGTCGTATTAAAATCGATCATACTTCGCCGTTACGCTTCCTAAAAAACCATTCTACAGAAAGCAAGATTAAAATTAGACCAAAAATCCACTTCAAGTTAATCATTTCCTCGTACTTTCTATCTTCGTAGCTGATCGTTTTAACTTTTCCGCTACGCTCCAAATCGTCAGCTATGGCCAATAGCTCTTTAGGCGCATACATTTTGCCATTGGTTTGCTGGGCCATGGTATTTAACAATTGATGGTTGGCCGTAGTCTGCTGATATTCGGTAATGATGGCATTCACATAGAAAGCCCCATTGGCCGTATATTTCTTTTCTCCCAATGTGGTAGAGGCGACATAAGTATAATTTCCCTGTGGCAAGGCCCCGGCGTCAAGCTGGTAGGCATTCCCATATTTAGAAAATGCATAGTTGTATACTTTTCCTGCTTCGTTTTTTAACTGTACCTGAACATCGGGCGTATTTATCGGTTCAAAAGCATCGTTATAAAGCGTGGCATTTAACCATACATTTTCATTTTCTTCATATGTATTTTTACTACTATAAACCTTAAATTTCCGTTTATCGTCTTTTACAGAAAGATATTGCACCGATTTGGCTATCAACTCGTTTACCAATGGGTAGCTATTTTCATCTTTTCCTTCTTCCAGCTTCCACTTCCAAATACCTTCTCCAATTAAAAAGCCAAGCTTACGGCTATTGTCTTCCATAAAAAACAACAGGGGGCTCTGGGTATTCACCTTACCTATACGCTGGTTGAGCACCGCAGCGTAGCTGCCCTTAATCTCCATATTAGCAAAAGGTATTTGTAGAGGATCATAACCATCTAATTGCTTTAAGGCTTCTAACGTCAAATTAAATGTAGTGAAACTGGTATCATAAAATGGGAACACCTCCTGTAGCACTCCATTTGTCCTGGTAAAATTCAGTTGCTTTTGTCCCTGGTTGAAACCCTGTAGATTAGTCTGTGCCCCGATAATGTACCAAAGAGATATCTTTTCCTGTTGCAACCTATTAATCAGTGTGGTTGCCGTATTTCCCAAGGCAGGTAACTGGTACAAGATTGCCAAGCTAAACTTTGATGGATCAATGGTATTTAGCTCATCAGCCAAGGCTAAAGTTACCTCATAATGCTTATTAAGCTCAATGGCTTGTTTTAAAATGGCCAAATCCGGGTGTGGAACTGCAGAAGCAATTAAGATCTTCTGCCTACCATCTATCACCTCTATAAAAATGGTCTGGCTATTATTTTTACTGGTCACTTCATTTTTAATGCCCGATACACTTACCGTGTATTTATGTATACCTACTTTATTGGCCTTAAGCTTTAACTGGACATCCCGAACAAAACTATCAGAATGAATAGGAATTTCCCGTGCTTTTACCTTGGTACCATCTTCCAATACCGTGAGCTGAGTAGTTTCTCCCTTGCTTTCAAAAGCTTGTACCTGTATGTCTAAGGTAAATTCATTATCCAGGTAAACAATGTTGTTATAATTTACATTGGCTACCAGTACATCTCTTTTGGGAATGGTATCGCCAAGGGCAATGGTATAAACAGGAGCTTTTATTTTATTCAATTCATACAACGGATTCCCACCTCGGTTAAAAATCCCATCACTCGCTAATATGATCGCCCCAACGTTACGGTTCAATAACTCATCATTCAGTTGATGAATCAAGGCCGTTCCATTACTTACCCGATCAGTACCTGTAAAACGCAAGCCTGCTTTTACACTATCCCCAAAACTATATGATTTTACTTCGTATTTATCACCTAATTTTGCGGCCAACTTCTTCAAATCGGACTGATACTGATTTGCATCAAAACCTGTAGGTGCTATGGTTTTTACCGAAATGGAATTGTCATGGGCAATGACTATAATTGGCTTTTCTAGTGTATATGTAATACGTTTAACCAAAGGTGCAAACAACAAAAATGTCAATAGAGCAATAGCCAGCACACGCAATACAAATAATATTTTCTTTAATTTCTTATCTAGGTTTGTATTTATCCTATACAACAACCATGCATATAATACGCCCAATAACAAGCAGCCTATTAAAATCAAAAGGGTGGAAATAGAAAGAAAATTCGTCATACGCTTTACTGTAAAGATGCTATATTTAAGTTGAAAGTGAAAAGTAAAAAATAAAAAGGACAAGGATGAAGGAGCGAAGATTAAATAGCAATTTTCATCTTTTTAATTAAAATGAACCAGTGAACGAATAACCAATGATCCAAAGAACTAAAATTGTAAATTGCATACAAATCAACATGGCCGAAATGAAATATTTAATCGCGTTCTTCTTAGTTATTCTCATGAACTTTACTATCAGTGCACAAAAAAACTTTAAGCAAGACCAATTGAAATTTGAAAGAGTTAAAACTGCCTACGATTTGAAGTGGCCATCTTTAGAAAAAGAGTTACAAAAAGCTGGCTTTGGTAATGGATTTGAAATGATCATGCAAGCTTACAAAGCTGAAGGAAAACTAGAAATTTGGTTAAAAACTGCAAAGCAAGATAAATTCAGTCTTTTCAAAACTTATGATGCTTGTGCAAAATCGGGCACGCTTGGGCCAAAGGTAATTGAAGGAGATTTGCAAACACCAGAAGGCTTCTACAAAATAAATGTATTTAACCCAATGAGCACTTATCATCTTTCGTTAGGTATTGATTTCCCAAATGCAGTAGACAAGACCAGAACTGGAAAGGATAGAAAAACTGGTGGAGATATCTATATCCACGGCGATTGTGTAACTGTAGGCTGTATTCCACTAACGGATGACAAGATTAGAGAAGTTTATGTGTTAGCTGTGGAGGCTATAAACAGTGGACAGAAAGATATCCCTGTTTATATTTTCCCTTTTAAGATGACTGATGCCAATATGAAAAAATACACCGAAGAATTTCCTCAGCATAAACCATTCTGGGCCTTTCTAAAGAAAGGCTATGCTTTTTTCGATGAGAAGAAAGAGAAAATCAATTATGTGATCAAGTCAGGCATGTATGTTTTATCTCTCAAGCCTATTGAAGCCGATCACAACTAAGAAAATAAAAGGCTGTAATGC
>NZ_JAELTN010000005.1 GCF_016428855.1 Pedobacter sp. ASV28
CCCCCCCCCCCCCCCCCCCCCCCCCCCCCCCCCCCCCCCCCCCCCCCCCCCCCCCCCCCTTTTCGGCTCGATCGTCGGCAGCGTCAGATGTGTATAAGAGACAGATCTAATAGAAACCAGATATTTCGTGAGTAGAAAAATCCAAAAATAAGCGCGTAAGCACCAAAAAGTACAGCATAATTATCGGTAAACCGGGAAATAAGAAAGGTGGTTACAGGTGCTGCAAAATCTAGGTAGCTGCTCTCTTCATCAGAAAAGAACAGATCCAAAAAGTTATCTGTAGTAATTTCCGTCTCATGTAGGTTTTTTAACTTTTCTGCATATCTATTTGCATCCATCAACTCATCGTAGATAAAAAAATTAACCCCATAAAATATGATGAAAGCCCAAGCTACATTTTTAACCCAAGGCGCCCTATAATTCCTAAAAGCGACAAAAAGAGATATGATGGGCGATAGAAGAAAAATCACCCAAATAAATATATTCTCTCTAAATTGCTTATACATTGCTATTTAAATTAGGTTAATGAACTTATTGCATACATTTTCTATCCTATACTGATCAGGATCGGGTATATGGAGCTGACCATCATAGTTACCGTTTAGAAATTCCAAGAATGGTCTATTATCAAAACCAAATGTTTTAACCGATAGGATGGGCTTATTAATAATAGCATAGTCTATCAGTTTACTTGGCGATTGTTTAGGTCCAATGTTCTCGAAATTAACCACAAAATCCATCTGCTGCAGCTCGGTCAATAGGGCTAAGCGAGGTAAAAAAGGCTTGAGTTCAATTCTGCCATTTGATTGCTCTTGATATTTTCTAACGTGATCTGGATTATTGGTGTAAACAATAAATTTATAATCGGATTCTATATGACTGATGAATTCAAAAAACTCATGTGGATCCCTGATTTTTGGGATTAGTGTACCTGCATAAGCAAAAGTAGGCACTTTGTTCTTTGATACCTGATCGACAATTTTAACGTCCTCAAACCTAAAACCTTGAGGAATTACCCTTATTTTATGTCTAAACTCCGGATAATAAGCTGTTATAGAGTCGGCTATTGGTACGGTAATGAAATTTGCTTTGCGGCAGAACCATTTTTCGAAGTATTTAAAATAAAACAGCCTTTTAAAAGTATCATTTTCACCCCCCATAAAAGGATCTCCGCAATCAGCTATCCATTTTTTGGCTATAGGATTACCCTTTTTATTGGCCCAAGCGGTTCCCCAATGTACCGGATGCGGAGCGGCGATAGATAAAAGCAGATCGTAAGTGTTTTTTTCCTTTCTTAGCGCCTTGTTCACCAAGAACATGGTCTGGATATCAGGGTACATAAACAATAGATTAAACAGTCTGGCCTGTATCCTAAGCATTAATCTTTTAATACCCGAACCTGAAACCTTAATTTGTTTCCAAGTAGGTGTACCCAAATCTTTAATGCTAATTCGGTGCTGTTTTTCAAACTCATCGTGCAAAGTTCCTTTCCTTGGTGTAATCACGGTAACTTCGTGCCCTGTAGCTGAAAGCTGTTTCGCCAGTTCAGTAGTCCTAAACGCCCTAGGTGTATTTTCAGGATAGAAAGTACGGCTAACAATTAATATTTTTTTCGCTTCCATTATAATTTCAATAACTCCTCCACAATACGCTCAGCAGCCTTTCCATCCCATTTTTCTGGTATACCTCCACTTTTCCATCGACCATTGAAAAGTTTTTCCATTGCAGGGCCAACCCTATTCGGATCTGTTCCCACCAGTTCGTTTGTGCCCACTTCACACGTTTCTGGTCTTTCTGTATTATCCCTTAATGTCATGCATGGCACGCCCAATACAGTCGTTTCCTCTGTAATACCCCCCGAATCGGTAATTACTGCCATGGCGTGCTTAACCAAGTAGTTAAATTCTAAATAGCCCATTGGGGTAGATAAGTGCAGGTTGGGAATTTGCGTAAGATCAATTCCTATATTTTCAATAATATTTCTCGTTCTGGGATGCACAGGAAACAGCAATGGCTTCCCATTTGATCCCATGATAATTGCCGTGAGCAAATCTTTAAATTTTTGTTCCTCATCTACATTACCCGGCCTATGCAAGGTCATCACCAGATAATCACCAGTCGTAAGCCCTAATTCATTCCAAAGGGCAGGTTGAACAAATCTACCTTCGTTCTTTAATAAGGTATCTATCATAACATTGCCTACAAAAAATATCTTATCGTCAGCAATTCCATTATTTTTCAAATTATTGCCGGCCCAAATGGAGGTAGTAAAAAAATAATCGGTAATACTATCGGTAACCATACGGTTAATTTCCTCGGGCATGCTTAGGTCGAAAGAACGGATGCCTGCTTCTACGTGGGCCACTTTAGTATTTAGTTTTTTCGCCACTATAGCGCAGGCCAGTGTAGACGTTACATCACCAACTACCAATACAAGGTCTACCGGATTGGCCATCAATTCCCTTTCAAAGGCAATCATAATGGATGCAGTCTGCTCTGCCTGTGTACCTCCCCCACCTCCCAAATGAGCATCAGGTTCAGGAATATTCAGTTCCTGAAAAAATGTATTACTCATTTTTTCATCATAATGCTGCCCAGTGTGAACCAACCGATAGCCAATATTACTTCCAGCTCTTTCGGCCTTTTGAATAGCGTGAATAATAGGCGCTATTTTCATAAAATTGGGACGGGCACCGGCAATAATCGTTATTTTCATCTGTTTAGTATTGTTAAGGATCATCCTAGTATCTTTTCTTTTGTATCTTGTTAAGTTGTATTCTAATTGCGTATAAACACGACAGTAAATGATAATTCATCTGATAAGGGAATCTTTTCAGGTATGGATAGATATAGGGTTGTGTTGATTGTGGAAAATTCTTCAATGGTCCAATGAGTTCACTTACACTAGAGGCACTCAAAGCATATATCTGGTTAAGCCCTTCGTTAAATTTTGCTTTTCTTTTGGCGAGCCGTAGAAGTATGGGTATTAAACCGCTAGGAATAAGGTTACTTAACCAGTTTTTCGGCTTATGCTTAGTTTTCTTAGGCCTAAGCTCGTCTTCAAATGGTATACCCATTAGCTCAGGTACCAGAATACCTTTTCTTTCAGTAGACAAGAATAAATTTCTTCCTTTACGGTATAATGGGTTAAGTGATAACCAAAACTCAACAATGGTACGGTCCCAGAACGGAAGACCGCTCTCAAATCCAAAAAACTCATAGGTTCTGACGCTATTTACAATAAATTTTGCCTGCCGTTCTTGCCAGTTAAAATATTCCTGAAATTGGGTTGGCTCTACATTTGCCTGGCGGTAAATTCTACTAATATGCTTCAATGATTGGGGCATTTCGTTTTTAAGTAAACTATGTCTTTCAAAAGCTACCCTTACTCCAGATTCCTTATTGTTGCACAACAGGTCTTCATCTTTTAAATGATTACCCGAAATAAAGTCAAGCGTATGCCCCGGTAAAAAAATATCTCCAGCACTGATTATCCCCTTCGATTTTAGTTCATAAACAGCCAAAAAATCTTGAAGATGTGGGGTGGAAACACCATTAGCGGCAACATCGACATATTGATTGATAAGCCCCCTGTCGTGTAAGCTTTTCCATTTTTGCTCATTGTATTCTACAAAGTGCCATTCATAGCCCAGCGCTTCGGCCACACGCTTGCTAACTGCAGACTGGGCATTACCTGCTATTCCGTATGAAAAGCAAATCACATTTTTTACGCCGAGCAGATACAAATAGTTGACCACAATCCGAGAGTCGTGTCCACCGCTAAGCGGTACTATCCAAGAGGCATTAGGGTTGGTTTTACATTGCAGGATCCGTTCAAATACGGAAGTCATTATTCGATTAAATGACGTTGCAAAATCAAGAGGCTTTACTTCCTTGGCCGATGGTTTATATTCAAAGTATCTTTCGGCTGTTACTACGGCTTTCGAAATAGTTATCATTTCGCCCGCTTGTAAACCGAATATTCCCTTGTATAAGGTGGCATTGCCATAAACAAAACCAGCAACAACATACTCCTCCAACCTTTCTTGGTCAATCTCAAGATTGCCCTCTATCTTATCTATACGATCTGCCAAACTGCAGTTATTCCCATCTATTTGATAAAACAAAGGGTAACTTCGTATAATATCACCTACCACCAATATAGAATCTCCTGCTTCAATAACCATCAGGAACCTTCCAGTCGCTTCCAAAAGAATAGAAGTGTTTAATCGGTTTTTGATCTCTTCAAATGCCAGACCTTCTATCAGATCAGCCATATTGGACACTGTATATTTTACATTTTTATAAAAAAGCGCCCCTTTCATAACGACCTTAATGCCATTATCAAGCTGCACCGCAGCACCATCTATATCTATGGAAAACTTAAAGCGCATGATAAATGTGGATTAATTGACGGGTTACGGTCTTGATATCGTGTATGTTCTCTACAAATTTCCTAGACTTTAAGCTGATCGATTTAAGTTTTTCGCGATCGTCTATCAGGTTTTTAATGGATTGGTAAACATGCTCTTTGCTAATGTTTATGATAGGAATTTCGGAGGCAAAATCTATATATTGCAGATATAGCTCATCAATAAAACAGGCCGTTGGACAACCTGTGGCCATCGCTTCAACCGCAGCCGTTCCATACCATCCTATTGAGATCTGGTCTATAAAAATATGCGATCGGCTATATTCTACTATTAGCTCGTTATGAGTTACATTTTTAACCAGGTTGATTTCAATGGGATAACCTTGTGCTACCAATTGATTTAAAGCGTCCAAAATGTATACTGAACCTTTAAACTCCATATCTGTTGGGGCATGCATTATGATCAGCTTTCCGCTAAAATCTTTATCTACGTAAGAAAATTTAGACAGATCAACACCCAGTGGGAGCACTTTAGAACCAGGTACATATTCAGCGTAGCACGGTGCACAAACCAACTGAATATCTCCATATTTATGGTGCTCACGAATTCTGTTCTTTTTATCTTCATCCACTTCTTTGTTTGTCCTTGCAAATCGATGGGTACTGGGCAGATTGTATCTTTTTACTACTGTAGCATAATCGGTAACATCACCACCTAGATATTCAAATACCAGCTTTTTCTTAAACAGTTGGTACAGCGGTAAATCCCACTGCCCAGAAACAAGCGTACTCCCAAAGTAAAAGTGAAAAGTATTATATTTAAAGAACCAGTAAGGAAGCCTGATGCAGTTCCAAGCATGCTTAAATAGCTTGGAGATAAAATTGCCTCCATGGAGCAGTTCTATATCTGTTTGTCTTTTAAATTTATCGTATTTGGTCACCGAAATCGCATCAATTCCTGCATTGCGCAATTCTAGCGCAAATAACCCCGCCTGTGTTCCATAGTTAGAAAATCCATGGAATACCTTCAATTTCTTATTCTTCTTTCTACGTGTCATGGTTCACCCCTTTCTTTACTTCCTGTTTTGTTTCCAATACTTCTATTGAATGCGTAGATGTGAGCTTTCTGTTCTTTTTTTGTTCTTTTTTGGCCTTAAACTGTTTAATCAGCTGTTTTAAGCCCAAACGCTTATCTATTTCGTAAAGGGAGAATGCTGCAGAGCAAATAAAAAGTACAGCACCTATGGGGTAGACCCAAAGACCTTTGATCAACAAGGCTGATGAAAAGCACATTAAACCAATGGTTAACTGAACCATAAAAATCAGGATGAAGAATCGATCAAATGAAAAGCCATACAGTTTTTTTGTAAGTACCGTAATATGTACCAAATACAAGAAGTAGCCGGCAAGAAAAGAAACCCCTAATCCCGTTAAGCCCCAGAAATAATAACCAGCTACATTTAGTGCCAATATATATAGGTTTGCCACCAGTTCATTCCAGAAGAAAACCTTAGAGTCGCCCTTAGCCAAAACCAAAAAAGCAACTGCCCAAGAGCTTGCCTTAAAGAACATGCCCAAGGCCAACCAGAGCATCATATCATTAATGGGAGAAAATTTATGAGAATACAATAAGACCACCAGCCATTTAACTGAGACTAAGAAAAAGCATATAATAGGAGCTATGAGTAATATTCCTGTTTCTGCTTGTTTATTAATTTCTTTTGTGGCCTCGATACGATCGTGCGACACGGCAGAAAGTCTTGGATAATAATCGGCTGACAAAGCAGTAAAAATAAGGCCTACATAAGAATTAATAATAGCAAATCCTGCATTATACAATCCTACATCTTCAATAGACCCCGTTCTGGTAATAAAAATCCTTAGCACATAAGCTGTACCCATGGTGATCAGACCAGTAAGGCTCAACATAAAGCCCATAATGAGCATTCCTTTACCTTCCCGCCAAACAGACTGTAGATCTACTTTAATTCTTTTAACTTTTACTTTCTTGGCAAAATACCAGGTCAACAGTAAGCCGGTAACGGCCGTAATCATAATTGCAGGTACAATACCCCTATTGGCAAAAAAGTAATATAAGGGTATCGATATGATCAAACCAATAACAGCGCCTATCATATCAGATTGGGCCATATATTTCACCTTTCTCATTCCGCGCAACACCACTCCTTGTCCTGCACTGATCTGGGTGATTAAGAGGGTTATAGAAAGCAGGGCAAAACCCAGCGTATAGTCTTTGTTGCCAAATGTAAGTTCACTTAACCATGGAGACAGGATTAATGTGGTAACGAAACCCAGCAAGCCGGTAATCCATACCCATTTTCTAAATACGGCGACAACCAACGAAACCTGTTCATCAACACCTGTTGCATTGGCCGCTGCCACATTTTTTACCGCACTTGTAGATAATCCAAAATTTGTTAATGCGCCTACCATCCCTAAAGTACCCGTCAATAAGGCATTGATACCCATTCCTGCTGGTCCGAGTAATACTGCAATGAACTTAGATCTAATGATATTGATCAATATCTTAAAGACCTGAACTCCACCAAAAAGAGCAGTTGTTTTAAAAATGCCTTTATATGCTTCACTTTTCATTAAAAAACCTACTGATGGTATGGGTTACTATTTTTACCTCTTCCTCTGTCATACCTGGCCACATAGGAATACTCAGACTGGTGTCGGCGAGTTCTTCAGCTATAGGAAAATCGCCTTTAACATGACCTAAATTGGCATAAGCTTTCTGCAAATGTGGAGGAATAGGATAATGGATTAAGGTGCCAATACCATTATCATTTAAATATTGCTGTAATTTATCTCTATGAGCAGTACGAATTACATACAGGTGGTATACATGACTTGCTTCGGTATGTACATGAGGTAGGACAATGTCTCCTACGCCTGATAATTCTCTATTATACCATTCGGCTATTTGCTGACGTTGACTGGTAAAGGGCATTAAATATTTTAGTTTGACCGATAGAAATGCCGCCTGAAGCTCATCAAGCCTCATATTATGGCCAATCTCTTCATTTATGTACTTTACTTTCGATCCGTAGTTACGCAAACATTTCACCTTTTCCACCAATTGTGCATCATTAGTGGTGATTGCCCCGGCATCACCCAAGGCACCAAGATTTTTGCCCGGATAAAAACTTACTCCGTTTAAATGGCCAAAGCTTCCTGTCATTCTTCCCTTAAAGGTAGCGCCGTGGCCCTGTGCATTGTCTTCCACCACAAATAGCCTAAGGGCTTTTGCAATGTCCATTATGGCTTCCATTTCACAAGCTTGCCCATATAGATGAACAGGCATAATCGCTTTTGTTTTAGAAGTTATGGCCTTAACAATATTTTCTGGGCTGATGTTATAAGTCTGCGGATTGGGTTCTGCAAAAACCGGAGTTGCTCCTGTATAAGAAACGGCAAGCGCTGTAGCAATATAAGTATTTGAGGGAACGATCACCTCATCGCCCTCGCCTATGCCCAATGCTTTCAACGAAAGGTACAGCGCATCAAGCCCATTGCTTACACCGATGGTATGGTCCACTTGATTAAAACTTGCATATTCTGCCTCAAAAACAGTTAAATGCTTGCCCATAATGTACCAATTACTATCATATACCTGCTGGAAAGAATTAAATAGTTCCTCTCTTAGCAGGTCATGCTGAACTTTGAAATTTAAAAATGGTATCTTCATATTAAGATCAATTCATTATTTACTATAGTCCACTCCCTATTTTCTTCATCCAGGTATTTATCTCCTGCCTGTTTCATTTTACTGCCAGTCTGATTTACCCAGCCTACAATTCTGGCAGGGTTACCCATTACCATCGCCCTGGCCGGTACATTTTTGGTCACTACCGAGCCTGCGGCAACCAGTGCATATTCGCCAATGATAGTTCCTCCCAATATGATGGCACCTGCACCCAATGATGAGTTTCTATGGAGTATTGTATTTTGAAATTCTTCTGGATATTGCTTAGAGCGTGGATATTTGTCATTTGTAAAGGTCACGTTGGGCCCAATAAACACATTATCGGCTACCTGCAGACCTGTCCACAAATAAGCGCCTGATTTTACGGTAACATTATTTCCTAACCTTACCCCACTTTCTATAAAAGTATGACAGTTGATATTACAGTTTTCGCCAATCACTACATCTTCCATAATGACTGAAAATTGCCATACCCGCGTATTCGTTCCTATCTGTGTACTTTTCACATCAGCTAATGGATGTATCATCATGCTTTATATTTTAAGTATTCTTCATAATCCCTAATGTAGTCTTGTTCATCGTAGGCATGAGAGGCCATCACCAGACAGATTGATCCGCTTGAGAAATTAATCTCTGATGCCCATATTCCCGGCGGAATATGCAGTCCCATATTTGGCCTGTTCAGCATGACCTGACGTTGTGTTTTACCGTCATTTAAAAGCACTTCATAAGCACCGCTTGCCGCCACCAAAAACTGATGACAGTCTTTATGGGCATGTGCTCCACGAGACTCTCCACCAGGTATATCATACAGATAAAAAACACGCTTGACCGGAAAAGGAATATCTTTATTGTTATTAATAGCTGTAATATGGCCGTTTCTATCCCCCAGTTGGTTCAGATAAATCAGCGAACAATCAAAAACAGTTTTAATTTTCATATGATTAATAAGTTGAAATCAAATTTTGATCACGGATATAATCTTCTGCCTGGTATTGCAGACTAGAGAGGTGCAGGCTTAATGAATTGGTCGAGAAATTTTCTGTGTGTCGCCAAGTAAGCGGTGGTAAATACAGACCATAGTAAGACCGATTAAGGTGGTACCTATCTGTGGTACCATCAATATGGGTAATCACCACATCAAAACTCCCACTTAGGGCAACAATCACCTCTTCTTGGTGTTTATAAGCATGTCCGCCCCTACGTTCGCCCCCCGGTACGTCATAAGTCCAAAATACCCTTTGGATCTCAAATGGAATGCAGTTTGGGTTCTGGAGAAAGGTCAAGTTTCCCCTTGGGTCCATCACTTTAGGAAATTCAATTATTCTAACCATTTGTTTTTATCTTATTTATCTGCTAACTGATTGTTTGTAAGGCAACCATCTTCTTAAAATTTTCATTTTCTGTAAAAAGCCCATCAAATGTCCCTACCTGGGCCATTGATCCCTCACTGAGGTAAATGATCTTGTCTGCATTTTTGATGGTAGATAAACGGTGTGCAATACTGATCATGGTCACTTTACCTTTAAGGAGCTCGATGCTTTCTTGTATTTCTTGTTCGGTAAAAGAATCCATAGCAGAAGTAGCTTCGTCCATAATCAAGAGGTCTACCTTTTTAAATAATTCCCTTGCCATGGCGATACGCTGTTTTTGTCCACCGCTCAGGTTAATCCCGTTCATGCCCAGTATTTCTAGTTCTGCCTTTTCTCCAGTCGCTATAAAATCCCAAATTGCAGCGGCCTTACAGGCATCATAAAAATCCCTGAGGTTATCTTTTGTCCGCTCTGCCCAGAGGGTGATGTTATTATAGATCGTGTCATTGAATATGACAGCATCTTGGGTGATGTAACCAATACGCTGCTGGAAAGTTGCCAGATCCAGTTCCTTAAGGCTAATTCCATCTACCCTAACCTCTCCTGGCACTGGTTTCAACAAACCTGTAATAATATTCACCAGTGTAGACTTTCCACTTCCACTCGGACCAACAATGGCTATGCATTCATTTTTTCTAATGGAAAAAGAAATATTATGTAATACCTCCCGCTGTGGATACATATAGCCAACCTGATCTAAAACAATATTGTATTTTAAACCCGAGAAGCTTATTCCTCTGTTTATCTCCCTATTATTTTCAAAATCACCAATCAGCTGTTCGGTATTCTCCAATGAGCCTGCTACGCTCAAAAATGAATTCCAGGTAGTTTGGTATTGCATAAGGGAGGACAGGGCTCGGTAAAAGAAAAGAAGACTGACTAAAATCGTAGCGAAAGGGGCATTTAATAGTGTCACCTGAAGCATGATCACAATACTCAAAACCACAATGCTCAAAGGCTCTCTCGAAGCACTTAGAAAAACAGACATGATTCCTATTTTACTATTGTTAAGTTCAATCTCTGTAGTTTGTGCATTTAATTTAGATTGATATTTGCCAATCGTTCCCGTAGCCTTCAAATATTTATAAGAAGAAATATAACTGGTAATCAATCCCTGAAATAAGCTGTTTCCATCTGTAAGTTGGCGCGAAACCCCTTTAGTTTTTTTATAGATCTTACCGTATAGAACATCAATGACCAATCCACCTGCACATACCATTAAAGCAAATTTCCAGTTCAATGAAAAGGCAAATAGAACATATATAATAATTAAGATAAGATGCTGAAAAGACTGAAAATAAGATTGAACTGCTTTACCCATACGTTCAATCTCGGTAGTCAGTGTATTCTGTATCCTACCGCTGTCCGAAACCGTAAAGTGCTCATAGCTCATCTCACTTAAAGCCCGAATGCCTTTTAACCTAATTTTTTTAATAAAGTATTGTTGCGTAGTGACCTGATAGGCTCCTTTAAAATAATAGGCAACTCCCTTTAGGATAAAAAAAGTAGAGATCAACAACAGCACTAATTTTAGGTCTACTACTAAACCTTGCTTCGCCAGCCAATCTATAAAGATGTTAAACTTGCCTATACCGCCTTTGTTGATCACATCTTCTCCATCGGCCATCTGTAGCAGGGGGAGAAACATGCTTAGTCCAAGGCCATCTAATAGGCCCACAAGCATGTTTAGTATAATGATGAAAAACACTCTCTTTTTAAGATATGCCTTAAAAAACCTGAAATAAAAAAGCCGTTTTTCCAATCCTACCTTCATTACGCCTATTTCCTTGTCAACCAATTAGACATCTTTTTTGACATGGTCTGCTTTTCAATTGCGGCATGATAACCATAGCCATATTGTTTGTTAAAAACCACTTCCATATCATTATAAATCACATAAGCCTTTTTAATCAATCCCTTTTCAATCAAGCTATTCAGATAATCAATGGAATTCCATTCCGAATTCAGGTGCCTGAAAATATAGAAATTGATATCTGCCACCTTGAAAATATCTATAGTTTCAGATACAAAGCCAGCTGGTGGACAATCTAGAATAATCACATCATATATTGCTCTCAGTTCTTTGATCATTTCTAGAAAAGTAGGGCGCACAATAAGCTCTGCCGGGTTGGGAGGTAGAGGCCCCGAAAGTAAAACATCAAGGTTTTGCGATCCAGATGGTTTGATCATATCCTTTAACACTCCGTTACCTATCAGATAATTACTTACTCCTACGTCATTTGGCAGATCGAAATGCTCTGCTATTCTGGGCATTCTAAGGTCCATGCCTACCAAAATGGTCTTTTTACCACTCAAGGAATAAATAGCTGCTGTATTTATAGAACAAAAGGTTTTCCCTTCGCCAGCCTTTCCACTCGTGAAAGAGATGACCAAACTATCTTCTCTTTCATGAAGAAATTGTGTACTTGCACGTATGCTCCTAAAATTTTCACTGATGAAAGCTCTCGGAGAATTGAGTACTACATTACTACCTTCTTTACCAAAATTGCGGAAAACAATACCTACCAAAGGTGCCAGCACCCTCTTTTCAAGCAATTTGACATCATATATTTTATTATCGAAAGAGTTTCTAACGAAAATAATGAGTACGGGAATCAAAATCCCCAAACAAAAAGCTATAATGTAATTTCTGCTAGATATAGGCGATAACATACCTCCAACCTGCCTAGAAAGATCTAGGATTTGGCTGGAAGGTACGTTACTGGCGCTGGTTATCTCAGCTTCGGAGCGTTTCTGAAGTAAATAGGTATAAATGTTTTCGCTAATCGTAAATTGACGTTGAATGCTCAATAGGTTTCTTTCTACCTGTGGCAGCATATCTAATTCTCCCCCTAGTTCAGCTATCCTTTTGTTCACATCCTGTAGAGAGAGTTTAGCTACATTTAAAGATCTCTTTAAGTTCTCTCGAACAGTGGCCAATAAGGTCACATATTTAAATTCAAGGTCTTTTAAAGCCTGATTTTGAGGAGAAAGGACCTGCCTTAATCTTTCCCGCTTATTCTGGTCTTCAAGCAGCTCTGGAATAAGCTTTTCCAAAATGGTTTCTTCTATCCCAATGGACGACGGCACCACCAACTGGCTCACTTTATCCTGCTCTAAATAAGCTAATGTACTTTGATAATACTTTATTTTAAGGCCAATGGCAGCGCTGTTATCCTGTAATGTTGACAAGCGGGAGTACACCACATTTCCTTGCTCCTTTAAGTTGAAGCTTTCATTTTTAGTGCGGTATTTCTGTAGTTTATCTTCAAAAAACACCATCGAGTCGGTAATGCTCTTGAGTTGTTCTTTAATGAATGCTGCGGTATTAATAGAAGTTTGGTTCTTTACCTTCAGTTCTCTATTCTGGTATACCTCGATGAGTTTGTTGATATAGGCCTTGTCTTTTTCTACCATTTGGCTCTCTAGACCTATAGAAAGAATAGAAGATTCCTTTTTAAGGAGTTCTACCTTCATTTTTTTACTGTAAAACTCGGCAAGGTCAAAATCAGATCTCAACCTAAAGGAAAACTCTAAACTTCCATTGGTTTTTGGCTCTATTTGTATCACTTTAAACCTATAGTTCTTACCCTCAATCCATTCATTTAATCGATAATTTCCTACTACATTTAGTTTTTTTAAATCCAGTGCAATTTTTTTATCCTTCGTTTTAGGATCATAAAGCCATAAGGATTCGTTAGCAATATTTAATGAAAACCTATCTTTATCTATAAACTGAACCTCTAGCTCTCCCCCCAAAAGCTGTCGGTGGTTCCAATCTACTTCTACAACATAAGGCAGCGTATGATAGACTTCATAATGTTTCCAAAAATCTTTTTTGAAATATTCTACATTAAAGTCCAGTCCCTTTACCGCATTAAAAGCCAATGTAAAGGAATTCAATATGGCAATTTCGTTATCAATACTATTGGGAACCTTTATTCCAATATTTTGAAACAGGTCTATAGATTCTGCATTTTTATCTTGTTTGATTTCGAGTGTAGCCTTTACCTGATAAGTAGGATTGGTTCTTTTGATGGTGACATAGGCTATACCGAGATTAATAATGACAAAAGCCACAATAACGGGCCATACTTTCAATACATCAATAAACAGTTTCTTGATATCGCTATTCTCGTCCGTGCGTTCTTTTTGTTTAGATAGGGTATGTATATTTTCTGCTTTCATGTTATTTCGTCAGTCCTACAATTAAAGCCGCAGCACTTAAGATCGTTACCAAAATCTGGAAAGTCTGTCCGGTATTTGAACCAGCTCCAAATTCACGTATTTTCATTGGCTCGGCGTACAACTGATCGTTTGGTTGTATAAAGTAATATGGTGACTTGATAATGTCTCTTTTGTTAAGATTAAGCACATGGATCTTAGTGCCATCGGGATATTGCCTCAACAAAATCACCTTGCTTCTTTTAGCTTCAATGGTCATATCCCCAGAATTGGCTATGGCTTCAAAAATGGTTAAGCGCTCTTGCAAAACCACATATCTGCCAGGCTTTTTAAATTCTCCAAAAGTGCTGAATCTAATTCCCCCCAGCCTGATTTTAACATACAGATTATCATCAGACACTTTGTTGAAATAAGCACCTAACCTTTTCGTAATGACATGCTCTGCTTCTTCCAGCGTAAGCCCGCCCACTTTCAGTTTTCCGATGAAGGGCAATTTGATTTCACCTTCCTGATTTAGGGTATAACCTGTCATGTAATAGGCATCCCCTCCAGACTGCAACGTACCGGTTTGGTTACCTAGATTTGTTATTTCATCTGGATTTTTTAATCCAAAAACAGCATTCATCTCTGGAATTGAAGTTTTGATCTGTACATCTACAATATCATTATACTGCAGCCTATAGACCGGAATATTATATCGGATCATTGAATCTTCACCAAGAGAAAGATCGTTCTTATCTTTTTGTAGATAAGCAATGCGTTTATTGGATATACAGGACGCCAACAACATTATACCGGTTAAACACAGTAAGATGGGCAAAAACGAGATTTTATTTTTATACATAATTGGGAAAAAGCTATACTAAAAAGTTTTTGATTTGCATTAAATTGGCTGTTATGAGTGAACAGCATTATTAAATTCATCAATCAGATCATCTCTGATCAATAATTCATCAAGCTCAGAAAATCGAGAATGCATACTTTTGAACTCAGGTACCAACAACTTCAGCTGCCGCACCATTTCCAATTCTTCGTTGGCATTCATGTGTGAAAATATTTTTGTAAAATGCGTGGTAATATATTGGTAGTCATGTGGTCTCACATTGGCCACCTTGATCAATGGATGATAGGTTTGTCGACAGATTTCTGCATCTGCCAACAATTCCTCATATAATTTCTCTCCCTCTCTTAAACCTGTAAATTCTATTTTAATATCTTTATCAGGTTCTCTTCCACTCAACCTAATCATATTGTTTGCCAAATCAACTATTTTGACCGGTTGTCCCATGTCAAAAACAAATATCTCCCCACCTTTACCCATCGTAGCGGCTTCCAAAACCAGATTACAGGCCTCGCTTATTGTCATAAAGTACCTAATCACATCTGGATGTGTAACGGTAACAGGTCCTCCATTTTCGATTTGTTTTTTAAACAATGGCACCACCGATCCGTTAGAACCCAACACATTGCCAAAACGAGTGGTAATAAACTGGATATCATTTGTTCTTAAAGGCGACTGGTTACAGGATTGGATGTACATTTCTGCTGTCCTCTTGGTAGCCCCCATAATATTTGTTGGATTTACGGCCTTGTCTGTAGATACCATAATGAACTTTTCCACTACATGCTGCATGGCCAAATTTGCCAGCAAATAGGTGCCTTCGATATTGCATTTAAATGCCTCATATGGATGCTGCTCTTGCATGGGCACATGCTTATAGGCCGCTGCATGAAATATGATATCTACATCATAAGTCTCAAAAACAATTTTTAAGCGCTGCTCATTCGAAATATCACATAGTATAGGCGTTATAATCACCTTACTATTCATTTTTTTTAGATCGAGATCCAGTTCATATAAGGCCGACTCGGCCTGGTCTAGCAAGATGAGGTGTACAGGGCCATTTTTAACAATCTGCCTACATAACTCGCTCCCAATTGAACCTGCCGCACCCGTTACCAAAACACTTTTGTTTTTCAATAAGGATTGGATTTGGTCATTGTTGATTTTAATCGGGTCCCTTCCCAACAAGTCTGTAATATCGATATTGTTCAGCTTGGTGCTTGTATTGTGATCTGTCAGCCATAATTTTTTATCTGCCAGTACCTTCAGTACCACTCCTGCTTTATTGGCTACATTCAGCAACTGTTCTTTTCTTTCCAAAGACACAACATTAGGAGAAATGATGATCTCGTCAAGCTCCAAGGTTTTAATATAGCGGGCCATGTCATCAGCATCAACAATTGGAATATGATTGATCTTCTTACCGATTCTCTTTTTGCTATCATCAAAATAAACCTTCACATCTGCATGATAGAACTTATTTTTACCTAAAAGATCCAATAATAAAACACCAGAAGAACCTGCTCCAAAAACCCCAATCCTGACCGCTTTACGGCTTTTACTAGACAAAAAGAATAAGAAACGGATAACATAGCGATAAACCACCAGCACAACCAAAGAGATCATGGCGCTTAGCAGATTATAGCTAAAAGCGCTATCATCCCTAAACTTCAGGTACAACCACAAATTATCGGCTACATAGAGCAGTAAAATCTGTAATCCTATACATCTTAAAATACTATAGATATAGGTATAACTGATATGGCGAATTACATAATGGTAACTCTTGGTCAGAAATAAGGCTACTATCCCAAAAACTACAAATTCAATAACGCTGATGTAAGTGACATGAAGCGCATTAATGGACAATTCACGCTGAAAGACAAATACAACTGCTGAGGAGAAAAAAAATACGAGAAAATCAATACAAAATATCAACCACGAGGGTTGAAAATCAAGCCTTGAAACATAAGATCTAAACTTGTCGAGCATAAATCAAATGTATTGCTTTAGCTAAGCACATTAAATTTAAAGATATGCAATGACGTTAATTGTAAACCAAAGGCATCGATCGGCAAACTTCGCAGTTTATTTACATTAAAAAGCAATATACCAATCCCCAAATAAATCTACATGGTTAATTTAATAGATTAGCAAAAAGTAATCTGCGGCGGCTTTAACGATCTCCACAATGACCCACATGAACTTACATTGCGAACCTATGCTATCCGTCCAAAGACAAAATCATAAGCATTCTATTGAACTGGCCCAGCCCCAACTTAACCAGAGTGCCGCATTGCAGGCCATTGAGGCTTTCTCTATAGGGTTTATCCAATTAGATTTTAACTGGAAAATTATGTATTGGAATCTTGCCGCAGAAAGGTTAACCGGGTACAGCCAGGAACAGATATTAAACAAAAACCTGTTTGATGTGATTACGGAAATGAACCACATTGAATTTTACAGAAAATGGCAGGATATCTTGAAAAGCCGTAAAACTGTACAGTTCAGGGACTATTTCTGGCCAACGCAAAAATGGTTTGAGTTTTACCTGTACTCGGCTGGAGAGGATATTATTGTTCACTTCCAAGACATCACCAAAAAATTCGCCACCAGAAAAACGCTCTCAAAGAAGATCAACCAATTGAAAGAAGTTTCGATGTTTAATTCCCATGCCATCCGCAAGCCTCTTGCCAATTTAATAGGACTAACCAATCTACTGGATGAAGATATCAAGTTGGACGATTTTAAAGAATACGTTTCCTACATCAACAAATCCGCGAAAAATCTTGACGAGATCATCTCAAAACTAAATACCATTGTTAGCGACAGCACCGATCATCCCCGTGTACACCAGCTAGAACATTTCCATTTTGAAAATCTTCTTAACGAAATTAAGCAAGAGATTGTCAAAGAAAGTCACGGACAACGATTGGCTATCCAATGCAGTGACGTTTTGTTTTATGGTAATAAGGAAGGAATCAAATTCTGTATAAAGGAATTGGCACTTAAAGCCATAAAGCATTCTATAGCCACAAATGAAGTTAAAATTAACATCACGGTAAAAAATGGCCATCTCTATATCAAGATAAATAGTTTTGGAAAAGCCATAGCAAAAGAAGTACTTGCTAACATCCATGCCTCGCTCATCAACGGCAAGCCAACCAATAACCATAAAAAGCTTTCAAAAATTTCTCAGCTATGCACCCAACACAACGGAAGCTTTTGGATGGAAAACCACAGAAATGAGGGAACAAACTACTTTATGCTATTTCCGCTAAGTAATTTTTCGACATTCAAACCTATCCACAAAAAGGGAATACCGCACAATATCAAGAATGAGATTAATATCCATTTTGATACCGACCACCAATGCCTTCTTGTTAAATGGGTAGGTTATTTTGATAGTTCAAACCAAAAGAAGAACTTTTATCAAATATATGAAGCCATGAAAACACATCAGTGTTCAAAAGTGATCAGCGACGAAACACAGGCCGTTGGTTCGGGTATTAACTGCATCAAATGGCTTGTAAAATATGGCTTCCCCTTACTATATAAAACGCATCTATCACATTTTGTACGAATTATTTCTCAAAATGAATTTGCCAAACTTAACGCACTCGCTGTAAACAAACATTTAAACACTTCTTTTACTATTAAAATATTTACCACACACAAATCTGCTTTAGAGTGGATAGCAAAAAATGCTAAATAATACTATGTTAACTATAAAAAATTCAAAAATTGCAGTAATTGGTTTGGGTTATGTTGGCCTTCCGCTGGCCATAGCATTTGCCAAAAATTACGACGTTCTGGGCTTTGATATTGATGAAGAACGTATTAATGAGCTTAATGAAGGCAAAGATCGTACACAGGAAGCCGATCTAGCTACATTAAACGATGTGATTTCTGCCAGAAAAACGGGGGCAAATGGACTATCCTTTTCTTATTCCAAAACTGATTTGGCTGATTATAATGTATTTATCGTCACCGTTCCTACTCCCATAGATGAGTTCAAATCTCCGGATTTAACGCCCTTGCTCGGTGCATCAAAGATGTTGGCCAGTATTTTAAAACCAAATGATATTGTCATCTATGAATCAACCGTATATCCAGGCTGTACAGAAGAAGAATGTGTTCCTATATTAGAAAAATACTCGGGCCTAAAATTTAACCAGGATTTTTATTGCGGATATTCCCCAGAAAGGATCAATCCTGGCGATAAAGTTAATACCCTAACTAAGATCAAAAAAGTAACATCGGGTTCAACACCCGAAATTGCGCAATATGTAGATGATCTATACGGATCAATTATTACCGCAGGTACCCATAAAGCGCCAAGTATAAAAGTAGCAGAAGCTTCAAAAGCCATTGAAAATGCCCAAAGAGATGTTAACATTTCTTTCGTTAACGAACTAGCCCTCATTTTTGATCGAATTGGCATCGATACAAATGATGTGATCGAGGCTGCAGCTACCAAATGGAACTTTTTAAAATACAAACCAGGTTTGGTTGGCGGACACTGTATAGGGGTAGATCCGTATTATCTAGCCCATAAAGCACAAGCATTAGGCTATCATCCCCAAGTGATCCTTTCTGGTCGCAGGGTAAATGATAACATGGGCAATTTTGTAGCCGACAAGGTCGTAAAGCTGATGATACAGAAAGATCAAAAAATCAAAGGAGCAAAAGCACTCATCATGGGAATTACCTTTAAAGAAGATTGCCCAGATGTAAGAAATACCAGAATTGTAGATATTTATTCTGGATTAAAACAATTTGGATTACAGATAGATATATACGATCCTATAGCTGACCCATCAGAAGTCAAAAGAGAATATAATATCAACATTAAAAGTTCTCTAACCGAAGTTCCTACGTACGACGCTATTATTGTTGCTGTGGCACATCAGGAATTTTTGACTTTCGACTTTCAGAAAATAAGTAACAACAACTGTGTTATTTTTGACACAAAAGCATGTTTAGATAGGACATTGGTAGATGGAAGATTATAAAAGTGTAAGCTAGTATAGTTCGAAATAACGCTAGCTTATCTTATAAGAGAGATGTAAATCGATTGATGCTTAATTAATAACATCAGGGTAACATTATGGTATTTGACTAATTATACTCAATAAATTATTTTAATATACTGATGATTTCATTCTTTCAAAGAAACAACTATGTAAATGATATGGCATGGCTCGGCGTTGACATGCACAATCATATACTACCAGGCATTGATGATGGGGCCGCCAATGCGGCCCATTCTGTCCATTTTATTAAAACACTCAGCAATTTAGGCTTTGACCAATTTATCTGCACTCCACACATCTTTACCGATTTATATCCAAACACAGCACAAACCATTGCCTCGGCCTTGGCAGAGGTTGAAACTGCCCTAGCCATGGCAGATATATGTATAAAGATCAGTGCTGCTGCAGAGTATATGGTTGATGATACTTTTAGGGTGAAAGAAAACTTGATCTGCCTGCCTGGCAAGTACCTCTTGATGGAGATTCCCTATCTTGCAGAAATAGAAAAGATGGATCAGCTCATTTTTGAGCTGCAAATCAAAGGGTTTAAGGTGATCTTTGCACATCCAGAACGATACTCTTTTTATTACCATAAGTTAGATCGATATTTTAGATTAAAACAAATGGGCGTACTGTTTCAGTTAAATCTATTATCTTTAAACGGATACTATGGTAAAACGGCCAAGTTCCTGTCCAATTATCTCCTCAAAAAAGAATGGTATGATTTTGCGGGAACTGATATACATCACCACCAGCACCTGAATGAAATTCAACTTTTAATTACCAAGGGATATTTTCATAAGACAATAGGCGGTTATCCCTTTAAAAACCAGGAATTATTTAAAGCCTGATCTATCTTTTAAAACTTAATCTTAAAATGCTCTTTAGCTTGCCCTTTACGAAAATAAACCAGGCCAATCCAAAATAAATCAATGGTTACCGTAACCTGTGGGTGTAACTTGATCTCTTCCCATGCTTCTTTCATCCCTTCACTCCAATAAATATCATCAAAAATGAACAGGCTATTTTCAGCTATTTTAGGCAAACACCAATTAAAATAATTAAGCGTAGCTTCTTTGGTATGGTTACCATCTATATAGATAAAATCTAATTGGCTGCGTTCTTCAATGGCCTTCGGCAACAGATCGTTAAAATTTCCGACTTGCAGCTCTACATTCTGCAATCCCAGCTCCGTAAAGTTATGATAAGCCACAGCAGCAGTCTGTGGGCATCCTTCAATGGTAAGAATATCGGCTTGTGGCCAAGCTTTGGAGAGATAAGCCGTAGTAATGCCCAAACAAGTGCCTAACTCTATCATATTACTGGGCTTATGGTGGGCTGCCAGTCTATAGATCAATTGCGCTAATCGTTTATTTTTCAGCGCATTTTTTGCAATCTGACTTATTTTTTTGGTCCTGTTCTTATTGAGGTGTGAGCCAGCGCCAAGATCCGTTACCGTGATAAGGGTATGGTCATTTAAAAGTTTTTTTCGCTGCGCCTCTATTTCATCATATACTTTTTTCCTAGAAAAATCGTAAATTACCTCATCAGCCAACTGATAAACAAAAGGAGAATGTGTACCGTGTCTAGTTTTAGCTGTCAGTCGGTGCTTTAAGTAATCGGCAAAGAATTGTAGAACCATAGCACAAAAATAGACAACATAATTGTAATTGTACATCAATGAAACCATCGGGAATATATTCCATTCATCATCAACCATATAGGTATTCTTGGTGGTTTTATAATTGATAAAAATTTATTCTGATGAAACGAGCATAAGCGTACCACTCACTTACCTATTACAGGTAGTGAAGAAAGCAGAATTATATGCCATGCTGGCTTTGTCGACCATTAAAACAAAATAGATGCTGATGAAAAATATGGCGGAAATAGATGCATTGGTAAAGTTATTAGACGATCCTGATGAGGAAGTGTTTTTGCATGTACAGGATAAACTACTCGAATATGGAGACCAAGTAATTACCTATCTTGAAAATGTATGGGAAAAATCATTAGATACCCTATTACAGGAACGTATTGAGAATATTGTACATACCATACAGTTCAACAATGTAAAACAGGACCTTAACCTTTGGTACCAAAGTGGAGCCTTTGATTTGCTACAGGGTGCACTGATTATTAACCGCTATCAATTCCCTGACCTAGACGAGCAGCATGTGATCAATCAAATTGAAGGCATCAAACGTGAGATTTGGGTAGGCTTGCAATATGAAATGAGTTCTATTGAAAAAATAAAACTGATCAATCATGTTTTTTATAATCAATATGGCTTTAGTGGCAATACCAAAAATCATCATGACCCGCAAAACTCTTACCTTAATCAAGTACTGGAAAGCAAAAAGGGCAATCAAATTTCATTGGCCATTATCTATTCCACATTGGCACAGAAACTCGACATACCGGTATATGGTGTCAACCTGCCACAACATTTCATTTTAGGTTATATAGACGAGAGCAATGCCGATAAAGAACACGGGGTATTGTTTTACATCAATGCCTTTAACAAAGGCGCTATTTTTGGAAAACATGATGTAGACCAGTTTCTGCGTCAACTGAATCTTGACCCTCAACCTGGGTTTTATTCGCCCTGTAGCAATGCCGAAATTGTTCGCCGTATCATTAGAAATCTAATCTCTGCGTATGAAAACCTGGGTGCAATAGATAAAGCGGCCGAACTGAAAGAGCTACAGGACATTCTTTCAGATACTACAGTTTAATTAATTGCAATTCTTGCTGCGGCAACCATGCCCTAAAACCAAATTGAAAAAACAATAATGGTTATGATAAATCTTATTTTTGAAGATGAAGAAAATCATCTGTTTTGGAGAAATATTATGGGATAATTTGCCAACTGGACGATTAGCAGGTGGTGCTCCCATGAACGTAGCCTATCATTTAAGAAAATTAGGCATTGATGCCTCACTCATTAGTAGAGTGGGCGATGACCTTGCCGGAGAAGATCTAATTGCCTTTATTTCCTCTATCGGAACACCCACCATAAACATACAAATAGACCCATTTATCAGCACCAGCGAGGTTGTTGCCGAGCTAAAGACCAACAACGAAATGAGCTATACCATTAGCTATCCAACGGCTTGGGATTTTATTGAATGGCGAAAGGAATATGAACAGGAAATCTTAAAAACAGATGCACTTTTATTTGGCAGTTTAGCCTCAAGGCACCCCATTAGTCAAGCCACGTTATTGCACCTGCTTACTTATGCAAGGTTTAAAGTGTTTGACGTTAACCTTAGGCCCCCATATTATGACAAAGAAACTATCTATGATTTATTGCAACAGGCTCATCTCGTAAAGTTAAATGAAAATGAAATTAAGATCTTAGGAGAATGGTTCACTACATCTACCGAAGAACAAGACCAGGTGAACAACTTGTTTGAACAATTTAACTTTGATGAAATATTGGTAACTAAAGGTGCTGAGGGTGGTACTTATTATCGCCGCAAAAAAACAATACACTACAAGGCACCTGAAGTTAAAGTAATGGATACCGTAGGAAGCGGAGATTCTTTTCTTGCTGCCTTTTTAAGCAAGAAACTGAACGGCGAGCCTATTGAAAATTGCTTAGATTTTGCCGCTAAAATGGCTGCATTTATTACCTCCCTAAAAGGTGCCTGTCCTCCTTATGAAGTTGAAGACATTAAATAAAAGTTTGCTTCTTTCTTTCAATTCATAAGGCTAACTTAGCACTTAAGTACGTAATATATGAGAGCGGTAATACAGAGGGTAAGCGAGGCCAGTTGTAAGGTTAACGGGCAAACTACAGGAAAAATAAATGATGGCTTTTTAGTTTTATTGGGTATTGAGGATATTGATACCCAAGAGGATTTAGAATGGTTGGCTCCAAAAATTGCCAACATGCGAATTTTTGGAGATGAGAATGGCCTGATGAACAAATCATTGGCAGATATTAATGGCAATATCTTGCTTATTAGTCAGTTTACCTTATTTGCAGCCACCAAGAAGGGCAATCGACCTGGATTTACCCGTGCCGCCAAACCAGAAAAGGCCATTCCCCTTTATGAGGAGATGAAAAAACAGCTCTCCAACCTTATAGGCAGGCAGGTAGAATGTGGTATTTTTGGTGCCGACATGAAGATTAGCTTGCTTAATGATGGTCCAGTTACCATACTGATAGATACAAAAAATAAAGAGTAGGCCAATGGTGATAGACCTCTAAATAATAATAAGGCTAAAAACATAACTTTTCCTTATAACATTCAAACTAAACGCAATGTCATGACCATTACAGAAGCACAGCAAATTATAGATCACTGGATTAAGACCACAGGAATACGCTATTTCAATGAACTCACCAATACAGCCATTCTAATGGAAGAAGTAGGCGAGGTAGCCCGAATTATGGCGCGGAAGTATGGTGAACAGTCTTTCAAAAAGAGTGACGAAGAAATTAACCTTGCCGATGAGATGGCCGATGTACTGTTTGTACTGATGTGCCTGGCCAATCAAACAGGGATTGATTTAAACGAAGCATTGGTGAAAAATTTAGAGAAAAAGTCCATTCGTGATGCAGAACGGCATAAGAATAACGAGAAGTTAAATCCCTAAATTATTCTTTACCCTCTTATAAACCCTACTGTTTCGAAGAATAGCGGGCCTTAAAAATCAGAAGAGATTTCTTTCCTAATTTTATTGGCTACTTCTGCCAATTGTTCTTGGCTAAGTTTTAATTTCGGGTTGGCAAAATTCATATCGTTCATTTGGTTTATGGGAATTAAATGAACATGGGCATGTGGAACTTCCAGGCCTATAACAGCCACTCCAACCCTATCGCAGGGAAATGCTTTCTTAATCGCCAAGGCTATCTTCTTGGCAAACAACATTAAACCCTGATAAAGGTCATCTTCTATGTCAAATAGATAGTCTATTTCTTGTTTCGGGATCACCAGAGTATGCCCCATGGTTAATGGGCTGATATCTAAAAATGCTAAAAAATCATCCGTTTCGGCCACCTTATGCGCCGGGATGTCGCCCGTTACTATTTTAGAGAAAATGCTACTCATATTGGTTGCGAGTTATGAGTTATCGGTTATGGGCTAAAGGTGCAGATTTCGTAACATTCAACCCATAACTCGTAACAACTATTATCTAGATATTTCCAAAATTTCAAATTCGATTTTGCCTGCAGGCACTTGTATTTCGGTTTTATCGCCAACAGATTTACCTAGCAGGCCTTGCGCAATTGGCGATTTCACGGAAATCTTACCAGATTTCAGATCAGCCTCGCTCTCTGCTACCAGTTGATAGGTCATGGTAGCTCCATTGTTTACATTTTTTATCTTAACAATAGACAGCGCCAATACTTTTGAAGTATCCAATTTAGATTCGTCCAACAGCCTAGAACTGGCTAAAGTTGATTCTAATTTGGCAATCTTAGCTTCATGTAAACCTTGCGCTTCCTTTGCTGCGTCGTATTCTGCATTTTCAGATAGATCACCTTTATCTCGGGCCTCGGCAATAGCTTTTGCAATGGACGACCTTCCTTCAGTTTTTAAATAGTGTAATTCTTCTTTAAGTTTATCTAACCCTTCTTTGGTATAGTATGTAATCTCTGCCATAACGCTATTTCTTTTACTTTAATCCTCATAAAAAACAAACAAGACTACATCGGTAATTAACCTACATAGTCTTGCTCTGTTAAAAACGAAGATATAAGCCTTAAATTACAAAAGCAAATAATTGAAATAATTTTTACTGGTCATTAGCATTAAGTAAATAACTATTGTTTAATCAATTTATATCCTTTATCGGATGTTTTCAAGATATAAACACCTGGAGACCAACTAAAATTAGAAAAAATATTTTCACCCGACTGTAATTGCTTTTTCCATATCTGCTTTCCGTTAACATCAAATACTTCAACAAATTGCTTTATTCTTGATTGTATGATTAGCTTATCTGCAATAGGATTTGGGAATATAGTTAAATCTCCAATCTCATTTCTAACAAAAGCAATATTGCTATAAGCAATTACCCCACTAAGTTCTGTTTGTTTAATGCGATAATAAGTAATCGGGTTATCTTTTAAAAAAGGGGCATTGTCAACAAATTGATAGTAGTTGGTACCATTTCCTGATGATTTAAGTGTTTCTAGCTTTTCGAATGTTTTTCCATCGCTACTGCGCTCAATTTCATAAGCGGCAACTTCCCTTTCTTCCACGCTCCAGTTCAACCTGGCCTTTTTATCAAGTCCCAGCTTGGCATTAAACTTTAGCCATTTGATGGGCAGTACTTCCGATGAAAGTTCTAACGCCCAAAGCTCCGTTCCAGCTATGCCATCATCTGCCCTAAACAACAAAAGATTATTTAATCTAGTAAGGAATGTAGGAGAAGCATTTCCTATATCAGTTCTGATATTATACACCATTTGTGTGCCCGCCATGGTGCCATCGCTTTTCCAAAGTTCCAAACCATCGATGCCGTTGGTAGCTGAGAAGAATAAAGCATTACCTATACTAACAAGCTGTGATGGAGCAGAAGAACCGGCTCCACTAAAAATATCTTTCACCATCACGGTACCCGCGGTAGTACCGTCACTTTTCCAAAGCTCACTACCATTTATGCCATCGTTTGCTGTAAAAAACAAAGTTCCGTTATGATTAACCATATTGACAGGGCTTGCCCCAATACTACCACTCCAAATATCTTTTACCATTACAGTACCTGCTGTGGTGCCATCACTTTTCCAGAGTTCATGACCGCTAATGCCATCACCAGCTGAAAAATACAAAATGGAACCTATACTAACCATATTAGTTGGAATTGAGCCAATTGTACCAACACGTATATCTTTCACTAATGTTGTACCTGCAGCAGTGCCATCACTCTTCCAAAGTTCTTGGCCGTTTACACCATCATTAACAGCGAAAAACAGTGTTCCATTCACATTGGTCAAATTAGAAATCCCACTATCATACGGTCCACTATAAATGTCTTTTACCATAATGGTACCTGCAGCAGTACCATCGCTTTTCCAAAGCTCCCTGCCACTTACCCCATCACTGGCCACAAAATACAGGGTCCCATTTACGTTTATAAGAAGATTTACATAAGCATCTCCACTACTCGGATAAATATCTTTTACGATGACCGTTCCTGCAGCCGTGCCATCGCTCTTCCAAAGTTCCGTGCCTTGAGTTCCGTTATTGGCCGAGAAATATAAGGTACCATTGATATTGGTCAGATTTGAAGGATTAGACCCTAGACCACCTGGATAAATATCTTTTACCATAACCGTTCCTATGGCCGTGCCGTCACTCTTCCAAAGTTCTTGGCCTTGAGGTCCGTTATTGGCCGAGAAGTATAAAGTACCATTGACATTGGTCAAATTTGAAAGGTTAGGGATACCGTTACCTGGATAAATGTCTTTTACCATACTTGTACCGCTCAAGGTACCATCTGTTTTCCATAGCTCATTTCCATCTACACCATTATCCGCAGCATAAAACACTTGATTGCCTACCAAAGTAAGTAGTTGAGGATTAGCACTCCCTGTGCCTATGTAAATATCCTTGATCATCACCGTACCAGCGGTAGTACCATCACTTTTCCATAGCTCAACACCATTTACCGCATCATAAGCGGAGAAATATAAGGTGCTGTTAAGTGTTGCAAAAGCACTAGGGCTAGATCCAATGTTTCCAGAGGCTATATCTTTTACCATTACGGTTCCCGCCAACGTACCGTCGCTCTTCCAAAGCTCACGATTGTTCACGTCGTCAACGGCAGAAAAATACAAGGTACTCCCCAACATCAAAAAATTGAAGACCTGATTGGACAAATTTCCAGCATATATTTTTTTGATAAGTGTAGTGCCAACAGTGGTGCCATTACTTTTCCATAATTCGGCTTCACCTGTATTATTATTAATCGCAAAATAAAGGTTATTGCCATTGGCGGTTAAACCATAAGGACTACTCCCACCATAGCTAAAATCTTTAACAGTAACCGTTCCTACTGCAGTACCGTTACTTTTCATTATTTTGCTTGCCAACGATCCGATCCCCAAAACAAAGTATAGTGTACCATTCACATCAATCAAACTTCTTATATCTGAATTGCCCGTGCCAGAATTCAAATCGCTCACCATTACCGTACCCGCAGTAGTCCCATTGCTTTTCCAAAGCTCAATGCCATTGGTACCATTATCTGCCGTAAAATAGAGCGTCCCGTTTACATTCAAAAGATTTTCGAGAGTACTCGTCCCAACACCTGCATTGATATCTTTTACCATCAAAGTCCCACCAGTGGTACCGTCACTTTTCCAAAGTTCTTCACCATTGGTACCATTATCAGCCGCAAAAAACAAAGTGCCATTTACGTTGATAAATAGGCGGGGGAATCCCGAATTAATCCCACTATGGATGTCCTTCACCATTACTGTTCCTGCTACAGTACCATCACTTTTCCATAGCTCTAATCCGTTAACACCATCGTCTGCAGCAAAAAACAAGGTACCATTTACATTGGTAAGTGAGTAGGGGACATATCCTCCAATACTAGCTCTAATATCTTTTACCATTACCGTGCCCGCAGCGGTGCCATTACTCTTCCAAACTTCATAGCCATTTACACCGTCGTCAGCAACAAAGTACAGCACACCGTTTACGTTGGTTAAAGATTGCGGATTTGAACCCAAACTACCCGACCTAATATCCTTTACCAAAACAGTGCCTGCTTCTGTCCCATCGCTCTTCCAGAGTTCAGAACCACTAGCAGCATCTATGGCAACAAAGTATAGACTTCCTCCAACTTCAATGGTAGAAGTTGGGAAAGAGGACACCGAAGCACCAGAGAGATTTGTATCTTTTACCAAATAAGGGACTTGGCCCTTTACATAAGTGGTAAGAGCAAAAAACAGAAAAAATAACACCCTTTTCATACTGTAATCGATAACTAAATAACAGTAAATATGAAAGATTAGGCTATCTCATACAATACCTATTTTTAGGTATTTCAAGGCATACAAAATTTAAAATACCTTATTTATCTATAGCGGTACAGCTTGCCTCATGCTTTACCGGAAAATTCAATGAGTTGGCTATAAAGCACATTTTATTTGCCTCTGCATGCAGGGAGTTTGCCCAGGAAATATCTTCCTGCTTAGAAATTAATACTTCTGGCTTCAACAGTACTTCCTTAAACTTTCCGCTACCGTCAGCATATTCCTCCATAATGCCAACAGCATTATCTTTATAATCGATAACTACGATACCATTTTTAGAACACAAATGTAAAAACCACAGCATGTGGCATGACGATATGGATGAAAGCAGCAGATCTTCTGGGTTATATTTCGATTTATCTCCCAAAAACACCGAATCTGAAGAGCCGGAGATGGCTTCTTTTCCTTGTATTTCAATCCTAAAATCCCTGTCATAAGAGCGGTAATCCATTGTACCAGAACCTTTGTTACCTACCCAAACCAAATTGGTTTTATATTGATGTTGCTTAGCCATAAGTTTAATGTTTTGTTCTTAAGGCCAATTTAAGGAATTATATTTTGATTTCGGAGAGCTTTTGCGCCAGTACTTCAGAAATTTTACGGTATGAATCAAAAGTCCATCCCGCCACATGCGGAGTCAAAATTACTTTCTCGCTGTTTTTCAACGCATCATACCATGGTTGCTCTGCAAGTGCCGGAAATTTTTCTTGTTCCAAAACATCCAAACCCGCACCTAGAATTTTGCCACTAGCAATATGATTTAAAACAGCTTGGGTATTCACAATCTCTCCCCTGGCGGTATTGATAAAAAAGATAGGCTTTTTGAAGTGAAAGAAATACTCATCATTCACCATTTGTCGGGTTTCACTAGTTAAGGGAATATGTAAGCTCAGCACATCGCTGTGCTTTACAATTTCCTCCATGCTTACTTCCCTGGCATACTCATCGCTGAAACCAGTTTTATACTTATCGTAAGCCATGACGTTTACACCAAAGCCAGCAAGTTTTCTGGCAAAGCTCTGTCCCATAAAACCGTAACCAATAATCCCCACGGTTTTAGCTTTCAACTCATAGCCACGACTTCCTTCCCTATCCCAAATCCCTTTTCTAATTTCTAGGTCTGCTTTTCGGAAATTGTTCATCAGCGACAGCAACAAGCCAATGGCATGTTCGCCTACCGCATCCATATTGCCCTCATTAGCGGCCAATAATGTAATTCCTCTTTTAGCAGCAATTTCTACATCTATATTATCTAATCCTGCCCCAGCCCTTGCCACAAATTTGAGCTTGGGTGCGACATCGAAAATTTCTTGATCAATATTGAATTTGGTACGCACAGCTATGCCATCATACGCTTTAATTCTTTCTAAAACTTCTGCCTTGGTAATTTTGGGCTCATCATCAACTTCAAAACCTAAATTTTTGGCCTTTTCCTTAAAAATGGGATGTAGGTCATCCACAATCAATAGCTTTTTAGACATGTTGCTTCTTGCTTAACTTTTCCAAATGATTGGTTAAGGTGATAAAATCCTGCACCGTTAATTGCTCGGCCCTTTTTTCAAAGAATGGATGCTCATCCAATTGATCCTTTGGCAACACCACAGACAATGCATTTCGCAAAGTCTTACGTCGTTGGTTAAATCCTGCTTTTACTGTACGCCAAAACAATTTTTCGTCACAAGGCAAATTTTCAATCTTATTTCGGCTCAATCGTATTACGCCCGAATTTACTTTGGGTGGCGGATTAAACGTTCCTGGCTTTACCGTAAACAGGTAGTCGATATCATAATAAGCCTGGATCAGTACACTTAAGATTCCGTATATTTTCGTGCCTGCCTTTGCCGCACAGCGTTCTGCCACCTCCTTTTGGAACATGCCCACCATTTCCACAATATTTTGTCTATTCTCCAGAATTTTGAACAGAATTTGTGAAGATATGTTATAAGGGAAGTTGCCGATCACCGCAAACTTTCCAGGAAATATAGATTCAAAGCTAAGCTTCAAAAAATCTCCATTGATCAACCGGTCGCCAAGCTGCGGATACTTCGAATGCAAATAGTTAAAGGAATCAACGTCAATATCAATCAAATACGTTTGTAAATCTTCTCTGGATAGCAAAATATCGGAAAGGATGCCCATACCTGGCCCCACTTCCAACACTTGATGGTACTGATCTGTATGGATCAACCCATTTACAATTTTTTCCGCGATGTGCTTATCCGTTAAAAAATGTTGTCCTAAATGTTTCTTTGCTTTTACTAAACTCATACCTGAATAACGATCTTTTCTTAACTACAAAATTTACCAAAGAATTGTTGTTAAGCCTACAAAGATAGGCTTATTTTTCTTTGCCACATCTTCAGCATTCATTGAGGCTACTTTTTCTGCTCTTTTTGCGGTTAAACTTTATAATCGCTATTTTGCGCTAAATTTTAAACATTAACATGAGCAACAAAGTTAAGTTAGGCATAAGCATAGGCGATATCAATGGAATTGGGCTAGAGGTCATCTTAAAAACATTGGCCGAAAACAAAATACTAGATTACTGTACTCCTATTGTTTATGGACATACTAAAGTTGCATCGTTCCACCGTAAAGCATTGCGCTTGAATGATTTCATGTTCCATGTTATTCCCGATGCAGAAGCTGCGGTTGCCAATAAAGCCAACATGATCAACTGTTGGGAGGAAGACGTGAAGATAGAGCTTGGAACTGCCAATGAAACTGGAGGCAAATATGCATTTATCTCCCTGCAAAAAGCAACCGATGACCTGGTTAGGGGCGCAATAGATGCCCTAGTAACCGCTCCGATCAATAAGAGTAATATACAATCTGCCGATTTTAAATTCCCTGGCCATACTGAATACCTACAAGAAAGAAGCGGAAGTAATGATGTACTGATGTTTTTGATTAGCGACACTTTACGTGTAGGCGTCGTAACCGGACATATCCCAATATTGGCAGTTCCACAGGCCCTAACCAAGGAAAAGATCGTAAAAAAACTACAGCTCATTAACGAAAGCTTAAAAAAAGATTTTTGGATAGAAAAACCAAAGATTGCGGTATTGGGCCTTAACCCACATGCTAGCGACAACGGATTGTTGGGCAAGGAAGAAGCGGAAATTATAGCTCCTGCTATCCAAGAAGCATTTGACAAGGGCATTATCAACTTTGGGCCCTATCCGGCCGATGGTTTTTTTGGCAATAGCACCTATAAACAATTTGATGCCGTATTGGCCATGTACCATGACCAAGGTCTCATCCCTTTTAAGACCATCGCGTTTGACACTGGTGTAAACTATACAGCTGGCCTTAAATTCGTGCGTACTTCTCCAGATCACGGTACCGGCTATGATATTGCTGGTAAAAACCTAGCTGACCCTACTTCTTTTATGGAAGCCCTATTTGCGGCCATCCATATTGTTCAAAATAGAAAAGAGCAGGAAAGCATGTTACGCAACCAGCTTAAAACAGGTGGCAAGATTGTAGAAACCGCTACCGATGTAAAGGATGATGCCAATTAAGCCTCAAGCCATCTTTTTTATAGTTGTTAACGATTTTGTTCCAAATAATCCAGTCCGAGAGGTGTAATGGATGCCGCCCATTGTACGCTATGCCGGTCAATTTTTATGTAGCCCAAACCTTCCAGTTCCTCATAATCTTCTTCTCTACCACCTAGTATAGAGGAACTTACCTGTTGGTCGATAATCTCCAACAATTCAATGATATCATATTTTTCCATGACATTGCTTTTAGCATTAAACAGCAAACACCATACGAAAGTTTAGGGAACTCCTAAAAATATATGTTTTTTAAATCAAACCCTATTAAGTACAATGTAACTCCTACTTGAATGACAGCAAACTTAATTACAGTTTGCCTTTACATAAGCCAGGTATTCGGTATAAGGCGGCTCGTTAACCATTTTTTTCAATGCCCTAACATGTGGATCATCAAGGGCATTGCTTTCACTTCTCAGCTTCATAAATCGTAGCCCTGTTTTTAGGGGCAGGCAGTCTTTATTAACAGCCATCTCCTTTGTTTTTAACAGTGAATATTCAAATGCAGCCTTCTCGCTATCTTCGGAATTCCACTTAGAACGCGGCGTACGGTGGTAATAATAGAAATGTCCGATTTCATGATATAAGACCACCAACAACCTGTTATCATCAAAGTTCGGCTTTTTGCCTTTAAAGTAATCGAGGTTTATGGTCATTACGCCCTTGGCTGAAGCAAATGCTGGTCCAGTTGATTTCTTGTCAATAAACACGACTTGTTTCAATAGATCTTCACCTTCCAATGCCTGTTGAAATGCCTTACAAAACTTAGGGAAATACAATTTATTATCGGTAATAATACGATAGCCCATTGTATCTGTAATTTTATGCTGCTGGGCAGATATGGACATGCCACAAATGGCAAAGAAAATGGTCAATAACAGCTTTTTCATAAGTTGGTCATGGTTGATGTATAGACGGGAACAGGTTTTGATAGTTTAAACCTACCATTCCCCGCTCCTATTTTTTTAGGGCAATTCCAGCCAAAATACCCGTGTAGCTCCCTCTTTCAATAGCTGGTTTACCATTTACGAAAACATATTGCATTCCCTGGGCGTACTCAAAAGGGTTATCAAAATTGGCAGTATCTTTTAGGGTTTGGGGATCAAACAATATCACATCGGCATAATAGCCAACTTTTATGGCTCCTCTCTTATCTATACCAAAAGTTTGGGCAGTTAAATATGTGGCGTTGTTGATGGCGCGTGTCATGGATATTATTTTCTTGTCCAGCACATATTCACGTATTTTTTTGGTAAAGGAGGCATATTTTCTGGGATGCCCAGACGTACCATCAGAACCGGTCATTACCCAAGGTTGTTTCATGATTGCCTGCACATTTTCCTCGTTCATGCTATGTGAAATGATTTTGGGGCTGCTATATTGTTCCAACAGGCTCACCACCACGTCTTCAGGAGTTTTGCCCCATTCTTTTGCTACCGTAGTCAACGACTTTCCGTTAAATTCTGGCGCTGCTTTAATATAGAGTACAATATTACTTGGACCACTCCTCCCCTTAATGTTTCTATTGATCCCCTTTTTGATCGAATCTAAAAGCACTGGATCTTTGAACCGTTGCAGCAAAGCTTGTCTACCTCCATCTTCGGCCCACCTGGGCACGGTTGCCGCAGAAAGGCCTGTACTAGATGCCGTAAAAGGGTATTGGTTTGCATTAAGCTTAAGCCCCGAATCGATGGTTCGATTGATCAGTTCCAATACCTCCTCCGTTTTTTTCCAGGCCTCAATTCCCGAAAGCTTTAAATGGGATATATGTAATGGTATGCCTGTCCGTTCTCCAATTTCTATAGTCTCCCTTATCGACTTCAGCACATCCGTACCTTCTGAACGCATATGGGTGTCATAAATTCCATTAAAACTTTTAACAACTTTAGCCAATGCCACCACCTCATCCGTTTCTGCATAACTACCTGGAGCATAATATAAACCTGTAGACATACCAAAGGCCCCATCTTTCATGCCCTGGCCAAACAGCTCCTTCATCTTTTCTAATTGGCTTTCGTTTGGCTTAACATTATTCCTGCCCAAAATCTTCGTTCTTATTGTTCCATGGCCAACCAACAAAGCGGCATTTGTACCAATCCCATTTTTATTCCATTCGGCCAGCTTCTGCGCAATGGGATATGGACTAGCCCCATCATTTCCATCTACTACCGTGGTTACTCCCTGAAAAAGATAAGGTAGGTTTGCCCTGGTTTCTTTTTCTTTGGCAGAAAGATCTGCCTCTGTATGTGTATGTGGATCGATAAATCCTGGAGAAAGATACAGACCTTTGGCATTGATAAGCTGTTTGCCTTTAATCTTATCTTTTTGGGAATTGCCTATGTAGCTAATTTTATCTCCTGTAATGCCTATATCGGTTTTCACCGAGTCTTTTGAAAAACCATCAAAAACCCAAGCGTCTTTAATTAAGTAATCTACTTGAAGAGGTTTACTTTGGGCAGAAATCATTAAAGGGCAGACTAATGCTGAAAAAAGTAGTTGGCAAACAAGCCTATAATAGTTTTTGTTCATCATTTCTAACTTATTTAATAGTACATAGACTCTATATTTCATTGCTAAGACCGTTCAATTTCCCATTTGTCTCTCCAACATTCTATATAGAACTGTATAAAGCCCACTAATTTATATCATTTCATTTTTCTAAAAATATTTTCTAATCAAAAAATAATTCCTACCTTTGCAGGCTAAAATTTAGTTACAATTGAAAGCATTAAAACAATTTTCTATCCCGTTTACAGGTTTAAAATTGGGCAAACATCAATTTGAATTTGAAATTGATCAGCGCTTTTTTGATGCATTTGAGCATTCTTTAGTTAAAAATGGAACGCTAAAAGCTGAGGTAGAATTAGACAAACAAGAGACGATGCTAATCTTGGCCTTCCATGTCGAAGGCACGATACAGCTTAGTTGTGATAAATGCTTGTCTGATTTCGACCAACCAATTGAACTAAACGAAAGGCAGATTGTAAAGTTTGCAGAGGACGAAGAGGAAGGAAACGATGATTTGGAAATTCTGATTTTGCCTAGAAAAGAAACAGCAATTGACGTTTCTGAATTGATATACGAATTCATTACTGTTGCTATTCCTTTTATTAACAAATGCGAACAAGCGGGCAAAACCTGCGACGAGCAAATGTTGGCCACTTTAGACAAGCTTGCCTCTAGTAACGAAGAACAAGAAGAACAAAATGACGACCCACGATGGGAAGCCTTAAAAAAATTAAAATAGTAATTAAAAAAATCAAGTAATGGCACATCCAAAACGCAAGATTTCTAAACAAAGAAGAGATAAAAGAAGAACTCACTACAAAGCGGTAGCACCTTCATTAACTACTTGCCAAACTACTGGTGCGGTACATATTCCACACACAGCTTACAACGTTGACGGTAACCTTTACTACAACGGTAAATTAGTTATAGAAAACACTTCGATAGGTTAATTTTCTTAAAAATTTTTGTGTTTTCCGTTAGTTTAAGTTTAACTTAGTCTGATAGAAATATAAGGCATTACGGCTTTATCGCAAAAGATTTTTACTATGAAAATAGGTCTCGATATTATGGGCGGAGACTATGCTCCCAAGGCAATTGTCTTGGGAGCTATGGAAGCCCATCAATCCCTAGCTCCCCATGAGCACTTAGTGCTAATTGGAGATACCCAGCAGATTAAACCTCTACTCTCAGAGAAAGGATTCAACCCCGATCACTTTGAATTCGTACATACCGACGAAGTGATTGGTATGGGCGAGCATGCTACAAAAGCAATTCTTCAAAAACCAAATTCCAGTATTTCAGTAGGCTTCCAATTATTAAAGGAAGGCAAAATCGATTCATTTGCAAGTGCCGGCAATTCTGGTGCCATGCTAGTAGGTGCTGTTTTCAGTGTAAAAACCATTCCTGGCATTATCAGACCCTGCTTATGTACCATTGTACCCAAGCTCAAAGGTGGCGTTGGCCTTCTTTTAGATGTTGGGGCAAATGCCGATTGTAAACCAGATACTTTGCTTCAATTTGGCACTTTAGGCAGTCTATATGCAGAGCACATCATGCAGATCGACAATCCCAAAGTGGCATTGATGAACATTGGGGAAGAAGATGAAAAAGGCAATATGCTTTCATTGGCTACCTTTCCTTTGATGAAGGAAACGCAGCTCTTTAACTTTGTAGGCAATGTGGAAGGCAGAGATTTGTTCAACGATAAGGCCGACGTTATTGTATGTGATGGTTTTACAGGAAATATCATGTTGAAACTGGCCGAGTCATTTTATGTGTTGACCATTAAGAAAGGTCTTAAAGATGAGTTCTTCGACCGGTTCAACTATGAAAACTATGGCGGAAGTCCGGTATTGGGTGTTAATGCACCTGTTTTGATTGGCCATGGCATATCTAGTCCAGAGGCTATAAAAAATATGATCTTCCAATCGAGGGATATGATTAACACTGGATTGGTCAATAAAATACAAGCCGCATTCCAATAATTAAAAAATTAAAAAATGAGTAAAATTCACGCTGCAATTACTGCAGTTCACGGTCACGTTCCAGATTACGTTTTAACCAACAAAGAACTAGAAACCATTGTCGATACCTCCGATGAATGGATTATGACCAGAACGGGTATAAAAGAGCGAAGAATATTAAAGGGCGAGGGTTTAGGGACCTCAGATATGGCGGTCCATGCCGTAAATGGTCTACTTAAGAAAAGAGGGATTGATGCTAAGGATTTAGACCTGATCATATTTTGTACCACTACCCCAGATTTTACTTTTCCTGCAACAGCAAATGTTCTAGCTGATAAAATTGGCGCTACGAATGCATGGGGTTATGATTTGCAGGCGGCCTGTTCGGGTTTCCTCTTTGGACTGACCACTGGAGCTCAATTCATAGAATCGGGAAAACATAAGAAAGTTTTGGTAGTGGGCGGCGATAAGATGTCATCTATTATCAATTACGAAGATCGAACCACTTGTATCATTTTTGGAGACGGTTGTGGATGTGCCCTACTCGAGCCTAATGAAGAAGGTTTTGGCATACAGGATTCCATATTAAGAACTGATGGTTCTGGCGGAAAATATCTTGGTATGAAAGCTGGGGGTTCTGTTAAACCCGCAAGCCACGAAACAGTAGATGCCAAAGAACATTTTGCCCATCAAGAAGGCCAAACGGTATTTAAGTTTGCCGTAACCAATATGGCCGACGTTGCCGCTGAAATCATGGAAAGAAACCATCTCTCTTCAGAAGATGTAGCTTGGCTGGTGCCACACCAAGCCAATAAGCGCATCATTGATGCTACAGCATCCAGAATGGGCGTAAGTTCCGAAAAGGTAATGGTCAATATTGAACGTTATGGCAATACAACAAACGGAACCATTCCTATTTGTTTATGGGAATGGGAAAACCAGCTTAAAAAAGGCGACAACATTATCTTAGCAGCTTTTGGCGGCGGTTTTACTTGGGGTTCCGTTTATTTGAAATGGGCTTATAATAGCTAATTAGTTTTCTAGTGGATTGGATGGTTTGTTGTTTAGCAATTACAATGTGCCTATAGTCTAAAAAAGACACAAAAAAAACTAAAAAACCAAACACCTAAAAAACTATATAAAAACCTTAACTTAGTTAATTCAAACAAGACACCAAATTATTTAACATAACAACAAGAGAATGGATATTAAACAAATTCAGGAACTTATAAAATTTGTTTCTCGGTCGGGAGTAAATGAAGTTGCCATTGAACAAGAAAATTTCAAGATTACTATTAAAACTAACCAAAATCCAGTTTATGTAAATGCAGCAATTCCCGCTGCTGTTCCAGTTGCAGCCCAAGCCGTTGCACCAGTTGCAGCACCAAGTGCCGCAGTACCTACTCCGGCAGCCCCTGCGTCCGCTGCTGTTGAAGATACATCGAAATATATCACCGTTAAATCTCCCATGATTGGTACCTTCTACCGTTCTGCCAGTCCAGACAAACCATCATTTGTAAATGTTGGCGATGAAATTGGCATTGGCAAAGTGGTTTGTATTATCGAAGCGATGAAACTTTTCAACGAAATCGAAAGTGAAGTATCTGGCCGTATCGTTAAAATTTTAGTTGACAATGCCTCACCTGTAGAGTATGACCAACCATTATTTTTAGTTGAACCTATTTAAACTTCTATTGCTATTAACGTCACCCTGAACTTGTTTCAGGGTCTCTTTTTTTAAAATCATTTTAGATGCTGAAATAAATTCGGCATGACGACAGTACTTTTGAGAAAGACTGACGAAAAGGAACGAGACTATGTTTAAAAAAATATTAATTGCCAATAGAGGCGAAATTGCTTTGCGTATTATACGTACCTGTAAGGAAATGGGCATTAAAACTGTAGCGGTTTACTCTACTGCTGATCGGGAGAGTTTACACGTGCGTTTTGCCGATGAAGCTGTTTGTATAGGTCCGCCGCCAAGTAAGGATTCTTATTTAAGCATCCCCAATATTATCTCTGCTGCAGAATTGACCAATGCAGATGCTATCCATCCTGGTTATGGTTTCCTATCTGAAAATGCTAAATTTTCATCCGTTTGCCGTGATTATGGAATTAAATTTATTGGGGCTACGCCCGAGCAAATTAATGGCATGGGCGATAAATCATCTGCCAAAGAAACCATGAAAATTGCAGGTGTGCCAACTATTCCTGGCTCGGAAGGTTTACTGGGAAGCGTAAAGGAAGGCATTAAGCTAGCCAATGAAATTGGTTATCCTATTATCTTAAAAGCGACTGCCGGTGGTGGTGGCCGTGGTATGCGTGTAGTTTGGAAAGATGAAGATTTTGAAAATGCATGGGATAGCGCCCGTCAGGAGTCAGGTGCTGCTTTTGGCAATGATGGTCTTTATCTAGAGAAATATATTGAAGACCCTCGCCATATCGAAATTCAGGTTATTGGTGACCAATATGGAAAAGCTTGCCATCTTTCAGAAAGAGACTGCTCTATCCAACGCCGTCACCAAAAACTGGTAGAAGAAGCCCCATCTCCTTTTATGACACCAGAATTGCGTGAAAAAATGGGAGAAGCTGCCATCAAGGGTGCTTTGGCTGTAAATTATGAAGGTGCCGGAACCATTGAATTCCTTGTAGATAAACATCGCAATTTCTACTTTATGGAAATGAATACCCGTATCCAAGTAGAACACCCAGTGACAGAAGAAGTCATCAATTTTGACCTGATCAAAGAACAGATCAAAGTAGCTGCAGGCATCCCTATTTCAGGCAAAAACTATATGCCAGATATGCATGCCATTGAGTGTCGTATCAATGCTGAAGACCCTTTTAACAATTTTAGACCGTCTCCTGGCAAAATTACCAATTTCCACTCTCCAGGTGGTCATGGAGTGCGTGTAGATACCCATGTGTATGCAGGTTATCAAATTCCACCTAACTACGACTCGATGATCGCAAAGCTCATTACGGTTGCGCAAACAAGAGAGGAAGCAATTTGCACCATGGAACGAGCCTTGAGCGAATTCGTAATAGAAGGAATCAAAACTACTATTCCTTTCCATTTAAAGCTGATGAAAGATCCCAACTTTAGAGCGGGTAATTTCACCACCAAGTTTATGGAAACTTTCGATCTTTCTGAATAAGAATAAAAAGGGCGATCAAAATGATCGCCCTTTTATATTTATATGCCTCAATTTATTTAGACCCAAATCTTACTTCTCGCTTGTAGCCTGTATTAGATAATCAAACAAACTCATTTCCTGAGGCACCTGTATTTTTTTTCTAAGCCTATATCTACTTACTTCTACCGCCCTACTGCTAATCCCCATCAACTGTGCTATTTCTTTGGAAGACAGATTCATTTTAAGATAAGCACAAAGTTTTAGATCATTTGCCCCTAAATTTGGAAACTTTTCCTTTAGTTTACTTAAGAAATTAGAGTGTACATGGTCAAAATGCATAGAGAACTGTTCCCAATCGGCATCGCCTTTTTCTGCTTCATTAAGAAGTCTTATAACCTTTTTGATATAGCTATTAAAATCGACACCTGCTGGGCTCGTCTTTCCTATTTGTGAAATTTCCTCACGAACTTTGGTCAGCAATTTATTCTTTTGTACCAAGTTCATCCCCATGGTAGCCAACTCTTTATTCTTAAAATTCACCTCGGCTTCGAGCTTGTCATTTTGCAGTTTTACAATTTGCTTTTCATTACTGTCAATTTCCAATTGGTGCATATGCTTCAAATGGTCCTGCTCTTTCTTGTGTTTCCTCTTTTGACGTTGTATTAAGAAATTAACCACGCCTACCATTACTGCCGCATAAAATACATATACCCAAAATGTTTCGTACCACGCAGGTTTGATGTAAAAAGTATAGGTAGCTATTTCAGATTCGCTTCCAAGATTGTTTCTGGCTTTTACCTTAAAGATATAATCACCGTAAGGCAGATTGGTATAGTCTTTTTCATTCTTGCCACTCCATTGAGACCAAGTTTTATCAGACCCAACCAATTGGTAGCTAAACTCTATATTATTCTGCTGTTCATATAGTGTAGAGGAGTATTCGAAATGTAGGGAATTAAATTGCTTATCGAGCTCTACACGCTCCTTAATATTTTGGGTCTTGGTCATTTTGCCATCACTTAAAAAATAGCCTCCAAAAATGACGTTATTCTTTTCCCCTATAGCTTTCACCAATGAAAGATTAACATTCACTGGTCTGATATTTTTACTGTATTCTTTATAATTGATATGTATGAGGCCTTTCTTTGCCCCTATAAAAACATTTTCATCATCGTAAGGATAGATATGTTCAAAACCTGCAACCACCAAGGAGTTCAACTCTGGAAGATGGACAATGGTATAAGCCTTGTGAGGTGTTTTTGCATGAAAATCTATCAAGCCTACTTTTTTATGGCTAATAAACCAAATGTTACCACTTTTATCCTCTTTGAGATAATGATAAATATTGTCCTTCAGTATGGGCCTTAGAAAGGCCGAATGTACAAATCTATCAGTTTTCTCTTCATACTCAAAAATTCCTTTTTGTGTAGCCACCACGACCCTATTTCTGATCTTCGCCACAGAGTTCCCCAGCAAAGAAGGTAGTCCGCTACGTTCATCGTAGAACTTTGTCTCTATAACTTTTCTTTTGTCTGCGCTAAGCTTTAACCTAAAAATTCCCCGATAAGGGTGCGAAGCCCATAACATATTGTGATTTACCACTAAAAATCTCAGCGATTCGTTTAATCCCTGTATATTCCCTGCATTGGTAAACACGCCATTTCTATATGCTATCTTGTGCAGCCCAAAATAGGTTCCTGCAATAATGGTACTGTCGCCCCAAGGCTGTGTAAAAAGCCAGGTACCCGGAGATGAATAAATCCTTTTAGCCGACTTTCCTTCTATCACCAGGGCCCCTTCTTCATGGCCAACAAGAATCTGCCCATTAATTTTAGATAGTTCCCAAACCTGTCCGTTTGTATTTTCAACTTCTTTAAAGAAATTCCGGCTATAGCTAAGGTCTCGAACGTTGCTTTGCAGTGGAGTACGATAAACCCCATTAGAAGTGCCTACATATAGTTGATCTTGATCAATTAAAGAAAAATAACTACTTGTTTGCTTAGCTTTGTCTGGGTATACGTATTTTATGGCATTATTAAAAGCTATAAAGTTAATCCCGTCATCAAGTCCCAGCCAAAAATTCCCATTTCTATCCATAAAAATACTACGGATATTATTCTTATATAGCCCCTCCTCTGACGAAAACTGCTGTATCATTTTCCCCGATCTGTCCATTATATAAGTCCCGCCGGCCGAAGTAGCGATAGCTATCCAGTTGTTTTTGATAGCTATGGCCTTATACATCTTATTGCGTAAAAGCTCTTCTTCCTTTTCCAGCACCTTCTTCATCACAAAGTCTTTTCCAACCAAAAAGGCGCCTTTTCTCAAGGTTGTTACTAAAAGCGTATCTGGAGAAAAATTTAAGATAGCAGTTACATAATCATCCTGTAGTTGATGCGGAGCCGCTATATTTTGCCACTTTCCATTCTGGTATACATTTAATCCTGTAGCAATATCTTGGGCATAAATTTTATGGTTACATTCTCCCATAAATTCCCAAAGCATGCGAGGCTTATGAACCGTTATTTTTCCATTTTTTAGCTGCAATATCTTATTGGTCGATCTAAAAAATATTTCATTATTTATAATGCTGATATCCCAGATATCTGAAAACTTACGTTCCTGCTCAGGAATAATATTCCGGATGGAATGATAAACAAGTCTACCGTTCTGATCTGGGAAAAAATATCCGATCTCATCTTGTGCACCAACATAGATCTTACCATCGCTGGCAATCTTTATCGATCTTACTACCGTTTTATGTGGTAGGGAGTATAATTTCCAGTTACGACCATCAAAAACCAACAGCCCTTCGTTGTTGGCAAAGTATAACAGTCCATTCTGATCCTGATCAATATCCCAATTTTGCGACCCGCCTTTATAATCTAAACTGCTGTACATATTAATCTGGGGAATACCAATGGGATTTTGTGCAGCTACCCGCAAACAGCCAATAAAAATTAGGATAAGGAAACTGGTGTACTTCATACTATTTAATGTTCAATTCTCTTAACCCATAAAGCATATTTATTGCAGGGAATTAAAAGCATGATGAAAAATTACAGATTGTTTTAGGTTTGTTTTCCGGTCTGCTTGAAGCCGTTAAAATTAAATTTAGATAGATTTTACCTTAAATCATCAAAGAGTATTAAATATTTCGTTATAGAAAAACTGGCTGCTCACTTGTGCAGTACGCTCAAAACAATAACAAAACATTGTAAAACAATATTTTAAATAAAAAAAATCGATTTTAATTCCTCACTTTTTTTCTAATTGTTGTGGTTTTGTGCAGTCGCTTTTTTAGGCATTACAATCATTTTATCGAATATTTGCTAAAGAATGCTTCGAAAAAGCAAGCAAAAAATGCCTAACCAGCATGAGCTTGCCATACTGATTTTCGTTGTACACCAATTAACCAAATATAAACCAAGTATGAAAAAACTAGTGCTACTATTGGCATTATCATTTTGGGTGTACCTTACCCATGCACAAAATGTAAAGATTTCTGGTACCGTAATAGGTTCAGATGACGGCCTACCCTTATCAGGAGCAATTGTATCGCTCAAATCTATGCCAACTAAGGCGGTAACTACCGATTTGGATGGTAAGTTTCTTATTGATGTACCCATTAATGAAACCCTTCTATTTTCAATGATTGGTTACACCGCCCAAGAAAGAAAGATAAGTGCTAATAGCACTACACTTAGGATTAGTCTTGCTCCAGATGTTAAGCTATTAAACGAGGTAGTAGCCATTGGATATGGCACTGTTAAAAAGAGCGATTTAACCGGATCGGTTGCCTCTATTAAAGCAGAAGACCTTAAGAAAACACCCGCTGCCAGTTTAGACCAAGCTTTACAAGGTCGTGCCGCAGGCGTTACGGTAAATGCCAATACTGGGCAACCAGGTGCCCCAGCCGTAGTAAGAATTAGAGGTATTGGAACTGTTAACGATAGTTCCCCTATTTATGTAGTGGATGGAATTATCTTGGGAGATATCTCTTTCCTTAGTCCTAATGATATTGAGTCAACAGAGATTTTAAAAGACGCTTCCTCTACGGCCATCTACGGATCTAGGGGTGCCAATGGGGTAATCTTGGTCACCACAAAAAAGGGAAAACAGGGAAAAACAACCGTCACTTTTGATGCCTATGGCGGTGTACAAAATAGATGGAAGAAGTTAGATTTAATGCAAAGTGCAGAATTTGCCAAAACGATCATCAACCTTAATAATATAACCTCTGAAAAAGACTATTACCGTGATTATGGTTTTAACCGCTGGCTATATGCTTATCGTTTGGGCAGCTCTCCCTACTTTCCGGTAATTAGATCTACCGCCAACCCTAATGGCGTGAACTATGCTAGTATAGAAACCGATTGGCAGGATGCAGTATTTAATAAGAATGCCCTGATCCAGAATTATTACCTATCTATTGATGGAGGTAGCGAAAAAAGCAACTATTCATTAAGTGCCAGTTATTTTAATCAGGATGGTACCATTATCGGTTCAAACTATGAGCGGTTAACACTCAGGTTAAACTCAGGACATCAAATTAAAAGTTGGCTAAAAGTTGGTCAAAACTTAACTTTTGCCCCATCCGAAGGTAGAAATGCCATGAACAATAATGCCAGCCCTGGTGCTTCGGTGCTATCGGCAGCCTTGGCCATGGCACCTTGGGACCCTACCCATTATCCTTCGGGTGCCGTAAACCTAAATGGTAAAAACTTGAGCAATCAAATCAGTGCTTCTTCCAACTTCAGAAATGTGACCAATCCCTTTTCTATGGTGGAGCATTCGCATCCCTCTGATAAGAACGAGCGTCTAGTTGGTGATATCTACGCTGAACTAAAACCTTTTGCTGGCCTAACGTTCCGTTCGGATGTAAGCATGGACATGAACAACAACAGAAACAAGATGTTTAAGGATGCTTACAGGTATTCCGATTACGACGGCAACAATAAGAACTTCATCTCTAGCAGCATGTCCCGTTCTTCGGTGGTGAGATTCGAAAATATCCTTACCTATGCTAAAGACATCAAAAAGCATAGTTTCTCTATCATGGCGGGTTCAGTTAGTGAGCAATATAACTATTATAGTATTGGCGGTTCTGGAGCATCTATTTTAAACCCTAGTGAAACCAATTGGTACCTGTCGCAAACAACAGAAGATAGAACTCCTACTTCAGATGCCGTAGCCCGTACCAGGATGTTCTCCATGCTTGGAAGATTACAATACAGCTATGACAGTAAATATTTGGCAACTTTCAATTTCAGGGGCGATGCCTCAAGTAAATTCCAAGAAAACCTATGGGGATATTTCCCTTCCATGGCCCTTGCATGGCGCATTAGCGAAGAATCATGGATGAAGAATATTTCCAACCTTGATTACTTAAAAATACGTGCAGGTTATGGACAAATTGGTAATGAAAAAATCGGTTCTGATAATTTCATCTTAAAAATGTTCAACAACGGGCCAACCTTTGTAGACTACGTTTTTGGCGTAGACCAACAGTTGGCGAGTGGCGCTACAATCTTAACCTATGTCAACAGGGGTGGAAAATGGGAAAGAACAGAGCAATACAACTTTGGAGTTGATTTCGGTTTATATAAAAACAAATTCACCGGTACCATAGATGCTTTTATCAGAGATACAAAAGATATGTTGCTCAGTGTAAAAGCACCTGCACATGTGGGTAATCGTTATGATGCCATTGCCAATGTGGGCACGGTACGCAATAAAGGGGTAGAGCTTACCCTTACCTATCAAAATAATGCGACGCTAAAAGGCAAAGCTTTTAACTACAACATTACAGGTAACGTTTCTTTCATTAAAAATGAATTAACGGCACTTAATGGAGGAGAACGTGTATTTGGAACTTACACTTTAAGTGATCAGGGCATGCCTTTGTTTTCTTTGTGGGGCTATAAATATGAAGGTATTTACCGCAGCGATCAAGAGGCATTAAACCATTTACGTGGTTATACGGCCAGTTCCATTTCTTACCATGCTGGCGACGCCAAATACCAAGATCTTAATGGCGATGGTTTAATTGACGACAAAGACCAACAAAAAATTGGCAACCCATTTCCCTGGTTAACTTATGGTTTAAACCTAGGTGCCAATTGGAACAATTTTGATTTGCAAGTCTTCTTACAGGGCGTATATGGTAACGACATTTTTAATGCCGTACGCATGAGGACAGAAGGAACAGGTACCGAAGCTACTTTAAGCACCTCCATGCGCAATGCTTGGTCTCCTACTAATCTTAACGGTGATATTCCAAATCCATACAGTACCGTTAACCGCTTTGCATCCAGTCGCTTTGTAGAAAGTGGCGCCTATTTAAGGCTTAAAAACGTACAGGTTGGGTATACTTTACCTGCATCCATAAAAGGTCTTAACAAGTGTAGGATATATGTAGCAGGCAATAACCTGTTAACCTTTACCAAGTATACAGGTTACGATCCAGAAATTGGTAGCGGGGTAGATTTTGGCAATTATCCTCAATCTAGGACTTTCATGTTGGGTGCCCAAGTTAACTTCTAAATCTAATGGTCATGAAAAAAAATAGTACACATAAATATATTTTAGCAGCGGCACTTTTAATGGGTGCAATGAGCATTTCTTCGTGCAAAAAATGGCTTACCGAACCTACACCTGGGGTAACCAAACTTGAAGACTTTTTTACTTCAGGACAAACAGCTATACAGTCAGTAAATGCTTCTTACGCTCCATTGGGCTGGGAGTTTAACAGTACCTATTATAGTGAATGGTTTATTGGCGATGTAGTTTCTGATGATGCTTTGAAAGGTGGGCAAAACATTGCAGACATGTCTGCTGTATATGACATGGAAAACTTCAAAACACAAGCCAACAACCCATACCTTTTAGATTATTACCGTTCACAATATCAAGGCATTGCACGATGTAATTTGGCACTGCAGCAAATTCCTTCCGTAGTACCAGATGCAACGATGGACCAAAGGCTTAAAGACCGCTTAATTGGTGAGGCGAAATACCTAAGAGCTTTTTATTACTACCGGTTGGTTAGGGTTTTTGGCAGTGTTCCAAAGGTAGATTTTGTGATTGAGAGCGCCTCGCAATGGAAACAACCTAAAGCTCCAGTGGCTGAAATCTATAAGCTCATTACTACCGACTTATTAGATGCAGAAGCTAAGCTTTGGAAAAAAAGTGAATATGCTGCAGTAGATATGGGCAGGGCAACCAAAGGTGCGGCACAAGCTATGTTATTAAAAACTTACCTGAGCCTTAACAATAATATTGAGGCAGAAAAATGGGGTGCTGCTATAGTAGCTCAGGCAGAAAATGAGTCTCAATATCGTCTTACTACTAATTATAAGGACAACTTTACTTTATTGGGCGAAAATGGTTCAGAGTCTGTCTTCGAAATCCAGTATATGGAAGACCCCACCAGCGATTATGGGCAAGGCTTTGGTTTTACCCGTGGCACATTTTCAGTGATCCTTACCAGGTCCCGGTCTTCGAAACTTGGCGGTGGTTGGGGCTTTAACAAACCAACACAAAGCCTGTACAACGAATACGAAACAGGCGATCCCCGTAGAGATGTTACCATTTTAAATCCCAGTACGGCAGATATAGAAAATGCCGAACAGGAAATTTATTTGGGCAGCCGATACCTTAACAGAAAATATGCCATGATGAATGATGGCCCTGGGAATACCCTGTTCCCATTAAGCCATAATAGTCGTGGCCCGATCAACAACAAAGTAATAAGGTATGCCGATGTGCTCTTGATGTATGCAGAAGCCTGCATAGAAAACAACAATACTACTACCGCAAAATGGGCCCTCGAAAAAGTGCGAAATAGAGCGAGACAAGGCAACAATGCCATTCTTCCCACTTTTCCAAACTATAGAGGTTATGCCGATAACAAAGACGATTTGAGAAAAGCAGTAAGACACGAAAGGCGTGTTGAATTGGCCATGGAAGGCCACCGTTGGTTCGACATCTGCAGATGGGGTATTGCCAAAGAAATTATGGATGCCTACAAAGCAACGGAAACCGCAGAAGCCAGACAACAGATGGCCGATTTTATTAAAGGCAAACATGAGCTATTCCCCGTTCCGGAAGAAGAGATCAATCTAGGCTCATTGGGCAGTAACTAAAATTGCAAAAACAATAATCAACTATAAAAACAGTATTTAATCAAACTAAATGTCATGAAAAAACAATCCGTATTATTAATGTTATTAGCTGTGCTGTTCACCGCTTCAGTAACCACTTCATGTAAAAAAAGCAGCGATTCGCCAAAAGAAGAAGAAGAGAAGCCAGGAACCGGCAATCCAAACCTTTCAAGGTATCTAAAAGGAAGTGATTACTATTTGATTACGCTTGATGCCTCCAGCGAAAAAAATATCCATTCGAAGGTCAAAAAAGACTATCGTACAGACGATGTTAACTCATTCCTTTACGTTTGGGACAATACTTACTTAGCAGGAAGCTCTAGTGGCCCGAATTCTTTCGGAGAGGTAGAAGGCTGGACCAGTTTAGTGGTCAACAACATTGGCTGGTCTGGTTGTGGTTTTGTGACTGCTACAACTATCAAAGCAGACCTAAGCGGCGTTACCGATCAGCATGTATTACACTTTGCCATGAAAGGAAAAGACAATGCATCACATATGATCATCTTAAACGATGGTACCAAAGATGTGAAGATTGTAATTGGTGCAACTCCTTTTGTAGATAATGGTGTGAACTACCAGCCCTACAAAAACTTTACCCGCAATGGCGAATGGCAACACATAGAAGTACCTATGAGCTATTTAAAAGATCAAGGTTTGAGATACACCTCTGCTGGATTTAATGCCAATATTGTAGCTATTTTAAGCGGAGGCACTGCCGGAACAACCTTAGACATAGATGGTATCTTCTTCTATAAACCTGCTCAATAACCAATAGAGCAAAACACCTTCCTCTTTTGCAACTATGCAAAAGAGGAAATAAACAAATCATTACAACGATGGAAATAATGGTAAATGTCCTATCCAATGTTTGTATAAAACCGCATAAGCAATGAAGTTCATGAATTATAATATTTTTTTTAGCCTGCTACTGATCATTTTCGCTGCCTGTGGCAGTAAGAATAAAACGGATGCGAAACCAGAAAATAAAGAAGTAGGTTCTGGTGAAACAGGCAATTACAAGCTGGTTTGGGAAGACCTCTTTGCAGATGGCAGCTTAAACAAAAACAATTGGACCATCGAGGTAAATGGTGATGGGGGAGGCAATAATGAGCTTCAATATTACAAAGAAGAAAATATCTCTTTGGGGAAAGAGCCCGCTACAGGTAAGAGCTGCCTGATCATTACTGCTAAAAAAGAACAATATCTGGGCAAAAGTGCAACATCTGGTCGTTTGATCACCAAAGGTAAAAAGTTCTTTAAGTATGGAAAAATCGAAGCAAGTATCAAGCTCCCAAAAACAGCTAACGGTTTATGGCCTGCATTCTGGATGATGGGCAATGATCACAGTACCGTAGGATGGCCAAAGTGTGGCGAAATCGATATCCTGGAAATGGGTAATGCCAATGGCATAAAAAACGGCACGCAAGACAAGTACTTTAACGGAGCTTGCCACTGGGGACCTGATTGGAATGGCGGTGCCTATCCAAATTATGCCAAAGCCACTACCCTTAACTATGGTATCCAAGATGACTTTCATCTATTTACGGTGATATGGGATGAAAATGCCATAAAAATGTACCTAGATCTTGATAAAAACCCAAATGCGCAACCTTATTTCGAAATGGCCATTACCGATAAGGCCAATGTGAATTCGCCGGGCCTTTATTTCCATAAGGACAACTTTATCTTGTTAAACTTAGCTGTGGGCGGGCACTTTACCGGTATCCTAAACATTAACCAGATTACTGCATTAAACAACGGACCTGCTAATATGTATGTGGATTTTGTTAAAGTATATCAAAAAACCAATTAAAAATGAAAAAGACGATATATTTTATAGTTTGCCTATTCCTTGCTATCGGCATCTTATCTTGTAAGAAGAAAAGTACCGCCCCAAAAGAAGAAGATGAAACCATTGTAGAAGTAAAGAGCCTTCAAAAACGCAGCGAAAAAAGAGGGGTTTCCTATAATTTCCAAATCATGGATGATGTTGACCTTTTGGGCGGTGGGGTTTCGTGGTTTTACAATTGGGCCAATGACATTTCTACCGATCTGGACCAAAAAACTGCAGCCAAGAACATTGCTTTTTTTCCCATGACTTGGAACGGAAACTTCAGCAAGGATAAGATACGTGCCTACAAAGCTAAACATCCTTCGTGTCAGTACTTATTGGCTTATAACGAGCCCAATCTAACCGATCAGGCCAATATGACCCCGCAACAGGCCGCTGCTATTTTTAATGAGGTTAAAAGCCTAGCCGATGAGCTCAACATGAAAATCATCTCTCCGGCGATGAATTATGGCACACTTGCGGGTTATAGCGATCCCATTAAATGGTTAGATGAGTTTTTTCAATTGGTGCCTCTTTCTTATTTCGACGGAATTGCCTTGCATTGTTATATGGCCGTTCCTGCAGCTTTTAAAAGCTATGTAGAACGATTTAAGAAATATGGAAAGCCAATTTGGATGACCGAATTTTGTGCTTGGGAGCCGAGCATTACAAATGCCAATCAACAAATGAGGTACATGTGCGATGTGTTGAACTATATGGAGGCCAATCCTAATGTGGTGCGTTATGCCTGGTTTATTCCACGTACTTCTGGCAGTGTGGACAGCTACCCATATATGCAATTGCTTACTAAAACACAGCCCTATACCCTTACCAATTTGGGTAAAGTATTTGTTAATATGTCATCTTTTGACAAAACAACTTATTACGGCAAAGGAATGGTTATTCCTGCAGCACATTACACCGCCTTAAATTCTACGGCAAATGCCACACAAGAAAATACCTGGTCACCCAGTGTTTACCTACGCCCTACTACAGACAAGTCGGGGGCAATTGAAGTGTACGATTTCCTAAAAGATAGGTGGATGGAATACCAAATTGATGTTCCAAGTGATGGCAGTTACAAATTAAAATTTCGACATGCTTCCTATAGTGATGCTACTATAGCCCTTACTATTGACGGACAAGCCAATAAAACTTGGAATTTAGCAAAAACGGGCGAAGATAACATTTGGAAAACCTCAGATACAGACATTACCTTATCAAAAGGGAAGCACACCATTAGATTAACCATGCAAAGCGGAACCACCTGTTTAAACTGGTTAAGTTTCCAGTAGACTCTTGTAATGTACCTAAGACATAAACAAATGAAAAAGATAGTCTACTGCTGTTTATTTTTCATTACAGTTTTTGCAAGCTGTAAAAGAGACAAAATAAAGCAGGAAATATCACCCGAATTTTTGGCATCGCTTGCATTCAAGTTCGATGCCAAAAATAATCCTAGTATTGGCAAAGATGTAATTTGTGAATTCTATGGGAATGAGATACGTGCAGTAATTCCTTTCCTAAACCCCGATAAAAAAGCACTCGTACTATCGTTCAACAAAGATTTGGTAAGCTTTTGGCTAAACGGCACCAAGCAGCAGAGTGATATTTCGATAAACGATTTTACCCAAGTGCAAAACTGTCATCTGGTTTTTTCAAATGGAGAAGAACGGAACTTTATTATCAAGGTTAAAGAATTTACAGGACTGCCCGTTTTCAAAATAGACACGGAAGGTAAAGCGCCTATTGTTTCAAAAGATGTTTATCTAAACGGAGTACTTTCTGTTAATCCTAATCTTGATTTTGAACAGGAAGCAAACAACTTGCAGATGGAAATCAAGGGAAGAGGAAACTCAACTTGGGGCATGCCCAAAAAACCTTACAGAATCAAGTTGAAACAAAAGGCAAAAGTACTGGGCCTTCATGAGGCCAAAAATTGGGTACTGTTGGCCAATTATTCTGACAAAACGCTACTAAGAACGGCAGTAGTATTCGATTTTGGACGAGCCATTAACGCTAATTTTACACCAGAATACCGCCAAGTAGAAGTCATTTTAAACAACAGCTATATAGGTACCTACACCCTCACCGAACAGATAGAAGTTAACCCAGGAAGGGTAGAGATTACCGAACTGAAATCGGGCGATACAGGAAGTGATAAAATTACAGGAGGCTATTTGGTGGAACTAGATAAGCGTGAAGATGAGGCTTACATTGTAAAAACCACCATCAGAGCCCTACCTTTTGCCATAAAATCGCCAGATGACATAACAACCGAAAGATACAACTACATCAAAAAATACCTTACAGACACAGAAAATGCCATTTATGCCGAAAATTTTGCAGACCCAATAAACGGTTATGCAAAATATATCGATGTAGAATCTTTCATCAACTGGTTTTTGGTACAAGAGCTGGTAAAAAACCAAGATGCACAAAATTTCAGTAGTATATTTTATTATAAAGACAGGAATGGGAAACTAGGAATGGGTCCCCTATGGGACTTTGACCTAAGTATGGGCAACATCGATTATTCTATTACCGTTGACCCCCAAGGCTGGTGGATTAAACATGGCCCTTGGTTTACCCGTCTTTTCGACGATCCAGTTTTTGAAGCAAAGGTTAAAGCCAGATGGAGAGAAATAAGGCATAAGGAAGTGGAAGACATGCTGAAAAACATTGATACACAAGCCTCAAAACTGGCCCTCGCCCAAAAACAAAACTTCGCCATATGGAAAATATTAGATAAAAAAGTATGGCCCAACCCCGAGATATATTACACCTATAATGGAGAGGTTAACCAAATAAAAAAATGGCTAAAAACAAGAATAGAATGGTTGGACAGTCGTTTGTAGCAACATTAAGCTTTTGAAATATGTGACTATTGAGAGGTCTTAAAACAATATTATCAATCTAAACCAAAAAAACATGAAATTAAAATTTACTTTATTGATGAGCTTGTTGTGCTTTGCATTTTTCGCTTGCGCACAAACCAACGTGGCCTTAAACAAACAGGTAGTGGTATCTGCCGGGGGCGGCGCTAATGCTATAGTTGATGGCAGTACTACTGGTGGTAGATGGGAAAGCCCTCATGGTGCTTTTGTACAATGGGCCTATGTAGATCTTGGTGCAGTCTATAACATTAGTCAAATTAAGATTACCTGGGAAGCTGCCGGTGCTAAAAATTATCTGGTAGAAGTATCAAACGACATCAACAACTGGGGTACGCCAATACAAAACATCGTAAATAATACTACTTTGATAAACGATTATACCAATCTGGCTGTATCGGGTCGATATGTGAGAATATATTGTACAGAAAGAATGCTGCCCTATGGTTATTCCATTTACGAACTGGAAGTGTATAGCACAACCGTACCTGTCAACCTTGCGCCTAAGGTTAGTTTAGTCTCACCAGCAAATAATGCCATTTATGCCACACCAGCTACCATTCCTTTGGAAGCAACGGCTAGTGATGTAGATGGAACCATAGCCAAAGTAGAATTTTACAATGGCAGTACTAAATTAGGCGAAGATTTAGATGCTCCATACACCTATAACTGGGAAAATGTTAACGGAGGAAATTATAGCATTACTGCAGTAGCCACAGATAACAGTGGAAATGTAACCACTTCTGGGGCCATTAACGTAACTGTGGAATTGCCTATTGTTGCTCCACAATGCGGCGGATTGGGTATGGATAGTGATTACACTTATAAGTTCTCATGGAATAACAGTAACCCGACCATCACGTTTATTCCAAACCCTAATCGCCCAACCAACGGAAGTAGCACACTGATTTTCTATTATAACACTACAGGTATAGATCCTATGCCTGGTGTCAACATACAACCCAATGTTCCTTATCAGCTTAATGCTACAGATGGACAAACTATACACTTCTATTTTGTATACAGCACCACAGGCGGCGAAAAGAACAATATAGCAGCTAAACATCAATTTGTAATTGGTAGCTGTAATTCATCTCTCAATCTCGCTTTGCACCAGTCTATTGTTTCTTCTTCATCTTTAGGTGTGGCAGGTCTGGCTACTTTTGCCAATGATGGAAATAATGCCACCAGATGGGAAAGCGCACACAACGCCAGCCAAACTGATGCGCAGTGGATCTATGTAGATTTGGGAGATACCTACAATCTTTCTGCAGTTAATATTCTTTGGGAAGGCGCAAAAGCAGAAGAATACACTATACAAACTTCCAACAATACTTCTACCTGGACTGATGTGTTAACCATTACTGGAAATACAGCGGCAGAGAATAATCAGCGCAACCATACCCTATCGGGAACCGGTCGTTACTTAAGAATATATTGCACTAAGAAAACTGCTCCATTTGCACCCTACGGCTATTCTATATATGAGATACAGGCATTTGGTACACCTGCAAACGGAACTTTACCTGTAAGCCTAATTAACTTTAACAGCAAATTGACAAATAATGGAACCGTGAATTTGACTTGGGCTACTTCATCGGAACAAGATAATGCCCATTTCTTGGTAGAGAGAAGTGCCGACGGTAAAAATTTCACTTCTTTACAAAGCGTAGCTTCTAAAGGTAGCAACAGCCGCATTAGGTTAGACTATCAATATGCTGATGGTAGCCCCTTAGTTGGTCAGAATTATTATCGACTAACACAAGTAGACCTGAACGGAAGTAGCAAAGTGGTAGGACATACCGTACAAAACGTTGCGTTTACTGTACAGAACCTTAAATTATCCCCAAATCCATTGGCCGGTTCCGAATTTAAAATCAACTTAAGCGGCAACAATGCTAATGCTGCACCTGTTGTAATCAGTAATATCTATGGTGTGGTGATTTTCAGCCAAACGGTAAATATTGATCACGGTATTGCCAAAATCAACCTAAACAATAAACCTACTTCAGGCATTTATTTAGTAAAAATTGCCGATTTACCTGCTCAAAAACTAATCATCAAATAACAATTCTCTACTCCTTCCCTTTTTTGGGAAGGAGTTTTTTAACACACAAACCCTGAAATTATACCGAAGCATTAGGAATTTAACACATGAAAAAAACATTTTTAACGGTTCCACTTATTGCACTGTCCTTATTTGCATCTGCACAACAAAAGACCAATCCTGTTATCGACCAAAAGGTGAAAGCCTTATTGGCTAAAATGACTTTAGCAGAAAAGGTAGGTCAAATGGCCCAGATCACCATGGATGTACTGACCAATGGTAAAGATAGATATAGTAGCTATGAGCCCATAACATTAAATCAGCAACAGCTAGAACATGCCTTAATAAAGTATAAGGTAGGTTCTGTGCTCAACACGGCAAACAATAGGGCTCGTACCAGGGAAGTATGGTACCAGATCATTAATAAAATACAGGAAACGGGTAAAGGTCGTTTAAATATTCCCGTACTTTACGGCATTGATGCCATACATGGTGCCACCTATACCGCCGATGCCACCATGTTTCCCCAGCAAATTGGACAGGCCGCAACCCGTAATAGAGATTTGGTTTACAAAGGAGCAGAAATTACCGCCTATGAAACCCGGGCAAGTGCCATTCCCTGGAATTTCTCGCCAGTGTTAGATCTTTCCCCAGATCCGCGCTTTCCACGTCAATGGGAAACTTTTGGCGAAGACCCTTATCTCATTGCTGAACTAGGCCTACAAATGGTAAAGGGATTTGAAGGTAACAATATTGCCGACCCTTATCGGGTAGCTTCTTGTATCAAACACTTTCTGGGCTATCAAGTAGCTACTTCTGGTAAAGATAGAACTCCAGCCTATATTCCAGATCATGTACTAAGAGATTACCATCTTCCTCCATTTAAAGCCGCTATAGCAGCTGGAGCTCATAGCATTATGATTAACTCTGGCATAATTAACGGTGTACCAGTACATGCCAATTACCAGTTATTGACCAAACTTTTAAGAGAAGAACTGGGCTTTAAAGGCCTAATTGTTACCGATTGGGGGGATATAGAAAATCTACATACCAGAGACCGCGTAGCTAAAGACCATAAAGAAGCCATTATGTTGGCCATTAATGCTGGAATTGATATGTCAATGATTGCCTATGACTATGAAAGATTCTGCGATAACCTCATTGCACTGGTCAAAGAGGGAAAGGTTAAAGAATCCAGGATCAATGATGCTGTTACACATATACTAACCTTAAAATATCAATTAGGTTTATTTGAACAACCCGTCCACGATTTTAAACAATATCCAAAATTTGGCAGCAAAGAGTTTGAGCAAGCTGCTTATCAAACTGCGGCAGAGTCGATAACGCTATTAAAAAATGTCAAGAGCATACTTCCCCTAAAAAAGGGCACAAAACTATTAGTGACAGGTCCAAACGCCAACTCCATGCGTACACTTAATGGTGGCTGGACCTATTCATGGCAAGGAGAAAAAGTAGAGGAGTTTGCGGCTAAATACCACACTATTCTAGAGGCAATTACACAAAAAACAGGACAGGACAATGTAACTTTTGTAGAGGGGGTAAGCTATAAAATGGAGGGCAAATATTTCGAGGAATTTGAAAATGGAATTGACCATGCCATAAAAGCAGCCAAAGATGCTGATGCCATTGTGCTTTGTCTGGGAGAAAACTCTTATACCGAAAGTCCAGGCAATTTAAGTGATTTATATATTTCTGACCTGCAAACAAAGTTGGCATTGCAATTAGCGGCCACTGGCAAACCAATCATTTTGGTACTCAATGAAGGTAGACCTAGGTTGATCAGCAAATTTGAACCACAAATGGCTGCTGTTATACAAACCTATTTACCTGGAAATTATGGGGGCGATGCTTTGGCTGATATTATTTTTGGTGAGGTTAACCCTTCTGGAAAACTACCCTATAACTATCCTAAGTTCCCTAATTCGCTAGTAGGCTACAGCCATAAACCTTCCGAAAACAGAGAGGTAATGCAAGGGGTTTACAATTACGATGCGGACTATAATCCGCAATATGAATTTGGCTTTGGCTTAAGTTATACCACTTTTAAATTCGATAACTTAAAACTAAGTGCCGAAAAAATTAAAGCCGATCAAGAACTAATCGTTTCTGTTGAAGTAAGCAATACGGGCAGCAGAGAGGGTAAAGAAGTAGTTGAACTTTATCTGAGTGATCTATATGCCTCGTTAACACCAGATGTAAAAAGACTTCGTGGTTTCGAAAAAATTAACCTTAAGCCGGGTGAAAAGCAGACCATAACTTTCAAACTCAATAAGAAAGATTTCTCATTCACCAATCTTCATCATATTACGGTGGTAGAGCCTGGAGAATTTAAGGTACAGATTGGCAACCTAAGTAAAAACTTTAGGGTAGAATAGCTTCTCTCTGTAGTTTAAATGTTAATAAATTATCCTATTGGATATTTTTATATTCTTAATACCATTCCATTTCAAATAGAATGGTATTTTTGTTTATAAATAAATGCAATGAGCAACAATAGAACCAAAGATTTAATCGATTCGATAAAGAACAAAGGAAAAAGTTTAGAGGCAGAAATGTCCTTCTTCGATCATTTAGATGTATTACGCAAACATTTGCTGAGAGCATTGGCCGTTATTACATTGTTGGTATGTTTGGCTTTTTATTTTACTGATTTTATTTGGCATGATGTAATCATGGCACCTAAAAACGCAGATTTTTGGACTTATCGTATGATGTGTAAGCTCGTAGAGGCATTCCCTTCCATTGGCAACGAATTCTGCATTACGGACATTAAGGCAAAAATCATCAATACCGAAATGTCGGGGCAGTTTACCCTTCAAATGAACTCCTGTATTATGGCGGGCATCATCTTGGGCATTCCTTATTTATTATTTGAAATATGGTTGTTTATCAAACCGGCCTTATTGGAAAATGAAAGAAAATCTGCCAGCGGCTTTGTTTTCTTTGCTTCATTCCTATTTGCATTAGGCTTATTGTTTGGCTATTACCTCATTTGCCCTTTGTCCATTAACTTTTTGATCAATTATACTGTGGATACCAGTATTGAAAATACTTTTACCATTTCTTCCTACTTATCTACAGTGTTAACCTTAACCATTGGCTCGGGTATTATTTTCCAATTACCGGTAGTGATCTATATCCTATCTAAACTAGGGATCATGACACCAAAGTTCATGAGATCTACCAGAAGGTATGCGGCTGTTCTAATTCTGATAGTGGCCGCGGTAGTTACACCTACTGCCGATCCATATACTATGCTCATTGTGGCTTTCCCTCTGTTCTTGTTATATGAACTAAGTATCATGATATCGGCACGAATAGAAAAAAAGAAACAGAAAGCCGAACTTGCCTTTTATAAAAAATAATCATCCGCTAATTCAATAAAATAGTTTTGAAACGGTCAATATCACGACCAAAGCAACAAAATATTTACCATCGAAATATATAATTCTATATACATTTGAATATGTCTACAGCTAACAAATTAAAGCTTGCCATCGGTGCCGATCATGCAGGATTTGAGTACAAGGAAATTTTAAAGGAATTTCTTATCCATTATGAAGTAAAAGATTTTGGTACTTATAGCACAGATTCTGTTGACTATCCTGATTTTGCTCATCCTGTAGCCAGTGCTGTAGAAAACAAAGAATTTGATTTTGGGATACTGGTATGTGGAAGTGCACAAGGCGTATCCATTACGGCCAATAAACACCAGGGAATTAGGGCAGCAGTATGTTGGTTAACAGAAATTGCCTCATTGGCCAGACAACATAACAATGCGAATGTGATTTGCATCCCTGCCCGCTTTGTGACAACGGAACTTGCTAAAGAAATGGTAACAACCTTTCTCGAAACCCCTTTTGAAGGGGGTAGGCATGAAAATAGGGTTAACAAAATATCCTGCTAATCAAAAACTAATTAAGCATAACCTTAACTAATAAAAATGAATAAAAAGTTCTTATATACCGGACTCGCCTTAATGATGAGTCTTGGTACTATGGCACAAGATAAAACGGCCATAAAATTTAGTGATCCAGTCAACAAGGATAGAGCTTATGCACACTTGTCTATTCTTGCCTCAGATGAATATGAAGGTCGTGAAACAGGCAAGAAGGGAGCTTGGATGGCGGCAGAGTATATCAAGAAGCAATTCCAAAGCTTTGGCTTAACAGGCCCTGTAAAGGGTAGCACTGATCCCTATTTTCAAAAAGTTGGCCTATCCAGCTACAATGTTGTAAATAGTACTTTAGTACTTAATGGCAAGGAAAAACAGGTTTACAAAGACTTTCAAATTGCCAATAACAGCGTTAGTTTAGCAGGTTTAGACCTGGCAATAAACGAAGTGGTCTTTGTAGGCTATGGATTATCTAGAGATGGCTATAACGATTTAGAAGGAGTGAATATTGAAGGAAAAGCAGTAATGGTATTCTCATCTGGAGAACCCAATGCTTTTAAGGCTACTGATGGCAAAAAAGTTAGCCCTAGGGCCGCAATGCTGGCCAGACAAAAAATGATTAACAATCTTCTAGCGGGAAAACCGAAGGCGATTATTTTCATTGACCTAAACTTCAACAATATTCCTGAACAAACTAAAATTGCTTCAGCTAATAGCAGGTTGATGCTACAAAATGCCGCCACTGCAGAAAACTTAAAGAAACAACCAGCGTTTGTTTCTTTGACTATCTCTAAAGAAACCGCCAATGAAATTTTAAGCACCGGAAACACATCTGTTGATGCTGTCATCAATAAAATTAACCAAACAGGTAAGCCTGCCAGCCAAACTTTCAATGTAAATATCATTGCAAAAGCACAAAAAAAGAAAGTTGAGGTACGAGCAGAAAATGTACTCGGCTTTCTGGAAGGCTCTGATCCTAAACTAAAAAATGAAATACTTGTACTTACAGGTCACTATGACCATATTGGATTAGTGAACGATCCCAATGCAAAAGACAAAGTAAATAATGGTGCAGATGACGATGGCTCTGGCACTACTGGCGTACTTTTAATGGCCGAAGCTTTTTCAAAAGCAAAAAAAGCAGGAAAAGGCCCCAAAAGAAGCATCTTATTCATGACCGTTTGCGGGGAAGAAAAAGGACTGTTAGGTTCTGAATGGTATTCAGAACACCCCGTATTTCCAGTAGAAAACACCATAGTAAATCTCAATACAGATATGATTGGACGTATTGGAGAAGAATATCTTGGTAAACCGGATAGCGCTAACTATGTGTACTCTGTTGGTTCCTATAAATTAAGTACCCAATTGGGAGATTTGAGTGAGAAGGTGAATAACACGTACACCAAATTAAAGTTAGATTACAAATATGATGATCCAAAAGATCCTAACCAAATCTATTATCGTTCAGACCACTATAACTTTGCCAAGCTTGGCATCCCGGTAATTTTCTATTATGATGGAATGCTAGAGCAGGACTACCACCAACCTGGAGATGAAGTGAGCAAAATTAACTTTCCTTTGTTGGCCAAGCGTGCCCAGTTAATTTTTTACACTGCATGGGAAATCGCAAATGGAGAAAAACGACCTTTTGTTGATAAGAAAGATGATGGCGGTAAAAGAAACTAACCCCATCATTTAAGCATAAAGAAATCCCGTTAGGTAAACTAACGGGATTTTTTATTTAAAGCATATCTTTGTTGCATCCATGAAAAAATATCGATTCATTACAGGCCTGATGGCAATTTTACTATTTATCTTAAGCACTTTTGTATATGCCCAAGAAGGTGTAAGCTCCCGGGAATTACTTAAAAAGCAGCCTAATTTTTTAACAACTCATTTAAAAGCTAGCGATACGCTTTTCCTGAAGGATATAGCTGTACTCAAAAATTTTATAGTGATGGATAGTGTAGATGTAGAAATACTGAAACCTCAAATTCTCTATACCCTACTTAACGAAAATACAATTGATACCACTGCAACCTATAAAACCCTGATTGATGCCATCCTTACTTTTAAACAGGGTATTGGCTATTTAGAATTTAGAAAAGGCATTATACTCTACAAACAAATGGCCATTGTTAAAGTAAATCCCAAAAACTGGGAAAATGATCAGATCTTATTTAAAAGACTTGGCTTTACCGAGGCCGACCTCGAAGATTTCCTATTATTTATTTCCAAACAAGAAAATAAGGACTTAAACTACAAGGAAGCATATTTAGCCTACATGAAAGAGATCGATCGTTTGCAGTAGCTGGCGCTCATCCTCTACTACTGATTTATTTCACGACCAAATTGGCATTTTCTATTCAATATACCGGATCAACCTGAACCTATTAAACGTCTGGGCAACATCTCCAAAAGTGGGTACAATTTGGCTTGCCCATTAAAAGAAATGAATGTCATATGACCAGATGTTGAATAATTATATCAACATCTGTCCGTTAAACTTTAAAGCCCTCGCCTATTTTTGCCTATATTTGAACTCTTATGAATGTTGCCGAAGAATTTTTAGTAAAAGCCGATGAAAAGGCTTTCGATATACCGCATCGTAACACAATAAACTACAACATTGGCAAGTACAATGCTGCAGTAGAACGCGGTCTTTCGAAGTTTGAAAATTTAGAAGCCTCTAAGCGAAAAGCCCATGTAGTAAAATGGAGGGTAATGGAAAACCTGGACAAGTTTTTACCTGAATTTGAATCCAATTTTCAAAAACGTGGGGGGAAGGTGATCTGGGCCAATGATGCTGCCGAAGCACAAAAAGAAATCCTACAAATTATCCAAAGGTCTGGTGGCAAAAGCGTCATCAAATCTAAATCTATGACTACCGAAGAAATTCATTTAAACGAATTTTTAGCGGAACATGGCATTGATTCCCTAGAAAGTGATTTAGGAGAATATATCGTACAATTGTTGGGGCAAGCCCCTTATCATATTGTTACGCCGGCTATGCACCTGAGCAAGGAAGATATTGCCAAATTGTTTAATGAAAAGTTTGGCACACCAATAGACGCTACGCCTGAACAACTTACCCAGAAAGCCCGTGAACTGCTTCGCGAAAAGTACCTAAAGGCCGACATTGGAATTACCGGAGGTAACTTTTTAATTGCCGACACTGGTAGCATTGCTTTAACAGAGAACGAAGGAAATGCCCGCTTAACCACCACATTTCCCAAAATACATATCGCCATTGTAGGGATCGAAAAATTAGTGCCATCCATTTCCGACCTAGACCTGTTTTGGCCGCTGTTGGCCAGTCATGGAACAGGACAGAACCTTACCGTCTATAATACCATTTTAAGTGGCCCTCGACAAGCCCATGAAACTGATGGTCCTGAAGAAATGTATGTCATTTTACTGGACAATGGCCGTACACACCTGCTTGCACAAAAGGAACAAAGACAAGCGTTATACTGTATACGTTGTGGTGCTTGCCTAAATGCCTGTCCGGTGTATAAAAATATTGGGGGACATACCTATAATACCACTTATAGTGGGCCGATTGGTTCCATTATAACGCCACATTTTAAGGGCATGAAAGCATTTAAACACCTCAGTTATGCTTCCAGCCTTTGTGGAAAATGTTCAGAAGTTTGTCCCGTAAAGATAGATATCCACAAAATGTTGCTATTGAACCGTAGAGATGCAGCCAACAACCATGACAATACCAAATTGGAAAATTGGGGCTGGGATTTATGGAAAAAGGGCATGAAAAAACGTTCATTTATGGATTTTTTTGGAGGCAAGGCCAAGAACTTCTTTTTAAGAACCTTCTTCAAGAAAAGCTGGGGAAAATACAGGGAGATGCCAGAAGTAGCAGAAAAGTCCTTTGCCAAACGTTGGGAAGAACACCAAAAAAACAAAGAGTTGTAAAATGAGAATGCAGCTAGATCTAGTAGTGTCATTTTTCAATTAAAGTGTCAAATCTATAATTTTAAGTCTTTGTTGACTATCCCCATTTATTAGTCTAAGCCTTAAAGTCTTAAGTTTGGAGTTGGACGTATAATCAATATCTTTATACTTTATACTTTATAAACTATTATGCTGTTCGACAGAAAACAAAAAGACGATTTGCAGCTATTATCTATCTACAAACGACTGCTTTATCCTCGCTTGGTAGAAGAAAAAATGCTCATTCTTTTACGTCAAGGTAGAATTGGCAAATGGTTTTCGGGAATTGGACAAGAAGCTATAGCCGTAGGCAGCACACTTGCCATGAACAATGAAGAGTATATATTACCCATGCATCGTAACCTTGGTGTTTTCACGACCAGAGATATCCCCCTAAAAAAATTGATGGCTCAATGGCAGGGTAAGATGAGTGGCTTTACCAAAGGGCGAGACAGGTCTTTTCATTTTGGCACGCAAGATTATAAGATTATAGGCATGATATCTCACCTAGGTCCACAAATGGCCTTGGCAGATGGTATCGCATTAGCTGATCTGATAGCAAAAGAACAAAAAGTTACCTTGGTTTTTACCGGAGAAGGTGCCACCAGTGAGGGCGATTTCCATGAGGCCATTAACGTAGCGGCGGTCTGGAACTTACCTGTTATCTTCTTGATAGAAAATAATGGATACGGCCTTTCAACCCCTATTAATGAACAATATAAATGCAAAAATTTGGTAGACCGTGCCATTGGTTATGGTATTGAAGGGATACAGATAGATGGAAACAATATTTTAGAAGTACATGACAAGTTAAGTGAGCTGGCCCAAAGTATCAGGAGCAACCCAAGACCCATCTTAGTAGAATGCCTAACCTTTAGAATGCGCGGACATGAAGAGGCTTCTGGCACCAAATATGTGCCCCAACATCTATTTGATGAATGGGCAGAGAAAGACCCCGTAAAGAATTTCGAAGACTATCTGTTGGAGGAAAATATCTTAACAGAAAAACTGATCTCAGAAATCAGGACTGATTTCAAGAAAACAATTGAACAAGAAGTAGAAGCTGTTTTTCAAGAATCCGAACCTATAGCAAATGCTATGCAGGAAATCGAAGATATGTTTTATCCCTATCGGTACCAAACCAATGTCCCAAGTGAAGTGCAACATGAAAAAAGATATCTAGATGCCATTAGTGACGGTTTAAGGATAGCCATGCAGCGCCATAAAAACTTAATCATTATGGGTCAGGATATTGCTGAATACGGGGGTGCTTTTAAAATCACCGATGGATTTGTTGCCGAGTTTGGAAAGGAGCGCGTACGCAACACCCCTATCTGTGAATCTGCCATTGTAGGGGCAGCCCTTGGCCTTTCTATCAACGGCTATAAAGCAGTAGTAGAAATGCAGTTTGCAGACTTTGTAACCTGTGGTTTTAACCAGATCATTAATAATTTAGCCAAAACACACTATCGCTGGGCAGAAAAAGCAGATGTGGTAGTGAGAATGCCTACAGGTGCTGGCACTGGTGCTGGCCCATTCCATTCTCAGAGCAATGAAGCTTGGTTCACTAAAACACCAGGTCTAAAGGTGGTTTATCCTGCTTTCCCTTATGATGCGAAAGGTTTACTATTAGCCGCAATTGAAGAACCAAATCCGGTTATTTATTTTGAACACAAATATTTATATCGCAGTTTAACCAACCTGGTTCCAGATGGTTTCTATACCATTGAGATTGGAAAGGCAAACCTATTGAAAAAAGGAGAACAGCTTTCTATTATTACCTATGGCCTGGGTGTACATTGGGCATTGGAATATTTGAATGCCCATCCTGAAGTTTCGGCCACCTTGGTTGATCTGGTGAGCCTGCAACCTTGGGATACACAATGTGTAGTGCAGGCCGTTAAAGCTACAGGTAGAGTGCTTATTCTACATGAAGATACCTTAAGCAGTGGTTTCGGTGCAGAGCTTTCCGCCTGGATTAGCGAACACTGCTTTGAACACCTCGATGCGCCGGTTATGCGCTGTGCCAGTCTGGATACTGCCATTCCCATGAACAAGGTTTTAGAAGACAACTTTATGGCAAAAGCAAGGTTGGCAGAAACCATAAACAAGCTATTAAGCTACTAATCTAATTAGTTCACCTCTAGAGGTTTCTTGATCAAATACCGAATCTAAAGCAATCGTTCCCGAGAACGATTGCACACTTTATTCCCTTAAGGATTAGGATCTTATTCTATTTTATTATTTAACTTGATTATAGAGTATGAACATTCTATATGTTAACCAACCTATATCCTCTGGCTAACTAATGAAAATTTAAAATCAAATTAACCAAATCTTAAATCAAATTAACCCCATGAACATTAAAAACAAAATCTATTATGCTTTTGCCATAGCTATTGCAATGGTTTGCATTATTCCAAGCTGCAAAAAAGGCTCGGAAAAAACAGAAGAAATCACTGAAGAAGCACAAGGGTTCATCAAAAGCACAGGGTCGGGAGCAACGATAGCGGCTACTTGTGGTGCAAAAGGATGGGCCTCGCAGAATGGTGGCACCCTAGGTGGTGGTACAGCAACGACTACCGTAGTCACAACATATGCCACCCTTAAAGCAGCCATACAGAATACCAGTGTTAAGGTAATACAAGTAAATGGCACCATCGAGATCCCATCAGGTGGCAGGATCACTTTTCAAGATCAAACTGGCAAAACAATTTTTGGCTCGTCTGGTGCAAGACTTACTTCTTCAGATCAAACTGCCGCTAATTCTGGGATCATGTACATGAAAAGATGTAGCAACATCCTTATCAGAAATCTCATTTTTGATGGCCCAGCAGCTTATGATGTAGATGGACAAGATAACCTCACGATAGATGCCTGCACAAACGTTTGGGTTGATCATTGTGAATTCAGAGATGGACTAGATGGCAATCTGGATGTGAAAAACACATCAGACTTTATCACCGTTTCCTGGACTAAATTTACCTACCTAAAAGCACCAAGAGCAGGTGGTCCAGGAGGCAGCAACGATCACAGATTTTCTAACCTTATAGGTTCAAGCGATAGTGCTACCGGAGATAGAGGAAGTTTAAACATCACATTTGCTCGTTGCTGGTGGGCCCAGGGCTGTGTAGAACGCATGCCTCGGGTTCGTTTTGGCAAAGTACATATTGTAAACAGCTACTTTAACAGTACAGTAAGTAGTAAATGTGTGCAGGCCGGGTTCGAAGCAAATTTGCTCATCGAATCAAACGTATTTGAAAATGTGAAAAATCCAATTGTTTTATTAAGCCCAGCACCTACCGCTGTCCAATCCAAAAACAATGTATTCACTAACGTAACCGGTACCACAGCAGGCAATGGTGTTAATGCCTTTACCCCTCCATATACACTAAGTATACTAAGTGCTTCAAGCGTTAAATCAACAATTACGGGTTCTTCTGGTGCAGGAGCCACCTTAACAGGCAATACCTGTACAGCACTTTAAGCCGAAACCATTAACTTCTTATTCGTAAGAGTTAATCAGATTAAGCTAGTCAGTAAAACCTGCGATCTGCTCAGATGTTTCCGAAAAGGATGTAGTGCAAATGGTACCATAATGAATGGGCAGTGGCTATGTTAAAAATAACATGGCCACTGTTTTTAATAGAATAAGGTTTATGTAACCGTTTCCAACAGCACTTCTGCTAGCGGATTAAACAGGTAAATTTTACCATTATCTAAACAGGTACAACGGTAACGCTTTCTTATACGTTCCCCCCTTTCAAATTTACGGCCGTCCTTAAGAAAAAATGTGGTATGGATGGGCAAATCCTCTACATGAATGATTTTCTCCTGCTTATCGTATTTTTTTAACGTTCTGGCCAAAGTTAGATCCGTACAGCTCGATGCCGCGGGATTATTGAGATAGACTGTAATGCTATAGTGAACATCTGGTGGGAAGACCTGCAATTCGAAAAAAGGTTTCATCATTCTTTTAAAATTGTCTTTCCACTCTACGCCGTGGGGTTTTACCTTATTCTTATGGTCATTCCACGTTAATAAATGTGCAAACTCATGCACAGTGGTGACCAAAAAAGCATAAGGGTTTAGATCATTGTTCACGGAAATTTTATGCCCACTCTCCCTAAAAGGATGACGATAATCGCCCAGCTTGGTGGTCCTATTTTTGGCAATTTTAAATTCGCATTGAAAATAGTCTATCCACTTGGCAATAATAGGAGCTGCCTGTGGAGGCATATAAGCGGCTAGGATCTCTTTCTTGTCCAACTGTTAATATATAAATCCGTTTGCAATTTAAAGATTTTTTTGATCAAAAAGTCCTCAACTACAGACAGAAAAGCCATTATAAAGCTATAATATTTTCATTTTCAGGTTACTTCAGCAACTGATAGGCAATCAAGGCGGCAACATAAGCCATTACCGTCATATACACCAATTGAATGATAGGCCATTTCCAGGATTTGGTTTCCCGGTAAACAATCGCTACGGTACTCATACACTGCATGGCGAAGGCATAAAATAACATCAGGGAAAAAGCTGCCGCAAAGGTGAATATTGGCAAGCCCGTTTCTGGATCCTTAGCCGCCCCGATCTTATCTCTTAACCTTAGTTCTCCCCCTTCACCATCCACACTATCTACACTATAGATGGTAGCCATAGTCCCCACAAAGGCTTCTCTGGCAGCAAACGAGGTAATAAGTGCAATCCCTATTTTCCAATCGTAGCCCAAGGGCTTAATCAATGGCTCTATGGTTTGTCCAACAATACCTGCATAAGAATTTTCCAGTTTTTCTGCCGCCCTATCTCTTTCCAATGAAGCCAACTGCACACTGTCTGTAGAAGTTGCTTCTATCGTTTCATATTTCTTTTCTATGGCAGCAAAACGTTGGCCAGGGCCATAAGAAGACATCACCCAAAGTACAATAGATATGGCAATAATTACCTTACCTGCCTCCATAACAAAGGTTTTGGATTTTTCATACATTGTGAACAGTACATTTTTCCAACGTGGCATCCTGTATACAGGCAATTCCATGATAAAGTATGACTTTTCTTTTGCTTTTAGGATGAACTTAAACACCAATGCAACCAATATTGCCGCAGTAATGCTAATTAGGTACATGGCCATTAAGGTTAGTCCCTGCAGATTAAAAAAGCCTAGTACTTTTTGATCGGGCACTACAAGTGAAATCAAAAGTGTATAAACAGGTAACCTTGCCGAACAGCTTACCAATGGTGTAACCATAATGGTAATAATCCTGTCTTTCCAACTTTCTATGTTTCGGGCGCTCATAATAGAAGGAACAGCGCAAGCAATTCCTCCAATCATAGGTACAACAGATTTCCCGCTCAAACCAAATTTACGCATTACCTTGTCCATCATAAACGTTACCCTGGCCATATAGCCTGTATCTTCCAAAATGGAGATCAAAGCAAATAAAATAGCAATCTGGGGAATAAAGATCACAATTCCACCAAGCCCTGCTACAACACCATCTAATAAGAGGTCGGTTAGCACACCTGCAGGCAGATGTTCATGCCCAAATGCCGTTAACCATACAAAGGCTTCCTCTATTAAATCCATTGGATAAGATGACCAGGAAAAAATAGCATTGAAAATAAAAAACAGAATAAAAAAGAAAATAATAAAACCCCAAATACGATGGGTCAATATCGAATCCAATTTATCGGTAAGCGTGAATTTTCTGGCGGCCCCAGTATCTACCACTACATCACTTAAAATTGTACTTAAATGTTTATAGCGCGCTACCGTTTCCTGTCCTTGTAATTTTACAGTATCAAAACCGTGGGCCTTCTCAATGGCCTCTATGGCTTCTTGTTGTTTGCCAGAAAAGAATGTTAGATGTTCATGTTGATGCAATACCTGAAGTGCATAGTAATCATTATCGGTATCGATCTCTTTTTTAATTGCCTCTATGGCTGTTGGTGCTAATTCAGCAACTGCCACACCTTTATTTTGGGTAGCAATTGGGGTCATTTGGGCTATCGCCTGTTTTAGTTCAGTTAAACCATCGCCCTTTCTAGCAGAAACGGTTACCACCTGTATTCCCAAACGTTGGGCCAGTTTATCTTTATCTATACTTATGCCTTCTTTCTTGGCCATATCGGCCATATTGAGCACCAACAGCATAGGAATACCCAAATCTGCCACTTGCGAATAAAGCAGCAAGTTACGTCTAAGGTTGGTCGAATCAGCCACCAAAACTACCACATCTGGATAGCTGGCATTATTTTTATCTGCTAATACCTGGAAAACAATGCTTTCATCCTTGCTTTTAGGATAAAGACTATAGGTACCTGGCAGGTCAATGATTTCAGTGGTCTGTCCTTGCGAAAGTCTGCAATATCCGATTTTTTTATCAACCGTTATTCCTGGGAAATTACCTATTTTTTGGTTCAGCCCAGTTAAAAGGTTAAACAAGGTAGATTTTCCAGTATTCGGATTACCGACTAATGCAACTTTTAAATCAGCCAAAATATTATTGAATTATAATTACCGCAGCCTCACTTTTACGTAAACAGAGTTGATATCCTGCTACCCGAATGGCAATTGGATCTCCTAGCGGGGCATACCTTTCCACCTCTACAATTTCACCCGGCAAGCAACCCATCTCCATTAATTTCACAGACATCTCTACATCTGTAAAGGAAACGATTATACCTTTTTGTCCCGGATTTAATTGCGAAAGTTTCATACAAAATATGTTATTTATGCAAAAAGGCTACATTTTGCCCCCTTACAATTTGGCTGCAATTTAACCCTTATTTATATCAAATCCAAATAAAGACTTGTAACAAAAATAGCCATCAAAAATTTGATGGCTATCGGTTATTTTATGATTTTGCTTAGAATCCGCCTGGTCTTCCTCCACCTCCAAATCCTCTTTGGCCACCCTGACCTTGTCTATTGTTGTTCATGTTCATTCCTGCAATGCTGCTCAACGAGTAGGTAAACGAGAACATGAAATAACGTTTCAATACATTAAAGTTCTGGTCAACAATCTGATTGGCATTAGCCGTACGAGAAATACCTGTATTCTCATTAAACAAATCGTTTACCGATAATTTAAAGGTTCCTTTGTTTTTAAAGAACTGGCGACTGATGTAGGCATTTACCTGCGTAAAGCTGGTATTATATTCCCCCCTGCCGGTATATCTGTTATAGGTCGCATCTGTCTGTAAGCGGATATTTCCAGGAAACACGTAGCTTATATCGATATTAGGCGATAGTGTATAGAAGTTTGTCGTTTCTCCCAAAGTGTAACTACTATGGTCCCATCTTCCAGAAACACCTGCGATTAAATCTAGTTTGTCCAGATTAGAAACCAACTTATAACCATTGCTCAAGCCAATGGTTTTGGTAACATTTTCTTGCCCATCGGCAATATTTGTTGAGTGGTTAAAAGAGCTTCCGGCATTGATCTGTAAATTAAGCTTATTTCCTTTAATGATAGGCAAGCCCAGGTTACCAAAGATGTTCGCATTATAATTCCCTTTAACATTCAAATAGCCAGTTTCTATTTTACCAAAATCTTCAGATGTTGGATCATTAATTACTCGTTGTGTGTTTCCAAAATCATTAAAAGTCTGTGTAATAAATGCACCCAAAAACAAGGTACGATAGCTGGCAAAATCGAAATTGTTATAAAAAATCCTTAAGTTATTGGAGAACGAAGGTTTTAAATCTGGGTTACCCAACGGTACGCTCTGCGTATTGGTATTATCACGTACAGGCTGTATCTGGTCAATGCTTGGCTGGTTGGTTCTACCATCATACCTGATGTTTAAACGCTTACTATTACTAAAATTATATCTAAATTGTGCTGTAGGCGTCACATTAACAAAATTCTGTTTAAACAAAAGTCCAGTGGTCAAATTATCGTTGGTACGATTGGTAAGCTGTCCGGCCACACCTACATTCCAGTTATATTTCTTCTCGTTTTTATTGAAACTGAAACCTACCGCATTGGTCCAAGTAGTGTTTTCAAACTCATTACTATAGTTTATATCAAGAAGATCATACTGTTGTGTTACATTATTAAAATTGTAGGTAAAACGCCTTCTGTTATCTTTCAGATAACCGTTCTGATAGTTAAGTTCAAGACTTAATGTTTTCGACAATGGCTCTGTATATACCAATCTAGAAGTATTGCTAAAAGATTTCGTATTGTTATCATTCAATAGGTTTCTATCACGGATATCGATTGGACCTGTTGGAGGAGTTAATGTTTCCGGATTTATGTTGTAGTTATCAGCATCACTATCGTTAATATTCGTATTAACGTTTAGTGACAAAGTACGGCCTCTACGCAAAAATTTCCTCCTCAGCAATAAATTGTTGCTTATAGATGGAGACGTAGAACCCGTGATTAAATTTTGAGAGCCTAAAGCATTACCAGCCAGGTTATTTCTACTATAATTGGTAAAGCTATTGGCTGAATTATCCGTATATGAAATATTGGGCTGAACCCTAATTGAAGTAGCAGAATCCAATTTGGTGTCGATCATGAAATTTAAGCGATGGTTTAAACGCTTGGTTGTACTTTCCGCATCTTCTAAACTGGTTACCACATCGTTTCCAATAAACCTTTGCGTGTTAGAGGTATTAACATTAAACAAAGACGTTTTGTTAAAGAAATAGCTGGCATTGAATTGGGTACCATCATCATAAGTATCGGCAAAGTTAATACCCGCCGCATTGGTAGTCGTAATGCCCTGCTGCTGGCCTGCTCCACCAAACATCATTCCACGGCCACCGCCGCCAAAACCACCGCCACCGCCAATTCCACCACCAAAATTTTGCTTGTTTACATTATTAAACTGCCCGATCAAGGAAAGCTGTTGGTTTTTATCGAAACGGTTAATACTAAGGTTTACATCATATCTATCATCAGTACCATAACCTACACTGTTATTACCCACATATCCTTTATTTTTGATCCCATTCTTGGTCACGATGTTCAAGATCTTTTCACGGTTACCGTCATCCACACCAGAGAATTTAGACTGTTCTGACATCTCATCAATGATCTGGATTTTATCTACCATATCGGCAGGCAAGTTTCTGGTGGCCAGCAAAGGGTCATTTCCCATAAAATCTTTGCCATCAACCTTCACTCTCTTAATGGTCTCTCCCTGTGTAGTAACCGTTCCATCTTTCGATACTTCTACACCCGGAACCTTTTTCAATAGATCTTCTACAACAGAGTTTTCCTTAACCTTTAAGGTAGAGGCATTTATTTCCAAAGTATCTTTTTTAACCACTACAGGCGGTGTTTCCCCTTTAATTTCCACACCTTTCAAGGTTACCCCTGTATCTTCCATCACTAGCTCGCCAAAGTTGAGGTTTGGAGAAGAAGCGGTCAGCTCAAAATCTTTATTAATAGATTTCAACCCTAGATAAACTACATATAATCTATATTTACCTGCAGCAATATTACTTATGGAAAATGTACCATTACTTGCGGTAGAAGTGGCGCCTACTACACTTGAATCGCTTAGTTTTTTAATAGCTATGGAAGCATAGTCTATCGCGCTTCTATCTTGTCCATTCAACACCTTTCCCGTAACGGTTCCCTGTGCTTGTGCAAGTGAAATACTTGCGGCAAACAGGATGGTAAAAAACAATAATTTTTGTACTAATTTATTCATTTGTCTGTTTATAATTTTTATGAAATTACTTTATCAGACTTTTTAAAGCCTGAAAGGTTTGTTAAGAAATGTTAAAAGGGCAGTAACATTTTAAATACAACTAACTTTATCGTTACATTGAGAAGAGAACGTAAACATCCCTTACCAATAAAAAGTTAAATTATCTGCTTTGATAGCGCGAATGAGGTATTTTAGGACACTTACAGCTAGGTTTAAAAATGCTGCAAGAACTGAAGAGCATCAATATAAAAAAAACGGCAATGAGATTAAACCCTTTCATTATAGTTCGATAAATGTAACAAAACATAACTGAATACCCCCATTAAACAGCCTATCATGTCGCAACCAAAATCCCACCATTCCGCAGAACGATAGGTAAAAACTTTCCACTGCAACAATTCTATCCCTCCACCAATTACAGCAGAAATAAGAATTATTTTAAAGATAGTCAGGGATCGGAAACTATAATTATGTTGGTATTTTATTTTCCCGTAAAAAAGTAGAATAGTCAGCACATAAAAAAAGCCCAAATGTGCCAATTTATCAAACCCAGTAAAAAAGAAACCAGAGCTACCTTGGCTACTAGATAAATCTATATTACAAAGCACCAGAATAACGGCAGTCCAAGCAACAGCCCAACCTTGGTATTTTAGTGCTTTGTAATTACTCATATTTAAGCGCCTACTAGGGCTTTGTATTCAGTAGCACTTAGCAGACCATCAACATCGGCCACATTACTTAAAGTAACCTTTACCATCCAACCTTTTCCATAAGGATCTGTATTTACCAACTCTGGATTATCATTTAACTCGGCATTAAATTCTTCTATCGTAGCTGTTATAGGCATGAACAGGTCAGAAACTGTTTTTACGGCTTCAACAGTACCAAAAACATCTTCTTTCGCTACTTCAGCACCTACAGTATTAATATCTATATAAACAATATCACCCAATTCACGTTGTGCGAAATCTGTAATACCTATAGTGGCTTCGTTACCTGATACTTTTACCCACTCGTGGTCTTTTGTATACTTTAATTCTGATGGAAAGTTCATTGCTATATTCGTTTGTTTTTAATATGATAAATATATGGGACAAAGTTAATTATTTATGGCAATTGTAGGTTTACTAATTTAAGGTTATTCGCAAACTAAAACCAAAATTGCTAAATGAAGTATTGAACGATTGCGAGGTATATGGTTTGGTAATATTCGAATCATAAAATACCTTGACATTAAAACGTTGGTTAAGCACATAATCAACACTTGGACGCAAGGTAATGTTCTTGGCACCAGAAGACACTTCCGCTTCGGTAACGTCTGCCCTATAAATTACCGTCTTGTTATCCCTTACCGAAACATCAAGCTTAAAATCCATATTATTATCCATCTTCATTTGCTTAAACAAGCCAAATGGAAAACGGAATTTTGTGGTACGATAGCCCAAGCCAAATACGATATTATTTTCAGACAGGTGTGCCAGTTGGCTGTTCGATAGGCTCAAGGCTAACAAACGGGTTCTATTGATTTCGAAATTGGCGGTCAGGTTATTCTTAAATCGCGTATCTACACCAATCAAAGGTGCAAATTGTTCGGAAATGCTTACCTGAGCGAATTGATAATAGGGCAAGAAATTATTGCTTACATCCCTACTATTCACAAAACCATTTACTTCTTCATACTTCAACAAGCTATTAAAACCATTTATGCTATAAGTTGAACGATAGCCATGTCTTAAGCTCAGCTCAGAGAAACGATCTGCGATATAAGGAATTTTAGTCAGTCCGGCATAGGTGAGCCTCCAGTTTGGCAATGGTATTTTTGGCAAACTATTCAAACTCGAAGAATTAGCATCTTTACCTGTATAAGCTGCTATAAAAGCCGAAACCACCACATCCTGTGCATTCTTATCATAACCATCTGCATAGCCATTATTCACCCCAATAGAATTTGGGTTTAAACTCCCCAAACGGCGCGAAATAATTACCCTGTTATCCATAAACTCATTGAAAACACTAGAGAGCACACTTCCACTCTTATCCTTAAATGCTGTAGCCAAAGAAATGATAGACACACTATAATCGCCAGTTGTGTTTGGACTTAGGTTTCTGAACGAGGCCGTTGTATTATCATATTTAAAGTTCGAGGAATAATTCAAGGTCCTGTTCTTACTTGCGGTCAAAGTAATCTTCAAATCCCTTAAAGGTTCTATGGTACTGGTTAGCTGAAAATCTTCACGTAAGGTATTCACATACAGCTGCACCTGTTGGTCATCCATGGTAAGCCAACCATTGTTCAAGGCCATTTCTCTAATATCCCTCTGACTACCGAACACAAAGCCCAGACCTGGTGCACCCGTCACATCGTCAATACCAAAGAACTTGGTTTTTGGCAAATAACCCGGCAAAAAGGTACCCTTAGTTTGGGTAAAGGCTACGTTTACATTTTTTATACTCGTCAGTATGCCCAACATCAATTTAGAGAACTTGAACACTGTATCCCTATTATTTAGGCTCCTCCTCATAAAACCGAACTTATTATATAAAGAAACCATATTAAGGGTAGGGTTAACCTGAATGGTTCTCGAGTTCTGAATGGTATTTCCTAAGTTAATGGTCGGATCGTTCAAGGTAGACAGGGCTTCTGTCTGCCAGTTGAAGGTCGTTCCATAAGTAGTCGCTACGCTCACCCAATCGAAACCAGGTATCTTGCCAATGGGTAAATTGTACCTTACGTTAAGGCTGTGGTTATAATTGGTGTTACGTCCCAAGCCTTTAAGGTTATTCCATAAGGTATCTCGTTTTAACCCTTCAATTCGTCCATCAGGTTCATCAATGATCGAATAATTGGTGGCATCGAAATCTAAACTCAAAGATTTGGTCAGGTCCCAAGCTATACCATAAACTCGGGTCACCAAAAAATTCTTGTTAAAGGTGGTGTTGATCGGGATATAGTTATTTGGATCATTATTTCTCAACGTATTTTCAGAATAGAAACGGTCAAAGTCAATTCTGAAGTTGATGGAATTCGGCATCAATGTAAAATTGAACTCTTTTAAGAGTTTTAGGCTATTCGATTTGATGATCTTGTCAAATGGCTGATAATTTTTGGCATTATAGGTATAATTATAGGCTAAAGAAGCTTTATAGGTATGCTGTAAATTATTTTCATTGATAAAATCACGATGGGAAAGCTTGGTCTGTGCATAGGAAATATTAAAGTTTTCAATATCCCACAGCCTCACTCTTGAATCTTCTTTGGTACGCTCTTTTCTAATGTTGGTAAATGCAATGCTGCTTCTGGTGGTATAATCCTGTGCAAAATTAAGTATTGAGTCTCTTTGGGCCTTATTTGCATTATCCAAGGCCTTTGACAATTCGATATCTGGTGTTCTAGGATCAAATTGTGGTGTAGCGATCTGCTTTGAATAGCTCACAAACATAGGAATTTTCACGCCGCTTTTTTGAGGTAGCAACTTGCCCAATTCTATATTTGATGAAATATCAAATGCAGTATTATCAGACCTGCTGCGGTCACTTACCTTGCTATCTAAAGTTCCAAAGCCTATGGTAGATTTGGTTCCAGATACATTTACGTCGGCAAAATCAGCTAGTTTGGCGCTCATTCGGGCTGTGGCTGCCCAGCCTCCGCGTTCGTCAAATTCTGTTAAGCGCAGTTCATTGAACCAAGCCTGTGCATATTTGGCCAAACCATCATCATTTGGAGAAGCGTCAATTCCATTTTTCCAAGGGTTCTTAAGTCCGAGCATATACACCCGCACCTTACTCATATCGGGCTGTCCCTTAACAATAATAGTATGCCTGCCGTTCGTATATTTATAAGGGATGTTAATAGGCCAGCCGGAATTATTACGGGCTATTTTAGCTTTTTGAAACAACTCAAGCTCAATATCCAGCTTGTTCTCTTCAGGCCATATGGCATACGGATCACTAGTACCCGGCAAGGTCACTTTTAAGGGCTGGTTATATTCATAGTAGTTGTCATCGTTATCTGTTCCAATACGCAAAAACACATTTACGTCGTTATTTTCTAAGGGATGAATGCCGTCACCTTCCAAATGGACATACATTTCCAGTCGCTTGTAAGACCTAAAGTCGTTAATGGCCGTTTTAAATGCCGCCCTTCCGTAGCCATCTTTCAAATCTTTAACAATGAAAGATAGTGACTGTTCATTTTGGCGTGTGTCTCCCCTGTAATTGCTAAAATCTCTTTCCCTTTCTATGCCCGGTGGCACCACATAAGGAATTGGGGTTCTCTTACCGTTCTCTTCAATATTTACCGTGCCCAGTTCCAAGGTAGAGTTATCTGCCGGTGCTGGTACAAGACCTGGGTCGACAATTACCTTATTGCTTTCGTTCTTGGCATTATATTGTCTCCACTCTCCGCGTACAAATTGTATTTTGGCAAATCTTAAAACCGCAGTATCTGCAAAATTGGTCATGAACATCCTTACAAATCGGATCGATTTAAAGTCTTGAATATTTCCATATTTTTGCTCGTACTGTGCCAAAGGAATCCTGACTTGATACCAGGTGGCATTTTGGGTCTGTCCGTTGGCCAATTTAACCTGCGAAACCACTTTATCTGTTACAAAATTTTGTCCAACGATTAAATCACCTGGACGCATAGATATCTTATATTGATAATATTCGTCTGATTGGGTCATATTGTTGTCCCGGTTTACATCTTCTCCGTCGGGCAAAGAAGTAGAAGCCGAGTTTTCTAATCCCAATTCATCCATAGACTGTTGAGAGGTTTTCGAGTTTCCCTCTACACCATTATAGTTCTGATAGCGCTTTAAGATACCCGCGTTAGATTGATCTAATAGTTCTCCCCTAAAATAGGAATAGTCATCAGATGAAGGGTCATTATCAAAAGCTAGTGCGGCATCTGGATTGAGCTGTGCCTTAATTTGGCTAATCTGAGAGGCAAATTTTGCTCTTTCGTTCGCATTTGATAAGCCGTCCAGACCTACATCTTGTGCTCGTCTTACATTGGGATCATTATCAAAAACCTGGACAACCGGTTGTAGCTTGGCTACCCTACCCCAACTCGTTTCATCATACTTCGTCGGATCGTCGGTGGCCGGCAGTCCATTTTCAATAGATTTTCTTCCGTCTTTTAAGATATCTTCTGAAATATTACCAATATTAAAATACAGGTCACCACCTTGCGAACCCGGCTTATACATAAAGGGATCCATTACCCAAAGCTCTATATACTCGATATTCTGCGCCTCAAAGTCATTAACATCTACCCTTCTCATTAATCCCGCCCACCTGTTTCTTGGATTCTGCAAAGTGCCATCTGCATTAAAGCCCGTAGGCGTAAAATTATAAGGTCCTCTTAGCATCGGATAATAAGCCAGATCTAAGGTCTGCAGGGTGACGGCCTGTCCCGTACTGATCTGCTTAAACGGAAAAACCTCCTGCTCCAAAACTTCCCTTACATAATGGTTAGAAAGTTCTGTTTTATTATTTCTGAGGTTGGCCGGAATTTGTGCTGTACCACCCCTGTTGTAGAAAATAGGATCTATATTGTAAAAAGCAACTTTGGCACGATTATAACCATATCTTAAATCATCTGAAAACTGAGATTCGGTAAACAATTGTGGTGTTCCGGAAATCTGCCAGGAAATGGCGCTCTTCAAATCGATTACCGAACGTGAAGCTTCAAAATCGTCAATGTAACTGGTACCGCCTTTACTACCGCCCATATTTAAGGCAGAAGGATGTCCTGGTACCAATTGCGCGAACTCTCCATAGAAAGTAATGGTCGACTTCTCCTTGGTAGAGATCAAGGGAAGCTTATCAATCATTTTGGTTAAAAACCTTGAGGGCGAAGAATAGTTCAAATCTAAGCCCCATATGGTATTGGATATAGGCTCTTCTCCATAATTCACTTTGGGCGTAATTGGCCTTTCTGTGAGGTTCATAAAGGTACCCCCTATATTGAGTTTGTTATTTACCCTATAATCGCCCCTTACACCAAATAACGAACGCTGTTGCAGTCCAAATAATTCATTATTTTCGGTCGATATTCTAATTGACTGACCAGAGCTCAACAAGGCGGTATTCAGAATTTTAACCCGTCCACCCATATAGTCGACCGTAAAATCAGCGCCTTCTACCAAAGGAATACTACCCAGGTAAACCTTTACAGAACCTTCAGGTACATTAATAGCATTTAGGCTAAATTCTGAAGAGATGTCGGATTGGTAATTCCCTTTGATGATGTAACGGTTTTTATCGGGGAACAATTGCTGGGCAACTACTTTAGTAGAATCGTACAATTGCGGATAGGTATATTTAGTGATGAGCCCTTGCTCTGTCGCTTGATTAAATTGAGCACCTAGGTCCTTACCAAAAGGTTCTATAAAAGGAAAAATGATCCGGCCATTTTGTGGATCGATAGTAACATAACCATTATTCGTATTTCCACTAAGTGTAGAGATAGAGCTGCTAGGAAAGCCAGTATTGGAAGAGTTTCCAGTATTTTGTGTTGAACTAAAAGGTTTATTTTCGGCTTCAAAATCGAACACTCCGTCTGGTTTACGTTCTTTTTGAGGATTTAACCGATCTAACCCAGTAGCGTTGATCCAAATTTTATTTAGGGTATTTTGCCCTTCGGTAATCACTGCCCTCTCTACCCCAGAGGTTTCATCCAATCTAAAGATGTCCAACTTAAAATTTTGATTACTGATTTGATAACCCCCAATATTATAGATGTTTTTCATCATCAAATCCCATATGGGAAGGTTGGTTTTGGTTGTTTCATTTTTCAGCAACTTGGCATAGAGCAGATTTGGGGCATTTTGGTCAAAGGGCACATCAGTAGAGAACTCACCCACCTGATATTCTACCCCATTATAAGTATAACGATAGGCCACAGCCAAAAGTTCATCCGTATTTAGCTGTGTATTTAAGGATATATAACCCAATTGAGGTTGAAAATTAAACTCTCTTTCGGTTAATTTCCTGGCATAAGTGATTTTGGCAAAATTATCCGTGGCTTCGGTGGCTGTGTTTGTCTTAAAATAATTGAGAATTCCATTTCCATTAGAAAGTTTGGCCCCTGCAGGTAGATTACGTAACAAGTCGTTAGACTGTTGAGGAAAATTAGTATTGCTAAATCCAGAAGGTAATACCGAACCTCCCCCTGTAACTAAGCCCCCAATAGCCACCGAGTTGTACGGTGTATTTTCTCCTAAATCTATAAACCCGAGCACATCTCTCGAATCGGTAGTATTGCCAGTTTTATTAGTGACCCATACCTCTATTTTGGTAATTAAAATCCCAGAAAGGACAGTAGGGGGGTTGGCAAGGGCCCTATTGTAATTATCCCTAAAATACTGCGCCAAAAAATAGTGCTTGTTGGCCTCATACTCGCTCCCACTAATCCTATATTCGTTTTGCTGTGCTCCGTTGCTAATTTCAATCTGCTTAGATTGCGATTTCTGTTGGGAAAACACGGTCGTTAAACCCAACTTGCCAAATTGCAATTGGGTTTTAATCCCAAAAAGTGCCTGTGTGCCGCTAATTAATGAGGTATTTAGCGGTAAACTTACATTTCCAGCTTCTATTTTCTTAATAATATCATCAGGTCCACCTGTATAGTCTAATTTAACCTGGTTTTCAAAATCAAACTGCGCTTCGGTATTGTAGTTCATTTTGATTTTCATTTTTGTACCAATGTTCCCCACCACATCCATCTGAATACGCTGGTTAAAATCAAAATTGCTCTGCACCCGCTGTCTTTCATTAAAAAGCGGATTTTCATTTTTATTGATACGACCTAGAAAAGTAAGCTCCGCTTCTCCACTAGGCTGTATATCAATACTCGTTCCACCAAAGATCTTTTCAAAAACACGGCTATTGATCTTCACCTCTGGAATAATGCCCGTTTTACGGATATCGGCTACTTCGGCATTAGACAATAAGCGCCAGTTATCTCGCTTGATCTCGCTATTGATGAGACGTAGATATTGTTCAACGGTAAGGTACTGCGGTAGCGAATACAGCTTATCGCCAACACGTTCGGTAATTACATAACGATTGTTAACCGCATCGTATTCTACCTCACGTTTAATGTTTTGTGGTAATACCAAAAAGGGATTCGTATAGGTACGTAATCCCATGATTTGCTTTTCTTTAATGTTGAAAGAATTCTTGGCCGAATCGATTCGCGGTCCCACATTGTTTACTTGAGAGAGCGAATTCTTGCCCACAAAAAGGCATACCAATAAAACAAAATAGGTAAGTTTGTTTGTCAATCGTGGTTTATTTATAAATTCTTCAATGCTATTTTAATCATCTGCTCAACCGTCAAATCTCCTTCCGCTTTTTTGATCACATTATCCAACGCTTTTTCAGCCACTTGCTTCCCAAAGCCAAGCATGATTAAAGCAGATAACGCTTCATCTTTAATTGTATTATGAACAGGCATAGAAATTAATGATTCTATACCTTCTTTCTTTAGTTTGTCTTGTAGTTCGAGTACTATTCTTTGGGCCGATTTAGCCCCTATGCCTTTAATCTTCTGAATCAATGCCACATCGGCATTTACTATGGCTTGCTGGATTTCAACTGGAGTAATTGACGACAGCATCATCCTACAAGTTGTTGGTCCAATGCCCGATACAGATATCAGATGCAAGAAAAGTTTCCTTTCTCCTTCATCAGAAAACCCATAAAGGGTATGCGCATCTTCTTTTACATGTAACCATGTATAAATTTTACAACGCTCGGCACTGCCCAAGGCGGTATAAGTGTTCAGCGATATATTGATGTGATAACCAACACCTCCTGCTTCTACAACAACATAGGTTGGACATTTGAATGTCAGCTTCCCATCAATATATGCATACATAGTGCTAAGTTAACAGTTAAAAAGCCAAAAATCAAAAATTAAAGATAGTTGGCTTTTTAATGATCTATCTGTCCTATCATAATCGCGAGATTACGACGAAAAGACCGTTTAATTATTTCTTTTTAAACAATCCCTTTCTTTTGGGTTCGGCTTCTTCCTTTGCTTGTACATCTAATACGGCAATGGTGACCATATTCACAATTTCCCTTACCGAGCTACCCAACTGCACAATATGAACTGGTTTTTTCAACCCCAATAAAATTGGGCCTACTGCCTCTGCACCTCCAAGCTCTTGTAAAAGCTTATAGGCAATATTTCCCGATTCTAAATTAGGAAACACCAAGGTATTTGCAGGTGCGTCTGCTAATCTACTAAAAGGAAAATTATCTTTCAGCATTGAATTATTAATTGCGAAATTTCCTTGCATTTCTCCATCTACAAGTATCTCAGGGTACTTTTCATGAAGAACCTTAACCGCTTTCCTGGTTTTTTCTGGAATTACGCCTTCATTAGAACCAAAGTTTGAGTAGGAAAGCAGGGCTATTCTTGGTTGGATATTAAATTTTCTAACCGATTTTTCGAGCAATAGGGTAAGATCTACCAGTTCTTCAACGGTTGGATCTACATTTACTGTGGTATCTCCGAAGAAGACAGGACCTTTCTCTGTCATCATCATATACATTCCCGCCACCCGGCTTACACCCTCTTCTGTACCTATAATTTGCAACGCTGGCTTAATGGTAGTTGCATAATTTTTGGTTAGGCCCGAAACCATCGCATCGGCTTCTCCAAACTCTACCATTGAAGAACCAAAATAATTCCTGTCGCGCATCTTTTTAACCGCTTCGGTTAAGGTTACCCCTCTTCTTTGCCTTTTCTCATACAACGACTGTGCATATTTCTGTGTTCTTTCGGTCTCTAAAGCCGGATCGATAATTTGTACCCCTTCCAATTCTAAAGCATTCTCCTCTATAATGGCTTGGATTTTTTCTTTATTGCCCAATAAAATTGGGATAGCGATATTATCGTCTTTAACAATTTGGGCCGCTTTTAGAATTTTATAATTATCGGCTTCTGCAAAGACTACACGCTTAGGATCTGACTTGGCTTTGTTGGTAATGGCACGCATAATGGCATCATCTGTGCCCAAACGATGTTTAAGTTCTTCTGCATACGCATCCCAATCGGTAATGACCTTACGGGCCACACCGCTTTCAATTGCCGCTTTTGCCACTGCCATAGAAACGTTGGTCATCAAACGGAAATCCATAGGTTTAGGAATGATATAATCCTTACCAAATTTAATATTTTTAGCATTATAGGCCATATTTACGGCCTCTGGGACAGATTTTTTAGCCAATTCGGCAATAGCCCTTACCGCAGCAATCTTCATCTCCTCATTAATGGCTGTTGCCCTCACGTCTAATGCACCTCTGAATATATAAGGGAAGCCCAATACGTTATTCACTTGGTTAGGATAGTCTGAACGGCCTGTAGCCATGATGATATCCTTGCGGGAGTTGATCGCCAAATCGTAGGCAATTTCGGGATCAGGATTGGCCATGGCCATTACAATAGGGTTTTTGGCCATCGATTTCAGCATATCAACCGATACGCAATCAGCTGAAGAAAGACCGATGAACACATCCGAATCTTTCATGGCCTCTTCCAATGTATGTAGATCTCTAGTGGTAACGAACTCTTTTTTAATTGGATCGATATTTTGACGATCTGCACGTATCACACCACTTCTATCGCACATTACGATATTCTCTTTTTTGGCACCCAAAGCCACATATAAACGTGAACAGGAAATAGCCGCGGCACCCGCACCATTTACCACGATCTTGATCTTGTCCATTTTCTTTTTCTGCAGTTCACAGGCATTTAGCAATGCTGCCGCAGAGATGATGGCCGTACCGTGCTGGTCGTCGTGCATCACCGGAATGTTCATTTCTTCTTTAAGCCTACGCTCTATTTCGAAACATTCTGGCGCTTTGATATCTTCTAAGTTAATTCCGCCAAAGGTCGGTTCCAGTGCTTTAACGATCTTTACAAACTCATCTACATTCTTAGTATCCAATTCCAGGTCAAAAACATCGATATCGGCAAAGATTTTAAATAGTAGTCCTTTGCCTTCCATTACCGGCTTACCTGCTTCAGGACCAATATCACCAAGTCCTAAAACTGCAGTACCATTACTTATTACGGCTACCAGGTTTCCTTTTGCGGTGTATTTATAAACATCTTCTTTATTTTCTGCAATTTTTAAACAAGGTTCTGCTACACCTGGCGAGTAGGCCAATGTTAAATCTCTCTGCGAAGAATACGGTTTAGTTGGTATTACTTCGATTTTTCCGGGCCGCCCTTGCGAGTGGTAATCTAAAGCATCTTGTTTTCTGTTAATCTTGCTCATTTTTTAATCATTTGTAGCGGCCAAAGTTACAATTTTTTTGAGGATACAATTTCTTTTTTATTAATCCTAATGGAGTGGCAACAAGTTGTAAGGCCCATGAATTTAGTCTGTATAAATGACAAAAGGGACCGAAAGTCCCCTTTGTCAATAAAAAATGGAATGAATTAACAGCCGCCTTGGGCATTATTTCACCCATAATTTTAGCGTTTCTTTATGGGTTTCACCTATCAGATTTACTATATAAATACCTGGCACCATCCCTTTAGCCAAATCTAACTGTCTTACCGTCCTGCCCTGCGGCCAAAAACTGGTTTCCGTTTGTAAAATCTTCCCTTCAACAGAAGTAATTCTAATCGTGATTTTTTCAGATTTTGGTAATGATAATACCATGTTAAAACTATGGTTTACCACGGGGTTTGGATAAATTAGAGCAGCCGAACCGGCAAAATCAAATTGTAGGGCCATAATTCCACTCTCGCTAAATTTTGCATCCTTATCAACAGCCCGTACCCTATAATAGTTATAACCATTTGAGGGATTTACATCGTTGAAAAGATAGCTCCTTAAGGCACTACTTTCTCCAGCAGCCTCTCTACGTCCAATGGTTTGGAATGTTGTACCATTAGTGCTCCTCTCAATAGTAAAGTGCGAGGTGTTATGCTCTGTATAGGTTGTCCAAGTTAATGCGGCAGTCTGACCCACTTTTTTGGCATTAAAAGTTAATCCTGTAACTGGAAGCACCTGAATGACATCTGATGCGGCACTTAATGCACCATATTCGCTAACTGCCTGTACTTTGTAGCTATAGTTTGTGCCTATAGTAGCCGTATTGTCTGTAAATTCGTTGGCCAGGCTAAAACCAATAACGATCTCATTTCTGGTAATTATATACAAGCGGGTGTAATTTACTGCCGACCAAGTAAGCTTATGATTGGTGAGGGTCAGGTTTAATGGTTTATCTGGTGCTTCGGCAATCATTCTCGGATCCCAGGTATCGCCACTTCGAAGTATTACATTTTCATAGGTATAGGCCGCCGCTTCCAGGTCTGTCAAGGTGTTTTTAGCTGTACCCGTTACCGTACTTGTTACATTGCCACCACCATCTTTAATATCATATTCATAATTAGAAATTCGCTGCGACATATCTACCGCCCCTCCCGCTGCATTAGTGGTTCCATAATCTGCAAAAACCGCCGGAATAGCTCCCATTTTATAATACCAGCCCTGTGGATATATATTCACATTACTCGATAATTTAGTATGGATGAAGACTGTTTTAGGGGCATTTTGCCAAGGGCGACCAAGATATACATCTACACTGGCAACTCTATCTTTCGCAATAACGGTATTGCTGAATACATATCCATAAACTGTGCCCGCCTGATGGCTAGGTGCCACGATATATCCTCCTGCAGCCCTATTAATAACTAACGTGTCCCTATCAAAGAAAACATCGCCACCACCATAAATGAAATCTACCGCACCATCAATTCTAGATTGTTTAATATAATGTCTGGCAGACAAACTGCTATAGGCGGTTAAATAAGTATCTTGATAGGATCTAAGGTAACAGTTGTTCATCGAGAACTTATCACCTGGTGTATATAGGGCCAAAGCTTGTGGCCCTGTAAGATTTACATAACCCTTTGAATTTTCAAAAGTAATATTTTCAAAATAGCAATTTGCCGAGTTAACCACCATGGTAGCGCCCAAGCTTACACTATATACCGTACTGCCTTGCCCGTCATCCCCAGAAAGTCGATTATCGGTAATGACAACCCCATTTCTACTTTGGCCAATCAAATGAAGAAATGGTTTATTTACAGGAATATCATGGTGCCCTGTGTAGGTGCCATTTTTAACAAAAATAAGCCAGGGCACGGTTCTATCTGTTGGTGCAGCAGCAATGGCAGCAGTAATGTTTGTATAATCTCCAGAACCATCCTGAGCCACTATCACATCGAATAATTTCATGGTTGGCTGCGCTCTTGTGCCCGTAGTGAACGTAAATGTTATACCCGTATAGGCATTACCCGACATATCTGTTAATGCACCTGCCGGAACAGTTACCGTATATGCGGTATTGTAATTTAATTTTTCATAAGGAAAAGTTACCGTTTTAGACCCAAAGGTACCCACCAATGTTTTTGCACCAAGGGTAACATTGCCTACACCTGCCTTTACCCGCTCGTTAAAAGTAAGTACAACAGCCCCGTTTATAGTTGCGGTATTAGATCCATTTGCAGGAACCGTAGAAATGAGTACAGGAGCATCCGTATCATTTATAACTTCTTTATCAGCGTAAACATAAATATTGGTAAAGGCAGATCCATCGTTATCTGCACTTCCTCCTAAGAGACCGCTTGTTGGATCAGCTACCCATCGCAAATAGATACGTGTTTGGTTTTCGGCACCTGCTGGCAAGGTTACATCTAAATTTTTCCAAGCGGAATTATACACATCGGTAATGTCTACACGAGCAACTTCTGTAAAAGTAGTCCCATTTGTAGAGTATTGTAAAGTCATTACTTTATAGGCTTGGTAGTTGGCACTCACCATAGATCTTACCTGTATGTTATGGTAACCTGTAGTAGAAAATTGCGCCTGTAAATAACGGCGGGTGCTTACAAAATTTGCCCCCGATGTCCATAATCTGGCATTGGGATAAGAGGGTGAAAATGCGCCTGGGTTTGAAAGCCAGTTCACCGCTACCCCCGTAGGTTCAAAAGCAGATAAAGTCCCTGTGTTTGTACTTTCTGAATAGTAATCGGCTAATTTAGACACCTTAGTATTCTGATCTTTAAAATTCCAACCCACTATAAAGGGAATTTCATCGAAGGTTGCGGTTAAAGATTGATCACTATTTACCGTAATTACTCTTTGCGTAGCGGTCGTATTATTTTCCCATTTACTGAAAGTGACCACTGGATTTGGCACCACCTCTACAGTAACTTCTGTACCTTCTTCGTATTTACCATTTGTTGGCAACGGGTTAAGCTTAACTTCGCCCCAAGCAGAGCCAGTGGTCGCTACACTAAAATTATACGTTACTTTTGTGTCAAAAACAGCTTTTATAGATTTTGCAGCATTAATGGTAACCAAGTAAGGATTTGCAGTAGACAGTTCTGCTTCGGTATTGGCATCTACCCATTTGGCAAAACGATAACCAAAATTAGCGGTTGCCAATAGCGATACATTTGAACCCTCGTCATATTGCACAGCATTTGGTGTACGACTTACCGTACCCGCATTTGCAGGACTAACACTTGTCGTTAAAGCATACTGGGTAACTATTGGCGAAGTATCATCGCTCAAGGTACCTGTAAGCTTAAAATCTTTACTGGCAAAATAGCGATTACCCGTGCCCGTAATCCAAACATAGATCCGTATGCTAAGGGTCTTATTCTGCGCTACCTCTATATTGGCCACATTGACATTAGCTACCTGCTGCCCTGTTAACGACGCTGTGCTGGTATTTAATAGGGCTACAGAATTGGTATTACCTTGGTCATTGGTATAAGAAGCACCATTATAGCTTATCGCTCCGGCAGGAAATGAATTAAGAAAGCCATCCAAAGAGTAGTAAATGGCCATTCTCGCAGAACCTGTTCCACCGCCCAGTGCACTGAGGTTAATATTTGTGAGCGTAAACTTTTTACCAACAGGCACTTTCAATGTATATTCCACATAAGAATTCTCATTATAATTAATTGGAAGAAAAGCTGTTGAGCCTACCCTTTGCCAACCTGATATCGTTCCAAAAGTGGAGTTATACTGGACACCGCTAATCGCATTTCCCAATACCTGGTCAGTCGCTATCAACCCTCCGCCAGATACTAGGCCAGTAGCGTTAGCTAATGACCATGTGGCTGTTTCTGTGGTTTGTGCCCATAACGGAACGCTGAAAAATAGCAAATAAAAAAATAAGTAAAGTTTTTTGTTCATACATTTTAGGTTTAGCTGGTTTTTGGTTATTGTTTGATAATTTTTCGGGAAATAATTTCCTTATCCCCCTTATACTTTACTATATAGATACCTTGTGGCAGGTGTTCCATGGCAACATAGGTTTGCACCGTTCCCTTAACTATCGGCTGAACTAAAATTTCTAAGCCAGCCAGGCTAAAAACACCGAGTGTGGCATTAGCTACCGCTACAGGATGTTCAAGCGTAAAACCTTTGTTGACAGGATTGGGATATAGCTTTAACTGCACTATCGAACGGTTATTTACAGATCGGACTTCACTGTAGCGATACTTCCCGTCTAAATCTATTTGTTTTAACCTATAATAGCTAGTTCCAGATAGAGGCTGTGGATCTGTATAATGATAAGAATGTGCACCCGGTTTGTTAGCAGCGGGCATTTTGATCACTTTCTCAAAATCATTCCCATCTAAACTTCTTTCTATCTCGAACCAAGCAGTATTTACTTCATTGGCTGTTTCCCAAAGCAACTGTACTTCCGCTTTTAATGACCTTTTAAACGTAGCACTGAAGGACACAAAATCCAATGGCAAAACCACTCCTATGGGCGCATAAATAGTAAGGTTATCTATGTTCATGGTAACTGTAGCCGGTTTGGTAATTTTTAGCCTATTAATGTTAGCCCCCTCTATCGCAACCGTAATCAGATCGAACTTGGAAGATTTAGCAGCTGATGAAATGGCAGTCGTGCTCCAAGTTTGTCCGCCATTGGTAGAAGTATATATTTTTATGCTGTTTGCATTGATGCTGGCCCGTTGATTTTCATGAAATGTAATTTTCGATATTCCCTGCGAAAAAACAGGAGTGATTACATAGGGATCTTCAGTTAGTGTATATTCTGTAGTGGTGGCCGCATTTCGGTTCAGTATTTTTAAACTCGGATTGCTTAGCCCACTTGTCCATTGGTTATTAGGGTCTGCATCAGCAACACTTTTCTCTTCCCGCTGTGCGCCATATAAAATCCAAGTGCCATTGTCTTGAACAGAGGTCTGGATAGTAGCTGGCATATTTATAGTACGAACCGTTGTGTTGGTAAAAGGTTCTGTCCAATATGCTTGCGCTATGGGATTATACAGTTGCACTACATTGCTATAACTCACCTGATTATTGGTTGCTGTTAACTTCAACCTGTAATAGGAAGTAGAACCAAAGGGATTGTTATCTGTATAGGTGTAATTGCTCAAACCATTATTTTGTTGGCTATTTACCGAAGTCAAGTCTGAGAAAGCTTGTCCACTCGCACTTTTCTGCAACACAATACCTTGTAAATCAACATCATTATTAATAACCCAGTTTAAAGTAGAGGAGGTTGTACTTCCTGAATTTAGCGTTGCCGAAAATCCTAATACTTCATAGCCTTGCGAAACAGCGGGCACAATACTATTCAGGTACACCTCCAACATGGTATATCCCTCTGCATTTGTGGTATTTCCATCTGTTGGATCGTTTGGATTTAGCCCGTTTGCCAGCTCCCAATTATCTGGCATTCCATCTTCATCGGTATCTGTTAAGGCAGGTCCAGACTGATATACAGGCCATCCGCCTACTTCTACCGGCAAATCAATAATGCCTCTTTTGCCCGAAGTAATTCCCACGCTATAAGCTGTTCCGGTAGCTGTTTCACTCACCACACGCCTATCTACCGCATCTCTAACGGGTAAAATAGCCCCTGCATTTTTCAGCACATCAGCGTAGGTATCTTCTGCAGTTTGCACGGCAATGGGTTGAGCCACGGTAAACTCGACCAAAGATTTGGCCGCTGCCTGTAACTCGCTAGGGATTTTAGTGAGGCTAACCGCACTCCAGTTATCATTTGTTTTTGCCGAGTTGCCATGCATTATGTTTCCACTTACATAAAATTCTCCAACCCCTTTGGCTACATCAGTTTCGTAATCTGCTTCAATGAACAAATAATCAGAAGGAGTAGCCGGTCCCGGCTTATAATAGTTGTTTACCAAATTGATGCGAGAGAAGCTATTGTCTAAATTTACTGCACCTCCTGCCGCTGCATTCCTAGTTCCTGCATTATAAATTACATTATTTCGATAATCAACCAATGCATTTACATCATGTGCCCGGGCACCGTTAAACCTCGTAGATCTGGCATTTAAATGCGCAAATAAATTATGGTGGTATGAAACATATTGCCCACCCCAGACCCCTCCATAACCTCTATTTCCCTTGGCATGTCCTGCATTAAACAAACCCTCACTAATGATGCTGTACTGTACCGTTACATTCTCCATGTCGTACATGGCCGCACACTCTTCATTCGCCCAACTAAACGAACAATGGTCAACAATTACATTGTAGCAATTTTCAAGATCGAAGCCATAAACCCCTGTAGAGAGTGTACTACCCGGCCTAGAGCGCAAATACCTGATAATGATATTGCCATGGTTACCGCCCTGGCCAGTAGATCTTGCTCCGTTAATGATAAAAGAATATCCTTTTAGGCAAATGCCATCTCCCGGTGCCGTTTGTCCTGCAATGGTAATGTTCGACCTATTTACCTTGATCTGGGATTGTAATTCAATAATGCCACCAACAGCAAACACAATAGTTAATGGTTCTCCCGGATAGGCATTAAAGGCTTCCCTAAAACTGCCCGGACCTGCATCGTTTAAATTGGTAACCGTATATATTTTTCCGCCTCTACCACCGGTGGCAAATTTACCGTAACCTTGCGCTCCTGGAAAAGCGGGCTGTTGGGCATTCGCAAAAAAATACGTAAAAAATATAGCGACGAACAACGCTATTGACTGTGGGGATGTACGGAAGTTCATGACAATGTTGGTTTAGTCAATTATACAGGCCACCATTGTACACTTCACGTTCACCTTATCTTCTCTGTTTTTAGAGACCTGATTAATATTTGGTTAAACCAATATTAATCAGTTTACTACAGTTGCAGTAATGATTTAACATATAAATTTATGCAATCTTTCCCGTTAACGATTGCATGGAAGAATAAGTCATGCTATCGATTGCACAAATGCAGTAAAAAGATCAGTAGCCTTAGCTATAATGATTAGGTTGTACGTCCCATATAAGGATCTGTAAAACTTTCATAACCTGTTTCTATATGTCCTGCAAACTGCTGCGAAAACATATTATTGCTTGCTACTTCTACCTTAAAATGATACCAATTATGACTCGATTTTAAATCTAAAATAATTCGTTCGGTAGCGCCAGGCTTAATTACCCGATTAAAATCTGGTTGTTTATAGGCCAAATCGACAATATTTATGGCTTGGGCTGTTTGTCCTGTATGCTTAATTTCGATCATCACATTTCCCGTAGGTTTCTTAGTGATTCGGTTCAGTTCTTCCGTCACTGAAATCTCTAGTTGGGGATCATTCTTTGTCCCAATAAATTGCCTATAAAAACCATTTGGCCCATGCAGATCCAGTTGATATTTTTCGCCATCAAACGATGCTAAAGGCCACTCATAAGAAATTTCATCGCCAGGCTTAACCGCAAACCACCAATTCCTACAACGCTCCATTTGCCCTTGCGCTTTTCTATAGTTGAATGGAGCATATACCCGGTAGGGTGCACCTACAGTCTTTTCCGCAAAAATCTGATCTCTTGCCGCCATTGTGATGACAAATCGCTTTTTATCGTCAGACAACCTTCCATTCGATCCCAATTGATAGGGCAACGCTGCCGCTTTTCTTATGCCCTTCTCTTGGGGTGCCATAATATGCTCAAATCTATCTACACCTGCTTTATTTTCTATATCAGCCTTAGCCACTTCTATAAAATTACCTGGCTCTGCTTTAAATTTCGCATTATATATGGTTTCTGCAAAAGCATTCCGATCTAAAAATGGCAATTGTTCTTTAGCCTGCAAATAAGGTTTAAAGGCGGAAGTCAAGTTACCGCTAATAGCGCGTCGCCAAGCACTAATATTGTCTATTCTGATCTTCTTTTTATACTTCTTATTTACAAAATCTTCCAAAAATTGAAGCGTTGAAGTATGGTCGAAAACCTGCGAACAGACCCTTCCTCCACGACTCCATGGCGAGGCGATAAGCATAGGCACCCTAAAACCCAGACCTATAGGGGCTTCTCTAGCCTGTTTTTCTGGAACCCCCTGTTTTAGCTCGTTGGCCAAGCGCACGTGCTCTATCTCCGTATCTATACCAGCAGAACATTTTCCCGTTTCTGGTTTATGCTCATCTGGAATGGAAAAGGGAACAACATGGTCATAATAGCCATCATTTTCATCATAGGTTACTATAAAAATAGTCTTTCTCCACACCTCAGGGTTTTTGGTTAAAATATCCATGATTTCGGAAATAAACCATGAACCATACCAAGGTGCACTGGGATGATCAGAGAAGTTTTGAGGTCCCGCCAACCAGGAAACTGTTGGCAGCTTACCATGGTTCACATCTTGCCTAAACTGGCAAAGAATGTCGCCCTTTGGCACAACCAGTTCTCTCTGCGCTCCTTTATCGGTATATTTTAATGAAGTGATCTTTCTATAATTCGGATCCATTTTATTCACGACAAAAGCACTATAAAAAAGATTTTTTTGCGCTTCACTTAATTCCTTGAACTTATCCTCTCCCCATTGCTGTAGTTCCTCGGTTGCTTTTTCCAAGGCTATATTCTTATCTTTTATACTTTGTTGGATCTTCTTTGCGGCATCCTCACTAGATGGACTTTCTTCCTGTAGTTTATTAATCTCTCCCGGTAAAGTATCTACTTGTTTTTTAAGGTTCTCTACATATTTATCTTTAAATTTCACATGGTAAACCTTGAAGAATTCTAAGAGATTGCAACCAAAATTGGCCAACCATGAACGCTCTTCGCCCACAAAACCACCACCACAGCTTAACTCATTCTGGTAAAATTTCCAAGCCACCTTATTTTCCGAAAGCAACTCTGGAAATGTTTTCCAGGTATGTTTACCATAGGAGAAGTTATCGTTTCTAATATTGGCTTTTGCCAAACCATTTTCTTCATTCGTTATCTTTCCAGTCCAAAAAAACGAACGATTAGGTGTAGTACTGGTCATGGCAGAACAGAAATTCTGGTCACAAACCGTAAATGCATCGGCCATTGCATAATAAAAAGGAATATCCTCTCTTGTATAATAACCCATTGTTAGGGGCATGTGCGCATATTTTTTATTGCCTGGTTTTTTGGCAAGCAGCCATTTATCATATTTGCCATTATTATGGGCATCTACCTGACTTGCTCTCGAATGGGGCAGTGATCCCATCCAGGTTACTTTAGTGTCTTTGATATTTAAACGAAATGGAGCAAAAGTCTTACCTTGCGCATCGGTCTGGAACCAAGCCGGCTTCTGATCGGGTTGTATGGTAATTCTGGGATCATTAAATCCCCTTACCCCTTGCAAAGATCCAAAAGTATGGTCAAACGAACGGTTTTCTTGCATCAGGATAACGATATGCTCGGCATCATAGAAGGTACTGCCCGCTACAGGATCAATGGCAAGAGCTTTTTGGATGGAGCCAGACAATGCGGTAGATAAGCCAGCTGCTCCAGAAAGCAATAGTGATTTACGCAAGAATTCTCTTCTATTATCCATTTTGTTTTTATTTGTTTCGTTTTGTTTTACAAACACAATTTAACGCTTTAATATTAGCAAAATATTAACAAAATAAAACATCACGTTTTTTTTACATTAAGAAAAAATGGAAACAACAAATAATGGAAAAGCGAGAATAAACAAAAAAAGAAGAGTGTTTCAGTCTATTGGACTTTAATTTAAAACTTGGCACTGCCTTACCCTAGCTGCCAACCGTCTATCTGGATTATTTTTCAGGATAGTTATCTAATTGCCTAAACTCTTGAAAATAATGTTGGATTATAATGGTTTTTACGAAGGTCGGCAGAGGTCATTTCGGCCTTTCTGGTTTTCGAGGTATCCTTCGTTCGCCAGGCCCCTATTAATTGATTAACGGAATGTTTTGGGAATAGACAAAAAAGGGGGAAATTGAGATAACGAATAGCAAATATCGTTGGGCATTCTTTTGAAAATGCGATCTTTCATTATAACCTATCCCAAAATCTATCCATATCCAAATATAGGGAACATGAAATTACCTTGCATTATTTTTCAAGAAAGTGAAAAAGAGACTATAACACGATCTTCAAGGTCATGCCTTCGGTAATTTTTGCCGACTTTAAGCCGTTAACTTCCTTTAGTGTGGCTACCGTTGCTCCATTAAACTTTTCTGCGATACCCGATAAAGTATCCCCTTGTTTTACCGTATAGGTTACAAACGTGGTTTTGGTCTTCGAACTTTCTATAATGGCATGGCCCTGTCTTAATATCTTTAGTTTCTGACCAGGGATAATAGTGGTACTTTTTAGCTTGTTCCAAACTTTCAGATCCTGAACTTCTACACCATACTTATTGGCAATACCATTAAGGCTTTGGCCCTGTCCCACGTTATGTATCAGCATTTTTCCCTCGGGCTTTTCATTCTTTACCAATAATACTTTCTTTTTTCTCAGATCCCTTAGGTCATCTGTTGAGGCAAGCACCACTTCACGTTCTGTATTAAAGTCGCTATTTAGTACTTCAAACATTCGTTCGAAATGCTGGTGTTCCGGCTTAGGGATCACAATACGCTTTGGAGAAGTATCGGTACCATTTACGATTCTCTTTTTATAGCTCGGATTTAGGATAGCCAATGTTTCTTCTTCCCTATCCATTGCTTTTGCCAAATCTCCCAATGCCACAAAATTCCGAACAATAATGGTATCTGTCTTAAAATTAAAAGGGGAGGGCTTACTGGTGATCTGATGGTTTTTAGCATACTTCATGACATAAACCGCAGCAATAAAAGCAGGCACATAGTCTCTGGTTTCCTTCGGAAGAAAATTTCTAATCTCCCAAAAATTACGCGACCCCGCTTTCTCAATTGCCCTAGTCACGTTACCCTTTCCACAATTATAGGCCGCTATTGCCAAAAGCCAATCCCCCAACTCTTCGTAGGCATCCCTAAAATACGTAGCGGCAGCATAACTTGCCTGGATGGGATCTTTACGTTCATCCACAAAATTATCCATATTCAAGCCATAGGCCTTTGCCGTTCCAAACATAAACTGCCACATGCCTGTTGCTCCTACCCTAGATATGGCATGAGGATCCATTGACGATTCTATAATAGGCAGATACTTGATCTCTGCAGGGATATTATACGCTTTCAGGGCCTTTTCAAAAATAGGGAAATAATAATTGGAAAGCGCTAGCATCTTTCCATACATATCCTTACGTTTTATATAGATATCTATAAAGTTTTGTACATATTCATTATAATCTAATGGAACGGTTTGCTCGATGGAATCCAACCTTAACTTATAGACCAAGTTCTGGTTAAAGAACAAAGGTTTATCAATCAATGGCACAGCCACCGTATCTAGCGGCGAAGAGGTGGTGATATTTTTTAGGATGGTATCATTTTGTACCGTCCTGACAGGAACCTGGGCGTAAGCATTATAGCATACTAAAAAAACTAAGCTACCTAGTATTAATTTTCTCATAGGCAAAATGCGGCAAATAGCCTTCGGCTATTTATCCTTTTTTAAAAAATGGTATGACAAGGAGAGGAGTCCCTGCTCATTAAAATGTTTGGTCATTAGTTGTATACTTAACGGTAAACCCTCCTTATTATTGCCCAAAGGCAATGCTACCGCAGGAATACCAGCCAACGAGGCCAAAACAGTATAGATATCGGCCATGTACATCACCAAAGGATCCTGCACATTTTCACCGATCTTAAAGGCAGGAGTAGGCGCAACCGGACTAACCAGCATATCGTATTCTTCCAATAGTTTTTCTACCTTCTCCCTAATCAAGCGGCGAACTTTTTGTGCCTTTTGGTAATAAGCATCGTAATAACCGGCGCTTAATACAAAAGTGCCTAGCATAATCCGACGTTTCACTTCCTCACCAAATCCTTCGGCACGTGAAACTTTATATAATTGGTTTAAGCTCTGTGCCTGTGTATTTCTATAGCCGTAATGTACGCCATCATACCTCGAAAGGTTGGAAGAAGCTTCGGCCGTTGTCAGTACATAATAGGTTGGCACCAAATAGTCAAGCAAATCAAAAGAAACATAGCTGATTTCATGGCCTTGGCCTTTCAGTTTTTCAAGCGCAATTAAAATAGCTTCCTTGGTTTCCTGATCTAAAACATCATTCTCTATTGTTTCTTTTAAAACTGCGATTTTCTTCTTGCCATTTTGTGATAGGTTTGCCGTGTAGCTAGGCACTGGCAGCGAAGAAAGCGTGCTGTCATGCTCATCGGCACCTGCAAGCACTTCAAGTAACAAAGCCGCATCACTAACAGAAGACGTCAATGTGCCTACTTGGTCAAAAGATGATGCGTAGGCAATAACGCCATAACGCGAAATTCTACCATAGGTGGGCTTAAAGCCTATCGCTCCACAGAAAGCAGCTGGTTGGCGAACAGATCCTCCCGTGTCTGTGCCCAACGTTGCCAAGCACATATCAGCCTGCACAGCCACCGCAGAACCGCCTGATGATCCTCCCGCTACCCTTTCTTCGTCGGCAGCATTTTTTACCGTTCCATAAAATGAAGTTTCATTAGAACCGCCCATTGCGAACTCATCGCAGTTTAAACGGCCAATAATAATGGCGTCTTCAGCCAATAACCTTTCCACTACGGTAGAGGAATAGGGAGAGACAAAATGATCGAGCATTTTTGAGGATGCCGAGACTTTATGGTCGAGATAGCAGATATTGTCCTTTATGCCGATTACCATGCCCGCAAGCTTACCTGCACTTCCCTTATCAATCTTTTCTTGTACTTTTTCAGCCTGCTTGCTTGCAGAATCAAAAAACACCTCATTAAACGCATTGAGGTGTTTGTTTTTTGTGATTTGCTCAAAATAATAAGCAATTATTTCTTTTAAAGTTAGCTGCCTTTGCGCAAGTTCTCCCTGTATCTCTGTTAAAGAGGTATATTTCTTCAAAATCTAAATTTAAAAGCTTTAAAATTTACCAGTTACTAAGGCTTGTTGGTGGTGTTATCGCTTGTTGAGTCTACACCATCCTTTCCATCCTTAAATTCTTTCATTCCTTTTCCCAAACCACGCATAAGTTCTGGAATTTTTTTACCTCCGAAAAGCAGCAATATTGCTACAATAATCAATATGATTTCGGTTGTACCTAGCCCTGCTAGAATTGTTGGCTGTAACATAATCGTTTTTTTTATATTTTTTTAAACCTTAATTTGAACTTTTAGGTTCCTTATCTTCTGTTGTTTTTACTTCGTGATCTTCTACGGTAGGGGTCTCTTGATCATGAATAGAGTAGCCCGTGTCTTCCGAAGGGTGCTGATAACTATTCACTTCTCGTTCACTTTCCTGTTGTTCTTTATCTAGATCAACAGCATTGATATTACGATGGATCTCTCTTTTTACGCCTTCTGAAGCATCCTTAAATTCACGAATACCTTTGCCTAATCCTCTTGCCAATTCTGGTAATTTTTTACCTCCAAATAACAAAAGTATGGCCACCATTATGAGTGCTATTTCTCCACCACCCATATTCAAAAACTCTAATAACGGCATTGAATACATTTTAAAATACATTTTATACAAATATAGTTAAATATTAACTGCTTTCTTGTTATCGTGCCAACCAACTCTCCGGATTTTGGGGAGTACTTCCCCGATGTATCTGAAAACCAAGCTCAGGAACACCTTCCGAATTAGCCACAATTCCGATGGTCTGCTTCGTGCTTACCTTGTCTCCCTTGCTCACGCTGGCACTCTTCAAATTTTCATATACGGTGAAATACTCACCGTGTTTAATAATAACATAATACTTTCCAAACTTTTCGAATACTGTACTTACGGTTCCATTAAATACCGCCCTTACGGCCGCTCCTTCGCCTGTTTGAAAAACAACCCCATCATGTCTTGCCGACGCCTGATCAACCATGTACGTACCAAACTTAGCTGTGATATAACCTGTAGCTACCGGTGAGGGCAAGCTACCCCTATTGGCTTCAAAGGCATCAGAAAGTTTTGCCGATTCGGGAGTGGACCGCAATGCTTCACTGGTTGTCCGGGGTTTGGTAGTTGCTGCAACAGGAGCAGGCTTATTTTCTGCTTTAGCTTTCGCAGCCGCTATTCTTTCACGCTCTCTTTCTTCCTCCTCAGCTTTTTTACGTGCTGCGGCAATCTCTCGTGCAATGGCCGCCCTTATTTCTCGGTCGATGGCCATTTGCTGTTGTTTTTTCTTTTGGATATCTTGTTTGTACTGTTTCTCTTCCTTACTTAGTTTATTAAGTACGACAGTTTGTTCGTTTCGGTTTTTATCCAGCTTTACTTTTTCACTTTCCTGCTCTTTCAGCAAGCTTGTTTTATTTTTTAAATCTTTATCTAAAACAACGATCTGATTACTTAACTCTTTTTCGGTTCCCTGAATATAGGCTGCCTGTTTTTTACGATATTGACCAAATTGCTGTAAGTATTTAATGCGTTTATAGGCTTGGTTAAAGTCTTTTGCCGCAAAAATAAACATCATTTTATCATAGGAATTTTTATTGCGCTGTGCAAATCTGATCATACCCGCATATTCTTTTTTCAGGTCTGATAAGCGTCCTTGTAAATGATGTACTTTTCCTGTATTCTCTGTAATTTTATTGTCCAGATTTTTCATTTCTGAATTAATAGTAGAGATTTTTTCCTGTCTTAATCTAATCTGTGCCTTAATGGCATTAATTTGTCCAAGCGTCAGCTTTTTACCATTGGTGGTTTTATTCAGATTCTTTTGAGCTAATTCAATTTCTCTTTGCAAGGCTTCCTTTTTACGTGTAAGCTCCTTGCTTGATTGGGCAAAAACACCTGTGCAAAACAGTAAAAAAACAACTAAAATCAGGTTTTTATTCAACTTCATTAGCCAAAAGTATAAAAAAATTAATTGATTAGTTCAAAACTCTTAGGAACGGTAAAAGGGAACTCCAGAGCAACATTACTCTCGATTTTTATAAATTCAACGGATGCCGCTATTTTTTTATTGCCTACAGCGGAAACAATCTTAAAATCGGATGGGAACAAGGCATTATTTATTGGCGTATATTTTCCATAATCGACTTTTAGTCCCTGCCCCGCTTCCGCATCGTTCAAGGTAAGTGCCGATGGCTTCAATAAGGTATTAAATAAAACCCTATAAGCCAAGCTCTCTGATGTTCCACTTAATAGCCAAACTGCATTTTCCTGTACCAAATCTGATTTTTCCACCATAAATTCCTTAATGGTGTTACCAGAAAGGATGGATTGTAGCCATCCAAAATTAATCTGCTCATTGGCAAATTGATGAATGTAGCTAAATGGCTTCCTCAATAAAGTTTTTTGAGGCCTGTTCATAAGCCACAGGCTATCTGGTGTAATTACGGCCCTGGCCACCTCATAAGCTCCTCCAAGTGCCGTAATATTGAACCATATCTTCTCATTTTTTTTGATACGGATATTGATTGTCACCCCATTTTCTTCCCCATTGATGCTTAGTTGTGCCTTTCCTTTTAGAGAAAGCGTATTAAAAGGCAAATCTTTGGATGTTAAGCTGCCAATATTCTCCATTTTCTTATCCGATACGGATGTGGTTACCGGCGCAACTGGTGCTTTTACGATTTCTTTCTTTGGTCTACAGCTTAAAACCAATGTTACCATGCTGGCCAACACCAAGCTATTTAATATACTTCTTTTCATTTATTTTTCTAGTTAACTTATCCGACTGATTTCCTGCAAGCTGTGCTTTTTGCCATTGTAATAGTGCATTCTCCTTATCTCCCTTTAAAAATAAGATATCTCCATAATGCTCAAGGTAAACAGGATTTGAACCTTCGTTGTTCTGTAAGGCCCTTTCTATATAACTTAGGGCCATATCAAACTTGTTCAGTTTCAACAGCACCATTGCATAGGTATCTAAAATTGAAGCGTTTTGCGGCATAGCCGATGCTGCTTTTGCCGCCAACTTTTCTGCCTTTGCCAAATCATGGTTTCTCAAGGCCAAGTAATAGGCATAGTTACTCATGGTAAGGTAATTTTGGGGTGCCAGGCTAACCGCTCGATCAAACGCCTGATCGGCTTCCTTCAATTTCCCCTGGTCTATCAAAACTTCTGCCTGTAAAGCCAAAATCATAGCCTTTAAACTATGGTCGTCCGATTCGAGCTGCAAAGCCGATTTAAGCTCCAACCCTGCTTCCGCATTTTGTCCATTACGATGCAGGGCAAAAGCCCTATAATAATATAGAATAGCCTGATTAGGATAGATGGTTAAAGCTTCTTCTCCGGCTTTGATCGCCTCTTCATAATTTCCCATTAAGGTTAGCACGCCCAACACCTTCTCCCAGGCAATGTAAAACTGTTCCGAAAGCTTAACAGCTGCCTGATATTGATTTTTTGCGCCACTGAGGTTGCCCTGTTGATACATGATATCCCCATACAATATCTTAATCTTAGGATCATCTGGATTGTCCCTCAATAAAACACCGCCAAGTTCGGTTGCATTTCTCACCATATCTTTATTATTGAACTTGAGCAGCATAGAACTGATAATCTCTACTTTATTTGCCAAAGGCATTTCTGCATTACCAAATGCAGATTTAAGTGCAGTTTCGGCATGTTCTGGCTGCTTAAGGGCATAATAAACATCGGCCATTGCCAAATCGACTTCAAAATCGTCTGGCTTTAATTTTTTTGCCTTCAATAATAAGCCTAAGGCTTCTTCTGGTTTATTTTTTTCCAGCAACACACCACTTAAGTGGAGGTAATTCTTGACATCGTCAGGATTCTCCACAATGAGCTTCTGTAAATCGGGATTCGCTGTAGTCTCATTTTTCACCTTCAGTCTTTGCTTAGCTGAGCTTGAGGCTTTTGAAACACCAAATTTTTGCTCTAAGGTTTCATAAGCTTTTACGGATTCGTCCATTTTCCCTGCAATAAACAAGGCATTGGCACGATCGAAGTAGTACGCTTCAGTTGCTGGTTCCAGTTTAATCAGTTGATCCAAAACCTGAACCAGTGCCTCCATATTACCATTGCGCTTATAAAGCTCCGTTTGCAATTTCAGGTACCAAACATTATTGGGATTAACCGCTATTGCCTTTTTAATGGATAATTCGGCATCTAACAATTTATTTTGCCGCATGCTTAAATTGGCCATTTCGAAATGTGCGGCATCATTGTTAGGGTCTATGATCAATATCTTAGAAAAACTGGCATTTGCCCTACTGTAGTTATCATTTAATTTATCTTTCAATCCAGCAAAAAAAAGATCCTTTATGGCATTACTGTCTTTAACAGCAGTAGGCCTTTGTTGCGCCTGAGCCACAACACCAATACTAAACAACCATATGATGAAAAAGCTTTTTTTCATTTTTTCCAATTTTGAACCGGACCGGCTATAAAAAGTTAAGCCTCATTTTTTACCTGTATGCCCATAGCCACCTTCTCCCCTGTCTGTGCTGCTTAATTCTTCTACCAACTGCCATTTAACCATTTCGTGCTTGGCAACTACCATCTGTGCTATCCTATCTCCATTATTAATGGCAAAATCAGTATCAGACAAATTAACCAGCAGAACTTTAAGTTCTCCTCTATAATCTGCATCAATAGTACCAGGCGAATTCAATACCGTTACCCCATGTTTATAAGCCAATCCACTACGTGGTCTAATCTGTGCTTCAAAACCAATAGGCAACTCTACGAACAAACCTGTTGGAACTAAAAAACGTTGCAATGGTTTAATAATTATTTCTTCTGCCGTAAAAGCTCTCAAATCCATCCCTGCGGCATGTGCAGTTTCATAAGCAGGCAATTGGTGGGTTGACTTATTTACAATTTTTATTTCCATGTTTAATTAAGTGCGTTTTAAAATCTTTCTTAAGTCATCTTTCTCAAAGAAATATACCAGTATTAAAAATGCAATTAACATTGCATTGCCAATGTAAATATTTCTATTGAACAAGAAAAACGAGCTGAAGCCTATTAGGGTTGAAATGCCTAAATAAAGCAAAATCTTCTTTAGGTTATATGGAATGGGATAATGTTTTTGGCCAAGAATATAGGAAATGACCATCATGGTAAAATAGGCGACCATACTTACCCAAGCTGATCCCATGTAGCTAAACTTAGGAATAAGCAAAAAGTTAAAAACAATGGTAATTATAGCCCCAATAATGGAGATGTACAACCCAAATTTGGTCTGATCTGATAGGCGATACCAAATAGATAAGTTCATATAAATACCTAAACAAACATATCCCAACAACAAATACGGCACTGCCGGTAGGCCTACCCAATATTCTTTGTTACGGATAAAATATTTTAAAATTTCAATATTAGCGATCAATCCGACAAACAGGATGGCCAATGCAATTACAAAATACTGTAAGATTACCGCATAGGTTTTCTTAGCATTATCTTGCTTGGCATGACTGAAAAAAAAGGGTTCAGCCCCCAGCCTAAAAGCTGTAATAAAAATACTCAAAAAGACAGCAATCTTACAAACGGCACCATAAATACCCACTTCGCCATCGGCAATATTGGCTGGCAAAAGCTTATTCAATGCTATTTTATCAAGGTTTTCGTTCACAATAAAAGAAAGGTTTGCCACCAGCACAGGCCAGCTATAGGTGTACATACTTTTAAAAAGCCCTAGCTCAAACTTCAATTGTATTTTACTAAACTCGGGTAAAAGTAACAATAGGGTTGCGGCACTAGCCACAAGATTAGAAATGAAAACATAACCAATCCAACCTTTTTTGTACCACGAGGCCATCCAGGCATAGCCCATCCATTCATGTTTAATAACAGCAGGCACTACAAATAAAAAGATTAGGTTGAAACCCACAAAAACGCCAATATTTAGAAACTTAACGATGCTGTATTTTATGGGCCTTTCATCGCTTCTAATCTTAGCAAATGGAATAACGCAAATGGCGTCTATAAACAACATAATTAGAAAATAAATAGTGTATTGCTTATAATCAGCCACTTTTTCCGGCGAACTTGCCAGGTATTGAGCAATAGGCTCTAGAAAAACAAAGCCACTTATCAGAAATAGAGTAGCAATAAAGACTATGCACCAAAATGAATTATTATAGACCTGTTGTTTTTTATCTTCATGCTTGTTAAGGTATCGGAAATAAGTACTTTCCATGCCAAAAGCCAAAATAGCATTGATAATGGAAGCATTTGCATACATATTCGTAAATATGCCGTATACACCTTTAGAGTAAACCCCAGTATAAATAGGTGTTAATATAAAATTAAATAACCTGGAGAAAACAGTGCTTATCCCATAGATAGCCGTTTGACCAACAAATTTTTTTAGTACAGACAAGTTGATGTTAGATTTACGATTTCAGATTTACGATTTTCTAAAATCAATACTTCACTTATGTGTTTTTTGGGTTCATAGAAGACTACATCGTAACTCATCATTCTACAATTGCAAATTAATATTACCATAACAGGTTTTTCTTAATTACTACAAAGTTGCTATAATTTTGAACTTCCCCTTCAATTATTTCTATGCTTTCTACTTTTGCTTTTTCTGGTCCTTCATGGCACCATTCTACAAACATGTCCAATACCGCCTGCTCAGCCTCCGCTTCTATCAATAGCGAGCCATCCTTTTCATTTTTCACTTTTCCCTTTACCCCCATCTGGTCGGCAACTGCTTTTGTACTGGTCCTAAAAAAAACGCCCTGCACTTTACCTATTACTTTTATATTGATATGTTTCATTTTTTCAGTCCGAAAATTGGATGTTCGAAGTCCGAAGATATTTCGATTTGGTATTGGGCTTAAAGATAAGGCGGAACAATTTAACAATCTAACAATTTAACACTCGGTTTGCTAAAATATGTAAAGTGCAAATGCATAACTTAAAACGTATAGCCTAAGACCCTATCTCTTTCTAATAAAAACCCATCCCATATTTCTTGCAAGATAGTTGCCGCTGGTTTTATTTCATTTAACATTGCCGATACCTGCCCAATTTCCAATTCACCTTCTGTCATATCACCTTCAAACATACCCAATTTTGCCCTTGCCCTACCTAAAAGCGCTGCTAAATCTGCAGTGCTTGCCCCATTCGCTTCGGCTTGGGCAACTGCATTAGCAAATTCATTTTTCAGCAACCTAACCGGCACCAGCTTTTTCATGCTTAGCTTGGTATCGCCTTCAGCTGATGTTATTATTCTCTCCTTAAAATTCGGATGTGCCGAAGATTCTTCGGCAACGGCAAAAGCAGATCCTATCTGCACAGCGTCTGCTCCTAATGCAAATGCGGCCAGCATGGCCTTTCCACTGGCAATGCCTCCAGCGGCGATTACGGGAATATCCACCGCTGCCCTGATCATTGGGATCAAACACATAGTAGTCGTCTCTTCTCTTCCATTATGGCCACCTGCCTCGAAACCTTCGGCAACTATGGCATCTACTCCGCTATATTGAGCCTTTAAGGCAAACTTTGTATTGGCAATTACATGCACTACCTTTACTTCTTTCTGCTTCAAGAAACCAGTCCATGTGGCAGGATTACCAGCAGAAGTAAAAACAATCCCTACCTCTTCCTCTACCAGGATATCCATAATTTCCTGTACATTAGGATACAATAAAGGTACATTTACCGCAAAAGGCCTATTAGTGGCCTGTCGACATTTCCTGATGTGTTCACGCAGCGTGTCGGGGTACATAGAGCCTGCACCAATAATGCCCAAGCCACCCGCATTGGAAACTGCCGAAGCTAAACGCCAACCACTACACCAAACCATTCCTGCCTGTATAATTGGATATTTAATATCGAATAAAGAAGTGATAGGGTTTTTCATGCAATTAAATTAATCGTTTTACATTTTTCGATCTTATCGTCTGACCATTCGTTAGTTCAATCAAATTGATACCTGGTTTTTTTCCCACTTCGAAACTACCATATTGGGCATCTATACCCAAAAACCTAGCGCCATTTAGCGTAGCCCATTTTAATAATTCCTCAAATGGCACTTGCCTACATTGTTGGAGCGTCTGCATTTCCGACAATATAGATAATTGATGGTTGCTCGCCAGACTATCCGTACCAAGAGTAATATCTACCCCCTCAGCTTGCAACATCTCCACATCGGGCAAGCGGTCCTCGATATATAAATTTGCATTTGGGCATAAACACCAATACAAGTTATGGTGTATTTGTTGTGCAAAATCCACATCAGCCTTGCTCGAAAAGGTATTATGAACCAACAATAGGTTATTTTTAGGCAATTGCGGCAAGTGGTAATGAATAGCATTGTGCCCATTACCATGACTTGCTGATTTCGGTATGTTCAAACGCTGGTACATACTTTCAAATTGTCCTGTTCCTTTTTCAAAAAACTCATTTTCAGCTTCGGTTTCCTGATTATGAATGCTTAATACATCATCTTTAGCGGTATGTTCCTGAATGGCTTCAAACAAATCTTTAGCTACAGAATAAGGAGCGTGCGGCACTATAGAGGCTTTAAGAGGTCGAAATCCCTCTTTGATATTTATAGCCCTTTCCATTATTGGTGCGGCTGGCATGTTAAATCCAAATACCTCTACAAAAGTATGATAGTAAACCTGGCTTTGCTCTTTCACCCTTTTGGAGATCAATTCATTTGAAATATCGCCAACTGCCACAATACCGTTCTCATACATCTGCTTATCGGCAGCTGTCATATCAGCTATAATAAACTCCTCAACCTGGTTACGTTGTGCCACTACTTCCTTTACAAAATCAGGTAGTCCCGTCCTTTCTCTTATTTTATGGAAGAGATGGGAAAGCTCCAGATGGCAATGAGTATTTATAAAACCAGGCACCAACACCCCTTCAAATTGCTCTATATGTTCAATGCTCAAACTTATGGCCTCTTCATTTGTCAATACCGCCTCTATTTCCCCTTCCTCAGAAATACAAAGTACTCCCTTGTTAAGCGGAGCAGAAGAAACTGGGAATATCCAATTCGCTGATAAATATCTTTGCATCTTACAAATTAAACGGAATATGCCCGAATACAAAAATTAAAAGAACTTTTGTTGCCTTGCTCCACAAGGTGTGGAGAAGCTCTACAATCTAACAGCAAGCAAACAAAACACAAACAACTAACTATAAGCTAGTTAATTTTTGGCACACCCAATTGGCACCATTATCTCATATGAGTTGATATAATTAACACATTGTATAAACTTAAAAATTAATAATTATGAAAAAGTTATTTGTAGCAGCTATCGTAGCATTCGCGGGATTTACAACATTACAAGCACAAGCAACAGAAGTTAACAAAATTGAAATGGTGAGCGTACAAGACAGTGTAATTAAAACGCCTATCAAACTTGAAGAATTACCAGATGCCATTAAAACTGTTCTTCAAACAGACCCTTATAAAGACTGGACACCAACTGCAGCCTTCAGCGTAAAAGATGGTGATAAATCATATTTCCAAATAGACGTTAAAAAAGAAGAGCAAGCCGCTTCCCTTAAATTCGATGCAGAAGGTAAACCAGTAGAATAACTAGGTAACTAGCCTATTACAACTTGATATAAAAGCCAGATATATTCTGGCTTTTTTTATTTTTGTATATGGCTACAGTTTTAATTATTGAAGATGATAGTACTTTCGCCCAAATCATAGAAGGCTTTTTGCAAAAAAACAATTATCAGGTCACCATAGTAAGCAACGTTGCCAAAGCACTCAAACTAATTGCCCACGAGCGCTTTCACTTATGGTTAATAGATTATAGGCTTCCTGACGGTACGGGCATAGATGTATTAAACTATAGACGTGAAATCGGCCTTAATGTTCCGGCCATTATCATGACCAGCTTTAATGATGTTAGAACCGCTGTAAAATCTATACAACTCGGAGCCTCCGATTACATTACAAAGCCTATCAATCCCGATGAGCTTTTAATGGTCCTCGAAAATGCCCTACAGAAAAAAGAACAAAAAGCAACCACAGAAAAAGACTTTATAAAAGGCAAGAGCGACGTAGCCAACCGTTTATACCAACATATCGATCTGGTGGCAGAAACAGACATGTCTGTTATTATACAGGGAGAAAGTGGAACTGGAAAAGAATTTGCGGCCAGAACGCTCCATCTTCAAAGCAAAAGAAAAGATAAAATCTTTATTGCCATTGATTGTGGCGCCCTCTCCAAAGATCTAGCAGCCAGCGAGCTTTTTGGCCATATAAAGGGCGCTTTCACTGGGGCCGTTGCAGACAAGAAAGGCTCTTTCGAAGTTGCAAATGGGGGTACTATTTTTTTAGATGAGATAGGGAACCTTAGCTATGAAGTACAGGTAAAGTTACTAAGAGCCTTGCAGGAGCGTGTTATACAGCCATTAGGCAGCAACAAGCAAGTGCCCATTGACGTACGCATTATCACCGCAACTAATGATGACTTGGCCAATAGCATGAAGAATGGTGAATTCAGGGAAGACCTCTATCACCGCTTAAACGAATTTAAGATTCAATTACCCCCCCTTCGCGATAGGGGAATAGACCTGGAACTTTTTATTGACCATTTTGTAAAACGCTCTAACCAGGAACTCAACCGGAATGTTAAAGATATTGATAAAGAAACCAAATCTCTCCTCTTAAAGTACGATTGGCCCGGCAACTTACGTGAGTTAAAAAATGTAATCAAGCGCATGGTGCTACTTACCCCCGGCACTACGGCCACTATTGAAGGCTTACCCGATGAAATGAAAATGACCATTTCTGAAGATAATCCCTTAGATAACCCCTTAGATTTAAAGGCGGTAAACGAAAGCAACGAAAAAACACTTATCGCCGAAACTTTGATCAAGGTAAAATACAACAAATCAAAAGCGGCCAAATTGCTCAATATAGATAGGAAAACGCTTTATAGCAAAATGGAGCGGTATGGCATTGAGTAGTTTCTGAAAATCAATTGCACTGCTCCGATCTCCCGAAAGCCCTTCTTTGCGCTATAGCCCAAAGCTCACCATTCCGCTTTGGGGCTGCCGCTTCAATAAGGTTTATTGCACATCGTCCATCCCGACCACGCAGTAGCTGTGAAGCAAATTTATTTCGGCATCGTCATGTCATAGTAGATTTCATGCTTTTTCTTTATGCAAGATAAGATTATCTTCATTGTTCCCGGCTTCCCAGAAAAGACGTACTATTGAAAGAAAGGCATAATTATTTGCACTATCCCTGCCTTCTAAACCCGATTGAAGTAAAAATATCCCGATTTTATCGGGAATTGCAACGAAAAGCGGGGCTAACTTTGTTCTGTGTAGGAATTTGATTTTCTAAAAAGTAATAAAAACTCTATATTAGTAAACCAGTCTCACAACATTAATAATAGCCCTAAGATTGCTTCGTCGTGTCTTCTCGCAATGAGGACATGGAAATCGCTACAATACTCCAAAGTGCTTTAATGCATTCCAAATGCCATCGCTATCCACATCATCGGTAATGTGATCTGCTATAATTTTCACTTCCGGATTTGCATTGCCCATGGCTATGCCCATTTTAACATGCCGTAGCATATCTATGTCATTACCTCCATCGCCAAAGGCCATTGTCTCCATCAGATCAATACCAAAATGAGCACAAAAGATATCAATCCCCACCTTTTTACTCTGTCCCTTGGGATTAACGTCGGCAAATAATGGGCTCCACCTAGAAGCTACCGAATTAGGCATTACCTTATCCATAAAGGCTATTTCTTCTTTTGGACCAATAAAGATATTTGTTTGCAATACCGATGTTATATCCACCTTATTGATATCCACTAATGGAGGTACCGGAAGGTTCAAATGGGCATACATCCCGGCTATTTCGGGCGTTACATCATGAATGCTGATCTCCCGTTCCGACATAAAGGAAAAGCTCAAAGCATGGTTTTGCGTATAGTCCAATATGGCCTGAATATCTCGCGGATCAATGGGCTGCCTATATAGCATATGACCTTCCTGCGTAACGCAATATCCACCATTGAAGGTAATATAGCCATCGAAATTTAAGTATTTGATATGATCAATACTGTTGATAGACCGACCAGTAGAAAGTATAACCTTAATTCCTTTTGCCTGTAATTTCGCTATCGCTTCTTCAGTAGATGCTGCAACTTTATGTGTCTTAAAACTTAATAAGGTACCATCAGCATCAAAAAAGACAGCTTTCATAGAGGGTATTTGCATGATGCAAAGTTAAAAAAGTTGAGGGTAAAGCAGCACGAAAAACCGAATATGGGGACATAATAGTTTGAAAATTACCCTTGTCCAGAACAGGTTTTGTCATACTTATCTGATAACACGGATAGCAACTTATGGCATTGAATAAACACGTTCTTCAATAGTACTCAACAATAGGTTAAGCTGCTCAAGTAACTTTGATAGTCGCAATTTAGTAGCCTCTTCAATGACATTTTGAACCGCCACTTCCTGTTCCAATTGCCTAAATGCCGCTCCCAATTCCTTCGCACCGATCTGTGCAATACGGCCTGCTAGTCGATGTACCACTAATCTTATTGCAGATTGGTCTTCAATCGCTATGCTGTGCCTCAAAATTTCTTGGTCTTCTTCGCAATCACGCATAAAGCTAGCCAATATCCTAGCCATCATTTTTTGGTCGCCCATTGTCATTTTCTTTAAGGAACTGCCATCAAACCCAATGTTTTTTTCCGCTAATGGCGATATCTGGAAAAGTGCCAATAAATCCTCTGCCTTAAACGGTTTCATTATTATTCCTTCAAAACCTTGGTCCAATACGGCTTGCCTTTCATCAGGCAATACCTGTGCAGTGATAGCATAATATTTTATGGACGAAGAAAGCTTAGTTTTCAATTGTTGGTAAAGTTCAAGCCCTGTTATCCCTTCCAAGCGCATATCAATAAGTACATAGGCCAGATTTTCGTCGGGGTGTTGGGCCAATACTTCTTCAGCGGTACTAAAGGTTTTATAAGGAATATGATGGGCAGAAAAAATCAGGGCACATAACTCCAAAATAAGTCGGTCGTCATCTATTACCCATATGGTTTTGTTTGTTTCTACCACTTTAGCCTCCTGTTCTTTTGCCATCTGCAGGGGTAAAGCAGTGATGATAAATTTTAGGTATACTACAAAGATTGTACCTTCACCTACCTTGCTCTTGACATTAATTCTTCCATTTTGAGCATCTATCAAAGTTTTCACAATAGCCAGTCCTAGTCCGGCTCCATGCCTGTTGAGCTCTTGCTTATCTGGCGCATCTGCCTGTTCAAATTCTTTGAAAATCTTATCATGGTCTTCCTCTGCAAACCCAATACCTGTATCTTCAACATTAAAATAACAATGCAGGTCATCATCCTTGCGTTTACATTCTACCTTTAGTTTTACATGGCCTTTCCTGGTGAACTTAATGGCATTCCCCAAAAGATTATATAGAACTTGTTTTAACCTGAAAGCGTCTCCACTTATCCAGCGTTCTCCGCCCAAATTAAAATCTGCAATCAACTGCAACCCTTTCTGCTCTGCCAAAGGTTTCATTGCAGCAATTACTTCTTCCAAAAGCTTTAAAAGGTCGAAATCCACATTTTCAAAACTAAACTCTCCAGAAATAATGCGATTATAATCCAATACTTCATTTACGATCTGTAACAAGTGTACAGACGATTGATGGATGGCCGCCACATGCCTTTTATTTGGATTTTCTTGCTTGGCAACCAATTCGGCATAACCTAAAATGGCTTGTAAGGGTGTTCTGATTTCATGGCTCATATTGGAAAGGAAGCGTTGTTTGGCTTTTCCATGGTACTCTGCCTCATCTTTTGCTTTTTCCAAGGCAAGTCGGTATTTATTGTTCTTGGTAATATCTGTTAAAATAAGGTAGCCAAGCACCAATGTAATTAGAAAAAAGCCAACAATGATAATTTTGATCTGGAATACGCCCTCGTTAACAACTTCTTTTGCCTGAAATCCATTTTGGTCTATCTGTACTAGCGCTTCGGCCTCCACTTCTCTTAAAACATTTAACATCTGCTTGGTCAGGGCGTTGCTTGAACTCGCCAATTCTGATTCCCTCCTTAGAAAACGATCACTTTTTTTACGTTGTTCTGTTTCTATGGTCCTCAATGTCGCTTCCACGTCACGCATCAAGCTATCTTGAACCTGTTGATTTAAGGTATCACGCTTAATCTTATATTCTTCTGTGATAATTTTATAAACCTCCGACTTCTTTTTACCAAACAGCCGACTTAAAAACCCTCTTGATTTTTGTTCTTCTTCTGGAGCCAATGTTGTGGTAGAAGTAGCTGTTTCCGTGGTAAATACAGCACTATCAGCCTCTCTGGTCCGTTGAGAGAAAAGTTCATTCAGTTTAGCCACTTCGTCTGAAAAGGATTGGGTATTCACCAATGTCTCTTTTACTTCTAGGTATAATAAGAACTGCTTATCACGATCTACCAATAAACGCTTTAGGATTTTTATTCTCTTAAGTTGCTCTTCATCATTGGCATAGAGCGTAGTGAGCGTATCCAAGCTCTTGCGTAAGTTTTTGGTAGCCAAAAAGAAATTAATGTTATTATGTTGTGGCTCTCTTTGTAGCTGATCTAAACCCGATATCTGATGTGAGAGCTTATTCACGATACGTAACTTATCGTTAGGTGCCGATATTTTTTCTACCGTGCCCAAAATTTCACCAAATACAAATTTACTCACGCCCCAAGCCAACAAAAGGGCAAAACAAGCAAATAGAAATCCTAGGATAACCTTGCCCTTGGTGGCCGTAAAAAATGGTTTTTGGCTTTGAACTGCCGATTTGATGGTCATATTTAAAATACAACCACAAAACACGCACCGAAAATGATCTTTTTATTTAAAAATTTTATTACTTAGACCTTATCAACTAAGCATTGAGACAGTCTGTAACCTACCCATTTTTGATCATGCAACGATTACTTTAAGATTTTATAATTTAGCGTTTCCTTACTTTATCTTTGTGATATGAACAGAATTGATCGGCTTTTTGGCATTCTTATTTTATTGCAATCTAAAAAGCATGTAACTGCCGAGCACATTGCCGATCGCTTTGAAATCAGTGTCCGTACAGTTTACAGAGACATTAAAGCTTTGGCAGAACAGGGCATTCCGCTAAGTTTTGAAGCCAATAAAGGGTATTTTATTGTACAGGGCTATTTTCTACCACCAGTTTCTTTTAATACCGACGAAGCTGGTGCCTTGCTCATCATGGAACGTTTTCTGGAGGGTTTTGCCGACAAATCTATTAAACAGCATTATCACAGCGCCTTAGACAAGGTTAAGAATGTACTGAAAACCAACCAAAAAGAAGTGCTGGAAAACCTAAACCAGCACATCAAACTACAGTTGCCCGAGCGGCTAAAAAATGATTTCGAATATCTGGCTGCTATTCAAAGTGCTATTACCGCTAAACATAGTATACTCATTAACTATAAAAACAACAAAGGAGAGGTTAGCAAACGGGAAATCGAACCTATTGGATTAATTTTTTATGCTTTTGGCTGGCATTTAATTGCTTGGTGCAACCTAAGGACCGAATACCGAGATTTCAGGATAGACCGAATCATCGACATCACAAATACTCATCAGCCTTTCAAAAAAGACAAACATATGCCGCTCGATGACTACATGAAATTACTTCCAGTAGATTTTTAATATTTAGAAAGCCAACAGCATTCAACACCCGCAATTTCAGCCCGCTTTACGCTTCTCCAGATATAAAATCGGGCCCCACTTCAATCGGGCTTATACAACAAATGAAATTCAAAAAAGAATCAACCCGAAAAGGCACTGCCATAGGGTTGTCAGTTGCACCTATTTTCTTTGTCTCAACAAAAAAAATTAGTTCAACATCATGAAAATCATCGAAGAATTATTAAAAGAGCTAGCCTATGAGGCAGAAATTACGCGCAAATTTTTAAAAATCGTTCCAGTAGAAAAATTTGACTGGGCACCACATGAAAAAAGCATGAAGATGAAGGCTTTGGCCACCCATCTGGCAGAACTTCCCAGCTGGATCGGCTTAGCCCTAAATACCGAAGGCTTAGATTTCGCTACCACTCCTTACGAACCTGTTGAAATTAAAGACCATGCAGATTTACTGGTGTACCTTAATGAAAATGTAGCGACAGCCAAGGCTGATCTGGAAAAAATAACAGAGGCAGACCTTGATGGCAGATGGGTAATGCGTAGTGGTGAAACCATACATGCAGACCTGTCCAAGTACGAAACCATTAGACATAGCTTTTCCCAAACTTCACACCACAGGGCACAATTGGGCGTTTATCTTCGCCTATTAAATATTCCCATACCTGGTACCTATGGACCAAGCGCAGATGATCATTCCTTCTAAAAGTTATATTTTTCTAGCTATCTGATTTCATCTTACGTTTATTCGAATTAGAATTGGTTACTTTGTAGATCATTTAACCAATTCTAATTATGACCGAACACACCACCCGTTTAAACAAGTACATCAGCGAAAGCGGATTATGCTCAAGAAGAGCCGCAGATAGATATATTGAGCTGGGACAGGTTTTTATCAACGGGAAGAAGGCAAAAGTGGGAGATAAGGTCATTTTTGGAGACCTGGTAAGCGTAAATGGTCAGAACATTGAGCCTAGACAAGCTGAAAATGCCGTGATATTGGCCTATAACAAGCCCATAGGGATTACAAGTACTACGGAAGGGAACGTAAAAGGGAACATTGTAGAACATGTTAATTACAGTGAAAGGGTTTTCCCTATTGGACGACTGGATAAAGATTCCCAAGGATTGATCTTTTTAACCAATAATGGCGACTTGGTCAATAAAATCTTAAGAGCCGGGAACAATCACGAAAAGGAATATGTAGTAACGGTGAACAAACCTGTTACGGAACATTTTCTAGAAGGCATGAGCAAAGGTGTTCCTGTTTTAGGTGTAATGACCAAAAAATGTAAAGTAAAAAAAGAGAGTGCCAATATATTTCGAATTACCCTTATACAAGGATTAAACCGGCAAATTCGTAGAATGTGTGAACATTTTGGTTATGAAGTGACCAAGCTGGAACGTGTACGCATTATGAACATTAACCTAAAAGGCCTGGCTGTTGGCGATTGGCGCGAGCTTACCGAGGAAGAGCAGAATGACATCTATAAGCTGGTAGCCAAATCAAGCTCAGACGCCACTCCGAAGAAAAAAAACACCACATCACCTGTAAAAAACAAAGTTAAGTCCGAAAACGCAAAGTCAAATCGCCCTGCCAAAACAGCCCCGAAAACTAAAGCTAAAACTACTACTGGAGCTGGTAACGATTGGTTTAAAAACAATGGAACGAATAAGAGAAGTAGCGCTCCAAAAGGAAAGTTTGGCACCTCATCTACTAGAGGCAAAAGGAAATAAGTAACCGTTTTATCGTCCAAAATTTAGAGATTACTTTCAAAACTTACTCTAAATAGCTATATTTACGGGGAACCGACAGCTAAATCTATGGACGCATTAAATAACTTAGAACCTTTACTAAAGGTATTTTGGTACATTGCTATTCCTATCAGTGCAATCTTCTTAGTTCAAACCATCATGACCTTTATAGGCGCAGATTCTGGGGATGGTATTGACGCCGACTTTGATGGAGATCTTGATCATGCGAACGCCCCGTTCCAGCTTTTTTCCTTTAGAAACCTTATCAATTTTTTATTGGGCTTCAGCTGGACAGGTATATCGTTCTATGGCCTGGTTAACAGCAAACCTTTATTGATTACCTTATCAGTTATCATTGGTGCTGCTTTTATCATGATCTTTTTTATCACCATCAAACAAATTCAAAAATTAGCGGAGAACAATACTTTTAAAATTGAAAGTCTATTACATAGAACTGCTTCTGTATACCTCCGCATTCCTGAACATAGAACTGGCACTGGCAAAATTCAAGTCAGTGTAAACGGCTCATTCAGAGAAATAGATGCCATCACCAATCAAGAACAGATTACAAGTGGATCAACCATCAAAATAGTAAAAATAGAAAGCAACAATTTAGTACTCGTAGAAAAAATATAACATGGAAAACCTTTTACAATCGCCTATTACGATCATTTTAATTGCCGTTATTGTCATATTCGTAACCCTCTCTGCCCTATTGGCCAGGTATAAACGTTGTCCTTCAGATAAAATTTTGGTGATTTATGGCAAAACTGGTGGTACTTCTGCTAAATGTATACATGGTGGAGGTGCATTTATCTGGCCAGTTATTCAAGATTTTGCCTACCTCGACCTAAAACCTATCTCTATTGAAGCAAACTTGGTAAATGCCTTAAGCAGGCAAAACATAAGGGTCGACGTACCTTGTAGGTTTACGATTGCCATCTCTACAGAGACCGACAGCATGAACAATGCTGCAGAACGATTATTGGGCTTGGTCCCTTCTGATATTCAAGAATTATCAAAAGACATCCTATTTGGTCAGCTACGTCTGGTCATTGCCACCATGACCATCGAAGAAATCAATTCGGATCGTGATAAATTTTTAGATAACATCTCTAAAAACGTAGATACCGAATTAAAGAAAATCGGTCTAAAACTGATCAATGTAAACGTAACCGATATTAAAGACGAATCGGGATATATCGAGGCACTAGGTAAAGAAGCTGCGGCAAAGGCTATTAATGAAGCGATTATTAGCGTAGCAGAACAAACCAAAATTGGAGAAACTGGTAAGGCCATTGCCGATAGGGAAAAAGATGTACAGATTGCGGAAACCCAACGCGAACGTGATGTAAAAATTGCCATTACCCAAAAAGACAGGGAAATTAGCATTGCTTCTGCTGCCAAAGATGAAGCCATTGGTAAAGCTGAAGCCGAAAGAGATACACGTATTAAAACCTCAGAGGCCAATGCCATTGCGGTAAAAGGCGAAAACGAAGCTAAGATAGAAATTGCCAGTTCAGATGCTCTACGCAGAGAGAAAGAAGCAGAGTCGTTAAAAATTGCGGTAGCTGCGGAAAAAGTTCAACAAGCAAAAGCCTTGGAAGCATCTTATCTGGCAGAGCAAAAAGCCGAAGCTGCCCGTTCTGAAAGAGAAAGAGCCACGCAAATAGCCAATATTGTTATTCCGGCAGAAATAGCCAAACAAAAAGCCATCATACAAGCTCAGGCTGATGCAGAAACCATCAGGGAAAATGCCAAGGGCGAGGCTGATGCCATTTACGCCAAGATGGAAGCCGAAGCAAAGGGTCTCTTCGAAATTTTAACCAAACAAGCAGAAGGTTACCGCGAAGTAGTCTCCGCAGCAGGCGGCGACCCTACCAAAGCTTTCCAATTATTGTTAATTGAAAAACTACCTGAACTTGTAAGAACACAGGTAGAAGCTGTTAAGAACATTAAAATTGATAAGATTACTGTTTGGGATTCTGGAAATGGCGCTAATGAAAATTCATCGACCGCCAATTTTGTATCTGGCATGATGAAGACCGTTCCACCTCTAAATGACCTGTTCAATATGGCAGGGCTAAACCTTCCTACCTACCTTAAGGGAAATGACGAAGGAGTAGAAACTTCTACCCTAAATCAAATTAATGAAGACGGGACAAAAGCTTAAGTTTTGTTTACTTATTGATAAAGCTGATGACAGCAGTATTGTCATCAGCTTTTTTTTGTAATTTTGCAGCAATGCAAAGCACAAGAAAAATAGATATCCGTTCTTTAGACCTTAAGCAGCTCCAACAGCACTTCACAGAGATGCAAGAACCTGCTTATCGGGCTAAACAGGTATACCAATGGCTTTGGGAAAAATCTGCACGGAGTTTCGACGAAATGAGCAATCTCTCTAAAGATTTGCGCAAAAAGCTGGAAGAACACTATTCCATTAACATTGTTGAAATCAATAGTGCACAGTTCAGCAACGATCATACCATTAAGAATGCATTTAGGCTTTACGATGGAAACATTGTAGAAGGCGTACTCATACCTACAGACGAAAGAATGACCGCTTGTGTAAGCTCTCAGGTAGGCTGTAGCTTGACTTGCAAATTCTGTGCTACAGGTTATATGGATCGTAAAAGAAACCTTAATGCAGATGAAATTTATGATCAGGTAGTTTTAATAGATAAACAAGCTAGAGCGCATTACAACATACCATTAACCAACATTGTATACATGGGCATGGGCGAACCCTTACTCAACTATGCCAATGTATTAAAATCTATCGAAAGAATTACCGCAGCTGACGGGCTCAACATGTCTTATAAACGCATTACGGTCTCTACCGCTGGTATTGCAAAAATGATCAAGAAGCTGGGAGATGATGGCGTAAAATTCAATTTGGCACTCTCACTACATGCCGCTAATGATGTAAAGCGTCATGAAATTATGCCCATTACCGAACATAATTCCCTAAAGGCACTGGCAGAAGCTTTAAAGTACTATTTTCAAAAAACAAAAAACCCAGTTACTTACGAATACATTGTTTTTAATCACTTTAATGATGAAATACAGGATGCCATGGAATTAGCCAAATTCTGTAAACATGTACCCTGCAAAGTTAACCTGATCGAATATAATCCTATCCAATTTGCCGATTTTGTTAATGCAGAGGGCGATAAGATCGATGCTTTTGCCAATTATCTTCGCAAGCAGGGAATTACCACCAACATTAGGCGTAGCCGAGGCAAGGATATTGATGCTGCCTGCGGCCAACTTGCCGTAAAGGAAAAAGCATAAACCTCATCGCAACAACACCTAATTATTTAAAAATTAGTACCTTGTATAATGTTTTTCATAAAACGATATACAGAAGACTTGCTAAACCTCCTCTTTCCAGAACTCTGTAATGGATGTGCCCAATTGTTATATCGTGGTGAAAAGGAAGTCTGTACCAAATGTCTCTACGATTTACCCTATACAGATTTCCACTTATACCCAGACAACCTGGTAGCCAAACAACTCTGGGGCCGACTTCCCTTAAATGCGGCCATGGCCATGCTGTACTTTAAAAAAGGTACCAATGTGCAAAACATGATCCACAGCTTAAAATATAACCATAAATGTGGCATGGGTACGGTGTTTGGAAAGCTCTTGGCAAAGAGACTGAAAAAAAGTGAATTTTATAATGATTTAGACCTCATCATCCCTGTTCCCCTGCATCTTAAAAAACTTAAATTAAGAGGATACAATCAAAGTGAGTATATTGCAAGTGGTTTATCGGAAGAACTGGCCGTTCCTATCAGTACCAAAAATTTGCTAAGGCGCCAAGCAACCGAAAGCCAAACCAAAAAGGCCAGATACACAAGATATGAAAACATGAAGGATGTTTTCACTGTTAAAGATAAAACAGAAGTTTTAGATAAACATATCCTCTTGGTAGACGATGTAATCACTACCGGAGCAACTTTGGAAGCCTGTGGTAGTACCTTATTGAAAAATGGAGTTAAAAAATTAAGTATAGCGGCAGTTGCCTTTGCGGAATAATGAGACAGATCAAACTATTTTTATTACTTTCTATACTAAGTATCTTTTTTGTGGCCTGCAACAAAGAGGAGAACATTACTTTCGATCCAAGTGCAAAGCTCAACTTTTCTACGGATAGTGTATTGTTTGATACCGTTTTTACTTCTATCGGTTCTACCGTACGTAGGTTTAAAGTTTTCAATTATAACACCAAAGCCATAAATATAGAGGAGATAAAAATTAATGGGGGTTCCAATTCTCCATTTAGTATTAACGTGAACGGCAAACAAGTGATAGAAACCAAAAACCTGGTCATTAACGGCAAGGATTCCATCAACATCTTGGTGAAAGTAAATATTAATCCGACCGGCCAAAACCAGCCCTTCATTGTTCAAGATTCGATATTATTATTTTTTAATGGGAAGAAAGAAAAAATTCCCTTGGTAGCGTATGGACAGAATGCCATTTTTGTTAAAAATGCCACCATTAACAATAATACCATTTGGGATAGTAACCTTCCCTATATTATCTACAACTCCGTAACTGTTGCCGAAAATACCACTTTAACCATTAACCCAGGAACAAGAGTCTTATTCCATAGTGGTTCGATCATGAACGTTAAAGGCACCTTAATTGCCAATGGCTCTTTAAAAGACAGTATTTTATTTGCCAGCGATAGAACAGAAAGAATTTATGAAGATGAACCAGGGCAATGGAACGGCATCCACTTTCATAGTAGCAGCAAAAACTCAATCATTGGCCATACGATATTAAAAAATGCAATAGCTGGAATTACAGTCGATTCGCTATCCAGCAATAATAATCCTAAACTGACGCTGGTAAATTCCATTATAAAGAATATGCAGGTAGTAGGTTTTCTAGGCTATCACACCGATTTAGCTGCATTTAACAACCTATTCTTCAATTGTGGACAATACCTCATCTACGGAGTTGGAGGAGGTAACTACAACCTTAAACAAAATACATTCGGGGCCTACAATTATAACTTTGCCCGTAGAACACCCGCCATTAATCTTTCTGATTTTATCAGCACAAATGAATTTGCCCCTTTAAACGCCGAGATTATTAACAATATTATTTGGGGAAGTTTAGACGAAGAATTTTCAATTGAAAAGAAATCAAGTGCTATCTCTACAATAGAGGTTAAAAATAACCTGATTAAAACTAAACTGAACATTTACACGGGCAACGGAAATATCTTAAATGTCGACCCTCTATTTCTTAATCCAAGAAGGGGAATTTTTAAATTAGATGCGACTAGCCCAGCGCTTAAAAAAGGGCTAAATTTAAGTAGCGACCGCTATTTTAGCGCTTATCTATCCAAAGACATCCTAGCAAAAGAAAGATTATTCCCCTCAGATTTAGGGTGTTACCAGCACAACTAAAAAAAATAATTCGCCAATAAAACTTTTTAATAAATATTCTCGTTAATTATATCGAGAGCGTTAATTTAGATGGTAAGGGTCGACAATTCTATTCAGAATGTCGGCCCTTTACTTTTACAATAAATAATGTGAAAGTATCTTTTTTATCTCGGTTGGATTAAAAGGCTTTAAAATGTGTCCATTCATTCCGCTCTCTTTAAATTTGCTTTCTTCATCATGTAAAGTTGAAGCTGTTAACGCTACGATAGGCAGCTTTTTATAATAATCTCCATCAAGTCCCCTGATAATGGTTGTGGTCTCGAATCCATTGATTCCAGGCATTTTGATGTCCATAAATACTAAATCATAGTTCTTTTGTGTAATGCATTCTATGGCCTTATATCCATCAGAGGCGAAATCTATAGTCAGTCCCCATTTCATCAGAATACGTTTAGCAATTAAAATATTGATTTCGTTATCATCAACCACCAACACTCTTTTTCCTTCAAAAACTACCGGCTTGGCTTCTTTCAGTATGGCTGTTTGTGAAGCCTTATTGAAATGTATAAGAAATGAAAAAGTAGTTCCCTTGCCTTCAATGCTGTTTACCTGAATATCAGACCCATAAAGTTTAAGCAGCTTTTTGGTGATGGCCAAGCCCAAACCTGTTCCTCCATATTTTCTTGAAATGTCAGCCTTTGCCTGTGTAAAGGTTTCAAATATATATTCTTTTTTATCACTAGGGATTCCAATTCCATTATCGGCAATTTCAAAATAGATATCAGCAGCATCAGCCTGTTCTCCAAATAGCTTAACTTTTAGATCTACCCTACCTTTATTGGTAAATTTAATGGCATTCCCCAAAAGGTTCATTAAAATCTGGTATAGCCTGGTTTTATCACCTAGAAGCAATCCCGGTATTTTTTGATCATAATGTAAGGTAAGTACATTCTTCTTTTTTTGGGAACTAACCTGCAAGGAGTTAACAATGTCATTACATAAGTTACTTAAGCTTAATGGCAAAAACTCCAGATTTAAATTACCAGTCTCTATTTTAGTAAAGTCTAAAACATCATTAATGATATTTAACAAATTCTCTCCAGAGAACTTTAAAATATTCAGATCGTCAATTTGGGAGGCTTTGGGATCATTATCAATTAACAGATGGGTCATCCCTATAATGGCATTCAGAGGCGTCCTAATTTCATGGCTCATTACGGAAAGGAACATTTCCTTAGCCTCGCTAAGCTGCAAGGCCTGCTCTTTCGCCAAAACCATATCATGTTCTACCTGCTTACGTTCTGTAATATCGGCAATGAGTTCAACCTGCCGTTCCATCACACCATTTCCATTGATAATTGGCGTGTTCGACACCGATAACCATATGGGGGTGCCATCTTTTTTATTGGCAAAGACTTCTATCGAGAATGATTTTTTATCCATCGCACTTCGCCGGGAATTCAAAATCAAGTCTTTGTCAGTATCTTCTGTAGAAAGCACATCGCCCAGCATCCTACCCGAAAGTTCCTGAAAGGAATAACCAATCATTTCTTCCAACGATTTGTTCACCCATGTAATAGCGCCCGATTGATCATAAATGGCTACTCCCGTATTTGTTTTACTGGCCACTGTTGATAGTACTTCCAATTCCTGCTCGGCCTTTTTCTTATCTGTCACATCTATGATAATCTCTATCTCCGTTTCCACATCTCCATCTTCCTTTAAGATTATAGTGCTATAAATGGATAGCCAGATTTTCTGTTTATCTTTTCTGTAAGCCAGCACATCGACCGTAAAAGATTTCTTTTCTTGGGTGAGCTGCCTCGCTTTTTCTATAACCGACCAATCTGTTTCTGGTCCTCTTATGAGGTCACCAAGGGGTTTGCCCTGAATATCTTCCAAAGTAAAGCCAGTGATCTCTGTAAATGCACTATTGGCCCAGCTCACACGATTGTAGTTATCGCTAATTACTACACCATTATTCACTTTACTTGCCACAAAAGATAACCGTGTCAATTCCGCCTCTAAACGCTTACTTTCTGTAATATCCCTACCATAGCTATACCACCTGTCTCCCTTAGAAACCATACTCCAGCTCAACCATTTTACCTGCTGTTGCTTTCCTTTTATCCTAAAGTCCAATGCGAACTGCTTCACCTTACCCTTAAGGCCAAGTTCTAAATGATGGGTTATTCTTTCAATATCATCCTTATAGCAAAAGCCCCACATGCTTTTACCCAATGTTTCCTCAACGGAGTAACCTAATAGAGAAATTACTGCCTGATTGATAAAAAGTATGTTTCCTTCCCTACTTAAAATACAATGTATCTCTGGAGAGGCCTGAAATACATTGATGAATTCTTCTGAACGTTTCGTTTGAGCTTCGAGCTGAAGGTTTTTTCGACGTAAGCTAAGTTGGGTTACGATCTGTATCGATAAAGTTTGTAATGCCTCGATTTGAACAGCATTCAAATCTTTGGGATGGTCATCTACCACACAAAGACAGCCCAAATAAAATCCATCAAGATCCTTTAAGGGTACACTTGCATAAAACCTCAATTGATCTTGCGATGATAATAATGGACTATTAATAAAAAAGGGATCTTTAGTCATGTCTTTTACCACATAAACTCTATCCAGTAGCATAGTGTGTTGACAAACACTTCCTTCCCTTGAAAAAACCCTCTGAGTAGTTACCAGACCTATAGTAGATTTAAAAATAATCTTGTCTCGGTCTATAAAAGAGATATAAGATTTGGAAGTGGCAGCAATTTGAGCTGCCAGCTTCACTAAGTTATCTAATTCATTCTCTAGCCCAGCCCCCAACACATCATATGAGTAAAGCGCAGCTAGGCGCTGCTCTTCCATTTCTGCGTTTGGAGGAGGCTTTTTTGACATCTTAGATAAGATTTATTTATAAAGTGGGAAACGGCTCACCAAAGCTTGAACTTTAGTTTTTACCCCGTTTAACACACTCTCATCTTCTGGATTGCTCAGTACTTCATCTATCAAGTCTACAATTTGCGACATTTCTGTTTCCTTAAACCCTCTAGTGGTAATAGCTGCAGTTCCTACTCTCATTCCCGAAGTAACAAATGGAGATTTATCATCAAAAGGAACCATATTTTTATTTACGGTAATGTCTGCCTTTTCTAAGGCATTCTCTGCAAGCTTACCCGTTATATTCTTATTTCTCAGGTCAATTAACATCAGGTGGTTATTGGTCCCTCCAGAAATGATACCATATCCTTTAGCTACAAATGCCTTAGCCATTGCTTGTGCATTGGCACCCACTTGCTTAATATAATTTAAATAATCATCAGTTAATGCTTCTCCAAACGCGATTGCTTTTGCTGCTATAATATGCTCTAGCGGTCCTCCTTGGGTACCTGGAAATACGGCCATATCCAATAACGAAGACATCATCCTAATTTCTCCCTTAGGTGTTTTTAAGCCGAATGGATTTTCAAAATCTTTCCCCATCATGATCATACCGCCACGAGGTCCCCTTAATGTTTTATGTGTAGTAGTGGTTACAATATGACAGTGAGGTAGCGGGTCTGCCAATAATCCCTTAGCTATAAAGCCAGCAGGGTGCGAAATATCTGCCAATACCAAAGCTCCAATCTTATCGGCTACGCTACGAATAAAAGCATAATCCCATTCCCTAGAATAGGCAGAAGCCCCACATATGATCAGTTTTGGCTTTTCAGCTAAAGCAATCTCTTCCAGTTTGGCATAATCGATCAATCCATCCTCTTTTTTCACTCCATAGAACAAAGGCTGGTAAAGTTTTCCAGAAAAATTAACCGGAGAACCATGAGTCAAATGTCCTCCATGAGAAAGATCAAACCCTAAAATCTTATCTCCAGGCTGGATAACAGCTAACATTACTGCGGCGTTGGCCTGAGCACCAGAATGGGGTTGAACGTTTACCCATGCTGCCCCAAAAAGTTTTTTAGCTCTTTCAATAGCTATGTTTTCTATCTCATCTACTATTTGGCAACCACCATAGTAGCGTTTTCCCGGTAGGCCTTCAGCATATTTATTGGTCAATACCGAACCTGCCGCTTCCATTACCTGTTTACTCACGAAATTTTCAGAAGCGATAAGTTCTAATCCGTGTTCTTGTCTGTCTAATTCTTTGTTAATTAAATCGAAAACTAATGTATCTCTGTTCATTATGGGGAAATATGTATTTCGGGTAAAAATACTTAATTTATTACTTAATACAATGGGATAATATAGATAACCACGTCATTCTCATTAACCTTCTAAGGTCATAACTTCTAATTTGAAACAATTCTTAATGAAAGTATTAAACAAAATACCGTAATTTGTGCTTTTAAAATTTTGCATGGAAGTTAAGACGGGCGCTTTATTATCAACTATAAATTATCCTGAGGATTTAAAAAAATATAGTGAACAAGACTTGGAGCAGATTTGCCAGGAATTACGTCAGTATATTATTGATGTTGTCAGCGTAAACGGTGGACATTTTGGAGCTAGTCTAGGCGTTGTAGAACTCACTGTTGCATTGCACTATGCATTAAACACCCCATATGACAAATTGATTTGGGATGTGGGACACCAAGCTTATGGGCATAAGATATTAACGGGGCGAAGAGAGCTGTTCCATACCAATAGAATTATCAACGGCATTAGCGGCTTTCCAAAAATCGGAGAAAGTGAATACGATACTTTTGGTGTAGGCCATTCATCGACTTCCATCTCTGCTGCCTTGGGAATGGCTGTAGCCTCTCATTACAAAGGAGAAAAAAACAGGCAACATGTAGCCGTAATAGGTGATGGCGCCATGACAGCTGGCCTAGCATTTGAAGGCTTAAACCATGCAGGGATTGAAAAATCCAACCTACTGGTGATCTTAAATGACAACTGTATGTCCATAGATCCAAATGTTGGCGCCCTAAAAGAATACCTTACTAGTATCACTACTTCTAAATCATACAACAGGTTTAGGGATGATGTTTTCAACGTATTGACCAAACTCTCTGAACTTGGACCCAATGCACAGAAGTATGTTAAAAAAATACAGAAAAGTATAAAAGGCACTTTACTAAAGCAAAGTAATTTTTTCGAGGCATTAAACTTCAGGTATTTTGGACCTGTTGATGGCCATGATGTAAAACGCTTGGCTGCTACCATTAAAGACTTGTCCAGTATCCCTGGGCCAAAGTTACTGCATTGCGTTACCGTAAAAGGTAAAGGCTTTGCATTAGCTGAAAAAGATCAGACCAAATGGCATGCTCCAGGTCTCTTTGATAAAATTACAGGAGAAATTAAAAAATCTGTTTCCGAGAAACCTCAGCCTCCAAAGTATCAGGATGTTTTTGGCCATACCATGGTAGAGTTGGCAGAAGCCAATTCCAAAATTGTGGGTATAACGCCAGCTATGCCATCTGGTTCTTCATTAAACATCATGATGAAAGCAATGCCCCACAGGGCATTTGACGTAGGAATTGCCGAGCAACATGCCGTTACTTTTTCTGCGGGCTTAGCTACACAAGGTTTGGTTCCTTTCTGTAACATCTACTCAAGCTTTATGCAAAGGGCTTATGATCAAGTCATTCATGATGTAGCTATACAAAATCTTAATGTGGTTTTTTGTTTAGATAGAGCTGGCCTAGCTGGAGCCGATGGTGCCACTCACCATGGTGCCTATGACTTGGCCTTCATGCGTTGCATTCCCAATATGATTGTAGCTTCTCCAATGAACGAAGAAGAGCTAAGAAACCTCATGTATACTGCCCAACAAGAAAATATGGGGCCTTTTACTATTCGTTATCCAAGGGGCAATGGTGTAATGCCAGACTGGAAGCGCTCTTTCAAAACCCTAGAGGTTGGAAAAGGTCGGAAGATATGCGATGGCGAAGATGTAGCCTTATTGACCATTGGACATGTTGGCAACTTTGCTGTTGAAGCTTGCAAAGAATTAAACAGTGAAGGTATACACCCCGCACATTACGATTTGAGATTTGTAAAACCACTAGATACTGATTTGCTACATGAAGTGTTTACACGTTATAAAAACGTAATCACAGTAGAAGATGGTTGCCTACAAGGCGGAATGGGAAGTGCGGTTATTGAATTCATGGCCGATCATCATTATAAAGCTGATGTCATTAGGCTTGGCATACCAGACGAAGTAATAGAACATGGAGAACAACCTGAACTTTGGGCACTTTGCGACTATGACACTAATGCCATCATCAAGGCTGTTAAAAGAGTGGCAATAGGTAGAACAACCAAGACAATTGCATCCTAAGCCATCATCCACTCTCTTAATAAAGAGAATAAAACACACATGGAAAAAAGATCTAAAATATATGTAGCAGGCCATAGAGGAATGGTTGGCTCTGCGATTTACAGAAAACTACTAAAAGAAGGTTTTCAAAATATTATTACCAGATCATCAGAAGAGTTAGACCTAAGAAACCAACAAGCCGTTACAGATTTTTTTTCCTTGGAAAAACCCGATTATGTTTTCTTGGCAGCAGCAAAAGTTGGAGGTATCATCGCCAATAATACATATAGGGCAGACTTCCTTTATGAAAATTTAGCTATTCAAAATAATGTGATCCATCAGTCGTATATAAATGGCGTAAAGAAATTAATGTTTTTAGGCTCTAGCTGTATTTATCCAAAACTAGCACCTCAACCGCTTAGAGAAGATTATTTATTGACTGGGCTATTGGAGCCAACCAACGAACCTTACGCTATTGCTAAGATAGCTGGCATTAAAATGTGTGATGCCTATAGAGATCAATATGGATGTAATTTTATTTCAGTAATGCCTACAAACTTGTATGGGCTTAATGATAATTATCATCCAGAAAATTCACATGTATTACCTGCCTTAATTAGAAAATTTGACGAAGCCAAAAATAATGACAGCAAAGAAGTGGTTATTTGGGGGACTGGTTCGCCGATGCGAGAATTTTTATTTGCAGATGATTTAGCTGATGCCTGTTATTTCCTAATGGAAAAATATAATGAACCTAATCTGATCAATATTGGCACGGGAGAAGACTTAACTATCAAGGATTTGGCTTTTCTAGTTAAAAAGGTAGTTGGTTTTGATGGTAAATTGGTTTTTGACACAAGCAAGCCCGATGGTACACCACGCAAACTTATGGACGTTTCGAAATTACATAAACTAGGCTGGAGGCATCATATTGAACTGGAAGATGGCTTAAAACTTGCTTATCAAGACTATTTGAGTAAGAAATAAAAAAAGGGCGATTGCCCCTTTTTTATTTCATTATTGACAGCTCCTTAAAAATCATAATACAAATTTCTAAAACTACTTCTCAAACCGAAAGTAACCATCGCTGTTCTATTATTAATTAAAGTATTTCTTTCTTGCCTCAAAAGAGCACCGAGTTCTATCTTCAAATTATATTTCGGATTTAGCAGATAGGCTGCCTTGCCCTGTAATATGTAAAGATCTGTTTTTATCCCCTGACCAATGTGGCTACCATAATCCACAGAGCGACTTTCATAATTCTTGAAAATATCTTTTCCATAATTTGCACCTGTAGGATCCAGACCATACATGGCATAAAGTGCCTGTCCCTGAAAATCAAATCTCTTTAAGCTATAGTTTAAGATACCCAAAAACTCTCTAAAATTAGCTCCATAGGGATGCGCCAAGGCTTCATTATAATTAGAATAATTAGAAAGTCTATTAAAATGTGCATAAGTATAAGGACGGGCGGTATTAAATTCTGCTAAATAATTCAATCCGGGGACATTGAATAAATCAGCACCCCTTAATCCCAACTGAATGGCCCATTTATTAGCCCAGTATCCGTTTCCTTTAAAAAATTCTTTCGCTGTAAATTCATCGAACATGAACTGTCCATAAAGCGCTGTTTTCTGAAGTAGCTCATATTTAGCGTTAAGCCCCAATCTCATCTTATCAGGCGAAAAGCTGTTGGCACTTTCAACAGGCCTCAAGAATATAAAAGGGTGGATATAATTAAAATCAAACCCTCTTTTACCTTCTACTTCTGCATCTGCCCAGGTAACCGCCTGAAAAAAGCCTAAGGACAACCTATTGGTCACATTCCAGTCTATATAATGTGCAGCCATCCATTTCCCCCTATCACCCAGTCTTCTATCATTGGTCAGCTTAGGTGCTCCAGGATCCAACATGTAGGCAAAAATAGTCTGATATTGAACACTTCCCAAGGTTGCTCTCACCCTAAAAAAAGAATAATTGGAAGACACATCGGATAATAGCATTGATCGATAACCATCCCCAATAAAGTTTTTATCATAGCCTAATGCAAAGTTAAGGTACTTATTCGGCGTATAAGAAAGCAATGCGGTAACATAGGTCCAATCTTGTTTGTCTTGGGCTAGCTTACCATAACCCTGTCCTGGAACTACCTGGTTACTTACCACATAGTTATTGATATAATCGGCAAACTTACCCTGATTTTCGAAACCATTCAAATAGAATGAGAAGTTTTTACCTACATTACCCCCTACCTGAAAACCCCTGGTATTTAACCAAGTCGTCCTGTTCCCACTAAAGTCTCTACCTATTTGAAAGTCAGGGAGGAAATCAGCATAGATGTTGTAATCTTCATTAGAAAACTGAAGCAGGTGCTCCTGAAATAGTTTACGGTATACCCAACTTTTTCTATTCAAACTATCTACACCATAATTCATTAACGAATCATACCTAAGCTTTAAATAAGGATCGTCAGCATTAAAGCCCTTAATAGAAGAATGGAATTTATATTTGGTATCATATGCCGAACGATTTAGCTTCTGATACAATTGATAATCATAAGGAATCTGCTGATTGGGAGTTGGTATAACATCCTGTGCCTTAACATTAAAAACAGAAATGGCTAATAATGCCGTTAAAATATAATTTTTCATTAAAGAATTAATCATTTACGACACTATCCAATTCCTCAAAAACAGAGTTTTTACTCTTAAACTCTTTCACCAATTTTTTCATGGCAATCACTACCTGTCTATCGTCATTTGTTTTTGCATATTGAAAAAGTTCATATATCTGCTCTTCAATTTCAGCAAAAACATATTCTCTTACCTTACCTATCATGATTTTCTCATGATGAGTAGGCATTGTATTTTCATTATCGTTTAACAACTCTTCAAATAGCTTTTCTCCAGGCCGTAAACCCGAATATTGTATCTTTATGTCTTGATTTGGGATCAATCCAGCCAACCTGATCATTTTTTTGGCAAGCTCTACAATCTTAACAGATTTACCCATATCGAATATGTAGATTTCTCCACCTTTACCCATACAGCCTGCCTCAAGTACCAATCTGCAGGCCTCTGGTATGGTCATGAAATATCTGGTAATTTCCGGGTGGGTAACCGTTAACGGTCCTCCCTTTTCTATTTGCTGTTTAAACCTAGGTATCACTGATCCATCTGAACCTAAAACATTACCAAAACGGGTAGTAATAAATTTGGTAATTGGCTTTACTTCCAATTCATTTATATAGCTTAGTCCATTGCTAAAAACAAAGTCTTTTCTATTTAAAGAGTTGTTCAGCGATTGCACATATATTTCAGCAATGCGCTTGGATGCTCCCATAATGTTGGTAGGATTTACGGCCTTATCGGTAGAAATCATCACAAACTTTTGCACACCATGCTTTACCGATAGATCGGCTATTATCTTTGTCCCTAATACATTTGTTTTAATGGCCTCTGCCGGATTATCTTCCATTAAGGGTACATGTTTATACGCTGCCGCATGATATACATAATGAGGCCTATAGGTCTCAAAAAGATGCATCATCCTTTTTTCATCCTTCACATCCCCTACAAAAGCATGAAAATTGGTATTGGTATGTGTTTCTTCCAGTTCTAAATAAATGTGGTGCAATGCTGTTTCAGACTGGTCACAGAGTATAATCAGGCCAGAATCAAAGTTCATTAATTGCCTTACAATCTCGCTGCCTATGGAACCTGCAGCTCCAGTAATCAAGATCCTTTTATCCTTTAATTGATTTTGTAAACCTTGGATATCTATTTCTATAGGCTTACGGTTTAAAAGATCTTCAATATTGATATTCTGAATTTGAGCCGTATGTAGCTTACCCCCACCCCAAACATCGGCAGGAGGAATATTAAGCACAGTAACATTATGTTCCAAACAAACATCTACAATCTGGTTTTTCCGCTCCAAGGGAATAGTATAGGATGCAAAAATAATCTCGTCAACTTCATGCTCCTTAATCAACTCTTCCAGTTTGACAGCTGAAAGTATTTTAATACCATCTATGGTTTTACCTACCTTACGCTCTTCATCATCAACAAAGGCGATGATGGTTTTATTTACTTTTCCATCATGATCAAATGTTCTTTTTGTAGCTAAACCTGCTTCTCCTGCTCCATATATAATCACTTTTCGCTTATCAAGATTTAAGTTCTTGATGTACATGAAAAAATATTTGATCAATACCCTATAGGTAATTAAAAGCAGAAAAGAAGTTAATCCATTAACAATAAGAATGCTATTTGATATATATGGATCATGACCTATGGCAACAATAAAAAAGTTGAAAAAGAAAAATAGCCCATTGCTGATAACAACGGCAAAGAGTATCCTGAAAGTATCCTGTGCACTGGTATAACGAATAATACCGGCATAGGTCTTCACATTAAAGAATACGACAATATTAATTACACTTAATATTAATACGTTTCTACTAAACTCTACAATATCTATTCCGTTTAGAGCGAAGTTTAGTTTAATAGAATAAGCTGTGATCAGAGAAACTAAGCATATCCCTAAATCCAACAAGAAAATGATCCACCTAGGAACGATATTTATTTTACCAAACAAACCAGATTTTTTATATAATAAAGGTAAGATAAATATTGCATTCTCTCAAAGTTTTTACATCCGCATTAACGCGATTACTTTTTCTAACTTTCATACCTCACCAATAATTTAGTTTTACCTTCCATTTTAAAGCGTAACAGCAAGTACAATAAAACCACTCCTATAAATAGGCACATAGCATATGCTGTAGACTGCTTTACTAATAGAATCAAGATCATATTTATCAAGAACTGCGCCATAAAGTACAAGAAAGAAACAAAAAGATGGGAATATTTTAAATGGTTTACCAAATATTGATAGAAATGGCTTCGATGCGCTTCAAATATATTTTCACCCCTAAGTTTCCGAAAAAAGACAGTAAATGCAGTGTCCATTCCATAGATCAATAATAATAAAATATAGGATAGATTGCTGGTTTCCAAAATCAACTGGCCAATGATAAATATCAAAATGAATGCTATACTTACGCTCCCAACATCTCCGGCAAAACATTTAGCTTTCTTTCTAAAATTAAAAAAATTAAAGACCATAAGCGATAAGCCTACAACTATTAATAAATCTGATGAGGTAAAAGAAATTATTTCTTCATTTATATAATATAGTGTACCTATAGCTACCATACTATAACTACCCGTAATACCATTAATTCCATCCATGAAATTATAAGCATTGATCGTGGCTATTACAAATATAGCTGCCATAATTAACCAATACCAACTTAGGGCAAATAGGTCCCATTGCAAAAAAAGCAAGAGTACAGCGAAAAGATGCACACTTAATCGAACCTTATTGTTAAGTGTAAGTATATCATCTAAAAAACTGATCAGAGCGATAGAAAATAATCCCGAAACAAAGTATGGATAACTAAAATTATTTGTAAAGAACCATCCCAATATAGCAAGGGTAAAGATTATTCCGCCCCCACGAATAGTAATGGAAGTATGTGAACTTCGATAATTTGGCTTATCTATAATGTTATAATGATCTGCTATTTTGAAATACAGAATTTCCACAACAAATAGAAAACCCAATAAAATAGCGTAATGTCCAACGTTGTACATGAGTTATATAAAGTCTCTAAAGATATCTATTTTATAAGCAGACCTACTGTTTTTATTAGGTATTTAGCATAAATAAACATATAATTCGAGTAAAAATGATGATCTCTACATACTGTTAAAATATCTTTATTGTTTTTAATTATGCTAGTCCATCCATTTGTACTTTTACCTCCAGTACTCATCATTACCCAGTTTTCATCTATACATTTGTACGGAACTTTATGAAGGTATAAAAACCTTAACATTAAATCAAAATCACCTGCTATTTCCAAGTCTGTACGATAATTTCCATATCTTTCAAACAATTCTCTTTTAGCATAAAAGGCTGGGTGCGGAGGGGCCATGCCAAAACGGAACATCCATTTGCTAAATCGAAATGGATAATATCTACGAACTATTTTAGTTAAATTATCAGGATGAAAATAAGACAATTTACCAATAATGATCGGTAAACTTGTGTTACTAAATTCGTTTGCGATATCTTCCAAGACCAATTCATTGCTTAAATAATCATCACTGTGCAATAGTCCAATAATATCTCCGGTAGAGCGAGATATCCCTTTATTTAAGGCATCGTATATACCCAAGTCCTTTTCAGAATATATTTTAAGATTTTCTCGCCGAAATTTCTCAATAAAACCTAAAGTTCCATCTGTAGAAGCTCCATCCATTACGATTATTTCTACATTAGAATATGTTTGTTCTATTAATGAAGAAAGACATCTTGAAATGGTATTTTCTGCATTTTTGACTACAGTAATAATGGATATCTTGAGTGGGTTTTCTGACAAGGGGGAGAAATAATTATTATTAATGTGCTATTTTATAATGAAATTTTCTATGACCCTATTTGGTTTCCAACCCAAAACCTGTCTTGCCCTGGTATCATCGAAGGTTAAGGTTGATGCTAACTTCTTGAACTTATAGGCTCTAATTTTTGAAATAAAAGAAAGTTTATCAACCATTGACAATAACATTTTACCAAGCCAAATGGGAATGGTTCTAGGATGCTTATTACCTAACTGATCTGCCATTAAGATCGCCAATTCTTTAATAGTTGGGTGATAACCATCTGTTAAATTATATACACCTCCAATATTTATTGCGCTTGGTATAATTTTAGCTACATCATCAGCCATTACGATGCTCTTGCGCACCTGCTCTTGGATGTTAAAATAATACCCTTTGCTAATAGCTTTAATCATACTTGCCAAATTTCCTGGAGGTTTTTTCCCTGCTAGCAACGGGAGTCTTAGAATTAAATAAGTTACACTATTTTTTTTGCACCATTCCACCATTAATCCTTCCGCTGCTATCTTACTTTTACCATATGGGTGTTTAGAATATAGCGGAGTTTCTTCACAGAAGGAAGTACCCTCACTTACACCATAAACTGAGACAGAACTTATAAATACAACTGTTTTGGGTAACGAAGGCGCTTCTTCTAATGCTTTTAATAAATTTTTAGTGCCTATAGTATTAACATCAAAAAACTCTTCCTCTTCTCGAAGTGTTTTAGGGAAGCTATGCGCTTTACCAGCACAATGAATAATCACATCAAATTTCTCTATAAAACTTGGAATATTAATTGAAAGATCATAACAATAGGTATTCTCAATACTTCTTCCTAATGTTTTAACTTTCCACCCTATGGCACAAAAATGATCAACAATATGTTTACCTAAATAACCGTTGCCCCCAGTAACAAGACATGAATTCATACCCAACTCAATTGCCTCACTATTCATTTAAATTATCTTTTTGTATTTCTTTAAAAGAATTAGTCGTTACTAAAAGTCCTTCTTTTGATTTTATAGGCAACTGAATATTTAAAAAGCTTGTTATCTTTTCATTACTAACCACATAGCTTTCTGTTAATTTTTGCAATCGTTCTGAGTTTAATGGCAACTTAAATAGATCGCCTACTTTTGCTAAACTTTTAACTAGGCCTTTAGGAATTTTCAAAAATCTAGGATGTTTATTTGAAGCTTCAGCTAGTATTTTTATAACTTCACTTGTAGATAAAGCGTCATTATCAGCTACATTATAAATACCTGATGGAATATCTTTTTCTAACAATTGTTGAATCACGAAACAAAGATTTTCAATACTTAAAAAAGATCGCTTATTGTCAAAAGCAGCTAGTGGATAAGGAATACCCTTTTGAACAAACTTATAAAGCAAATTCAAATTCCCCTTATTTCCGGGGCCATGTATCATGCAAGGTCTTAAAATATAGTATGACTTTCCTTCGGGCAGTTCCTGAGCTTGTATGTACTGCTCTGCCATTAATTTAGATTTTCCGTAGTCTGTTTGTGGGTTTGGCTCATGGTCTTCTGTAAGTACAATGTCTACCTTATCTAAAGCTGCTTTTACCGAACTTATGAAGATAAATTTCTTTGTATCTGAATTTAAGAAAACATCGTAAAGCTTTTTAGTCAGCTCGAAATTTACTTGGTAATATTCCTCTGGTTTAGAAGTTTTCTTTAGATCGTGTGCTTTGCCTGCGAGGTGGATGATTGAATCTACTTCGTTGAGAATCAAATTCCCAGTAACTTCTTCTTTAGTTATGGTTTTGATTGATAAATGTAAATTCTTTAAAAAAGGGACTAAATTAGTTCCTACAAATCCCCTCGTTCCTGTTATGCTAATGTTCATATTAGTTATCTACATTGATCCCAAAATTCGGCGTCACTATCAACAAAAATATTATAGAGCCAGCCCTCTAATGATAGCTTTTTATAAAGATTTTCACTGATTGGCTGATAACTGTCTCTTATACACATCTCCGAGCCCACGAGACCTGCGTAAAAAGGGGGGGGGGGGGGGGGGGGGGGGGGGGGGGGGGGGGGGGGGGGGGGGGGGGGGGGGGGGGGGGGGGGGGGGGGGGGGGGGGGGGGGGGGGGGGGGGGGGGGGGGGGGGGGGGGGGG
>NZ_JAELTN010000060.1 GCF_016428855.1 Pedobacter sp. ASV28
TCGTCGGCAGCGTCAGATGTGTATAAGAGACAGGAATTAATACATTTATTTATACCATACAAAAAAACGTAAAAAAAAAGTTGAATGTAGCATTTTTAATGTAAAAAAATAATGGCGCTTGTTTATCAAAGATGCTGGTTGACCACATTAAAAAATAAACTACTTATTAGAAATAATTAACCTTCATAAAAAAAAGCAATAAATCAAAATTAGATATAATGAAAAACAATAAAACAAAAACACGAAAAAACAGCACTAAGAGGGTTGTAAAAAAGCAATTAGAACAAAGCTTAACAGAAAAATTTATGGCGGTAGTGAAAGACCTTGGCCATAATGCAGAATCCATTGGTGCCGATGTAGCAAAAGCAGGGAAGGCCGTAGCTAAAAAAATAGCAAAAAAATTGACCACTGTTAAAGAAGCCGTGGGCCATAAAATAGAGGATATTACGACTGGCAAAAAAGATAAAGCGAAAAAGAAAGTGAAAATTGCTAAGAAAGAAACGAATAAACTGGTGAAAAAAGTGGATAAAACGGTGAATAAAGCAGTAAAAAAAGCAGTAAGGAAAGCTAGTCCGACAGTGAGCAGTGTGAAGGTGGCGGCTTTGGAAACAGAAGAAAAAGTAGCCAATGCAGTTAAGGCTCCCGTTAAAAAGATAGCTGCTAAAGCTACAACAACTGTAGCTAAAGTAGCTGCAGAAGCTAAACCCATAGCTAAAAAGATTGTGGCTAAAGCTCCGGCAAAAAGCACGGTGGTCAAAACTACTGCTCCAAAAAGTAATATAGCCAAACCAAGCGTTAAAAAATAGCTTTATGTTAATTTACAAATGCGAATTAACATAGAATTAATAATAAGTTAACAATATATTTTTCAAATTTGAAAATCCCCATTTAATTAGAAATCATGGGGATTTTTTTAATTTTAATTAATGGCCAAGAAGAAGCTACCGTTTTTAAATAGGGAATTAAGCTGGTTGTATTTTAATGAACGGGTTCTACAAGAAGCCGCAGATGAAACTGTGCCCTTAATTGAACGGATCAAGTTCTTGTCCATTTTCTCGTCAAATCTCGACGAGTTTTACCGGGTTAGGGTAGCTACCTTGAACAGACTGGCCAACCTTAATGAAAAGGCAAAGGCACTGCTCGGTTTTAATCCGAAAAAAGTGCTGAACGAGATTAAGAATATTGTCGTTAAGCATGAACGTAGGTTCGAAAGCATTTTTCAGGCCACATTGATTACAGAACTGGCGCAGAACCGTATTTTCATATTAAACCATACCCAACTCAACGTAGCCAGGGGAGAATTCGTCCGTAATCATTTTAGAGACAAGATCCTTTCGAATTTGGTACCTATCATGATAGATGGAAACAAACCTTTTCCCGAATTAAAGGATAGGGCATTGTATTTTTTTGTACATCTTTCCAAAAAGGGGCAGGCGAAAAGTAATAAATATGCATTATTGGAATTGCCAGAAAGCATTTCACGTTTTTTGGTATTGCCCGAAACCAATGACCTCAAGTTTATCATCCTACTTGAAGACATCATCAAATATTGTTTAGACGATATTTTCTATGTGTTTAGCTACAATCAGATTGATGCTTATGCCATACAGTTGACCAGAGATGCAGAATTGGACATCGACAATAGCATTAGTGACAAGTTTATAGATGAGTTGCGCAAAAGCCTTGATAAACGTAAAAGAGGTAAACCTATGCGCTTACTCTATGATGGAGATATGTCTTTTGATATGTTGAGCTTTTTGGTAAATAAGCTAAAGGTAGGAATAGATGGCCTAATTCCAGGTAATAAATATCATCGTTTTGGTGATTTTATTGCTTTTCCAAATGTGGGATCCAAAGAGTTGGAGTATGCACCAAGCATTCCACTTAAAGTGAATGGTTTACATAGAACAGAAAGTATTTTCAAGAAAATGCTGGAGCGCGATTATGTGGTGCACTTGCCCTATCAATCTTACGATTATATTATTCTTTTTCTAAGGGAGGCAGCTATTGATCCTAAGGTAGAGGAAATTAACATTACGTTATATCGGTTGGCAGAAAATTCAAAAGTGATCAATGCCCTGATCAACGCAGCTAAAAATGGAAAAACCGTAAATTGTCTACTTGAACTTAAGGCTAGGTTTGATGAGCATGCCAATATCTATTGGACCAATAGGCTAATGGAAGAGGGGGTGAATGTCAATTACGGACTAACAGATTATAAGGTACACTCAAAAATTTGTTTGGTCAAAAGAAAAGATAAAGGCAAGGTTAGTTATTATGCTAATTTGGCTACAGGTAATTTTAACGAAAAAACAGCTCGTATTTATTGCGATCATAGTATTTTCACGACCAAAAAAGAAATTACTTCTGAATTGTTAAAACTATTCAATGCCCTAAATAAAAGAACAGTAGCTAAAGGATTTAAACATTTGATCGTGTCTCCAATAGATTCGAGAAACAGGATGTACGGATTGATAGAAAGAGAAATCAAGTTTGCAAACGCCGGAAAGCCAGCTTATATGATCTTAAAAGTAAACAGCCTTGCCGATGAAGGGATTGTGGAAAAACTATACGAAGCGAGTAACGCAGGCGTACAGATCAAGCTTATTGTAAGGGGGATTTGCTGTTTAGTGCCAGGAGTGGCAGGTTTTAGTGAAAATATAACGGTTATCAGTATTATAGATAAATTTTTGGAACATGCCAGGGTATTTATTTTTGGTAACAACGAGAAGGAGGAAATGTACCTTTCCTCTGCCGATTTGATGTCCAGGAATTTTGAGCATAGGGTAGAAGTGGGTTTTCCTGTACTTGATGCCGAAGTAAGGCAAGAAATTAGAGATATTATCGAATTCCAGCTTCAGGACAATGTAAAAGCCAGAAGCATAAACAAAGCAAACGATAATAAATACCGTAAAAACAGGTTGAATACTAAAGTAAGAGCTCAAGTACAAACCTATAACTATCTAAAAAATAAACATCAATAAATAATGTTAAGATACGCCGCTATAGATATTGGTTCAAATGCAGTTCGATTATTGATTGCAGACATTACGCAAAGTGATAAAGGCTATGGCTTTAAGAAGAATACTTTGGTAAGGGTTCCCTTGCGTCTTGGCGATGATGCTTTTCTTGATCAGGAATTATCTGCCAAGAAAATTGATGAACTGGTAAAGACCATGAGTGCTTTTAGAAACTTGATGGATGTTTATAATGTATCTAAATACCTGGCCTGTGCCACCTCGGCCATGCGTGAAGCAAAGAATGGAAAAGAGGTAATCAACCAAATCAAACAAATTGCAGATATCGATCTAGAAATTATAGAAGGCCATCGTGAGGCCAGTATCATTTACTCTAATCATATTGAGGAAAATCTAGATGTTAAAAAAAGTTACCTCTATATTGATGTAGGTGGAGGAAGTACCGAACTATCGGTATTTGTAAACAAGCAGCCCATTGCTTCAAAATCTTTCAATATTGGTACCATCAGGATTTTAGATAACCAGGATAAGGATGAGACATGGAATGAATTAAAGGACTGGATCAAGGTAAATACCAAAGAACTTAAGAATATAGCGGGTATTGGTACCGGCGGAAATATCAATAAACTCTTTCGGATGAGTGGAGAGAAAGATGATATGCCATTATCATTGCTGAAGCTTAAAAGCATGTATAATGAACTAAATAGTTATTCTTTAAAAGAGCGTATTACCATTCTAAAACTAAACCAGGATAGGGCCGACGTAATTGTTCCGGCCTGCGAAATTTACCTCACGGTAATGAAATGGGCAGGTATTAAACAAATCTATGTACCGAAGGTAGGTATGGTCGATGGGATCATCAACCTCTTGATTGAAGAGAATTTACAATAATTTTTAGCTCCGTCCATAGGCCATTTTCAAAAAAATATTACTTTGTCATTTAACTCTTCTTTCAGATAAATCATTAAATGATGATTATGTTGTGGAGTGCGAGTATCAAATTAACATTGATATGGCTTTAATTATTCAACTAAAATATCGTCGGTAAATTGAAGTAATAATTGGATGAATACCTCAGGCTGGTCTAAATGAATAAGATGGCCGGCTTTTTTTACCACGTGAATTTTATTTTGCCATTGATGAAGGTCTGTAGTTAAAAATGCATCAGGTCTTGAAATCTTTTCATCTTCCCCATAAAGCATAGCTACTTTTTTTTCGGTTCTCTTTATATTTCCAAGCTCATCGTTCCATTGCTTATTACCGATACTGCTTGCAAGACGTTCCCTAAATTTAGGATCGGTCTGTAAATAGTACTTTTTAAGCTGGTTTAACAGAGATTGGTCACTGCTATTCACCAAATGGCTCATATAGGCGTCAATATGTGCATCTTCTGGCTGGGCCTCTAACAGGACCCCTGCATATTTGAACGGTAGTAAAATATGCTCGGGCTCAATAGCACCACCCACAAGTGTAGGGCCTATCAAGAAAAAACCTTTGCAGTCTTTTAGCAAATGAGCAGTTTCTCCAATGATATTGGTTCCAAGAGAAGCGGCAACGATAATATAATTTTTAACCTCAAGTGCATTGATTACTTCCAATATAGAAGACGATAGGCTTTCTAGTTGATAGTCCTGTTGAGGGTTTAAACAATGGGCAGATTTTCCGTGCCCTGGGGTATCAATGCAAATCAGGTCATAGCTTTTTAATTGATCGTTATTTACAATTTCACTCCATATTTCAGAGCAGGCAGAACTGGGATGTACAAAAATAATAGACTTGCTGCTGTTTTTATTTTTTCTGGCATAAGCTATTTCTGTATGGGTAGTCCTTAAAAAATGATAAATCATAAAAATATTAGATTAGCTGACTTTTAAAAGCAAATGCTATTAATTCAGCTACATTTTTTGTGTTTGTTTTTTTGAGCATGTTTTTTCGATGATTGGCTACGGTATTTTCTGTAATTTTCAATTTATCGGCTATTTGCTTACTGCTAAAGCCTTCAGACATATAAGCTAATATCCTACGCTCATGTAGCGATAGCAATTTATCTTCCTCATAAGGGAAAAAGTGACTTTCCTCTATCATTTCTTTATTAAGCCCTCCATTCATCACATCAACTTTCTCAATGGAGTGGTACATTACACTATCCTTTTTAAACATGGAAATATCCAATACCATCCCCAAGCTATACAGAGGTAATCCTGTTTTTTTTGAGGTAATATAACAACCGCGCTGATAAATAGGTACGTATTTCCCATTTTGGTGCCTTACCCTAAAGTTATAGGAGAAGATAAATTTGTGGTGTTCTGCTTGGGGCTGTGTTTTTAAAAAGTTGAGGTTCCGGTTGAAAATATTTTCATTATATATCCTAAAATCATCTTTTTGATAGATATCCATTAGCAGGGGTAATCCACTTTCTAAAAAAAAACGGGGATCATGACCTGTGATCAATTGCGCACCTCCAGTCATGGTAATATATTCAGATCTGGTATAGTCTATAGCAAAAAGAAGCGGGGCAGAATAATTGAATATAATATTCAATCTGGCAAATTCAGATAATACTTTTTTAATCTCATGCTCTTCAATAAGATCATGGGCGTAATAAACCTGCTGCAAATGATTTTTAAAAGTAAAATCATTAAAACGTTTGATCTGCATAATGTAAATGAACCGTTATATTCAAATATAACGAAATCGTAAGCAGATATGCAATAGCCATTTATGGCTATTGTACTGAAGTATCAAAGCCAATAATTTAGATTAAAAAATTAGACATTACAAGTAGGCCATATCAATACCGCTATCATGATTTTCGAAAAGTCACATATTGGAATATTTACGAGAAAGTTCTTTACCGTCCAATTTGTTATATCCCTAATCCTTTTAATCATGCTGGGTGTTAATGCCCTTGCTCAAACCAATGCCTATCAAAAAAAAGAAGCATGTAGAGCAAGTATTAACCAAAAATATAAATCTATGGAAGAAAAGGTTCATGGAAAATATTATTACACCAAGCCTTATAAAGGAGTTGCATTAGCACATCAATGTTGGTCGGGTAATGATATATGCATAAAGCATAATAGTAGAATCTGTTGTACCTGTGAAGAGCTTTCGAGAAAAGAATATGAATATATAGAAAGACAAAGAGGGGGAGCTTTACAAAAATGTGAGGAACAGTATGAAATTGAAAGTAAAAAAGAGCAAGAAAAAATTGAAGATGAAGAGAAGTTAAAATTGGAAAGGGAGAAAGTCGAAAGAGAAGAAAAGCTAAGGCTAGGGCAGGAAAAAGAGGGAAAAGAAAGACAAGAAAAACAGACCAAGGATAAGGAAAGAAAAGATGGGAAAACCGATAAGCCCTCGAGTAAAAATGATGAATACAGAAATTCAAGGGCTTATGTAGAAGCAGAGCATGCTAAATATGTACAAGGAAGAAGGGTAAATAGTGAAAAACAATCAAAAGAAGCCGCCGATAGCAATAGGGAATATATGACCTCTATATTGTCCGACCCTGACTTTATGGATGGCTCTTCCTTTGTAAACGCTCATTACGGACTAAACATGAGCATGTCGGTGCTATCTTTTTATAGTATTCCCATGTATGAAAATATAGAAATGTTCAACCGAAGTACAAACAATTTCAGCAACCAGTCTACTACAGGAAATGCGAGCACTATTTATGGGCCTTTCATCAATGCAGAACTTCATCTTCTAAATAACAAATACATAGACGTACAGGGAACTGGAGGCTATTATAGGGCTTGGTCTAAGTTGGGAGGACTTATAGATAGAGATGATACTTTTGAAGAGTTTTCTTATGGAGGTGAGCTTGCTATAGGTATGGATAACATCAAAGTTCTTGGAGGCTATAGCCAAGGAACACGCAATCTCACAACCAGTTCCTTTACTTATTTAGATTTAGCCAATACAGATATGTCTACCTACGGTTCTGCATCTTATAGTTTTAAAAGACTAACTGCTGGTATTATATTTCATTTCGATACTGAATCTAAATATGATAAGCCTAGGGAAAGGTTTGTTAAGCTATCTATTTTAAGTGAAAAGCCCTCATATAGCGAAGATAGATTTATGGGGATAGCGATAAAAGCCAGGGGTTGGTTGGATATTGGTCTTGAATATTTTTCAAAATATCCAACATCGGGTACTCCTATTTATGCTGTTACCGATAATAAAGAAAAGGCTATGTGGGGTATATCGATAGCCAAAACCATGACCTTTTTTAATGGACGATATTAGCCTAAGGAAGCCAAAATTGCATGTTAACCAACTAAGCATATTTAAAACTTAATAATTATGAAAAAGATATTATTTCTATTGGCCGTTCTTGTTATCATAGCGGCGAAAAGCTATTCACAGTCATCTTGTTTTGCTTATATGGCAGATCGTTCTCAGAAAATACTGTTTATAAGTGAAGTGTTTGATGCTGAAGATTTTAGTGGAAACCAAAAAGATTATGATGGTGTAAAATGGAGCATAAAAGAGGCCCTAAAGAAAAATTGCAAAGACCTATATGGTAGCCAATCTTATGCTTGCAAATTTGAAATTGTAACAAAAGATGCAGATGGACATTTACTTACAAATCATTATGATGCCAATCTAGAACGGAAAAAAATCATGTCTAAGTTTGCTGATATAGAATATAAGAACTATCAATTCAAGGTAAAACCACAATAGCAATTTTTAATCATGAAAAATAAAATCATGAAAAGGCTACTTTTTATGCTCATTCTTTTATTGAATGGTATTATTTTGAATGCACAAACAAAGCCCTCAAAACAAGAAACGATTGATTGGATAACGGCTAAAATAAGAGAAAATCCGAGAATAGAAGACCTTCGCCATCCTGGAGTTTATTATACTTATTCAATAACAGATAATGATCAAATTAGGTGCTCATTAATATCACAACGTAAGGTATCATTCACAAGTACACTTACATTTTCCTTTAATGATATATGTTCTGCTTCATTTCATGAAAATTCCAAAGCTATTAATGTGACTTTTAAAAACCTTATTAAGTCGAAAAGTGATGATGGAACAACAGATGAAGAAGATAGCTGGACGTTTTTCATAAATCCAAATGCTGCACCTAACATGCCAGAAAGGATGCTTAAGGCATTTAAAACATTGGCGGAATACAATTGCCCGAAAGTAAAAGAAGTTTATTAAACCAAACCCATACATCATGAAAAAAAGTTTCGGATTAATGCTAATATTTACCTGTATTTTTTCTTTTATCAATATAAAGAATACAAGAGCTCAAACCGATGGGAAAGATGGTTGGCTGAAAGATATTTTGGTAAACTATACAACAGAAGAGCAGAATAAGATGGTCGGTTTAATGCAAACAAATAAGGATGTAGTACAAAAATATTTGGAAGCATATATGCAATTATCTAGTAAAGTAAGTTTATATGGGGGAGGGCTTAATAAGTATTTATATCGATTGCCCAATGATGATCGAACTGAAATAGGACTATGCCAAGGATGGCATGGGAATTTTTTTTACATGAAAAAGAAATCAGATATCAGTTCAACAGAATATATCAAGATTTGGGAGATTGGAAGTGCTAAAATTATTAAAGAAGAAGGTTCGCAATATATATTGATCTATCCCCGACAAAATAAATCATTTGAAAAAAGAACTTGGGTAGCAAATACTGATGGTACCAGATATGGCGTAGTTAATGTTATAAGATTTTATGTAGACTGGACACAAGAAGAGGGATTGATTAATACTTTTAATGATAGCTTTAATGCCATCAGCAGATTGAACAATCTTTTGTAAGCAATGTTTTTGTCTATCCTTATGGCAAATGGTTTAAAATTTGCCATGGGTTTAGTACAGTCTTACGAAGTTTTAAAAACTTCGTAAGACGACTCATCTCATCTTAGTAATCTATTTTAGCCGCAGCCGCTTCATCTACAAACCATTGTAGTTCTCCGTTTGCCGGATTAATTAGTTGTGATGGATAACTGGCAAAGTCTTTTTCTTCTCCCAAAACTTTAATTAGGGCATTTGCCTTATTTTCGCCAAAAGCAATAAAAGCCACATTTTTTGCCTGATTGATCAAAGGAGCAGTTAAACTCACCCTGTAAGTGGCTAATTTTTCTACAAAAACACTCGCTACGGTAGCTTCGTTGTTTTTTACCAGATCAGTATGCGGAAAAATAGATGCAGTATGGGCATCGTCGCCCATACCTAATAAGATCAGGTCAAAAATAATGGCCTGTCCATCAAAGTGATGGTCTAATTTAGTTTTATAATCAACTGCAGCAGCAGTTGGAGACAAATTGGTATCTACGTAGAATATATGATCTGCTGGTGTTTGCAGATGATCGAAAAAGTTTTCTTTGGCCATTAAACCATTATAATCTTTTTCAAATGGTAAAACGGTTCTTTCGTCGCCGAAAAAGAAATAAACCTTGCTCCAGTCAATCTGATCTGCATAGGTGGTAGACAATTGTCTATAAAGTTCCTTAGGAGAATTTCCACCGGTAAGCACAAAATCAAAACGGCCTTTTGTAGCTATGGCTTGTTGGGCAATGGCAATTACATATTTCGCCAATTGTTCGTTTAACTCCGTTTGATTTTTAAATATATTCAGTTTCATGTTATTAAGTGTGGTAAGGGCGAAAAATTGGAAAGTTATAACATTTCAACTTTCCAATTATCACAATATTTTTTAGTCTTTAATGGGTAGGGTAAACCAGTGATAGCCATCTTTGGCTATTAGGGCTTCAGCCTCTTCTGGACCCCAGCTATCTGCTGCATAATTAGGGAAACTTAATGATTTTTTATTTTCCCAACTGTGTATAATTGGCATGACCAGTTCCCATGCCGCCTCTACCTGATCGCCCCGCATGAATAGGGTCTGATCACCCGTCATGGCATCTAATAATAGCGTTTCGTAAGCTTCAGGAGAATCATTTTCATAAGTGCCTTTGTAATTGAATACCATATCTACAGGATTAAGTACCATATCCAATCCTGGTCTTTTTGATTGTACCTGTAATCTGATACTCATTTCAGGCTGGATACTGATGATCAGACGATTTTGTTGCCAGGTTTCGGCCACATTGCTAGAGAAAATGTGGTGTGGCACGTCCTTGAACTGTATGGTAATGATAGAAGAAGTCTGGTTCAAGCGTTTGCCAGTACGCAGGTAGAACGGAATACCTTGCCAACGCCAGTTATCAATAAAGAATTTTACTGCCGCAAAGGTCTCGGTATTTGAATGAGAATCTACCCCATGTTCAGCCCTGTAACTAGGCACCTCCTTGCCTTCAACCCAGCCTTTGCTGTATTGGCCACGAACAGCATTATTACTAATTTCTTCTGGCTTAAATGGCCTTACTGCCCTCAATACCTCAACTTTTCTATCTCTAATCTCATCGGCATTAAAAGAGATGGGAGCTTCCATACCCACCAAACAAAGTAATTGCAACAGGTGGTTTTGTATCATATCCCTTAACGCACCCGCTCCTTCGTAATAGCCTCCTCTATCACCAACACCCAGTTGCTCGGTCACAGAGATCTGGATGTGCTCGATATAGTTTCTGTTCCATAAAGGTTCAAATAGAGAATTGGCAAAACGGAAAGCCATCATATTCTGCACGGTTTCCTTGCCCAGGTAATGATCAATTCTATAGATCTGCTTTTCATTAAATATACCGCTTAGCAATAGATTTAATTCCTTTGCCGTTTCTAAATCGTGTCCGAATGGTTTTTCTATTACAATTCTACAATTATCTTCGTTGCCGGTTAACTTATATTTATGCAGGCACTCTGCAATAAGCGGAAATAAATTGGGTGCTACAGCAAGATAGAATATGACCTGTGTTTTTTCTCCAAAATCATCTTGATATTTTTCTATTACACCCTTTAGATTCTCGAAAGTTTGCTGCGACTTAATGTCTACCGAACAATAATGGATATTCTGGCTAAAAATATCCCATTTTTCCTTTTTTGCCTTTCCATTTCTGGAAAACTCATTTACACTATATAATAGTTCTTTCTGATATTTTTCATCACTAAATGTAGTTCTGCCCGTTCCAATAATGGCAAATTTACTTGGCATATAGCCTTCGGTAAATAGATTATATAATGCCGGAGCAAGCTTACGTTTGTTCAAGTCGCCCGTACCTCCAAAAATAACAAATATAGTGGGGTTAAGTTTACTAGCTTTTTTCATTTTTTAAAGATCATTAGGCTTTATTTGTACTCCAATCTACATGAAAGACTCCTTCGCTATCTATACGTTCGAAAGTATGTGCTCCAAAATAATCTCTTTGTGCCTGAGTTAAATTGGAAGGCATTCTACCTGTTTTCAACGTATCGAAATAAGTAAGGGAGGCCGCAAAGGAAGGAATAGCAATCCCAGCCTGTAATGCTTTTGATATTACATTTCTTGTACCCGCTAAGCCTTTTTTTAATTTAGCCTGAATGGCTTCATCCTGATATAGATGCTGTAATTCAGGATTTTGGGTATAGGCTTGGTAGATATCTTGTAAAAACTCGGCCCTAATAATACAGCCACCTCTCCATATTTTGGCAATTTCTGCCATATTTAATTCGTATCCAAATTCATCAGAAGCCCTCCAAAGCAAATGCATGCCCTGTGCATAAGCTGAAACCATAGCAAAATAGAAAGCTTCTTCAAGATCCTTCACAAAATCTGCCTGAGCATCTATTGCTGCAGATTTTCCAAAAGAGTTTTCCAGCTCTAGCCGTAAAGCCTTAAACTTGGAGAGGTTTCTTGCGGCAACGGCTGCGTCGATGGTAGATAAAGGAATTTCCACATCCATTGCAATTTGTGAAGTCCATTTACCCGTACCTTTAGATTTGGCTTCGTCTTTGATTTCATCTACCAATAAATTACCTGTTTTTACATCCTTAAATAAGAACACCTCTTTGGTAATTTCCATTAAGAATGATTTCAAACGACCATTATTCCATTGCTCAAAAACTTGCTGAATTTGACCATTGTCATAACCCAGTCCATTCTTTAAGATTTCATAGGTTTCTGCCAATAATTGCATGATGGCATACTCAATACCATTATGGGTCATTTTCACGAAATGGCCTGCGGCACCTGGACCAATATAGGCCACACATGGTTCACCGTTTACCTTGGCTGATACCGCTTCCAACATGTCTTTTACTACAGCATAGGCCTCTTTATCGCCACCTGGCATTAAACTGGGCCCAAAGCGGGCGCCTTCTTCACCACCAGAAATACCCATGCCAAAGAAATGAAGACCTTTAGCCTTCAAAGCTATCGCTCTTCTTGTCGTGTCAGCGTAATAAGAATTACCACTATCAATAATGATATCTCCTTTGCTTAAAAGAGGAGTAACCTCTTCAATAACATCATCTACAATTTTTCCGGCAGGTACCAATAGGATAATGGTTTTTGGCGATTGCAGGCTATCTATAAAGTCCTCGATCTTGGCAAAGCCCTTTAATTGGTGCGACTTACCTTCTTCTTCTAAAAGCTGTAGCATCTTTTCGCTCTTATCGTGGCCTGTTACCGAGAAACCGTGATCAGCCATATTGAACAATAAATTCCTGCCCATGGTACCTAAACCAATCATGCCGAAATTATAGGTGTTTTTGTTATCGTTACTCATTGATATTGTATTTTTACAAACTTAGGTTAAAAAAATCTTTTAAGCTTTTGTTTTGGGGAAATTTGTGCAGACCAAGAACTTTTCTTTGGCTTTCCAGAGCTTGGCACCTCCTTTAATTCCATCTTGGTTGGACACTATTCTAATGTTATGGTCCAGTTTAAAATCTATATTGGCCGAATTGCCGCCTCCAATGTAAAGGGTATCATAGTTAAAAACAGTCTTATATATTTCTATTACATATTTTAAACGCTTGTTCCATTCCGCTTTACCTACTTTTTCCAATCCTTTCTTTCCTATGAAATCATCATAGTCATCTGCTTTATTGATGGGCAGGTGTGCCAATTCAAAATGTGGCAAAAGATCGCCATCAAATAAAAGGGCCGTTCCGAAACCAGTACCCAGTGTGAAGACAATTTCGAGGCCTTTACCTTTTACAATACCCAAACCCTGTAGGTCGGCATCATTAATCAGTCTTACCGGTTTGCCAAAGATATGGCTAATACGATCTGCCAAATCAATATTCGTCCACTGATTTTCAGCTAAATTGGGAGCAGTTTGTACCACTCCATTTCTTACATAGCCTGGAAAACCGACCGAGATCTTCTCAAATAAACGAAGATCTTGACAGAGGTCTTTTATGGTATCAATAATGTCGCTTGGACGGGCATTTTTCGGTGTTGGTTTAGACACATAATCGGTCACTATTTTACCATTCGAATTTAAGATACAAGCTTTAACATTGGTGCCACCAATATCTATGGTCAAGATATTTCCTTTTGAAAACTGATTTTTTACGGACATTATTAAACTTAAAATAGATAAACTCAAATATAGAACACATAAATGGCTAAAAAGTTAACCAAGTATCAAATTTTATGGCGATTAAGCAAAAGTAAAGTTTACCAATTTTGGCTTTTTATTGATCATGGTGGCTATGCGTTCACCCGTATGAATATTATTAAAGTAGAGTGGATCCTTTTCCTTGATGTGTTTTTTTATGGTGCAGTATATATGAAGGCATTTAATCCAGTTTAAAGCAGTAGGCTCATCTTTCCAGAGTTTTAGGGGTAGGGATACAATATTGGCATGTATGGCAATGATTTCCTTATCCAATAGTTCTTTTACGGTAGCTAATATTTTGGCAGTCAGCTGGGCCTGAGGAGTACCTATAACCGTTTTTTTGTTAGCATAAAACATTAGGCTAAAGATACAAAGAATTAGTTTTTATTTCTTCCAAAAAGTAGCTTTCTCAACTGTAAAATCCCATTGGTTCGCTGATGCTTTTTAGGGCTAATGAAAGGTAAGCTTAATACAGATAATAAGGAAATACCTGCAGAAGCGCCTAAAGCCCCTCCGTAACCGTTAAAGAAGGTGCTGGCGTTAAGATAGATAACGGCAAATACTACAGCTGAAATGAACAAGCTGAAATAACTGCTGATCATCTTTTTAGAAACCATACCTATAAATGATCCGCCAATGAATACCACCGGAATATTTTTTGTAAGGTGCTCATTTAACAGGGATGGAAACAAATAGAAAAAAGTAGCAACAGCCAAAGAAAGCATAGCCGATGATCGTACGGGGCCTTGTTTCAGTTGGTGGTTTACATAAAATGTTAAAATTGAACCCACTATAGCGATAATGACCAGCAATAGATTTTCTATCATCTTTTAAACAGTAAAAAGAATATAAATGAGGTAATGGTTACAGCTGTAAAAGCGATGGTGCCCAATTTTCCGCCTAGCCCATTGAACAAACTTTTTGAAGTGATGAGCAATACTCCCGCAAAAACTGAAGCCGCTAGTACAAAATAAATGGATGGCGCAATGTTGACATTTGACATACCGATAAAGGCCCCACAATATAAAGTAGCTGGAAGTTGTTTAAGGTAAGCAGATTTCTTGTTCAGATGAGGTACAAAAGAGGCCATTGTTCCTACCAGACCCGCCGCCATTACCGGGCCTAAATGATAATAGTTGTTTAAAAGATAACAGGTTACCGCGCCTACAGGTATCCAAAGTACAATAAGAATATGTTCATATAAATTAGTCCTATGGTGAATAGGCGCCTTTATATAAGAAACTAAGAGTAGGATACATAAACAGAAAATGATTATTGGGGTATAGATGTTCTGCAGCTTCTCTATAAATATGGCCAAAAGAAATAGCAACTGAATAAAGAGAGTCAGTATGATGGTTAATATTCTAACTTTTTTCTTGGCCATTAATGAAATGTAGACTAAACAAAACAAGCCCTTTAATTGCTTAAGGGCTTGTTTTGTTTTTTGGCGGAGAGCGAGGGATTCGAACTATGTTCAATAAGGCGTGTTTAAGCCTTTTATCATGATGTGCCAATATGCCACAACAATGAAAAGCTTACCTTTCTCAACCAATATACCTTATACGAGCTCCTGCACGAAACGGCTTGATTTTAATGAACGTCATCATCCGAAATGATGATATGCCTCAAAAATAAGGAATATTCCGAAATAAATAATGTTTACTACTGTCTTTTTCAAGATATAGCAAGTTTCTATTTTTAAATCTTCTATTGGTAAATACCGTAAACGATGTAACGATAATGCTGCCCCTGGATAGGCCCCATAGGGAAATAGGAGAGGATATACTATTCAGCATCCATTACAATGGGCAACATTTACATTTCGATGTAGTATAGGATTACGCTATTTCTGCTGTTAGCGGGCAGGATATCAGGTAAACCAGACCATTACAGGCCTGAAAAAACGTTTCGGTGCCGTAGGATTTGACCAAGGCACATAATTTATTTCTTATATTTAAATAATATGGCAATTAAAATGAAAATGATCACACTTTTTATCTGTACTCTTTTATGTCATAATCTTTTTGCGCAGACCAAGAAAGAGCAGATTGCTTCCCTTATAACGGAAAGGGATACAGCCGATATGGCCAACCTGGTAAGGGGCAGGATGAAGAAGAATGCCTATTTCAAGGTAAAGACGACAACCATTTACTACCTGTTCAACTTCGGGTACGAAAAGAAGATGGTAAAGCAGGACTTTCTGGACGGCTCCTTTATCGGCGACCTTAAAGCTGAGCATTGGAAAACAAGGAAAGGTACATTCATTAGGACACATGTACTAATAAAGGATAGCCGTCAGGGCGTGGTGGCCTATAGAGACAATCTGCTCCTGACGGCACCTCCCGCAGATGGCTCCTACCGGGTGCCGATTAGTGCCGATTATAAATTATTCGCAGAGCTGTTGGAAACCAGTAAGATGGATTTTACATATATGGATCCTCAATATCAACTTACCGTTTAAAAGGACGAAGAAACAGTAGGTTAGCATAATTTAAAATCATTCATTATGGGGGAAATAAAAAATGAGGATTAGTTACATTTTTATATTTTTTTTATTTGCTGGCTGTATAACAAGGCAGAGCAAAGACCGGTTCAGAAACACTTCTTTCTGTTTTGCACCAGATAGGTCTAACGTGGTTAAATCAGTAAATATCAATGGGTATTATCAATTTGAATACACTTATGAATATGATACTAGGAATACAACCAAAGGAGAATGGGAACATAAGGTAAGCAGATACAATTTACAGGTAGTGTTCTATCCTGATGGTTTGTTTTTTGGTGAAAGCCTTGATATTAAGAAGGGATTGGGTGTTTGGGGGAGCTATTATGTACAAAAAGACACGATCTATGTTCAGTATCTAAACCCACCTGGCAGTTTGACAGACGGTTTAACGAACGAATATTATAAGATTGTTGACGAAAACATGTTGGAGTTCTTAAAAATAGGTTCACGATCCAAAGAAGCTGCACAAATCTCTCAGGGCAAATTTATTTCCTTTGGGCCATTGCCAGACCCCAATAAAAGTTGGCTCAAGAACAAGTCGTGGTTTTGGTGTAATAGGGAGGAGTTTAAGAAGTGGAAAGCAGGGCAAAAAGAGAATTAGTAGTTATTACTATCTATGATCAAGGACATGAAGATAAATGTAGGCAAGATGTTAGCGATCCAATGATGGATAAAGGGTTTTTCAACACAGTCGGAAATGGAAACTTTTAGGTCGTATTTCCGCGACGGTTATATTCTATTCACAAAAAGTATTAACCATAACTATGATGTGCTTAACGGTAAAGACGAGTGTTCTATAAGTTATTCGATAGTAAAAATAGAAGAGAAAATATTGAAAATTATGAATGCCGACAGAGCAGAAAGTATTCTTAAAGAAAAATTTGCAGGTATAAAATTGTAAATGCAAGAATAGGAGGATGGCCAGACCTATTCAAGTCCTTTATGGTTGGCCTATAATTTTGGTACGCACATTGAAAGGTTTGGCTACAGCCATCCAGCAGTTCAGGACAGGACACAGAAGTTTACACATCGTAATGGTTTTCTTGGTTTTTTGCCATTTGGACATGAGAATTTTTATAACAGATATGACTATTTTAAAAAAGGGCCATATATCTATGGCGGTTACAACAATCCATTTTCGTTATGGGGGAAATAGAAAAATGAGGAATGTTTTTATTTTTGTGCTTGTTCTATTTTCTAGTTGTATAACAAGGCAGAGCAAAGACCGGTTCAGAAACACTTCTTTCTGTTTTGCACCAACTAGGACTGCTACTGTTAAAGCTTTTAGTAGCAATGGTTATTACCAGTTTGAACAAGTTCTCGATTATCGTATTGGGAATACGGTTAAGGGAGAATGGGAGCCTAAAACAAGTAGGTTTAAAGTAAACATGGTATTCTATCCAGATGGTATTTTCCTTTTTTCTTATGATGTTAAAAATGGATTTGGATTTTGGGGAAGTTATTATGTACAAAAAGACACGATCTATGTTCAGTATCTAAATCCTCCTGGCAGCATGTCCAATGGATTAACACAAAAAAAATATAAAATAATTGATTATAATACATTGGAATTATTAGACAATAGGGACAAGTCAGATTTACCAGAAGGAGATAAAATGGCCAAATTTATAGCGTATGATGCATTACCTGATCCCAGTAAAAGTTGGCTCAAGAACAAGTCGTGGTTTTGGTGTAATAGGGAGGAGTTTAAGAAGTGGAAAGCAGGGCAAAAAGAGAATTATTAGTTATTATTACTATGATCAAGGATATGAAAATGTGGCCAAAATATAAGCCATAAAAGTTAGACCGGGCTGGTTCGTCATGTATGAAACAGTGTTGTACGCATAAGTATAAAAGATTTATAGGAGGAATTATAAGGTGAAGTTTTACAACTTTTGACAGTGCTTTAGTAACAGAATTAAAAACCGTTATTTTTATTAGTCAACATAAATTAATTATAGATGAACATTAAAAAAATATTAAGCATAGGTCTTTTATTTGCTTCAATAGTCCTTTGTGGTTGCCCGAAGAAATTGGGAAGACTTTCTTTATACATCCAAAATAATTCTAATCATCATATTAAGCCTGTACTAAATGGATATTATCAAACAGGACCTTTTTATCCAGACACATCACTCTCAAACAAGAAGCCAGAAGGGGTTAATATACCTCCAGATATTAAAGAAGCATTTGAGGAAGCTAGAGGATCCTATAGCAGCCTCTATAACGATCTATCAAGTGACACTATATCCTTTGTGATATATGATACTGATACGCTTGCTAAATATTCATGGGAAATAATAAGGCAACAGTATAATATATTGCAACGCTACGATTTAAGCCTGCAGGATTTACAAAAATTAAATTATACATCGTATTACCCTGCCACACCCGCAATGAAGGATATGAAGATGTGGCCAAAATATAAACCATAAAAGTTAGACCGGGCTGGTTCGTCATGTATGAAACAGGTCCATCTTATCGAGTTGGAGCGCTAATATTAGGGATAAAAAACTATAGATTTGGTGCCAATAGTGAGCATGTCCGACATGCGGTACAAGATAGGGTTATTCACGGAATGATCGGCAATGCCGGATTTAGGAATATGTTGTGGAATTGGAGAGGTTTTAGTCAATTTAGAAGTCGTAATATGTTTTCATCATGGTAAAAAATATAGTATATATAAGTATAGCAGTATTTTTAATGGGCTGTTTTTCATATAAGACTGAGAATAATGCAATTAGGATACCTGTATCTAGGTTTTCCATCAAACCTAATACAAATGAGCTGGCCTATCAATTAATAGATACTTCCGCAATTTATTTTAATACAAGAATAAATGGTCAGGAAACAATAAAAGATAGTAGTGGAAATGATATCTTGCTAAGAGAAAAAAATAATGCAATCAAGTTTTATAAAGATGGTAGGATTGGAATGTTTGAACAAGTCGATTTAGAAAATATCAAATCCTTGGTTCCCACAAGAGGGCGCATGGGTATTTACAATTTAAGCAATAAAGGCTTTCTTGTTGAATTTGTTTATCATTCGCCGCAAGCAGGTATATTCCGTGGCAAAGACACTATTAGAGTAAAGGGAGATACAATTTTTCGATTTGATAAGAAGTATGAATATGAGTATATAAAGTTGAGATTATCAAAAAAGAACTTGATTTTTACACCAGATTGGTAGCTGTTAAACCCAATATTCAATTTCTGATAATTTTGTAGCGGCTTTAAATCAATTTTGGAACTGGGGAGGTTTTAGTCATTACAGAAGCTGTAATATATTTTCATCATGATAAGAAATTCAATATTTTTAGTTAGCCTAATTTTTATCACCAAATTTTTTGGATTTAAAGTTATACCGAACTTACCATGAGAAAAACCTATCACTGTATCATTTGTCTTTATTCGTTACTATATGTATCCTGTTCAAATGATAAAATCAGCTATAACGAAAATGAATTAGGCATTGAAACCCATGTTTCATCATGCAAAGATAGCTTGCAATATGATTACTTTCCTATAGATGGTATCACAACATCAACGCGAAAGCCAATTGCAAAACTCTGTAATACCGATACCATTTTAAATGCGCTTTGGCAAAACCATCATGTTTATGATGTCTATTACAATGGCAGTATTTTAAATTCAGCTGGTTATAACATTAGAATGATCACATTTGTTAGTGGCTTTGACCCCAAATTTCCGGATGAATTATCATACCTCATTGTTAACCATTTTCGGGATAGAAACAAAATATACATCATTCCATGTGGTGTTTCGGAAGCCGATGCTGCTATCCGTATTGTATCTTCATTTAGGGATGATAAACTCATTATTTTTAAGACAAATACGCCGGATTATGATACCGGTGCAAAAACCACATTGCATAGTTATAGCTTGGTCGATTTTTCAAAGGATGGAAAACTAACAACCTTGAACGAAAGACAGGCCGATAGTACACTGAAAATAAATAGCAATATCAAAGCCGCATATGATAAACTGCTTTCATACAGGTATAAAAATGGTCCATCCCTTTAAGGGTTTTGTAGGATAACGACTGTCAAATGGTTATGCTTCTCATAAAAAGTCATCGGGAAATTGGGGAAATTAGCGGGAAATGTAAGTACTGTCACATCGGTTACAGTCTCAGGTCTTGAATACTATAATGGTGACATCTCTGGTTTAGAATTAACTTTCGATGTAGGTTAGACATTAACCAGCTGGAAAGATAAGATTGGTAGGTAATCGGTTTAACAGTGCCAAGGAATTCATTAATCTTTAATCCAATTAATGAAGGGATTGATAAAAGGATAAAAAATTATAGTCTGACAGGGTTTGATATATTTGATAATTTGGGTTCACTAGTCGAAAAAATGGTTTATATAGATATTTTTGTGTTATTTAAATTGTCGATAAGCTATTTATGTAGAAGTTATTATGAATAGAATTTATATAGTAGTATGCACATATGTGCTCATCGCTATTTGCGGGTATTATTTTAATGCACCCTTATTATTGTTACTTTACCAGGTAGCCCTTTTGTTTTGCGTGCGGCTCATTACACCATTAAGCGTAAATTCGCCTCAAAATGTATTGAGGCTACTGCTCCTTTTTTTTAATATTGGTCTCATTGATAAGTATAATAAGATATTTTTGCAAGGCTTTAAATTGTCACCGAGTACATATCTGGCGTGTAGGATAATTACCGGTCTATTCATCTTGGGAATTTTATTTATGGTTTCAAGGAAGCGGGCTTACCCATAAACGGGGCCAAAGCTATATTTTGGAAGCAAGGCGATGAATAATGAAAATATTAATTCTCTTTGTTGGAGTAAACGAGATAGGTAAGGGGCAGTTGATAAATTAAAAATTATGAAAAAGATTGTATACATTTTATTAATCATTGTTGCAACATTTGCAATCATATGTTTTAGCATTTTCTATTTATTTAAACGCAGTGCCCTAAAACAGCTGGAAGAAAAAAACAGTGCCATAGAATTAATTTGGACATCATTATACCAAAAAAGTACCAAGAGGTTGTTAGATTTAGATAGTCTCTCTGTTGTTAACGGCATAAACTGTAAGGTAGATTCTCTGGTCATAGCTATCCTTAACAATAAGAAGGAAAGAAATATTAAGGATGTAGAAGCTTTGTGGTTACTTGAATACAATACAAATAAACAATACCTAAAAGTAGAACCTTGCTATGCAGAAAAGGCTACCTTAAAGGAAAGACTGAAAAGTCTTCAAGATAATGCTGTTGAATTAAATGAAATTGTCGAACAGTATAATACATACGTAAGTGAGTTTAATCTTAACTATTCAACATTTCCCAATTTTATTTTTGCAAAAAAGGCTGGATTTAAAAGGAAAAAAAAATTCGACCTAAAATTTGGTATGGATAACGAAGCCACATATATAGAAAAGAAGAAAATAGAGAAGTGGATTGAAACTGGCGAGCTGACAGGTTTGCCCTTACCTTGCGGTTCTGATGTTACGAAAGAAGAAAATGTCATTCTTAAGGCAAGCACTTGTAAAACTAAAGTTAGAATAACGATGTCGGTAATTTCTTAAAAGGGCAAAAACGGAATGTATAGTATTGAAATGCATTAAAATCTCGACTTGCAGAAAACTGCGCCTGCATTTTCATGTTTTTCTTTGCTGCTTTCAGTACAAACCCTACAGTTTCATGCCATTTTTATGCCTGTTCCAAACCTATAGGCCAGAGGGCTATTGCTTTGCGTTGCCTATGTACCTGGAGGCTTCGAACTTTATGTGTTCAAAGCCCTTAAATCACGCTTTCCCTTTTCTAAAAATCGGAAATGCCACGAATGCGCCACAATAATTCTTTAGATACAAAAAGTGCCATCAATTAGATGGCACTTTTTGTTTGGCGGAGAGCGAGGGATTCGAACCCCCGGACCTATTACAGTCAACAGTTTTCAAGACTGCCGCATTCGACCACTCTGCCAGCTCTCCGCCGCAAAAGTACAAATTCTAGGCAATTTTGCAAACTTTGATAAAAAAAATGTCAGTTGACCTATTCCCTTCATGGAATATGGTTATCTTTAAAGATTATATTATGCTGATGACGTAACAAATGTTATCATTCTGTGTTATATAGTTATATCTTCTATAAAGAGTATCTGCATTTAGTTAGGGCAGCAGGGATGTTGCCGATTTTTGAAACGCATTTTTTTTAAATTCATTTTGCGTTTACGCTCGGGCAGTTCAGGTCATTAAGGAATATTAAAGCCTTTCCCTACTTCTTATCGATTTTATACACATGATTAAATAATGAATGTGTATCACCTTATTTTTTATTATGATTATTCTGATTTTCTTTATAGCACACTGGTTCCTATCGTTATTTTTTCAAACATTTTTCCAGCATCGCTATGCTGCCCACCGTATGTTTACCACCAGTAAGAGCTGGGAACGTATATTTTATGTAATGGCTTATGTGTTTGAAGGAGCTTCTTTTTTAAATCCGCGGGCCTATGCGCTCATGCACCGGGAACACCATGCCTATAGCGATACAGAAAAGGACCCGCATTCACCACACTTCTTTACCGATATTTTTCAGATGATGGCCGCTACCATAAAAACATTTCGTGACCATGTGAAGCGTACCAAAGATCCAGAGGCTAGGTTTTCGGGACATTATCCAGAATGGCCGTTTATAGATCGAATAGGATCTTCCATCTTATCGAGGTTACTTTTTGCAGCAGCTTACACGGTCTTTTATATTTTCTTTGCCGAACATTGGTGGATGTTTCTCTTACTGCCCATACATTTTATGATGGGACCAATACATGGTGCAATAGTCAACTGGTGCGGCCATAAATATGGCTACCGTAATTTTGAAAACAAAGACAAATCGAAGAATACCACGCCATTTGATTTTTTAATGCTCGGCGAGCTCTTCCAGAATAACCACCATCAACATCCAAATAGCGCTAATTTCGGAAATAAATGGTTTGAGATCGATCCAGTATACCCCGTAATGAAGTTACTGCATTGGATGAGGATCATTAAATTAAGAAGGGTCTATTAAATAAATAATTAAAAAAGGAAATTATGAAAGGTAAAAACACAAGCAGAGACACTAAGAAGGCTCCTGATCAGAATGGAAAAAAATCTATCTCGGCCTACCAGGCTGGAAAAACCTTCGTATCCAAAATTGAAATTATACCCGTTGTTAAAAAAAAGAAATCATGATCAATAAGAAAACAGCACCACAACAAGCCAAAGTTTATGTATATGAATTGGGCAACTGTGCCAAAGAGTTTGGTTTTAAGGCCGACGAAGGTTGGGAACTCAGTGCAGCTTCAGACGCAGAGAAAATGGCCATTGAAAAGCGTTATCATCCGGTGATATCAGTAAAAGTGCTTCCTGAAATCCTATCCGAATTTTTCGACCTGGTAAACGATACCCTAATGCAGTTAAAATCGGGCATCACAAATACTATAAATCCCGGAAGCTTACTTGTACGCGAATCGCAATACTTGGTTGCCTATAATCCAAAAAGGCTGATACGATAACATTTATGGAATAACTTCCAGATAACTGGTCAATCTTTTAATGAGGGTGTCCAAAAAAGTTCTATCATTATTCCCGTGAAAACGGCAATCTTTTTTATAGTAGTATTTATGGCTGCTTTAAGATCGCCAATCCTGCTTATCTAAGACGGGCGCAACTGGAAATGATGAAGAAAAGAACTTTTTGGACACCCTCTTTTTTTTGATCGCTGTGGTTAGTCATATTTTTTGCTTCAAAGGCTTCTGTAATCAATCCCATCTTCCCTGTCCATTTGATAATTTTTTGAGCAGAGGATCTCCCTCTAATGTCTTAAAAAATGCTATTTTCGTTTCTTTAAAGAACTTAAGGGCATTAGCCTATTATTAATTATTAAATGAAGAATTTATCTACCTTATGTCTACGCCAAAAGTTATGCCGTAAAAATGGGGCAATAAATGGGTGTTTATAAAATCGAAATAAAAATATGCTTAAAAAGGGAGAACATATAGAAGGTGTTCCAGTTGAATTAGAACAACTATTTAATGAAGATCAGGAAGCCAAAGACTTTTTTGAGACTTTATCCAAATGATACAAACAAGGTTATTGTGATTGGGTAGGATCTGCCAAACAGGAAGAGACAAGATTGATCAGGGCAGGAAAAGCCATCTTAATGCTTAGGAACAAGCAGAAAACTTTAAAAACAGTTTAATCTTTGTAAGAATACGTTAATTATGATTTGATTTATCTTAAGGTAATTGCTTGTTGTTGTTGTGCCATGTTTGTGGTGTTCTTTTTGGAACAATTCATGTGGGATATTAGCTATCGAAATTAGATTACCTATATTCCTAAATCTGCAAGTGATTTACAATTGATTATTTGCTTGCTCAGGAGCTTTATGTTGCGCAACATTTTCGATCTCCTTATTTAAGAAAAAGGATAAGCTTGTTCTAATGAAAACAGTACCGCCCAATATGCCCAGGTCATTAAATGATGGATGGAGAATAGTGTCAATAATATCGGATGCGATTAGAAATTCCAAACCCAACAACAGGTAATAACCAACTTCAATTTTGATCTGAACTGTTTTTGCTAACGAAAATGAATGCTTAAAGCGCTTAAACTCATTATAGATAAATTTAAGTAAACCCAGTGCTGCACCATAACAAATAATGGCTATACTGAAATAACTGATTATCTGTGATATGTATTGAAGTATGACATTCATCGCAAAATAGGTACTTACCTAAAAATACAAAATTTATGGACTAAATCATATTAAATTGATCCTTATTAAAAGTAAAATCCTGACATTTTCTGGTAAACGATGAGGCCATAACTACATTAAACGCCAAAAAGATAAAAAATATTAGCTAATGTAAATTAGCTGCTTTGGAAAATTTTATTTTTATTCATATTTGTCCTTTGTTAAATTTCCAGAATCTGTCCGGCTCACAAATAAAATATGAATTCAGGCCTACCCAAAGATATTGAGCTATTGCTTAAACTTAGAAATGGTGAGGCCTCTGCCTTTGCTGAAATTTATAATCAATACAGGAGTAAAATCTTAGTTTACGCATGCAATTTGTGTAAATCAGAAGATCTTGCAGAAGAAATAGTGCAGGAAGTATTCATTAAGATCTGGCAAAAGAGAGCGCAAATAAACACAGCGCTGCATTTTGGAGCTTATATAAAAAAGATCACGCTAAACCATGTGCTCAATCACCTAAAAAAAGTAGCCAGAGAAAAAGTACTTCAGAAAGAATTATTTGGATATATAGAAGCTTTAAGGAACAGTACCGAAGAAAATTTATTTGAAAAGGAACTGCTCAAAACCTATGATGAGGCCATCCAGAATTTACCACCACAAAAAAAGCTGATTTATCACATGAGCAGGATAGAAGACCTGAGCCATGATGAAATTGCTGAAAAACTTAATATTTCTAAAAACACGGTTAAAAACCACATGGTTGAGGCCACCCGTTTTATTCGAAACTATGTAAGTAAAAATGATTGCGTTATTTGCTTTCTCATTGCAGCCTCAAATTATTTTCATTCCAACTAGTCCTATATCTTCTCGCAGTTGTATTAGATATAAACAAGTCGGGCAGCACAGCCCGTTTTTATTATTGGAACATTGTGAAAGAAAAACAGCCATTAAAAAATCTTTATAATTTATACCTGAATAACCAGTGTAGCGAAGAGGAATTCGAACGTTTCTTAACAGCATTAGTTAACGAAGATGATGACAAGGAGATTTTAGCATTAATGTCGGCTACATGGGATAATACGCATACTTTACCCGACATAGGCCTTATCCCAGATTTTCTTCCACAGGAAACCAAACAGGTGAAATTAAAACCCGCTCAATCTGGCAAGGTAAACCTACAAAGGTTCATTGCATCGGCAGCCGCCATATTAGTGCTTGCAGCTGGTTTATATTTTTTCAGAGATAATGTGATCAAACTCATTGCCCCAGTTCAGCAACAGGAAGTATGGAGTTCAATAGGAGAAAGAAAAAAAATCATCTTGGCAGATGGCTCTCAGGTATGGCTCAGTTCCAACAGTAAGCTGAGTTATCCTGATAAATTTAAGGAAGCACAAAGATCCGTTAGCCTTGAGGGCGAAGCCTTTTTTGAAGTTGCCCATGATGCAAAGCATCCTTTCATCATCAAAACAGGTAAGGTGAATACGACTGTATTGGGTACCAGTTTCAACGTTTCGGCATATTCTAAGCAGAATACAATTAATATTACGCTCGTTACAGGAAAGGTAGCAGTAGCGCTGACAACAAAAAATAAAACTTATACGGAGACTATACTGCCTAACCAACAAATCGTTGTTAACAGAAGCAATAATAAACTCAGTAAAATCGATTATCCTGAAGCCGTTTCCTTTTTAAACAGGAGACTAGGCCAATATGAATATAAAGGTTTAATATTAGAGCAGGTTGTACATGACATAGAATCACAATACAATGTACAGATTGTGCTATCTACTCATTTATCAGATAAAACATTTTATGGGAATTTAAATATGAATGATCCCATAGCACAAACTTTAAATAAGTTGTGTCTGGTTATGGAAACCAAATGGGAAAAGAAAGGAGAACAATATGAAATTATAAAATAAATGCCCGCTTCTGAAAAATAGAACCGGGCAAATATCTAATCAACTTAAATGTCTGAGCCTTGAGAACTACTAGACATGAAAAATTAATATTAATCATAAAGTTATGAAACCTGTTTGAGCTTATTGCCAATAATTGTAAATAATTATAGTGAAAAAGGGTGTGGTAACGAAAAAATAAAAAAAAATGAAAAAAATTGGACCTGTAAAGATCCTAACGGTTATTGCTTTGATCCTCTTCTTAATGGCGCTGATACAATCAGAGGTACATGCGCAAGATCCGTTTGATAAAAAACTGAGTATAAATATAAATAATGAGCAACTTAAAAGTGCCCTCGATAAAATATCAAAAGCATCAGGCGTAAAATTTACTTATAATGAGCAAGTTGCCAACAGTGGCATAAAAATAAGCGTGCATGCCAATAACAAAAGTTTAAAGGAAATCCTATCGATTGCATTTTTATATAAACCAATACAATTTAGTGTTTTGGATAAAGATGTTTTTATCCGCCTAAATGCTGACGCAATAAAAAAGGAGGAGGCCGGTCCGGCGGCAAATCCAAATCAAAACAAAGAAAAGTACACTTTAAGTGGAACCATTAAATCTAAAGGTTCTGGCGAAACATTGATAGCAGCTTCCATAAGGGTTGCCGGTACTAATCAGGCTACAATGAGTAATGAATATGGTTTTTATTCACTTACCTTAAATAAGGGTGAATATGTAATAGAAGTGAAAGGGGTGGGTTTCAAAACTTATAAAACCTCCATTGAACTGAATCATAATATTAAACTCGATGCTGCATTAGAAGACGATGAGAATAAGTTGGAAACCGTTACCGTTACCGCGAATTCGAGCAATCAAAACCTTAAAACTACGCAAATGGGAATGGAACGTTTTAGTATTCGCGAAACGAAAGAGGTTCCGGTCTTAATGGGCGAACCAGATATAATTAAGACCTTACAACTATTACCTGGCGTTAAAACAGCAGGCGAGGGCAACGGAGGGATGTTTGTTCGTGGTGGCAGTTCCGATCAGAACATTATCCTGCTTGATGAAGCACCCGTGTATAATGCTAGCCATTTGCTTGGTTTCTTCTCTACATTTAATTCTGATGCGATAAAAAATGTTACCCTTTATAAAAGTGGTATGCCTGCCCAGTATGGAGGAGGCCTATCATCGGTATTGGATGTAAAAATGAATGATGGAAACAACCAGAAACTCGGCGTAAGTGGTGGAGTAGGGATTATTGCAGCCAGACTCAATGTGGAAGGACCCATACAAAAAGATAAATCCTCATTCTTAATTTCTGCACGCAGAACGTATGCAGACATGTTTTTAAAACTCTCCAGCGATTCGTCAGTTAGAAACACACAATTGTATTTTTATGATATTAACTTGAAAGCGAATTATATTCTTGGCGAGAAAGATCGTTTATTTATTTCAGGCTATTTTGGGAAAGATGTGCTGGCATCGGAAAGTTTATCTGGTATAAACTGGGGCAATGCAACCTCTACCTTACGTTGGAACCATGTTTATAACAGCAAATTATTTTCTAATACCTCAATCATATTTAGTAATTATAACTATAAGATAAAATCAAACAATGAAGAAAGTTCGCTCACACTTTTCTCTCAAATAAGAGACTGGAGTTTTAAAGAAAACATGCAATGGTATGCTAACGAAAGAAATAGCGTTAGTTTTGGCTTAAGTGTTGCCTATCATAACATAAAGCCTGGTGAGGTGCTGGCTTCGGGCAATTCCGGTTTTCTATCGCAGGAATTTCAGAACAGATATTCTTTGGAAAATGCAGTATATGCCAGTAATACCTGGAAAGCAAGTGATGCGCTGAATATTACATATGGATTAAGGATTTCTGCCTTTAGCATATTTGGAAAGGGTGATTTTTACGATTTAGATGATGACGGCAATGTCATTGGAGCTACCCATTATAAAAGTGGTGAAATGGTAAAAACTTACGTTAACCTCGAACCGCGTCTTGCCTTGGTCTTGCAGCTAAACAGATTATCCTCTATTAAGGCATCTTATGTTCGGAATGTTCAAAATCTACATCTGATTAGCAATTCCAATGCAGCTTCCCCAACCGATAGATGGGTGGCTTCTACCAACATTATAAAGCCAGAACTTAGTGATCAGGTATCTATAGGTTACTATAGAAATATTAACGATAATACTTATGAGTTCTCTGCCGAAACCTATTATAAATCGCTTGATAACCAAATTGACTACCGTAATGGTGCCGATATATTTACCAGTAAGCCCATAGAAACACAATTGTTGTTTGGTAAGGGGCGCGCCTATGGCCTTGAACTGTTGATCAAAAAGAAAAGTGGAAGATTTACCGGGTGGCTGGGCTATACCTTATCTAAAACAGAAAGGAAGATAGATGGTATTAATCATAATGAATGGTACAACGCCCGTCAGGATAAAACGCACGATGTTACTTTTGTAGGCATGTATAAATTGAGCCAGAAGTGGACGGTTTCTGCCAATTGGGTGTATGCTACTGGAAATGCAGTTACCTATCCAAGAGGAAAATATACCATGCTAGGGCAAAGCTATTTTTATTTTTCAGATCGGAATGCCGATCGAATGCCAGCCTACCACAGACTTGATCTAGGTGCCACACGCTTATTAAAACAAACGAAGCGGTTCTCGTCTGAACTTAATTTTAGTTTGTACAATGCCTATGGAAGGAAAAATCCTTTCAGAATTACTTTCCTGTCTCTTATACACATCTCCGAGCCCACGAGACCTGCGTTACCATCTCGTATTCCGTCATAGGCATTAAAAGAGGGGGGGGGGGGGGGGGGGGGGGGGGGGGGGGGGGGGGGGGGGGGGGGGGGGGGGGGGGGGGGGGGGGGGGGGGGGGGGGGGGGGGGGGGGGGGGGGGGGGGGGGGGGGGGGGGGGGGGGG
>NZ_JAELTN010000061.1 GCF_016428855.1 Pedobacter sp. ASV28
ACGCAGGTCTCGTGGGCTCGGAGATGTGTATAAGAGACAGGTATGTAATAGAAGGGATAATAACCAATGAACCTGGGGTTTGCAAAGTAATGATAAGCCAGACAAAAGATTTTAAGGATAATAACCAGTTTAATGGAGTGAGCGGTGCGCTGGTGAAGGTAGAAAGTGACGGCATAACCACAGTATTGTCGGAAAGCAGCAAGGGGATTTATCAAACAAATAAGATAAATGGTACCCCTGGTAAAACTTATTATTTAACAGTAAGCGTTAACAATGAAGTGTTTACAGCAAATAGTAAAATGCCACAACCTGTTCCGCTTTTAGATTTTACACTTAAGGCAAGTGATTATGAGCGCACAAGGGCTACGCCAAAAGTTAGGTACAAGGATGTTCCTTCGGGTTCAAATTACTACTGGTTTCAACAATACATCAATGATAAAATTCAGTCTCGGTATAAAGTGTCAAGTAATGAATTTAGCTTCGGGCAGGAAATAAATGAATATCTTGTATATGAAAATACCACAAAAGATGATAGTAAGGATATAGTTAAAGGTGATCGTCTAACCGTAGAAATGCATAGCATTGATGCAGCTGTTTACACCTATTTGTTTAGCCTTTTCAATGCAAACGGTTCTGCTGATGGCGCTGCGCCCGCAAATCCGGTTAGTAATATTAATGGAGGGGCATTAGGATTTTTTAGTGCACATACGGTAGAACGTAAAACCATCACAATTCCTTAAGTCTGTATTGAGCAATCACACCTCGATAATGCTAAATCAAATTATCAAATTAAGGAAGTTTATAAAGCCGGATTTTGAGTAGTTCAAAGTCCGGTTAATTCCCTTATGGTTTCTTTACTCCTTTTCTATTTTTAAAAATGGCAAACTATGCCGGGGCCGTTATCTTTTCCAGCCCAAGTTTAAAAGATTGTGCTCTTTTAATATCTCAAAACTTGCTTTATAGTTTTTGCTAAATATCCGCTATGAGGGTTAGGGCCACTTTATAAGCTGTTTTTTTCTCCCACTGTGCAATCAGCCAGGCGATAAAGCTCAAAGTGAAGATATCATTATTTTCTGCCTTATTTAGCTGGTTTAAAACCTTCTTTCTATACGTTGTTTCAAAAACGACATCGGGTTTTAACAGGTATTTTTCAACCAGACTCAGATACAATAGTACACGTTCCTCCGAAGTTTTCAAGAGATATTTCTTATATCGTCGTCGGAAGCTGTTTAGCCGAGACATGGCAAGGTCGATGTTAGAGAACTGTGCATAGACCAAAATTTCCATCAGATTCTTTCGAATGGTCCATAGCATGCCCATTCTTTTTTCATACCAGGCGTCGGTGCGTGTCAGTAAAGTCAGCTGTTTCAAACTTCCCCGGTCGCTACACAAGGCTAAAAACATGGTCAGGCCTATTCGTAAATCTTCAATGTCTTCCGGCTTAGAGGTATGTTTTGTATTGGTGAGCGATTCCCGTAATAGTATGATCGCATTGTCAGCAAAGCCTGTAAAAAAGAGGTTGAGTGCAGAGAGTAACTGATAACGTAGATAAAACAGTTTATAATAACGACTATCTGTCATCATCAAATCCATCATTTCCCTAAGATAGGATTCACTCTTTGTGAAATCCTTTCGCCGTAGGTGAAAGTTTGCCAAAAAATACAAGATGGAGATGTGGTAAAAAAGATAGGACTGTTTTTTAGACGCTTGGTTCTGTATAAATTGCTTCGTTCGGTTGATATAGCGGGTAATCAATCCGTAATTCTGTTGTATCGCCGCATATTCATTGGCGATGAAAAGAATTTGATAAATGGATTTATAGGTCATGAGGTCCTGTACAGAAATTTTGTATTTCCTGATGGTCATTATCATCAAGGTCGTTAAATTAACGATCTTTCCTTTTAGGTGTATCTCCTGCAGTTCCTGCCTCAAGAAAGCATAGGCCATATTGAGCTTAGCTTCGCGTTGCATATCCGACTGGTTACGGAAGAAGCGGGTAGTCAAAGCTTCGAGGTCTTCTGCTCCCGGCAGATGTGCATATTGTAGCTTCAATAATAAGAGTTCATTCAATAAATTAAACTGCTCCAAATGTTCCGCTAGGCGTTCAGCCTTATGCAAGCATTTGAACGCTATTTTGACCAGATCATTTTCTAACAAAAAACGCCCCACCACTACAAGACGCAATGCATCATAGGTGTCAGAATGGTTGCTCTCAAAGGTTTTCTGCGATAAGAACAGCAACAAATTATCCTGCAACCTTTTACGTAGAGCATAATAGGCATCATTATTTTTATCGGGTTTATAGAGCTTGTTTAAGCCATCTATATCGTCAGTTTCTATCAGATTGAATAAATGCAGGTTTTTTACATCATCCCTTTTATTTTTTCGTTTTAAAAACTGTCTAAAAAGCTTTTTATCGGTATTATTGAGTAAGTTGGTCAACTCTAGGATGGAGTCCATATGGATATATTAGAGGATGTAAAAGTACAATAATTACAAAATTATATCATCAGTAATTTTTATATTCTGCTTTTTTTAGCACTGTTTTACCTCCGATATTCGCTTTCATATTAATCAAAAAACAAAATAAATATGGAACCGCTACAACACAGCACAGAAGAAAATTCACCTATCGTAAAACATGGCGAGAAGGTTAGAAACCCATTTAAACCGACTGCCGCATTTATCGGTGCCTCTTGGTTTGCTTTATTAACAGGAACAGTGGGATATTGTATTGGCTTATGGAATGCAAGTATGGAGTTGAACGAGAAAGGCTATTATTTCACCATTTTATTATTTGGCTTATTCGCGGTCATCTCCGTACAAAAAAGTGTAAGGGACAGGGCTGAAGGACTTGCCGTTACCGATCTTTACTACGGCCTGAGCTGGTTTGCCACTATTGCGGCCATGATCCTGTTAACAGTTGGCCTGTGGAATGCAGATATCACGCTAAGTGAAAAAGGCTTTTATGCCATGGCATTCTGTCTAAGCATGTTTTCGGCCATTGCCGTACAAAAGAATACCCGCGACGCAAAAATGTTCGAGGATAAAGAACTGTAACGTAGCGGTTGCCACCCTGCAGCTCCTTGCTTGGCAAGCCTGCGGGGTTTATTTAGGTATCTATTATTTTTCTTGAACCAATGCCTATTAAAGCAAATAGGGTTGCTTGATTTCAAGCAACCCTATCATTTTGAGAATTCATTTTTATCTAGCGGAGAGTGAGGGATTCGAACCCCCGGAGCTATTACACTCAACAGTTTTCAAGACTGCCGCAATCGACCACTCTGCCAACTCTCCGCCGCAAAAGTACAAACTCTAATTAATTCTGCAAACTGCATGGCCCTATTTTCATAATATTTGTTTTAACCTCCTAATAATTAGGTTGAAAAAAAATGCAATAAGTTTTATTTGGAAGTAGAAGGAGAGCTGCTTTTGAACAGATTGAAGTTGGGTCGAATAATTTTTACACTTCTTTTGGAGAGATCTACACTTGCATTGAGTTCGAAGCCGATCAATAAAATCAATGAATTGAGGTAAAGCCAAATCATGATAACCATCAAAGTTCCTATAGAACCATAAATCTTATTATAGGCACCAAAGTTGTTGATATAGAAGGAAAAGCCCCAAATGGTTAAAAAGGCCAAAATGGTAGCCAACCACGAACCTGCACTAAAGAATTTCCATTTTTTGGAATGGGCTGGTCCATATCTATACAAAATAGAAACATTAATGAAGTATAAGATGCCCAGCAAGGCCCATCTGGTAAGCTGTATGACATAAATGGTAAGATTTCCCTTGTACTTGATCTCATCTTTTAAATAATTGATGGCGATTTCGCCAAGTGTCATGGCCGCTATGCATAGAATAATGGAAAACACTAGCACAACGGTGAGTATGAGCGCTACCAGCCTTTTTTTTAGAAATGATCTGGTCTCTACAATTAATGACGATTTGTTAAAAGCTGCCATAAGGTTATGTACACCGTTTGTGGCAAAAAATAAAGACAATACAAAACCTATAGATAATAAACTTCCATTTTGGATATTGACAATGTCATTAATGGTAGCTTCAAAAGCGAGATAGGCATTATTAGGGAGCACAAGTGCTAGTAATGACATTAGTTGCTCCTGAAAACCTATCTTTTTGGGGATATAGGGGATTAAGGTGAATAAGAATATAATTCCCGGAAAAATAGCCAGCATAAAATTATAGGCTAATGACGAGGCTTTATTTACCAACGTATCCTTTCCTATCTCCCTAAAAAAGAAAATGGCAACCGTATAAATAGGCAGGGGACTGAATCCGGGCAGGACACAAACTTTCGTCCACTCAATAAAAATAGAGTAGGGCTTGAATTTTAGTAATTGTCTGTGCAGCCAATTCATAGGTGATTAAAAATACTGACGTACGTTTTTCATAAAGCTTTCAGGTGGATGGCATGGTCTACGGGTATGCTTGTCTACAAAAACCAAAGTGGTTTTACCCACGTTGATCAATTCTTTTTGTTCATTGTATATTTCGTATTCTACATTCAATCTTACTGTGGGTAGTTCCTTTACGATAGATTTGATGGTTAAGACCTGATTATAAAGTGCTGGTTTGAGGTACTTGGACTGTAGTTCTAAAATAGGCAGCATTATGCCTTCGGCTTCCATAGTTTCATAGCTCATTCCGGAACAGGCTTCAAAACATTCGGTTCTGGCTAACTCATAATATTGGGCGTAATTGCTATGATGTACAACCCCCATCTGATCGGTTTCAACGTATCTTACTTTTACTTTACTCTCGTATACAAACATATTATCTGTAAATATTTCTCTTGTTTAATGCTTCTCTATATTTTTTTGCGTTGATGTTGTGTTGTTCAACGGTTTCTGCAAAATTATGGTAGCCAGAGAAGTCTTCTTTGGCACACATATATAGATAGTTGTTGTTTTCCTTATTCAACACGGCATCAATAGCATTGACACTCGGCATAGTAATAGGCCCGGGAGGTAGTCCTGCGTATCTATAGGTATTATATTTAGAATCAATACCTAATAACGCACCCGTAACACGTTTTACGGTAAAATCGCCATTGGCAAAAATTACCGTTGGGTCGGCCTGTAAAAGTATGCCACGTTTAAGCCTGTTTAGATAAAGTCCGGCAATGGTGGGCATTTCTTTATCGTAAAGCGCTTCTGAATCTACTATAGAGGCCAGAATTACCACTTGAATAGGGCTAAGGTTTAGGGCAGCTGCCTTTTGTTTACGTTCTGGGGTCCAAAACTTCAAATATTCAGCATTCATCTTCTTAAAGAAATCTTCGGTTGAAGTATTCCAATATAGCTCATAGGTATTTGGTAAGAACATGGTGTACACATTCTCGGTATTAAAGCCATATTTCTCTACAAATGCCGCAGAATCCAAAAGCCTCATAAAGGCCACCGAGTCTGGTTCCAGGTTCTTTGCCAGAAGTGCTGCAAAATTTTCAATTTTTCTGATATTTTGAAACTTGAGTTTAACGGCTTCCTGATTTCCTGCTTTAAGCATATTGATCAAGGTGCGATTATTCATGCCTTCTTTTAAGCGGTATCTACCGGGCTTAAGGGCACCTTGCAGCTTCATTTTCTCTGCAGCTTCCCAAAACGTTCCAATATCACCTAATATATTCTTGTAGCGTAAATCGGTAACCAGGTCTTCGAAAACATAACCGGTTTTTACATAGAGGTATTTTTCATTTCCCAATACATTAGGCGTAAAATATACACGATAAAGCTTTATGCCAAAATAGCCACCAATACTAATTAATATAGCGACGATAATTAGTGCAATCTTTAAGCTGTTCTTCTTTGGTTTTTCGGATGTGTTCATTTATGGGAGGTTATTGGTTTTTATTAGCTAAGGTAAGATTGATCGGTGTCCCTATCTTCACTTTGACCAGGGAATCGCCACGTAGCGGAAACTGGGAGACAACTATGGCATTGGCGGTATCTGTAATGGTACCTTCATAGGTAATGGTACCCAAGGTAAGCATAGCCCCTTTTAGTGAAAACCTGGCTTCATCAATGGTAAAACCGTTAAGGTTAGGTAATTCTACTTCTTCACTGCCACGGCCATCTCCCAAGATAAAATTAATTCTGGAACCTTTGGGCAAACTTTCTCCTGTTTTTATGGGTTGGCCGCCAAATAAAGCCTCCAATACAACATCACGTGCCACATCAGGCTTATAGGATGTATCTCCAAGCTTTAGGCCATAACTTTCAAGTATGGATTTGGCTTCTCTTAATGATTTGGCTTCGACATCAGGAAATCTAACATTGGGCGCTTGATTGGTGTTTATGGTCAGATAAATTGTCCTGTTGTCTTTTACAAAGGTTTCGGGATCTGGATCCTGATCGGTCACTATTCCGGGAGGCTGGTCCATAATGTAAACAGAGTCTATCTCATATCTTAGGCCCAGTGCCTCTAATTTACTAATGGCTTCTTCAATTTTAAGGCCTTTTAGAGAAGGTACATTTAAACCTTCACCGTGTTTGGTATAATAACGCAGACTAAAAAATGCCGTGAGAAGTAACACTACAACAGTGCTTATGGCAGCAATAATATTATTTCTAAATGATTTGGTTTTAAGGTACTCGGTAAAGTTGCCCATTAGGAGTTTCTGATTAAATAAAGCTCAAATTTAGCTTAAAAAAATATTTATCTTAAATTAAAATCAAATCTGCTTAACTAATTTATATTTTTGGACATAACTTTTAGAACCGACGATAAAACTAATGTGGATGTGAATGCTCAAATGTCAACTATTGCATTAGTTTTTTGACTATTAAAACAAGAATATTCTGATGAAAAAAACGATTGCATTGTTAACTGGTGGTACAACAGGAGAATGGGTTGTATCTGTAAAAAGTGCTGCAACCATAGCTCAAAACCTCGATGCGGGTAAATTTGATGTTTATAAAATAATGCTTACAGAAAATGGTTGGTTTTATGAACCGGCAGATTCTGTAAAAATTGAAATCGACAAAAATGATTTTTCTTTATCTATTAAAGGGAAAAAAATAGTATTTGATGGTGTTTTTATTGCGATACACGGTTCTCCAGGTGAAGATGGCAAACTACAGGGCTATTTTGATATGTTGGGTATTCCATATACCACTTGCAATGCGTTGACCAGTGCCATTACCATGAACAAAGGCTATACAAAAGCCATTGTCAATGGGATTAAAAACCTGCATGTGGCAAAATCATTACAGCTCTTTAAGGATGGCTACGATGCGGAAGAAGTAAAAAGCCAGCTCAAATTGCCTTATTTTGTAAAGCCTAACAACGGAGGAAGTAGTATTGGGATGAGTAAGGTTAAACATGTTGATGAATTAGGGACTGCCCTTACAAAAGCTTTTAATGAAGACACCCAAGTGTTAGTGGAAGAATTTGTAGAAGGAAGGGAGTTTTCCATTGGCGTTTTTAAAACAAAAGGAAAAATTGTGGTGTTGCCTACTACAGAAGTGAAAACCAAAAATGAATTTTTCGATTTCGATGCCAAATATACCCCAGGTGTAACCGAAGAAATTACACCAGGCTACATGACCGATGAAGAGAAAGATAGGGTAGAACAGGTCGTGGCTGATGTTTACCAAAAATTAAATTGTCGTGGAATTGTGCGTATCGATTATTTCTTGGAACATGGAACTGGTAATTTTTATTTTATAGAAATCAATACCATTCCTGGACAAACTGCTACCAGTTTTATCCCACAACAGGTGGCGGCAATGGGGATGAAATTACAAGATTTTTATACCCAGGTTTTAGAAGAAACTATTTAAACAGTTTCCTCATTTAGACTGGAGTGAAACGAAATGGAGAAATCTTTGACCGTAGCGATTGCTTACTCAAAGATTTCTCGCCTTCACTGTGTTTCGCTATCATTGAGAGATTACGGTAAAAAGAATCGTCATTGCGAGGTACGAAGCAATCTTAAAGCGTTCGCTACCGGCGATGATTGTAAGATTGCTTCGTCGGCTGAAAAAGCCTTTTCGCAATGATGACCGACCTTTATCATCTACTTAACTAGGCGAAACTTAGATTTGCGAATTGGTTAAAATCAAATCTACACTGCCGTTTTCTGCCATTTACCTTTTTTAAAGATAAAATAAGAAGCTATAGTAATCCCTACTTCAGCTACTGGAATGGCAATAAAAACGCCTGTCGGCCCCATGTTCATGTATTTGGCCAAGAAGTAGGCAAAGGGGATCTGGAACAACCAAAAGGCTATAATGTTGATTTTTGTGGGCGTCCAAGTATCGCCAGCACCATTAAAGGCACTTACTAATACCATCCCAATACCGTACAAAATAAATCCGTAACTCAATATTCTCAAAGCCTTTGCAGCAACGGCTCTAATTTGTTGGTCTTCGGTAAAGAATGAAGCGAATAAATGTCCGCAGGTGAGAAACAATATCGTCACTATGCCCATAAAAACCATCGAATATTTCATGGTTACAAAGACTGATTTTTCGGCCCTGTCCATTCTGCCGGCACCCATGTTTTGTCCTACCAAGGTTGCAGCAGCATTGCTTAAACCCCAGGCAGGTAACATAAAGAACATCATTAGCCTTAAGGCAGTTTGATAACCTGCCGATCCATGATCGCCACCTGTAGTGGCTACTAGTTCCGCCAAAAAAATCCAGCTACAAGAAGCAATCACGAACTGTAATACTGCAGGGGCAGCAACTTTTACGATGGCACGAATTTGATCTAGCTGTGGTTTTAAATAGGAGAGTCTCACTTTTATATTTCCGCTACCTTTTGCCAAATGATAGATTTGGAAAAGTACGCCTGTACCACGACCAATGGCCGTAGCCAATGCCGCTCCAGTTAATCCCATAGCTGGTATTTGACCAAATCCACGTATTAAAATGGGACATAAAACAATATTGATGATGTTTGCCAGCCACAAACTTTGCATGGCAATAGCGGCATTACCAGCACCTCTAAAAATGCCATTGATGAGGAATAAAAGCATAATTACAATGCTGGTTCCCATCATAATTCTAACAAAGGTTACACCTTCGGCCGCTGTAGTTTGCGAGGCGCCCATTAATAGCAAAATATCCTTCGCAAAGATCAATCCACCTAAGCTGATCACAATAACAACACCTAAAGCTAATGCGATGGTTTGCATACCTGCTCTGGCGGCAGCTTCATTATTTTTCTCTCAACTCTACGGGCAACAACAGCTGTAGCTGCCATACCCAATCCCATTGCTAGAGAGTAAATAATGGTCAATACGGATTCGGTTAAACCAACAATTTGTATCGCTTCGGCACTGTTAGGCAAATGCCCCACAAAGTAAAGGTCTACCAATACAAATACCGATTCCATCATCATTTCTAACATCATCGGGATAGCTAAAAGTACAATGGCTTTTCTGATGCTGATGGAGGTATAATCAATTTCAACGCCTTTGAAGGACTGAAGAAGTACATTAAAAAAATTAGACAAACGTGAAGTTGCCTTGATAGGTTGTGACATATAATAAATTTATAAAGAAATACCATGAGATACTAAAATAGTATCATTGATTTGTTTTTGTAAGGTAGGAGTCCTGCTTAAGTTAAGCTATTCTGATACGGACTGCGAAAAACTTCATGGTTCTTGAGATTTTATAAAACTCAAATTTAGAAATATTTATGGAAATAAAGTTTATGTCGGACCATTATTTTCAAAAAATGACCATTTTTAGCGAAGAAAGCTCGAACAAAGCCAGAAGGAAACCTTGTGGAAACACAATAGTATTGTTGAAATTATACTGTATAATTACGGAAAGGCAAAATCATATGATAACAAAAAATAAATAAGCTAGTCATGCAACCTAATCGCGTATTCGACCGTCTACCTTATCAATAAATTACACCTATACACCTATTTTATTTTTTTTATGCAAATTCGTATTCCTATCCTCAGTTTAGCCATTGGCTTATTTTCCATTTCAGTATCGGCGCAACAAACCTATAAAAACGAGCCGCTTATTTTAGCTACCACAAATAGGGCCGACATTGCCTTTGGTAATAATTGGTTCCTCAATAGATGGCGTATTTCCCCACAAATAGCGCACGATACGCTAAATGTGAAACTTTATGGCAAAAGCGAAAGAATTGCATTTCGAACAGATAAGGACAGCATTAGCTTTGACATGAAAGCTGGAGAAACTAAGTCATTTTATGTGAAAATGCAAAATGCGGAAGCTGCCCATACCGTAATTTCGACGAGTTCATATCCATGGGACAAAGTTGATTATGCAGAAAGCAAAAAGAGAAAAGACCTTAGACTTTATTACGAAAGCGCTAAGACTACTTATTTGGACAGCCTGAAGAAAGAATATCCTATAGATAAATTAATTAAAGATGATCGCAATGATATGCAAAGGGTGATTTCTATTTTAAATTGGACCCATCACCAATGGAAGCACGATGGTAATAATTCGCCTAAAAAAGATGACGCCATTTCTATCTTGAATGAAGCTAAGGCTGGTGCCCGCTTCCCTTGTTTTGCCTACGCCATTGTTCTTCGTGACCAACTTACAGCACATGGTTTTAAGGCCAGAACGATATATCTTAAAACTAAAGATGCCGAAACAAGAAAGAACTCGCCTGGACACGTAGCTACCGAAGTTTTTTTAAATGATCAAAAGAAATGGGTATTTATTGATGGACAATTTAACGTTATGCCAACATTAGATGGGAAACCGTTAAATGCAGCAGAATTTCAGCAAGCTTTAAGTAACCGCTACGATCAGGTAGTTTTAGCAAGCAAAGATAAGGTAGATAAGAGAGACTATGTCGATTTCGTATATGATTATCTTTATTATTTTGATACCGCTTTGGATAATCGATTCATTCCAGCAGTTGAGCGCTTTAAGCTAGATGGTAAAAGATCACTCATGCTGGTTCCTATAGGAGCACCCAACTTACAAAAAATTACTTTCTGGAATTCTAAAGTTGATTATTGCATATACACCAATTCTATAAAAGATTTTTATGCACCGCCCCAATAAATTGTATAGCATTTTGTGACCTAATGGATGCTTGCCGTAAACATCAAATCTTTGCTAACCAATCGTCCAGGCATACATCTTAAATGCTATAGGCAGCAATCATTTCGGGAGTAACTTTACAGGAGCGCTGGGTCTTTAAATCAATCATTACATATTCGAAAATACCGTCAGAAGATATTTTTCCGGTACTTTTATTGATGATCTCGAATTGAACATTGCTGCCCTTTTCGTTCATTTCTAAGATACCTGTTCTGATGATCATTTGATCACCCATTTTTAAAGGGCGTTTAAAGGCAATGCTTACTTTGGCCACTACCCACCCAAATCCCTGTTCGGCAAATTTTTCCCAGCTCATACCATAATGCTTGTCCATCTGTTCATAACGGGCTGCCAAAACATAATCTAGATATTTACTATTGTGTACGTGGTTAAACATATCTATATCATCTGGACGAACGTTGAGTTCGCTCTCGAAAATGCTGTATTGGTTTTTGATCATTACTGCAAAGGTAATAAACTCTGTATCGTAATTGGTGGCTTTCTACTCAAAAATGTTTGGGAATTAGTCAATTTTGATATACTTGATAGGAGGATGGCAATTTGAAATAGGCACTACAGACGATTTAAATACTTCTATTATTTGCTGTTAAATGTTTGTTAAAAATTTGACGCTAAATATTATAATCGATTTCTTCGTCGAATGAAAAAAAATCTCTTTACGGCATTAACCATTGTCATTATGGTTTTAACGGCTTCTTGTGCTTTTGGTCAGTCTGTTATTTTTGGACTAGTAAAGAATAAAGCGAATGAAGGTCTTTTGTATGCCAACATTGGAATTAAAGGCGGGAAGATCGGTACGGTAAGTACAACTGGTGGAAAGTTTAGTATCTCAATACCTGATTCCTTATTAAAAGATTCCATTACTTTTTCGAGTATTGGATACGAGGATAAGAGCTTCTTACTTAATTCGCTTATCAATAAAAAGAATATCGAAATTGTTCTTGATGAGAAGGTGATATCACTTGCTGAAGTTAAAATAAGTAATGGAAAACTAAAATTGTATAAGCTAGGCATAACAGGGCGAACGCCAATGGTATCTATACCAACTAAAAGTTATCAAAAAGACGATATTTTGGAGCAGGCAAGGTTAATACATCTTAAAAAGGCTGCTAGATTACTTGATGCCAATATATTTGTGTAACCTTTTGTGGGCTCAAATTTTCAAAAGAACGAATTGTGCAGTTAAATAAACCCGGCTTAGCGGAAATACTTTTTGAGGATACAATGTTAAATACACTTTGCGAGAAGCACCTTTGGACTGTGGATAGGTTCTCGATTGCTCTCCGTGTGATAAATTTTGACAAAAAGGTGGAGGCAGGGGTGATACTGTAGCAGCCCATGGAAAACAAATCTCGCTTCACTCCAAAATATCCTAAATTGGGATTTGAATTTATCAATTGAATAACACTTGTTTATAATTAAAAATACCCTATCTTTGCAACCAAATTAATTAATTTAAAACTTTAGTATCATTCAAGAATGTATTTAAGTAAAGAAAAGAAAGCCGAAATCTTCAAACAACACGGCGAAGTAGAAACCAACACGGGTTCTGCAGAAGGTCAAGTAGCGTTATTTACATACCGTATTGCGCACTTAACAGAGCACTTAAAGAAAAATCGTAAAGATTTCTCTACACAGTTATCACTTCAAAAATTGGTAGGTAAACGCCGCGGTATTTTGGCTTACTTATACAAAAAAGATATTGAGCGCTATCGTGCTATCATCAAAGCTTTATCGCTAAGGGATATCATTAAGTAAAAGCTTTTATCAATTAAAAGCCATTCGATTAGAGTGGCTTTTTTTAGTTTTAATACTCGAAAAATAAATATAAACCCGATCTGTTCGAAAGAGGAAAAACAGATCACCACAATTTGTAAATGAAATAGCCATATGTGCCTTTAAATTAAATAGATAAAGCATGGCATATTCCATATAACAAATGAAAACATAATTGTAAAATATGAATGTAATAAAAAAATCGTTCGATTTGGGCGATGGTAGAATTGTAGAAATTGAAACAGGTAAATTAGCTAAACAAGCCGATGGTTCTGTAGTGGTAAAAATGGGAGATACCATGTTGTTGGCAACAGTAGTATCAACAGTAGGTGCTAAGCCAGGGACTGATTTCCTGCCTTTGTCGGTAGATTATCAAGAAAAATATGCGGCTACAGGCCGTATTCCTGGAGGCTTTTTACGTCGTGAGGCAAGATTATCTGATTATGAGGTTTTAATTTCTCGTTTGGTGGATAGGGCTTTACGTCCAATGTTCCCTTCAGATTATCACGCTGATACACAAGTGATGATTTCTTTAATCTCTGCTGATAAAAATATAATGCCTGATTGTTTAGCTGGTTTAGCCGCATCGGCAGCGTTATCAGTTTCTGATATCCCTTTTAACGGTCCAATCTCTGAAGTACGTGTGGCTAAAATTGATGGTCAATTGGTCATTAACCCTTATGCTAGCGATTTAGAGCGTGCAACTTTAGAGTTTATGGTTGCTGGTTCGGCCAATGACATAGGCATGGTGGAAGGCGAGTGTGATGAAATTCAGGAAGAAGAAATGGTTGAGGCCTTGAAATTTGCACATGAAGCTATTAAAAAGCAATGTGCGGTTCAAGTAGAGTTAACCGAAGCTACAGGAAAAACGGTTAAACGCGAGTACAACCACGAAGATCATGATGAGGTTTTAAAAGAAAGAATTTATAAAGAAACTTACGATAGAGTTTACGCTATCGCTAAATCTGGTTTAGGTAAAGATGAGCGTTCTGCTGGATTTTCGGCCATCATCAACGAAATATTAGATGCTTTCCCTGAAGAGACAGAAGATTTAACAAAAGCATTAGCTAAGCGTTATTTCCACGATGTACAATATGATGCCGTACGTAACTTATTATTAGATGAAGGCATTCGTTTAGACGGTCGTGTAACTACACAAATTCGTCCTATTTGGAGTGAAGTAGGTTATTTACCTGCAGCTCACGGTTCGGCGGTATTTACACGTGGCGAAACACAATCTTTAACATCGGTGACTTTAGGTAGCAAAGACGATGAGCAAATGATTGATGGTGCTTTCTTTAATGGTTACAACAAATTCCTATTGCACTATAATTTTCCTGGTTTTTCAACCGGCGAAGTTAGACCTAACAGAGGTGCTGGTCGTAGGGAAATTGGTCACGGTGCTTTAGCACAGCGTTCTTTAAAGAAAGTTTTGCCTCAAGGTGCAGAAAATCCTTATACCATCCGTATTGTTTCTGATATTCTAGAATCTAACGGTTCGTCATCAATGGCTACAGTTTGTGCAGGTACATTGGCCTTAATGGATGCAGGGATTAAAATCAAAGCACCAGTTTCTGGTATTGCTATGGGTTTAATTACCGACGAAAAATCTGGCAAATACGCAATTCTTTCAGATATTTTGGGTGATGAAGATCATCTAGGTGACATGGACTTTAAAGTAACTGGTACTGAAAAAGGTATTGTTGCTTGTCAAATGGATTTAAAAATCAATGGTTTATCATACGAAGTGTTAACTAAAGCTTTATTACAAGCTAAAGATGGTCGTTTACACATCTTAAACGAGATGAAGAAAACCATTAGCGAACCTGCTTCTGATTACAAGCCACATGCTCCACGTATTGTTTCTTTAACTATCGAGAAAGAATTTATTGGTGCTGTAATAGGACCAGGCGGTAAAATTATTCAAGAAATGCAACGCGAAACGGGTGCTTCTATCTCTATCGAAGAAGTAGATAACAAAGGTATCGTTGAAATTTTCGCAGATAATAAAGCAGCAATTGACGCGGCAGTTTCACGTATTCGTGCCATTGCAGCTAAACCAGAAATTGGTGAAATTTACCAAGGTAAGGTAAAATCAATTATGCCATTTGGTGCATTTGTAGAAGTGATGCCAGGTAAAGATGGTCTGTTGCACATTTCTGAAATTTCATGGGAGCGTTTAGAGACGATGGACGGTGTACTAAAAGAAGGTGATAAAATCGAGGTTAAATTACTGGACATCGATAAGCAAGGTAAAATGAAACTTTCCCGTAAAGTGTTATTGCCTCGCCCACCAAAACCAGAGGCAGCGCCTAAGGCTTAATTCAAACTGTCAGGCTAACGGGCGGAGGAACTGTAAGTTATAGTAACTTGTTCGCTAAGTTCAGCATGACGAAAATATGGAACCCTTCTAGTTTTACTAGAAGGGTTTTTTATTGTGCTTAAATTTATATCTTTAAAGCATGAAACATATAATTGCTCCATCCATACTTGCGGCAGATTTTGCCAATTTACAGCGTGATATCGAAATGGTCAATCGCAGTGAGGCCGACTGGTTCCACGTAGATGTAATGGACGGTGTTTTTGTACCTAATATCTCCTTTGGTTTCCCTGTTATTACAGCGGCAAAAAAGTATGCCCAAAAACCTTTCGACGTACATTTAATGATTGTAGATCCCGATCGTTATATTGCAGAGTTTGCCAAAGTTGGGGCAGATATCATCACCGTTCACTATGAGACCTGCACCCATTTGCACCGTACTATCCAATTGATAAAATCGGTAGGTTGTAAAGCGGGAGTGGCCTTAAATCCACATACACCTGTAAACTTATTGAAAGATATACTTCAAGATATAGATTTGGCATTGATCATGTCTGTCAATCCAGGCTTTGGAGGACAACAGTTTATTCCGCAAACCCTAAATAAAGTAGCTGAACTTAAACAAATGTCGCTATTCAATAATCCAAATTTGTTTATTGAAGTTGATGGGGGCATTGGTCTGCATAACATCGCTAGTTTGATCCAAGCTGGAGCAAATACTTTCGTAGCTGGAAATGCCGTATTTGCAGCACAAGATCCTATGAAAATGATCGCCGATTTAAAGAACATTGAAGTTGAAACCCATCTTATCTAAGCTTTAATGTCAAAGAGCGCCTTCTTATTTATTGTCCTCAATTTAATTGTACTGGGTAGTCATGCACAAGGCATGGTCAAGGTGAATGGTACGGTCTACAATGAAGACCATAAACCGCTACCCAAAGTTACTGTGTCGTTACTTGGACTGGCCGGCACTGTGCTTACCAACGAACATGGCCAATATACCATTCAATCTAGATTGTCTTCTTTTAGCTTAAAATATAACCTGGTGGGTTATAAAGTTGAAATGGTGAAATTTAATGAAAAGAAGGGAACGGAGCTTACCAAAGATGTGGTATTAAAGCCAGATGTTAAGGAACTGAAGACTGTAAAGGTGACCAATAAGCAAAATCAACTTGCCAATGGCACCAGTATTAATGTGACTGATATTTCAAGTTTGCCTACGGTATCCATGAACTTCGAATCGATCTTAAAGACATTACCTGGAGTTTCCACCAATAATGAATTGAGTTCACAATATAGTGTAAGGGGTGGTAATTTCGATGAAAACTTGATCTATGTGAACGATATCGAAATTAATAGGCCTATTCTGATCAGGAATGGACAGCAAGAAGGTTTGAGTTTTATCAATCCTGATTTTGTAAGTAGGGCCAGATTTTCTGCAGGTGGATTTAATGCCCGTTATGGCGATAAACTATCTTCTGTTCTTGATGTAAGATATGACCGTCCGGATAGCAACCAGTACATTTTAACTGCAGGTTTGATGGGCTTATCGGCTACTGGTAAAACATCGTTTAAAAACAGTCATTTATTATTTGGGTTTAGAAGAAAAGATAATAGAAATGTATTGGGCACTCAGGATGAAAAGGGGAGTTATCGACCAAACTTTAATGATCTGCAAGCGCTTTACCAATATGATTTTTCTTCAAAGTTCAGTACTAATGTTTTATTGAACTTTAATTCTGGTAGTTTTAAGTTAATCCCCGAAAGTAGGGAAACCTTGTTTGGCACACTTGACAATCCAATGCGCTTAAAAATAGATTATGAAGGACAGGAAATTGATAACTACTATACTTACGGAGGGGCATTGACCAGTATTTATCAGCCGCATAAAAACTTTATGGTGAAATGGATAAATAGCTATTTCAGAATTGTAGAAAGGGAAAGATTTGATATTGATGGTAATTATATTTTTGAAGAGTCGGACTATAATTACGGAGGTGGTGGTTTTGGACCAGTAAAAAAGAATAGGGGATTGGGCAGTTATTATAATTACGCCAGAAACAGTTTGACCTCAACAATTGCAGCGACAGAAATCAAGGTTGAACAGTATGCTGGAAAACATGAGCTCACTTATGGTGCCAGATATGAATTGTCTAGGTATGTTGACCGAATGAATGAGTACAGTTATATTGATTCTGCCGGATACATACTGCCCAATAACAGTAATTCCTTCACTTTTGAAGATGCTATTTTTTCTTCGAACAAACTCCTTATCAATACCCTTTCAGGCTATTTTCAGGATAGTTATTCGCTTTCTTCAAAAACAGATTTTCAGGCGGGCGTAAGGGTGAACTACAACGACTTGAGCCAAGAAGTGCTCATTAGTCCAAGACTATTGTTATTGTATCGTCCAAACGAATATAAACTTTGGCGTTTTACTGCAGGTATCTATAGGCAAGCGCCCAGTTATAGGAGCATCAGGGAACTAGATGGCTCTCTAAATCTAGATCAGCAATCACAACGTTCTTATAATGTATCGGCAGGTTATGACTACGCATTTACCGCATTGGGTACCAGGTTAAAGTTTACTTCGGAAATTTACTTCAAATACTCCGATAGGATGATTCCATATTTGGTAGATAATGTAAGGATCAAATATTTGGCAGACGATATAGCCAAAGGCCACACTTATGGTGCCGATTTTACCTTGGGTGGAGAATTTGTGAAAGACTTAATGTCCTATTTTCGGGTTTCATTACTAAAGGCCGATCAGGATGTTATTGGAGACAGCTATGTGAAAAAAGATGCCAATGGCCAGAACATAACCATATATCCGGGTTACCTGAGAAGACCAACTGACCAGCGTGTAAATTTCTCTATATTCTTTCAGGATAGACTCTTTAGAAGCCCTACCTACAAGGTGCATCTTAATTTGTTGTTTGGTTCTAAATTACCTATTGGTTCTCCCCAGGCAGCTACTTATACAGACAATTTCCGTATCCCGGCCTATAGACGAGTAGATATTGGCTTTTCGAACGACTTCCTGGATCCACATGCTGTAAGAAAACCACAATTTCTGAGCAGGTATTTTAATTCGGTTATTGCTTATGCCGAAGTTTTCAATCTGCTGAATATTAACAATACGGTTTCTTACCTCTGGTTAAAAGATGTGAGCAATGTAAATTACGCGATTCCCAATTATCTGACAGGCAGGCAGCTTAATTTCAAGTTGATTTTTAAATTAAAGAATAAATAATAGATTTCGGTTTGGTTAACTTTCTACACTGTTAAGCCAATTTTGTAGAAATCTTTTTTTCTTTTTTTTAATTGTGGAGATTGTTTGTTAATTGGTTGATAAAAAAGACGAATAATTAATATCAAAGTGTTAATTTTACACCAATAAAAAAACAATAAAATGAGACATAATTTTGGAGCTGGTCCTTGTATTTTACCGCAGGAAGTTTTTAAGCAAGCTTCTAGCGCAGTACTAGATTTTAAAGACGGATTATCGATTTTAGAAATTTCACATCGTTCGCCGGAATTTGAAGGTGTAGTAGAAGAAACTGTAAGATTGATAAAAGAGCTTTTGAATGTTCCCTCGGGGTATTCGGTACTGTTACTACAAGGAGGGGCAAGTTTGCAATTTTCAATGGTACCTATGAATTTGTTGCCCGACGGTAAGACAGCTGCTTATTTAGAAACTGGTGTTTGGGCAAATAAAGCGATTAAGGAAGTAAAACACTTTGGCAAGGCTAATATTGTAGCTTCTTCCAAAGAATCCAATTTTACCTTTATCCCAAAAGATTATGTTATACCTGAAGATAGTGCCTATTTCCACTATACTTCCAACAACACTATTTATGGAACGGAGCTTTTCACTTTGCCCGTAACTAAGGTTCCAGTGGTTTGCGATATGTCATCGGATATTATGAGCCGCCAGATCGATGTGTCACAATATGACCTGATTTATGCAGGCGCACAAAAGAACATTGGTCCTGCAGGTCTGACCATCGTCATTGTAAAAGATGAAATTTTGGGTAAAACCGGTAGGTCTATTCCTTCCATGTTAGATTATCAATCGCATATTGATGGTGGGTCCATGTACAATACCCCTCCGGTATTCTCTATCTATGTAGCCATGCTTAATTTGAGGTGGTTAAAGTCTAAGGGAGGTATTGCGGAAATTGAAAAAGAGAATATAGCTAAGGCTAGAGCTTTATACACCGAAATAGACAGAAATACATTATTTAGAGGAACTTGTGCTATTGAAGATCGTTCAAGGATGAACGTTTGCTTTGTAATGGAAAACCCTGAATTGGAAAAACCTTTTGCGAAATTTGCAGATGAAAATGGTTTCGAGGGATTAAAAGGACATAGAAGTGTAGGTGGTTTTAGGGCATCAATGTATAATGCATTGCCTGTTACAAGCGTACACGCACTTATCGACTTAATGCAAAATTTCGAAGAAACCCATAAAAACAACAAATAAATAGATCATTTTTTGGAATATCATTGCCCTTAAAAGGTAATGATGTTTCAATGGAAAAGTATTAGATAAAATGGCCAAGATACTCGCCAATGATGGCATAGATCCAATTGGAAAAAAATTACTAGAAGATGCAGGTTTTACTGTTGATACCCAAACGGTAACTCAAGATCAACTTGCTGAAGCTTTAAAAAACTACGATGGTTTAACGGTTAGAAGTGCAACTAAAGTAAGAAAAGAACTTATTGATGCCTGTCCAAATATCAAGTTGATTGGTAGGGGTGGTGTAGGTATGGATAATATTGATGTAGAATATGCAAGGGCTAAAGGCATTGCTGTAGTTAATACGCCTGCGGCCTCATCCTTATCGGTTGCAGAATTGGTATTTTCCCATTTATTCACAGGTGTTCGTTTTCTGCAGGATTCCAATCGTAAAATGCCGATAGAAGGAAATACAAAGTTTAATGACTTGAAAAAAGCATATGCTAAAGGGATTGAACTTAGGGGAAAAACTATTGGTATTATTGGTTTTGGCAGAATTGGAAGGGAAACTGCTGCCGTTGCCTTGGGCTTGGGGATGAACGTGCTAGCTTATGACCTGTATCCTTTTAGTGGAAATATAACCCTTAACCTAACATTGGGTATTAAAGTGGATATTCCGGTACAGACGGTAAGTTTAGAAGAAGTAATTGCCAATAGTGATTTCATATCTTTGCACACCCCTTTTGCAGATAAGCCAATTTTGGGTGCTGCAGAATTTTCGGCCATGAAAAATGGAGTAGGCATAGTCAACTGCTCTCGTGGTGGTACCATAGATGAACTTGCTTTAATTGAAGCCCTAAATACTGGCAAGGTTTCTTTTGCAGGTTTAGATGTGTTCGATAATGAACCTACACCATTAGAAGCAATTTTAACACATCCTAAGATTTCGCTTACACCGCATATCGGCGCTTCAACTAATGAAGCTCAGGAACGTATAGGTACAGAATTGGCCAATTTGATCATCGATCATTTTAAAGGATAGGTTTTTTACCACAATTATATACATAGCCCACGATTAAAATTGTGGGCTATTTTGTTTTTAGTCATGGCGAGATACTAAGCCATCCTAAACGTTTGTTATTTCAAGGAATTGGTCAACGCCCAATATCTAAAACCAAGTATTGCCTTTTGAAACGTGCTCAGTTTCATTGGATCTTCTTTATAGTAAGATGGCAAAATCAGTTTGTTAAGTTTTACCAATGCTTTAAAAAAGGTACTTTTCATTTCTATAAAGTTTATACTTTTATAACTGTATAAAGGGCAAATGCTGATGATTTAGGATATTACCTGTATGCCAGCAGGAGCATTTTTGGACTTAATTAATTTGTTTTTCTTGTAGATGATAAAAATCGAAACTACCGTTGTTATAACAAAAAGGGCCAATAAAAGTTGTAGATAATTTATATTCTTGCTTATTTTCTCGTTATAGCCCAGTAATTCATCATTCTTAACCTGTAAATCACGGATGGTTTTCTTGTAGCTGTCTATTCTTAATTCATTATGATCTACATTTGATTTCACCTGCTGAAATTGAATGTCCTTATAATCTAACAACACTTTCAGTTCTGTGAAGATGTTATTGTCGTTAATGGCAATCTGTCTTAAAATCTCATTAGAATTTTTGATGTCTCTTTTGGTCTGAAAACCAAAAATACCAGTTCTGGCATTTAAGCTTTCTTCATATTGACCAAAACGGGCGCTTCTTTCTGCTAGCATTACATTGATTTTGTTGCGCTGTAATTCATAGGCAGTAGTGTCTTGCGAAAATGTGGGCCCGGCAAAAACACTAATGAAGAGCATAAATAAAATACATTTTCTAATCATTTTTAAATCTTTTGATGAAGATACAGCAAAGTTTGTGCCTGAGTAAATATTCAATCGCTTCGGTTCTGTCATCACCAGCTTGATCGCATGGCTATCAAAGGGCATCGCAATGCGATAAAAGAAAGAATTTAGCTTTAGGATTATCTTCAATGCGCACTTTTTAGGTGCCATTTTCATGGAAATGATGCGGAAATTAAGGATGGAATTCTACCCTTACAATGTCATTAAGATGGAGGCCCAGCAGCCCGCTGGCCTTGCCTTTGTTAATGGCAATCTCTAGATGGTTGCTAATGCCGAAAAGACAGAGCTTTTCGCCTTCTGGCACCTCATTATAATGCCAACTAAGCTGGGTAATGGTTTCGTTCTTTCTAAAATAGAGGGTAAAGTCTCTATTCCGTTGTACTTTGGTGAATAGATCTTTGGTAATATTGGTGATGACATTGCTGAAAGTGTCAATGAAGATCACACTTCCTCTGATCATGTCCCTTTCAATAACAGGATGGAGCAGCATTCGCTGTTCAATATCTCCGGTAGGGATGCCTATTTCCTTTAATTTGCCGCCTTTTGCCAGGTGAACGGCGGCTTTGACCAATATATCTACCAAAGGAAAATGCAAAAATTTAAGATCCTGCATAATATTCAGCTCCACCAGCTCATCGGGTTTATCTTCAAATAACAGAGAGAAAATGCCATTATCGGCACCTACAAAAAAATGATCTTTATAACGGAGGGCAACATATTTGGTACTTTCGCTAAAAACGGAATCGATACCCACCAAATGAACGGTGTGTTTTGGAAAATAGCTATAAGAGTTTTTAAGTACAAAAGCAGCATAGGAAATATTGAATGAAGGTACATCATGCGTAATGTCTACAATATTTACAGTAGGGAGGATATTCAGGATACTTCCTTTCAAAGCTGCCTGATAAAAATCCTTCGACCCCAAATCTGTTGTTAATGTTATTATAGCCATTAAAAATTCAATATTTATTCTTATTCTTGTGTATAGGCAAATTGCCTACAAATATTCAATTTTTAAATCGAATTACACACTCCATCACATAAAAAAACAATATTTTGAACGAAATAAAACTAATACTGGAAACAACCGATCAAATACAATTTTGGGGTGCCAATAACGAACATTACGAATTGATCAAAAGTGCCTTCCCGAAATTGAAGATAGTTGCACGTGGAAATGAGGTCAAAGCCCTTGGAGATGAGGCCGAATTGAAAAATTTTGAACAGAAGCTCACTCAGCTGGTTGCCCATTTAGATAAATATGGCACTTTGACTAGCAATGATGTAGATGCTATACTAGGTTCTAAAAAGGCAAGCGAAGTTTCTCTGGTAGAACAGAACGGTACTCCAATAGGTAGTGGAGAGGTCATTGTTTATGGCAACCATGGCTTAATGGTAAAGGCCAGAACCGCTAACCAGCATAAAATGGTAGATAGCATTAATAAAAATGATGTTTTATTTGCTATTGGTCCTGCAGGTACCGGAAAGACCTATACAGCTGTAGCCTTGGCCGTTAGGGCACTAAAAAACAAAGAGATCAAAAGAATTATTCTCACACGTCCGGCAGTAGAAGCAGGGGAAAGTTTAGGCTTTTTACCTGGAGACCTAAAAGAAAAGGTAGATCCGTATTTACGCCCCTTGTATGATGCCCTTGATGATATGATACCGCCCGAAAGGCTTAAAGTATATCTAGAGAACAGGACCATTGAAGTAGCGCCCCTGGCATTTATGCGTGGACGTACGTTGGACAATTGTTTTGTAATTCTAGATGAAGCACAAAATTCTACAGACCTACAGCTAAAAATGTTTCTCACCCGTATGGGCCCTACTGCCAAATTTATTGTAACAGGCGATATTACCCAGATCGATTTACCTAAGAAGGCACAATCTGGCCTGCACAATGCCCTACGCATATTAGGTGATATTAAAGGAATAGATATTATATATTTAAGCGGTGAGGATGTTGTTCGCCATAAATTGGTAAAACAGATCTTAAAAGCCTACGGAGATATCCAATAAGTACAAAGTGCTCAGTCAGAAGTCCAAAGATGAAATGATATGGTTGTGTCTTCGGACTTCTGTTCTACAAGCTCCAACATCAGACTAAAAACTTCGGACTTCCCGACTTTTTATGTATTTTTATACCCTCATGAGAGCAATAAAAGAAACGCATTTTAATTTTCCGCAACAAAGCAGTTTTTATAAAGGCAAGGTGCGAGATGTTTATACCATCAATGAACAGTTCATGGCAATGGTAGTTACCGATAGAATTTCGGCATTCGATGTAGTATTGCCAGAGGCCATTCCTTATAAAGGTCAGGTATTGAACCAAATTGCCGCCAAATTCTTATCTGCTACAAAAGACATCGTACCCAATTGGGTATTGGCTACACCAGACGAGATGGTAACCATCGGACGAATTTGCGAACCCTTTAAAGTAGAGATGGTCATCAGGGGATACTTGGCCGGACATGCTTGGCGTGAATACGCAGCAGGTAGGCGCAGTGTTTGTGGTGTAAGTTTACCAGAGGGATTGAAGGAAAATGATAAATTGCCGCAACCTATCATTACCCCAACTACCAAAGCTGCTATAGGTCATGATGAGGATATTTCCAAAGAAGATATCTTGGCCAAGGGAATAGTTTCATTGGCTGATTACGAAAAACTAGAGCAATATACCCATGCCTTATACCAAAGAGGTACCGAAATAGCTGCACAACGTGGTTTGATTCTGGTAGATACCAAATATGAATTTGGTAAGGTAGGAGACGAGATCTACCTGATTGATGAAATCCATACACCAGATTCGTCCCGTTACTTTTATGCAGAAGGTTACGAGGAGAGACAACAGCAAAATGAAGCTCAAAAGCAATTGTCTAAAGAATTTGTACGTAAATGGCTAATAGAGAATGGTTTTCAGGGAAAGGATGGCCAAGCCATTCCAGCAATGACGTCTGAAATAGTCGATTTGATTTCCGATCGCTACATCGAATTATATGAGCAGATTACGGGAGAAGAATTTGTGAAAAATCCTTCTACTGATATTTTGAATAGAATAGAGGAAAATACCACAAAAGCTATCAAAGCACTCCTTTAATCTAATAATTATTTATTTAAATATAAACTGATATGAAATTCTCTATTGATAAACATGAAAAATACGTAGTATTAAAGTTAGAGGAACCTAAATTTACGAATGATAATACACCTGCCCTTAAGTCTGAGTTTATTTTACTAAATACTGAAGGTTATAGAAATATTGTACTCGATTTATCTGCTGTTAAAGAATGTAATGACTCTCAAGATCTTAGTTCGCTTTTGGTAGGCGATAGGTTGTGTAAAAATGCAGAAGGTATTTTTGTGGTTTGCGGCGTGAATAAAAATATTGCCCCGATCATCAAGATGTCTAACCTTCATCAATCTGTTACTTTTGTCAATAAGTTGGATGAAGCAACCGATCTTATTTTCATGGAGGAAATTGAAAAGGAGCTCCGTGGAGGAGTAGATAAGGGGTAAATGATTGAATGAAGTTTGAAATCACCATATTAGGTAGTAGCTCTGCAACTCCCGTATACAATAGAAATCCCAGCGCACAGCTCTTAAACTGCAACGAAAAATTTTATTTGATAGATTGCGGAGAGGGTACGCAACAGCAATTGATAAAATATGGTTTTAAAGCATCTAAAATAGATTACATCTTCATTAGTCATTTACATGGTGATCATTTTTTTGGTTTGGTGGGCTTACTATCAAGCCTACATTTAAATGGCCGTATAAAACCCTTAAACATCTTTGCGCCTCGGGCCATAAAGGAAATATTAGAGCTGCAATTTGAACATTCCGATACCAGATTACGCTATCAGATTAATTATTACGCCATTAATCCATTAAAACCTGAAAAGATCTTTCAGAATAACGATGTAACCGTAGAAACTATTATTCTTAACCATCGTATTCCATGCACAGGTTTTAAGTTTACGGAAAAGAAACGTTTAAGAAAGCTTTTGGTTGATAAATTAGAAATGGACAATGTTCCGTTAGCATATTATCAGCTTTTAAAAAGGGGAGTAAATATTGATACGCCAAATGGGGGCCAGATAAAATACCTTGATTACACCAAAGATTCGGCGGTACCCAAAATATATTGTTATTGTTCAGATACCATGTATGATGAAAGTTATTTTGAACAGTTAAAAAATTGCGACACCCTATATCATGAAGCTACATTTCTGCATGAAATGTTAGAAAGGGCTAACGAAACACACCATACCACCGCTTTACAGGCCGCGCAAATTGCCCAAAAAGTAGGGGCAAAGAAATTATTAATCGGACATTTTTCATCCAGATATAAGGTTCTATCTCCTCTACTGGAAGAAGCACAAAGTGTCTTCGAACCTACAGAATTAGCCATAGAAGGCAGGACTTTCGAGATTTAGATCTGCTGCCCATAAAAAAAAGCCTTTCAAGATGCATAATCTGAAAGGCTTTTTTGTTCAGCAAAATTGCTAACCTGTGCTATTTATCTTTCTTGTTCCCTCCACCAAATACGGAGAAGTGAACATAACGTTTAGGATTTGCCTTTAGGTCGATCATTAGCGCATCGAGATTTTTGGACGCATTGGTCAGGTTATCATACATCTGTCTATCATTTAATAGGGCACCCAATGTTCCCTTGCCATTTTTTAAGTCAGTCACCATACCCTGAAGATCGGCCACCGCTTTGTTGGCATTGGTAATGGTTTGCTCAAAATTAAGGGCAGCTACCTTATTTGTTACTTGATTAAGGTTGTTCATCACCGCATCAATTTTGGCCCCATTGTTTTTAAAGTTTGCTGTAATGGCTTCTACATTGGATAAGATATTAGATAGCTTGGAACTTTCAGATCCCACAAGTGCGTCTACTTTTTTAGAAGTAGATTCTAAAGAGCCCAAGGTGGCTGCGATACTGGTAAAGCTATGATCGATATTCTTTTGTAGATTAGGGTTAAGGATTGTATTTATGCTAGATAAAATGGAATCCATTTTAGTGATGATCAGTTCGGCTTTCTTTTGTACGGGCTGTATGCTTTCCATAAGACCTTTTTCTACGTTGGTTTGCAAGAAATCACCATCCTCCGCAAAGTTCTTGTCGTTGCCCAATGTTAAAACAATTGCCTTACTGCCCAATAAATCTGTGCCTTCCAAACGTGCAATCGTATTTTTTGGAATTTCATACTTGCCGTTAATTTTTAAAGTGGCTTTTATAGTTGCATCTGGCTGTAACTCCAATGCGGCCACACGGCCAATCTGGTATCCGTTAATTAATACCGGCTTGGAAACCCCCAGACCATCTACCTGGGTATACTTTGCATATAATATAGTTTCGTTAGAAAATATGCTGTTTCCTTTCAAAAAGTTGTAGCCAATAATTAACAAGGCAATGGCAAAGGCTGCAAGTATGCCTACTTTAGTTTCGTTTTTAATTTTCACTTAGTTTTTGGTTTACTTAGTTTTCAACTTCTTTTTTGTATTGTTTAATGGCATTTACTATTGCATTTACAATTTCTGCCTGCCCACTCTCCGAATTTATGTAATTTTCTTCATCTGGATTAGAAATGAAACCTATTTCGGTAAGAACAGAAGGCATAGCCGCACGTTGCAATATTAACAAACCTTGTTCTTTAACACCTCTATTAACCCTTTTGTTTACCTCAGTATAGTTTTTTTGGATCATACTTGCTAAAGCCAAGCTTTTTGACCTATACAACGATTTGTATAATGATAGTACAATCACTTCTTCTGGATCTGTAGGATCATAGGTGCCTTTTTTCTTATAATTCTTATCCTTAATGATCTCCTCGTTTTCTTTAAGGCCCGCATCCATTTCATTAATACGACGATAAGCACCTACAAATGTTTCTGTACCTTTGGTAGTTGTATTTCCCTTGGGCATAGAATTACAGTGTATAGAGATAAAAATATCTGCTTTTGCATCATTGGCAATCTCGGCTCTTTTGTACCAATCAACGTCTACATCCGTTTTACGTGTCTGTATAATCTTGATGTTAGGTAATTCTTTTTCTAATTGTTCTCCAAGTTTAAGGGCAACTTTTAAGGCCACATCCTTCTCGTAAGAATATATACCTTTAGCCCCTGGCTTTACACCACCGTGACCTGCATCAATTACTATCGTCTTAATTTTATATCCTTGGGCACTGGCATCAGAAAAACAAAGCAAAAAGGTAAAGCAAACAAGGTATAATAAAATCTTTTTTAATTTCATTTATGTGTGTTTTGCCACAAAAATACAAAATATTAACACTAAATTTCTACACTTAATTTATAAGCTTGAATTGCTTTCAGCAAACAGTTGGCAATTTCTGTTTGTCCGGCTTCCGAATTCATATAGTCTTCTTCTGTAGGATTACTGATAAAACCAATTTCGGTTAATACAGCTGGCATCCCAGCTCTAGCCAATACGGCCAAACTTTTTTCTTGTACACCCCGGTTTATGCGTCCTACACTTACATATTGATCCTGTATGTATTTTGCAAATTTTAGGCTTTGTGTGCGAAAGGTGTTTTTCATTAGGGATAATATAATGGCGCTTTCCGGATCATCGGGGTTGAAGCCCTCATAATTATCCTTATAATTATCCTCTAGAAACATAGCGGCATTTTCTCTTTTGATCGCTTCGTCTTGCTCGTCTAATCTACCGCTACCCGACACAAATGTTTCTGTGCCACGCGTCGAAGTACTTTTGACATACTTTGTCTTATAAATAGGGGTCTTTTTACCTTTTTTATTTTTGGTATACCCACTAATGTACCTGGTAGGATAAACGGGCATATCATTGCAATGTATAGAGATGAAAAGATCTGCTTTTACCTGATTGGCCAACCCTATACGTTCATATAAGGGCACAAATACATCTTGAGTACGGGTATAAACTACTTTAACATCCTTCATGTTCTCCTCTATTAGTTTGCCCAAGCGTAGTGCCGTTTTAAGCGCCACGTCTTTTTCGGTAGAATATAAGCCTCTAGTCATGCCATCTTTACCACCATGACCTGCATCAATTACAATTGTTTTAATTTTATATTCTTGTGCAAACACTTGATTTTCAGCAGAGAATAATAAAAAAAAAGAAATAAACAGGATCAATGTTTCTTTTGCTCTATTCAATGGTATATTTTTCATTAATTTTGAACGTTTTGTGGTAAAGATTATTGCAAAATAAACATTCGGACACAAATTTGAAACTTTTACAGACGATCATTTTTTCCACTTTTTTGGTATTATCAGTTTTTTATACTGATAATAAGGCGCTTGCATCTACCCGTATTCATTTCTTTCAAGAAATAAAAAAAATACAGGATACTACCAAAAGGGACACGACAAAGAAACCCTTAAAGAAGAGTGGTCTAGACTCTAAGCTTGAATATTACGCAAAGGATTCTATCCGTACCGATAAAAAGAACGAAATCATGTATTTATATGGTAATGCCCGTGTAAAGTACGAAGGACTAGAACTTGATGCAGATTTTATTAGATTTAATTCAAGAGAAAAAACCATTTTTCGCCAGTGGGGTTAAAAATGAAAAAGGAAGATATGTAGGTCGTCCAATCTTCAAAACTGGAACAGAGGGATCGTCAATGGCCGATTCTTTAACCTATAATACCGAAACAGGTAAAGGTATTGTAAGTGGTGTTTCTGTCTCTTATACACATCTCCGAGCCCACGAGACATGCGTAAAAAGGGGGGGGGGGGGGGGGGGGGGGGGGGGGGGGGGGGGGGGGGGGGGGGGGGGGGG
>NZ_JAELTN010000062.1 GCF_016428855.1 Pedobacter sp. ASV28
CTTTCAATGCAAAGATAAAAGCCTTTAGGGCAACATCGAGAGGCGTAAGGGATATTAAGTTTTTCTTATTCAGATTATCGAAAATATATGCCTAGAGTTTAACTCCCCCAACTTTTCCGCTTGATCCAAAATAATCTGAAACACCTTCGGGTATGATCATGGGAAGCAGGGCTTTAAACGAGTCGTGCATTTAAAATAATCTTTAACGCACGAATATCTAAAATTTATTCCCTGTCCACAACTTTTGTACATGATCCCATTTTGCTAACTTAAGAAAACAACCGAATCTATTATAAAAGCAAAAATCCCCAATCTTTATCAGATTGAGGATTTTTTGCGGTCCGGACGGGACTCGAACCCGCGACCTCCGCCGTGACAGGGCGGCATTCTAACCAGCTGAACTACCGAACCGTTTTCCTAACTTCCAGACAACGTCTTTCCGTTTGGGTCTGCAAATATAGCTTCTTTAATCTGTTTTGCAATAAAAATTTTAAAATATTTATAAAGACCTGTTTTACAGCTAAAAACAAATCTCTGTTCTTTGCTCCTTTATCTTTATTCCTTGCTTCTCACTCTTTTATTCTTTCCCTTAACTAACCGCTCCCTCTTTCATTTTTTCTGCATTCTCGGCAAACTGAAGCGCGTCAATTAATTCTTGCACTGCACCATCCATTATTGCACTCAGATTATACATCGTTAAACCAATACGATGATCGGTCACCCTACCTTGCGGATAATTGTACGTTCTGATCTTAGCCGATCGATCTCCTGTAGAAACCATCGTTTTACGTTTGGCGGCAATATCTCCATTCTTTTTCTGCAGCTCAATATCGTACAGCTTGCTTCTCAACATTTCCATGGCAATTACACGGTTGCCCAATTGTGAGCGCTCCTGCTGACAAACCACTACAATTCCCGAAGGCTTATGCGTGAGCTGCACTTTTGTTTCTACCTTGTTTACATTCTGTCCACCTGCACCACCAGAACGTGAAGTCTGTAATTCAATATCAGCGGGATTTAGGTAAAAATCTATTTCTTCTGCCTCTGGCAAAACCGCTACAGACGCTGCCGAAGTATGCACCCGGCCTTGTGTTTCCGTATCTGGCACACGCTGTACACGATGCACGCCACTTTCGTACTTCAATTGTCCGTACACATCCTCACCAGAAACTTTTAAGATCACCTCTTTATAGCCACCTGCCGTACCTTCGGTAACATCCATCACCTCTACACGCCAGCCTTTAGTTTCAAAGAAACGGGTATACATCCGATACAAATCGCCAGCAAAAAGCGCTGCTTCATCACCTCCAGTCCCTCCCCTAATCTCAAACACGGCATTCTTGGCATCTTCCGGATCTTTCGGAATCAACATCAAACGTATAGCCGCCTCCATTTCCTCTTGTTGCACCAACAGCGCATCCAATTCTTCCTTGGCCATTTCCCTCAGCTCCTGATCTTTTTCATTGCTCAAAATTTCTTTATTGGCCTCGATATTACTCCTTACGTTCTTGTAAATCTTGTACTCATCTACAATCTTGCCAAGATCCTTATACTCTTTGTTTAAAGCAGCAAAGCGCTTCATATCCTGTATTACATCAGGGTTACTTAATTGCTCTTCTACATCTTCCCAACGCAGCTTTATGGCTTCTAATTTATCTAACATATCTTATTCGAAAATCAATCTATTACAACAATTAAAGCAAGTCCCGCTTTACATTACAATGCCCGATAAAATCGGGATATTTCCACTTCAATCGGGTTTATCACACCAAAAACAAGGCAACAAACAACCGCTTTAATTATCGGACAGCAAAAATACGGCTTTTTCGGTTAACACTACAATTAATTTGTTTCCAACGGCTACCTGTTTAATAGGCGGTGCCACAGGAAGTTTCGTTTGCGAACTTTCAAAAGAATTAAGATTATACTTCACCAACTGACCATTTTTTAAATAGGCAATAATGTTACTGGTCATGTTAAAGTCAGACAAGCTATCTATGGGTAATGTTTTCACATAAGCTCCAAATCTATCAAATTGCAATATTTCACTGTTTTTCTTTTGTACAAATACATACTGGTCAGATGCCGCCAGTTTTTTGGGGTCTATCATCTCCCCAAACAATTGATATAAATTTGCAGACCTGATGTCTTCTGTAAAATTTCCACTCAGCTTAATGAGCATATTAGAGGCCCTGTCAAAAATCCATAGCCCATTATTGTTGGTTGATGCTACGGCAGAAACCAATAGATTTCCATTTCTGGCAAATGAATAGGAAGTAATTTCATTAAGATTATTATTTAAGATCTGCACCTGCTGAAAATCATTGTAGAATAATACCACACGCAGGGGATCTGAAACATCAATACTGTGCAGCTTTCCAAAACGGTTATTGCTGTAGCGCCAGCGTAGCTTTCCCCCACTATCGTACTTCAACAGCTCATCCTTGGGCGACAAAAGATAAACGTTATCCAAATTATCGACCAAAATAGCTTTGGCCAGGGTATCGATCTTTGCCACCTGCCTCAATTGTGCATTGGCAAACAAGCAACTGAACAACAAAACAATAAAACACCATACGGCCACTATTTCGCCACGAAACGCAACGTAGTGAGCACCCCAAACGGCCTTACGAAGTAAAATCTTTTTGCTAGATTTCTCCAAATGGTCGAAATGACGGAATTGTTTCATAGATTTTCAAAATACATCAGTTTCAGCTCCTCGCCATCAAATACCCCATATGAATTATATTTTAGCCATTCACCAATATTAATATAGGTGCTTTTTTCATTTAGTTTTATTTCTAAAGGCAAATGACGGTGTCCGAATACAAAATAATCATAATGAGCCTGCTGTAACTGTTCTTTTGCATAAACAGCTAACCACTCTTTATCCTCTCCCTGAAAAACTTCTTCAGCTTTGCTGGCCGCCCTACTGTAATCTGACCAAGTATTGGCAATACCCATGCCTATTCTGGGTGGTAGCGTAGAAAAAAGCCACTGACAAAGGGGATTCCTAAAAATCTTTCTTAAAAACTTATATTTCCTATCTCCCGGCCCTAGGCCATCACCGTGGTGGAGGTATATTTTTTTGCCATTACGTTCAATAACCAGTTCATCGCTGATGATCTCAAGCCCTATTTCCTTTATAAAATAGTCGGTCACCCACATGTCATGGTTGCCCTTAAAAAAATAAATCTTTATTCCCTTATCGGCCATTTGGGCCAATTTGCCCTGCAAACGAATAAAACCTTTAGGTATCACATACTTATATTCGAACCAAAAGTCAAATACATCTCCCATCAAAAAAAGCTCCCCACAATTGGGTTCGATAAAATTCAGCCACCTTACAATACGGTCTTCCCTTAGTCTACTTTCTCCATAGTTTGGCGAACCTAAATGAAAATCTGAAGCGAAATATATGTTTTTAGCCATCTATAAGTTCAAAGGTAAAGCAAAAAGGTTAAAGCTGAAAGGCTAAAAACCAAAGTCCCAAAACCTAGAATATGATAACATCAGTGCAACCATCCCCAAAGAAAAACATATATTAGTAAATAAACCTTTTTGAACATGAAACCATTATGATTTTTCAAGCCACACAACTTGTCCCAAATAACTTCGGGAGTAGGATGAATAAACCCGAGTTTGCCAGTTCTTGAACACAAAAGCAAGAGGCATTCAATACAAGTGAAAAATCTGATCGCTTCATCATAACTGAAAACAAACCGAGCTCGCAGGCTCATGAAATAATTTATACGCATGAAAAAACAAATTGTATTAGGCTTATTTGCAGTAAGTATTTTTGCCTGTAACCAAGGCAAAAAACCAGCAGAAAAAATTACGTTAATGAAATACCCAGACACCAAGAAAGATAGCATAACCGATAATTATTTTGGCACAACCATTGCCGATCCTTATCGCTGGCTCGAGAACGATACTTCGGCAGAAACAAAAGCTTGGGTTGAAGCTGAAAATAAGGTCACACAAAATTACCTTGAACAAATTCCGTTTCGCAACGACATTAAAGCCCGCTTAACCGAAATCTGGAATTATCCAAAAGAAAGCGCACCGTTCAGGGTGGGCGAATATTACTTTTTCACAAAGAACGACGGCCTGCAGAACCAAAGTGTTTGGTTCATTAAAAAAGGGCTGGAAGGAAAAGAGGAAACTTTTCTGGACCCTAATCAACTTACGGTCGATGGAACAGCTGCCGTAAGCCTACTCGGTTTTTCCCACAACAAAAAATATATTGCCTATTCGGTCGCCCAGGCAGGTTCCGATTGGAGTAATATCTATGTGATGGAGATTGCCACCAAAAAGAAACTAAGCGATGAATTAAAATGGACCAAATTTTCTGGTGCAGCTTGGAAAGACGATGGCTTTTATTACAGCAAATTTGATGAGCCCTTAAAAGGAATGGATTTATCTGCCGCCAATAAGTTTCAAAAAATTTATTACCACAAACTTGGCGATCAGCAAAAAGATGACCAGTTAATTTTCGAAGACAATACAAATTCGAATTTGTATTTTGGGGCCAGCGTTACAGAAGACGACCGCTTCTTAATTGTTTATGCCAGCGCGGGAACTTCGGGAAATGCCCTTTTTTATCAGGATTTAAGTGATCCAAAAGCTAAACTTTCACTTTTGGTAAAAGGCTATGCAAACAACCATAGTGTAATTGATAATGATGGCGACAAACTTTTAATGAACACCGATTTGGGGGCCGAGAACAAACAGGTTGTTTTGGTCGACCCCAAAAATCCCGATCCGAAAAACTGGCAGAAAATTATTCCAGAATCTGATTTGGCGTTAGAGGGGGTGAGTACGGGTGGTGGCTTTTTATGGGCGACCTATTTAAGAGATGCCAGCACAAACATTGTTCAATTCGATTTAAAAGGCAAAAAGATCGGCGACGTTAAACTGCCCTCAATTGGTACCGTTGGTGGATTTGGTGGCTTCAAGGAAGATAAAGAACTCTTCTACTCTTTCACCAATTTTACCACACCTGGCACCAGTTATCGATATGATATTGCCAAGGGAGAATCGACACTTTACAAAAAATCTGAATTGAAATTTAATACTGAGCATTACGAAACCAAACAGATTTTTTATCCATCAAAAGATGGAACGAAAGTACCGATGTTCATTGTGCATAAAAAAGGAATTAAGCTTGATGGCAATAACCCAGTTTACCTTTACGCTTATGGCGGATTCCAAGTCAGTCTAACACCCGCTTTCAGTCTTTCCAGAATGTTATTTTTAGAAAAAGGTGGCATTTACGTGCAGCCTAGTTTACGTGGCGGAAGTGAATATGGCGAGGCATGGCATAAAGGCGGCATGCTGGATAAAAAGCAAAATGTATTTGATGATTTTATTGCTGCTGCAGAATACCTGATTAAAGAAAAATATACCAACCCATCGAAGATTGCCATTTCTGGCGGATCAAACGGTGGTTTGTTGGTGGGCGCCTGTATGACACAAAAACCGGCGCTTTTTAAGGTAGCTTTACCAGCCGTAGGTGTTCTAGATATGCTACGTTACCATAAGTTTACCGTTGGCTGGGGTTGGGGAGTTGAATATGGCACCAGCGACAAAAAAGAAGCTTTCGAATACTTGATCAAATACTCTCCTCTTCATAACATCAAGGCTGGCGTAAATTATCCAGCAACTTTAATTACAACTGCCGATCATGACGACCGCGTTGTTCCTGCACATTCATTTAAGTTTGCCGCAACATTGCAGGAGAAATATAAAGGTGATAACCCAATGCTGATCAGGATTGAAACCAAAGCCGGCCATGGAGCAGGAAAGCCAACCGCAAAACAAATAGAAGAGGCGAGCGATGTTTGGAGCTTCGTATTTCAAAATTTAGGAATGAGCTGGTAAAATAAAAGGGGTGGATACTTAACTACCCCTTTTTAATTAAACTTACGTTTTTAAAGCCTATCATATCATTCGAAGTATTTAAAATTTTTACCTTTCGAGAACATTTCTATTTATTCTACCAAACAAAAACAGCCATACAAACGCACTAAAAACGCTAAACCCATAGATTTAGTAGATTTTTTACTTTCTATCTAGAATTCATCTAAATAAGTGCGGTTTTTTAAAAGTTAATTTTGTATTTTTGCCAAAATTTTAGAATTATGATTTCTACCGATATAGCTATTATAGGCGCTGGGCCAGTTGGTTTATTTGCAATTTTTGAAGCGGGATTGTTAAAAATGCGTTGTCATTTAATTGATTATTTACCTCAGGTTGGCGGCCAGTTATCAGAAATCTACCCTAAGAAACCAATTTACGACATTCCTGGTTTTCCTTCTGTGTTGGCCCAGGAACTGGTTGATAACCTTGTAGAACAAGCCAAGCCTTTTCATCCAGGCTATACCCTTGGAGAACGTATTGAAGGCTTAGAAAAACGTGGCGAGGCCGATTTTGTGCTTACCACCAATATGGGGACTGTAATAGAAGCCAAGGTGGTGGTAATTGCGGGTGGCTTAGGCTGTTTTGAACCTAGAAAACCTGCCGTTGCTGGTCTTGAGCAATTTGAGAATGGCAAAGGTGTGAACTACATGATATTGGATCCAGAGAAATATCGTGGACAGAAAATGGTGATTGCCGGCGGAGGAGATTCTGCTTTGGACTGGACTATTTTCTTGGCCGATATTTGCAGCGAACTTACCCTGATACACCGTAGCGAAAGTTTTAGAGGTGCACCAGATTCGGTAAACAAAGTGATGGAATTGGCCGAAAGTGGAAAGATCAACCTGGTACTGAACAGCAACCTTAACGCTGTACATGGCAAAGGCAAATTAGAAAAAGTGGAAATTATCCATAATAAAACAATGGAAACCACCCATGTGGCTGCCGACCATTTAATTCCTTTATTTGGATTAAGCCCTAAATTGGGGCCAATTGAGCAATGGGGCCTTAATATTAGCAAAAGTGCTATTGAGGTAAATGTAGATGATTATTCAACCAATATACCGGGCGTATATGCCATAGGCGACATTAATACCTATACCAACAAATTGAAATTGATCTTATGTGGCTTCCATGAGGCAGCATTAATGAGCCATAGCGCTTATCAATACATGAATCCTGGTATAAAGTATACGATGAAATATACTACCGTAAATGGTGTAAGCGAATTTTAACAATGGAAACAAAAGATATTACAATTGAGGTAGAAGACAGGGAAGGAAATAAAAGCAGTTTAATTGCTCCAACCGATATGGGCCTGAGCCTTATGGAATTTTTGAAAGCCAGCGAATATGACGTTCTGGCCACCTGCGGTGGTATGGCTTTATGTGCTACCTGCTGTGTTGATGTGATGGAAGGTGAAGAAAAGCTTAACGAGATGAGCGATGACGAATATGCCATGCTAGATACCTTACCAGATTTGCTCCCTAATTCTCGACTGGCCTGTCAACTACAGCTAAGTCCTGCCATGGATGGTTTAAAGGTAAGACTACACGCCATGGACTACTAAACTTAGCTTTAATGGTAGTTAAAAGGGAAACCATTATTGGTTTCCCTTTTTTATTTTGTGACGATTTACCCTGAAAATTTTTAAGCACTTTATTTAATTCTGCGTCCCGTTCGCTTTTAAGGAAGGATTACCTATAGTTTTATAAGTACCATCTCCTTTTAATATGGCCAGCATTTGCGTTTGATTGTTAAATAAAGAGGCTGCCTTGGCAATTTCCTTATCATACTGAAAAGAGTGTTCTATCTTACCTTTTTCAAAGAAGTAACGACTAATGATCTGTGTCTCCAATACGCGTTTTATTTCGGCTTTATGGGTGACCAGATCTGTTTTTTTTGCACTCAACATTTTTGCTTTTAGATCTTCCAGATCTGACTTTACGGCTTCCACCTTATTTTCTTTCTCTGCTTCCGTTTTGAGCTCATTGAGCAAACGCTCTGTTCTAGAGGTATAAGTATAATCTTTATTGGCCAGTGTACCTATAAATTGATTATAATTAGCATCCGTAACCTGAAATCCTTTAGCCGACGCTACTGTTTTATTGGTCTTCGCAAAGTTATTGGCATAATCAAAGAACAAATTTTTAGTGAGCAGGGAGAGGGTAATGGGACTATATTTTACAGGTTCGATAAACACATCTGGGAAAACGCCGTTTCCATCATAAACTGTTCTACCAGCTTTTGTTCCATAGGCCTTTGACAAGCTGTCGGCAAACTTTTCTGCTGACCCATCTTGTTTTCTATGTGCATAATCAAGCGCTTGGATACATCGCCCAGATGGCGTATAATATTTGGCCACGGTGACCTTAACCAAACTGTTGTAAGGCAAGCTAAACGTCTGTTGTACCAGACCCTTGCCATAGCTGCGTTGTCCAACTACAATTGCCCTATCTAGGTCCTGGAGGGCTCCTGCAACAATTTCCGATGCCGAGGCGGAAGACCCATTGATCAGCACCACCAAGGGTACATTCGGTGAGATGGGACTATTAATGGTTTTGTAGGTGATATTTTTTTCCGGATTACGTCCTTTTTGGGTAACCACCAAGATATTCTTTTCTACAAAAAGGTTTACAATCTTAACCGCTTCCTGCAAAATACCTCCTCCATTATTTCTGAGGTCCAAAATAATTCCTTTAGGTTTTTGCTTATTCAGCTGTTCTAGTGATTCTTTCACCTCTTGTCCAGAATTTTCCAAGAACTTATCCAAACGGATATAGCCTACCTGATCTTCCAGCATTCCTGCATAAGAAACATTGGGCTGCTTAATTTCCTCTCTGGTCAATGTTTTGCTAAGCACCGCTCCTTCTCTTAACAGCACCAGATCTACAGGAGTACCTTTAGGGCCACGCAGCAATTGACTAATTTGGGCCCTATCCTTTCCCGTGATATCTATACCATTAATTTTCACGATCTGGTCCCCAGGTTTGATTCCACTCTTATTTGCCGGATTTCCTTCGCTTACCTCGTTAACATATAGTTTACCGTCTATGGTCAGTGTGGCAGCTCCTATACCTCCGTATTGGGTACTCACATATTTCATCTTGTAATCTTCTATTTCCGATTCGGGCACATATTCGGTGTAAGGATCCAAACCCTCAAGCATCGCATCAATGCCCCGTTTCATTAAGTCGGCAGGATTGGTTTCTTCTACATAGTTAATATTGATTTCCTTATACAGGGATGCGAAAACATCCAAATTTTTAGAGACCTGAAACAGATCTTCCCTAAAGGCAAGGGTTAAAGAGGACACCGCAACGGCGGCTAATAGTATATAAATTTTTACTTTCTTCATGGCTCTTCCCAGCGGTATGCATGTTACAAGTTTTAGTGATCTTGCTTTACACAAAATCGCTTTCATACCACAGAAAGTAAATCTAGGAAAAATTTAGGAAAATATAGGGATGACTATAGCCTGTTCCCCTCTGGATCGGCAAGCGCTTTTTTTATGGTAAACTCTATATAAGCTTGGTCTCTATGTACCAAACCCATCAATTGTTTCACCAGTTGATCTTCCTGCCCAGGCGTAAAATTGATTTCCACTTGTGCAAGATCACGGTATTTTCTTAAAAACTTTATTTTTACTTTTTTCCAGGTCTCGGGTGTAAGTGTGAAGCTTGCCATTGTATTAATTATTGTTAATGCAAAGCTATAAAATTTTAGGTTATACCATTTGATTATCTTAAAATAGATAACGATTAAATAAGTTTAGCCAAATGATATTTTATCTTAATCGTATTTATTCTATTTATCTAGAATATGGTAATAAAATGTGTATTTTTCTTATTTGGATAGCTGTGTTAAAGGCTAAAACACAGCTTTGATTATGCTTAAAAGATTAAATTAAGGGCCTTAAAAGTACACTTAACAATTTGCATCGATTGCAAATTAGCGGAAACAACAAAGCCCTTCTAGCTCAAATGCTAAAAGGGCTCTGTATTAGTTAAAGAACTTTATAAGAGAGTATTCTGTCTTTTGTCAATCCACTTTGATTTACAACTCTAGCCCTGAATACAATGGTAGTTCCCGTTGCTGGCGTAGTCGGAGCTTTATAAGCATACAATAAAGTATCACAATTTTTAATTTTAGAAAAAGCAGCCTGATATGGCTTTTTGTCTATTAATACTGAATCCGCTGTACCAATTTTCTCATAAAATTGAATTTCTTTTATCGGATCTATAGAAATAAAATCAAGTTCTATTGCAAGCGCAGTTCCCTTTGCAATCCCAGCAGTAGGGATTGTGGGAGTTACAAAATTTGAATTTGCAACTATAGTGGGAAACCTATTGTCAGAGATTTTTTTGTAGATAGGATCTTCTGTTCTGTCACATGCATTAATTATAAGAAATAAGGCAAGTCCGGCCAATAATATTATATTTTTTTTCATAACCATGTTATTGAATATTCCACCATAAAGGTTTCATTAAATAATTTTGAGAATTACCACCCTGTTTTTCCACTTCTGCAGGGTTTAACTGAATTTCTGTTAACGGATAAAGCAACCTTTGTGGATAACCAGGCAGACCAGCTGCATCTTTCGCATTAGGATTTGCACCTGCAGGATAATAAAAATTGGTATATATAGTCTGGCTATAATCCAGTCTCCTTAAATCAGTCCAACTTTCCGGATTCATAAATAACGCTATATATTTCTGTTCCATAATATTTTTAAGCGTAAGCGTTGCTGCACTTTGAGCAACGGCAGCCGACAGCATGTAAGCATCTCTAGCAGGAACTGGCACACCTATTTTATCCATGTGTGCAATTATGCCCGCCCTATAAGCAGTATAAGCTCTTGAAAGAGTTGCGGGACCCGCCCTAAATGCCGCCTCTGCTTCTATAAATCTAGTTTCAGCATTAGTTAATACTGGCATTATACCTAGATCTTGCCCATACCATGAGCTATAAAAATCAGAAACACCAACAACAGCCTGTGCATTGTTAAGGCCTGGCTGTGTTCCTGTGGCCGTAGGAAAGGCCATAATAGCCAATCTAGGATCATCAGGGAGGGCTGCATCCCCTAATAAATTTTTACCATTTAACATTTCTATAAAAAACCTACCAAACGTAATGGCTCCAAGATTGCCTCTGGTAGCCCCCAAAACATTTGTAGAGTTAAGCACAGTACTCGTTACTGCCTGGTATTGTAATTGCGCATCTTCTGAGTTTGTAGAAATAGCTTTGTCTATGTAACTAAGAATAGTGGTAGGATTATAGCTAGCTTTTTTTACCAGATGATTTGCCTGTCTCGCTTTCAACGAATAGGCCAACTTAATCCAAGATGCCGTAACTCCTTTATACAGAATATCACCGCTAATACTAGGTGAGGTAATATAGAAAGGACGGGAATTACTTGACGCAGGCTTTTGCATTTCTACAATTCCTTCATCTAAAAGCTTATCTACCGCGGCATATATTTCTTCTTGTTTATCATATTTTGGAGAGATGGTCAATGCTGGCTTAAATGCCTCACTATATGGAATATCACCCAATAGATCTGTTGCATGGGCCAGTATTAGGGCATACATTATCTTTCCTGCGCCTACATAATACGCTGAACCTTCACTTTGTGCAATATCAATCATAGGTGGAATATTTGTTCCAACTATTTGGTAGGTATCTTGGAAAGGCCTTACATTCGGTGCCAAAAAATACTGCTCCACACCGCTATTAGCGGCCCCCCTTCTGCCTACATTCTGAGTTAACAAACCTGTAAGTTGATAAGATTCAAATCCTTGCATAGCAAAACCATTTGCAATAATACTGGGCAATAAAAAATTAGGGGTTGTTGCTGTTGGGTTATTTGGATCTGTATTAACATCTAAAAAACCTTTTTCACATGCCGAAATTCCCAATGTGAATATTAGTACGGCTATTATTATTATTCTCTTCATTTTAATTTCAATTAAAATCCAACTTTTATCCCAAAATCAAATCCTCTTCTACTAGGAACGCCTCCATAGTCTAGGCCAGCAGAACCACCACCACGAACACCAGCTCCCGACACACCAACTTCAGGGTCGATACCTGAATAGTTTGTTAGCAAAACCAAATTACGACCAGTAGCAAAAATGTTTACATTTGACATAAATTTTGGGGTATATTTTTTACCAAGCGAATAGTTTAAAGTTATAGTCCTTAGCCTAATCCATGAACCATCTTCAATAAATGCTGTACCAACAGCGGCTAAATTGTTTTGAAAATACCCTTGGGTTAACTCTACTGATTTTGTGTTAGGAGAGAATGTACCATCAGTATTTCTAACCACTCCATCAAATATAACTTCTTTGCCTCTTTCGCCAGTTTGTTTACTTAACCCGCTTCTTACAAGCTCCCACTCGTTACCATTAATGACATCTCCGCCTTTTCTAATATCAACTAAGAAACTTAATTCCAATTTCTTATACCTAAAAGTATTATTCAAACCCAATGTATAATCAGGTGCCCTATCTCCTGCGTAACTAAACAAGGTATTAAACAGCGGATATCCATTGGCATCAATAATAACTCTGCCCTGTGGATCTCTTTGATAATCTGTAGCGCTAATAGCACTTACAGATTTGCCAGGATATGATGCACCTTCGGCAACATTTATAATGGAAGCATCAGAATTACGAACTATCGTTAAAGGGAAAGGCAGCTCAAGTACTTTATTTTCGTTTCTAGCAAAATTAAAGTTAATGTCCCAGTTGAAGTCTTTACTTTTAATAGGTGTTCCAGAAACCATTAACTCAATACCTTTATTTTGAACTGAGCCTCCATTTATATACTGTAAAATGAAACCAGTAGCTTGACTAACACGTGGAGCAATAATTTGATCTATTGTTTTATCCTTATATAAGGTTACATCAACCCTAACTTTTTCCTTAAACAATTGCATATCTAATCCAACTTCATAAGATCTCCTTGTTTCTGGAGCCAATTCTGGATTGTTTCCAAAAAACCCATATCTAAAACCTCCTCCAATAAATGTATTTGACTGTAAAGGAGATTCTACTCGGTAAGGGGCCGTATCCTTGCCAACATCAGCATAAGAAAATCTTACCTTACCATAACTAATCCAATCATTTTTTTCAAGGTTTAAAGATTTAGTAAACTCATAACCAACGCTTACTGATGGATAGAAAAATGACCTGTTTTTTGTAGGTAAAGTAGAAGACCAGTCATTACGACCTGTTACATTCAAGAAAACTGTTTTCTTCCAATCAACATTTAAACTACCGAAACCACCAATTATTCTTTTCACAGAGTTTCGTTGTATGATCGATCTGTTAACTGTATTATTTATACTTATAAAATCTGGATTTTGAAAAATTAACCCTAAATAATCTACAGTTGCAAATCTTGTTTGATCTATCGCATTACCTAATAGTAAAGACGTACTAAAATCACCAAATTGGCGCTCTGCTGTTACCAGTAAATTAGATGTTATGCTTTGGAATGTATTGACCGTTTGGCCTATACCTCCATTTTGATTGTTTGGCAATGAAGTGCCTACTGCCCTAACACTCAAATTTCTCTCATTATAGAAATCCGTACCTAGATTATAATTAATTTTCAACCATTCTAATGGTTTATATTCAACACCTGCATTTCCTAAAAAACGATCATTAACATCTGTTTGAGGATTTCTATCTATTGTAAAATATGGATTGTCAGTATCTGATGTAATACTCGCAATCAATCTTCTTCTAGTTCCATCTGGACTTAAATAATCTTTCATATTGTCATTTTTAGGCCAATTAAATATACTAACCAAGAAGCCTCCAGACCCACCGAACAGTCCTGGCCCCTGTAAAGGTCTTCTACCTGTTGTCCTAATATAATTTGCAGTTCCTGTAACAGAAAATTTCTCACTTGCTTTTACACTAGCAGCTAATCTAACCGAAGATTTTCCATATTCAGTTTTGGGCACAACTCCATTTTGATCTGCCATAGTCGCTGAGAACCTAAATGTGTATTTTTCAGTTCCCCCAGAAACATTAAAATTGTGTGTCTGCGATTTACCCGTTTCGAAAAAATCTCCTAGATTGTCGTAAATCGTTTCTCCAGGTAAAAAAGCTGAACCATATGAGCTTCTCACAGTGTTAGAAAAAACGCCATTAGATCCTTGTTTATAAATAGATTGTGTTTCAGGTAATCTCATTACGTTGTCAAATGAAAACAAATTACTATAAGTTATAGTTGGGGCTCCAATTTTTCCCTTTTTGGTAGTTATAATAATTGCTCCATTTCCCGCTTTTACGCCATATAAAGCAGCAGCAGCAGGCCCTTTTAACACCGTTACACTCTCAATATCGTCTGGATTAATATCTGAAGCTCTATTAGGTGTACCTAAACTTCTCCCCAGCAATCCATTAAAGCCGCTACCAGCTCCAGGAGCAGTAGATTCGACAAAAGAGCTATTGTCTAAAGGAACTCCATCTACAACAAAAAGCGGCTGATTATCTCCGTCTAAAGAAGTTGAACCTCTTAATACTATTGATGCACCTTCTCCAGGCCCACCACCAGAACTTGTAATTATAGCCCCAGCGATTTTTCCTTGTAATGCATTAACTATATTTTGCTGCCTTGACTCTTCAATATCTTTGGATTGAATATTTTGAAAAGCATAGTTGATAGACTTTCTTTCTTGGGCAATACCAAAAGCCGTAACAACTACTTCGTTTAAAGATTTACTATCAATTAGTAGCACAACATCTATTGTGCTGGAAGTGCCCAAAACCACCTCCTTAGTTAGCATCCCAACATAACTAAATTGAAGTATTTGACCTTGATTTGCCTTAATTGAGTAAGTACCAGCAGAAGTTGCTTGAACTCCATTATTAGTGCCTTTAATTTTTACAGATGCGCCTGGAATTGGCAGTCCATCTTCTGAAGAGGTAATCTTTCCTGTAACCGTAAGTTGTTGAGCAAAAAGAGGTGCAACAAATACGAATATTCCAAAAAGAAACAGGAGTAGTTTTTTTTTCATAAACGCTAATTTTGTTAATAAAATTGATTGCTTGAATTGTGATGGCCAAAGAATAGTTGCAAATCCATGCAAAAACCCCAAGCCTTAGGTAAATATCAAAAATGTTTTTCATTAAAAAAAGAAAACTATCAACTATTTACTCACACAAAAACCAATTATTATTGCAAAAAACCGTAAAAAACCGCACAAAATTTTTAAAAACAACACCCAAAATAACCAAAAAGATTTCTTATAATACGCTTATGATTTTCATTAAAAAGCATCTAAAATCTAAACCCTTGGGGGTATAAGAGCGCTTACCAAATAGAAACTACTTACTATAATAAGGTATAAGCAAAAAATTTAGGTATAAAAAATGAAGGCTGGCACTTACTGCAGTGCTCCAAAAAGTTATACACTTTCTGGAAGCATTTTTATGATAAAGAAAAAAAACACAGTTCCGAATTCAAGTTGCACTGTGTACGACAAATGTTGGAACAATACCGTTCTGCAAAATCACTTTCTAAAGAGTATAGGGTTACCTATTCACTATTTGAAGATTTGCTTAGGATCTACGAAGACCAGAAAGCCTCAGGGCTGCTCCCCAGAAAAGGCAAATGGGTTTTTAGTTCCTTCTTTAAGCTATCTGTTCCAACTGCTATTCGTGAAGAAAAGCTATCTTTGAGAGAGGTGGTTGTACATTTTGAACTTTCAGGTGATGCCAGAATTCTCGGATGACAGAAACGATTTGACAAGTTTGGATTACCTGGATTGGCCCCCTGACCTAAAGGAAGATTACCGATGGCCGATAAGGAGAATCAAGCGAAAACTGAGAAAATCGGATAAGCCACTTACCCGTGAAGAGGAGCTTTTAAGGGAAAATGAATATTTACGCGCAGAAATGTGCTGCTAAAAAAGCGCCAAGCCTTAGTTAAAACCCAAAACAAGCGCAGGCCATAATGGAACTAAGGCATCAGTCCGACCTGATACCCTGTTGAATTGTATGAAAATGGCAAGGAGTACCTTTTATTATCTTTCGAAAAAATCAAGTGCTAAAAGCAAATGAGATTATACAAAGTATGTCCAGAAAAGGCAATTGCTTAGACAATGTTATAATTGAAAACTTCTTTGGAACCCTAAAGTCAGAACTTTTCTATCTAAAAGAACAATGAATCGACAGCGCAGTTAAAAACAGATATAACAGATTATATGTGTTACTACAATAACGAATTGAAATTGAATTTAAATGGAATGAGCCCGATATGCCATCGGGCTCATTATAACAAATCTAATAACTAAATTTGTCTAAACTTTTGGAGCAGTCCATTTAGTTGGCCTTATAATTCTTTTTAATTTAAGCTAATTATTATTTTTTCTCTACTACATCAGACGGCTTGCTCTCCTGGTTATCAGCGTTTAATGTTGAAACAGCATAATAGCCATTGGTATTAATTGAAATGGTATTTGCTTTGATTATGGTTAATACTTTTCCTTCCTTCTTTAAATCAGAAAAATAATATACAACCGATTTCAGATTTCCTGAAACATTCCATTTCAATTCTCCATTTTCTATTCGAACATTGGTAGCTGGAGTTGGAGCCGCAGCTACATTACGACCTAAAAATGGCATAACAGCAGGATCTTTATAAATAGAAGCCAGTTTATCTGTAATCCCTACCTTATTCGAATTAAGATATTTAGCACTGTACATTGCATTTCCCACAACTTTATTGTTCAGTTTAGTGAGATCAAATTGCCTTTGTAATTCTCCTGATGATTGAAAAGCTGAGGGCATAGTAACATCTCCAAATTTGTAAAAACCATGTCCCACCATTAATGCTGCTTTATAGCTGTTATTTGTCCATTCTGCAAGTCGCAACTGGAAATCGTTATATTGGTTTCCAATCTCCTGATACAATTGAGGGATCACCACATCTATCCAACCTTCTTGATTCCATTTCTTAACGTCGGCATATAAAGTATTATAGTTTTTATTGATTTCTGGAGCAGGTGAAACAGAAAATATAACACCCGGCTTAGTTGCCACTATGGCATCATATACGCCCTTTATCGCTTTATTGACATTATCCCTCCTAAAATCTTGAATATTGGCTATACCAGCGCCATATTTTACGAAATCGGCCTGATCACTAAATGTTTCGCCTTCGGGATAAAAATAATCGTCGAAATGTATTCCGTCAACATCGTATTTCGTTATCGTTTCTTTTACAATATCAACTAGTCTTTGTCTCACTTCAGGTAAAGCAGGATTATAAATTTGTATGGTTGGAAAGTTGAGTACCCAATCTGATTGAACAGAAGGATGAAGTGCGGGAAACGAGCTACTAGTTCCAGAGCGAGTGGCTATACGATAGGGGTTCATCCAAGCATGAAACTCAATATCTCTTGCATGCGCTTCGTCTATCATAAATTTAAGCACATCATACCCGGGATTTACACCTCTTGTCCCAGTGATGGCTGCACTCCAAGGTTCGTAAGTTGAGTTATAGAAAGCATCTCCCATTCCCTTTACCTGAAAATATATCGTATTTATATTTAACGCTTTAAACTTTTCAAGATAGTTGATGTACTGTTGTTTCTGACCTGCAGCACTGTAATCGCTCTGCGGCCAGTCTAAACCGTAAACGGAGGCCATCCAAATTGCCCTTACTTCCTTTTTAGGAAAAATAGGCGTTCCAGTTTCTACTGGGGGCTTAGTGGGATCTGGCGTTGGCTCATTACTACCTTTTTTACAAGCGTTTAGAAGAAGTGCCAATACCAGCACTGCCACCAGATGTAAAGGTTTTTTTTTCATCGTTTAAGTTTATACTAATAAAATATATTATTGCTAAGCGTATATTTTGATTTTAAATTGGATAGATAAATACAAGATTAAATTTGTCTCCCAACATTTTTAAAGCAGTTCAAATTTAATAATGGTACCTATCCAATTTTAGATTAGTTAATCTGTAGCTACTTTTTTTCCAAATTCGAAAAATACGAAACCAGCATCACTTGCACCGGAATAAAGCACCAACGTTTCATCTTTACCAGCTCCATCTTTTTTAACATAAAAACCTGTTTGTGAGGCCGGCGATGTATTTACAGGACCCATCAAAGAATAGTTAAACACCGGATTAGCCGTAGGCAGATTATTTAGGTTGGTTAAAGCATCTTTTACCGTTGCACCTTTAGTAATATCATAAACCATAAAATTGGTCGCTTCCGCACCCGTTCTCGCCGCGGTGGTTATAATCAAATAACGCTCGCCATTGAAGTTAACTACACGGGCATCTGACCCTCTTACCGGGATTATTGTTCTGCTCATGGTAAATGAAGCTACACCACCGTCTGACACCAATGCAACAGGTGCATCGTGACCAGTAAATAAATACTCGCTTGTATTACCAATGCGATTATAGGAGATCCAAGATCCAGCACCGGTTACTGGTATTGCAAAAACCGTTGGATTGGTTACTGTAGTATAATTAGCTACGTCGAACCTTAATATTTTAGTACCGGCATTATCACCAAAAAAGAAAAAGCCATTCCCTTGATCATCTAGGCTAGCGGAAAAATTATCTCCATGTCTAACTCCTGCGTTAGCTATCGTTCCTACATCTATATTAGCGATGACTTGAGGAGCTGCGCTAGGATTAGTCCAATGATAAATTTTTAGAGGGCTAGCTGCTGTATTACCAGATAGGTTTGCGATAAAGGTATGTCCATTTACTTGCGCCCCCATATTAGTAATAAAGGTCCCTTGTGTAACTCCAGTCATATTTAACATAATCTTATTGATTACACCCGCCTTTAATTCATCAACTTTAAGCAAATGTGGCGCCTCTCTTCTTACCACTAACACGTGTTGCCCATCAAATCCACTACCCCTGGTTAGCGCCCCAGTAAAGGCTTCATAAATTGGATTGCCTAATGGGTTACTCGTAAAGTCATAAGTAGTCGCTTTTTCAAAATCAGCACCAAACACAGGCACTTTTAACCTCAACTTAACCAAATACTCACGGAAACGTGGAGAATTTAAAACTTTAACCACGATCACTTTTTCCGTTTGCCCATCTTCAAACGTCACTGGATAAGTCTCTTTCTCCAACTTAGCACCCGTCGATACATTTGCCTCAAATTTTAGTTTTGAGAAATCCGTTTCTGGTTCTATTCTAGGAAATGACACTGTTTTAGCATCTTCATCAACTACTCCCTGCAATACGGTAGTACCAGCGGCACCAGCATTGACTATTTTAATCGAATTTAAAACACTCACATTAGCGGAGGTCTCAGGTGCTTTGGGAAAATCATCCTTACATGAAGCTAGAATTAGCAATCCCATAAAGGTTGCCAAAAGCCCTATTTTTGATGTTTTATATGTTAGTTTCATATTATTCTGTCTATTATTTAATAAATATAGATTATAACTGCTTAGTTCTGGGGCCAGCCTTGTGTCTGCTGCAGTTTATATCCACGGGCTTTATAGTCATCCATCTGTACAATACCTACAGGTGTTAAATATGGATTAATATTGGCTTGGTTTAGAAATGGCAAACGGCCCACATTAGCAATATTTTTATAAAATCCGGTCATGGCTGCAGCATTAGTTCCATTGTAAACGGTCTCCGTTCCAGTTAAGCTTACCACAGCAACTTTACCAATATTTGCAGCGACTAAAACACTAGGCAATTGCGTTTGGAAATTGACCCATCCGCCAGTTATCAAATATGGGTTCAGGTTATTGTCCATATATTTCAATTTAGACCATCTTCTTAAATCTGCCAAACGAAAAATTTCAAAGGCAAACTCCATTCTGCGTTCCCTTCTAATTTCCCATAATAAAGCAGAAACTTCTGGATCTCTACTTGGATCTGCCGGAAGAGCTGTTAAACTAAGGGGGGCTGTTTTTGTTACTCCCCTAGTTATCGCCTCTGCCGCCAAGGGCCTACTTCTGATTTTATTGACCGATTTTTCGATATCATTTTGCGTCACAGCAGCTCCGCCCAGATCATCCAATTCTACCTTAGCTTCAATCCAATTCAACAATACTTCTGCATAGCGTAATACTGGAGCATCCGTTTCATTTTTATCCCCAGTAAATTCTGGAGGCATACCAAGTAGATCTACTTGTGTACGCTTCTCTACTTCTCTAGGTAAAAATTTCGTAATGTAGTAGTAAGAACCTCTATTTAGTACACTAGGTTTACTGTAAAAAGTCGCTTCAAATCTAGAATCGCGTGTTACGATCATATTATCTAAACTAAAAGATGCATTCAAAGCACCCGGATTTTGCCATACTTGACCATTAGTAAGGATATATGATTTAATTAAATCTGAAGTAGGTCCGTTAAGTGTAGATTCGGCTAAGTTACCATAAGAGGCAATGGCATGGGTAACCTTGGCAGCAGGATCATAATTTCTATACAATACACATTCTTTATTTCCTTTTAGCTCTTTAGAAGTGAAAAGTGTTTTGTAATCGGTATTGATATCGTACTTGCCACTAGTCATGACCAGATCTGCCGCCTGAACGGCTAGTTCTAAAAACTTCTTGGCTTGTACATTATTCTTGTAATAATATTTTTGCCAAGTACCTTCAACCAAAGCCAACCTAGATACAAAGCCCGCCACAACATACCTGTTTACATTTTGGTCTCCATCATCTAAACGAACGTTTTGCATGGCAAATTTCATGTCATCATACACCCCGTCCATCACTTCATTACGGGGGGTTCTAGGCTTATATAGCTCTTCTAATTCATTACTATATACCTCTCTCGTATAGTAAGGCACATCCCCATAGCTCTGTACCAGTTGCGAATACCTAAATGCCCTGAAAAAGCGTCCAATCCCTAACCAATGTGCTTTTGCGGCAGGTGTCAATACCCCTGACATTTTAGTTTCTATCCTATCCAACATAATATTAACAGAACGGATAGTGGTATAGCTCCAAATACTACTATTTGGCACAGCACGTGTAAAGTTAAGTTGGTTTCCTTGAACCACCATATCATCGCTATTGGTAAAATCTACCAGTGGAGCCCCAGTAGTCGTGTAACTATTACCATAGCCGGTAAAAAAAGTTGGGTAATATTGGTTTGCGTAAAGACGCAATTTTTCTTCGCTCGTCCAAGTTGTTTCATCCGTTTCTGAAGTCAAAGGTGGTCGGTCTAAAAACTTCTTACAACCGGTAAACACGATTATGATAAAGACGAATATTATTTTAAATGCTATTTTCATTTCTTTCTTCCTTTAAATTAAAAACCAATTTGAAGTCCTGCAGAAGCCGACTTAAATGCAGGATTTGAAGTACCTGTACGTCCTAAATTATAATTTGAACTACCAGAGCCTAACATAGAATATCCTGAAATCGCTTCTGGATCAATTGGCAGTCCTCTCAAATTATCAAAGGTAATGAAGTTCTCTAGTGAGACGTACACTCGTGCACTAGCTACCTTCACCTTTTTAAGTAAAGAACTAGGCAAACTATAACCCAATGTAATATTCTTTATTTTTAAGTAAGACATATCTAGCATATATTTGCTTTGGGCCCTCATTACATATCCTTCATTCTCACCACCCAAGTTCCATGCTCTTGGATAAAATGCATCGGTACGATCTGGTTTCCAATAATTTTCGGCAATGGCTTGTGGCATCGCTCCTTCTTTGGCAAAATAGCCAGGTATGGCCAACTGTCCGCTACCCCAAATTTTCCTTTCGCCTACACCTTGAAAGAAAACAGATAAGCTAAATCCTTTATAATCGGCACCCAAGCGGAAGCCATATTGGTATCTTGGCGTTGTATTTCCAATTACAACCCTATCTCCAGGATTGCCGTTAGTACCGTTTCCCGCATCAATGTATCCATCTCCATTTACATCCACAAATTTCACATCCCCAGGGCTGATCAGCAATGTTTGATTACCGTCTTCAAAATACGTTTGGTAAACAGGGTTACTTCCAACCAGTTTATTTGTTCGTTTACTAACACCATTCCACACAATGTTGGTTTGCACAAAGTTGCCACTAGCATCGTAAACAAAATCATCTTTTTGATATAACCTATCGGTTACAAAACCATATACATCGCCATATCTTCGGCCCGTAGAAAAGCCATTACTTAACAACCTATTTTCCCAAGGCGTTTGATAATCGGCACCTTTTGTAATAAAAGTTACCGCATCTGCAAGATTGGCATCAATACTTAAACGAAGTCCACTAGCAAATTGATGATTAAAATCCAAATTCAATTCCCATCCACGGGTCCTCAATTCTCCAAGGTTACTCCGAGGTGCGGTAGAAATACCAGAAGTAGCAGGCAGCACATCACCCGCAATAATCATATCTCTAGTGTAGCGTTGGAAAACTTCTGCGGTAACACCAAGCTTGTTGTTAAAGAACCTCAAATCAAGCCCAAGGTTCATGTGTTCAATATTTTGCCATGAAACATTTGGAGAAACAGCAGGAGGGGTTTCCAAGTAATAATTAGGAATGCCCGAACTATTTAACCACGAACTCTGCATTGGATCCATTAGTGGAAGATAGATACCATTATCTACCGCCTGATCTCCAATATTACCCCATGAAGCACGAATTTTAGCAAAACTCAATACAGGTTCTACGGGTTTCATAAAACTTTCGTTAGAGAAAACCCAACCTGCAGAAACCCCTGGATAAGTTCTCCATTTCAAATGTGTTGGAAATTTCGAACTTGCATCTCTCCTCAAAGTAGCTTCGAAAAGATATTTATCTTTGTAGGCATAATTTACCCTACCAAAAAAGCCAACTTGCGATTCCCAACCTGCACCTCCACCAGCTTCCTGGATTCCACCAAGAGCAAAATTGAACTGTGGATTATCACCATTTAATAGGTTAGTACGTTTTGAATATTGACTAGAATAGTCATAACCAACGATGTTACTTCCCAATAAAAACTTAACCTGGTGATCCTTTAAATTCAGATTATAATTGGTTAGTAGGTTTAAGGTATTTCGTTTTGACCTAAAATTATTTTGTGAAAAATAAGTATTTGCTTTTATGGTATGGTCTGTTAAAGGGAACTGGTAGGCCGGCATGCCACCTGTGTTGGTAACATTTCCATTTTCATCAACATATACTTGAGCTCCATTTGCATCTTTAAGCGCATCAACACCGTACCAAGTAGTACGACCTTGTACATAAGGAACTGATGAGGTTAGCAAATTATTTTGTGTACTATAAGCATAATCAGCTTGCACATCCCAAGCCTTGGTAATATTGATTGTAGCCCCTAAATTCATATTTAAATACTTCTCGGCACGAATTTGATCGTTAGACATTCGGGCAGAAAAGGCAGGATCTATAATGTCTTTACCTTGCTCTTGCACGCCAATTGGGAATAAACGACTCCAGCGATATAAGTATAACCAAGGGTCTGCTGTGAAAGCATCTGCATTTAGCGAGTTTGGATTGCGTTTTATTCCATCTGCATATCTTGCTCCACCACGAAGAGTCAAATAATCGGTAACTTTGGTAGATAAAGTGATCGATGGGTTAAACCTCTTATAGTCGTCATGCTTGGCAGGTTTCATCATCCCCTCTTGGCCCAAATATCCTATACTCAAGTTATAATTTGTATTACCACTTTTTCCGTTCAACCCCAGGTTGTGCATTTGCGACAAGGCATTATCCTTAATCATTGCTGCTACTGGATCATAAATTCTATAACCAAATTTTTGCGCACCGTCCCAATACCAGTCACGCCCGTAAGCCACCGGATCATCGTTACCGATTACTCCGGCATATTTAGCCTGCCATTCTTTAATTTTTTCGAAACTTGTTCTATCAATGCGCCAAAAACCACCTGCGGGACCAGGCTGTTTCATATTTTCATGTGCATTTAAGGTATATTCCAAGCCATCAATACCAGCAATATCAAGCGCTTTAAATGGAGACTGCCACACAAAATTATTGGAGTAGGTAAACTTATTTTCATCAGTTTTGGCTCCTTTTTTTGTGGTAATTAAAACTACTCCAAAAGCGGCTTTAGAACCATATATAGCAGTTGAAGCAGCATCTTTCAATACCGTTATATTTTCAATATCATTAGGGTTTACATACTGCATACTAGGAATTTCCACATTATCCATCAATAGCAGCGGCTGGGCCGAACCGTACTGGGAAGCTACCTGCCCACGAATCCTAATAATAGGATCTGAGCCTACCTCTCCACTAGGAACTACTACAGAAAGACCTGGAACCGCACCCTGCAAGCCTCTGGCCGCATCAGGAATTGGGCGGTCGCCAAACACCTTCTCCACATTGACAGAAGTGATTGCACCTGTTAAACTTCCTTTCTTTTGCGTGCCATAGCCTACCACAACGACTTCGTTAAGGCCCTCGGAATCTTCAACCAAGGTTACGTTAACAACAGTGGCACTTCCAACACTTTTCTCTAAAGTAGTATAGCCTATATAACTAAACACCAAAATATCATTTGGCGACGCTTTAATCGTATAGGTTCCATCGCCAAGGGTTTGGCTTACCACGTTTGTCCCCTTTATTTTAATGGAAACACCTGGTATTGCACCATCCAAAGAATTAACTTTTCCTGTAACTGTAACCTGCTGTGCAAAAACTTGTATGCACACCAAAAACACCCCGAAGAAAAGTATGAGTAATTTTCTTTTCATAAATTCAAATTTGGTTAATTGTGATTTTTGTTTGTTGTTGTAAACATTATAAAAACGCAAATACACGCAAAATATTAATGTTAAAGTAAATATCAAAAATGTTTTCCATTAAAAAAAGAAAATTATCAACTATTTATTTTAACAACCGCAAATCATTATTGCAAAAACCTGTAAAAACCCGCACAAAATTTTATAGCTTTAGGGCTTGATTCTCTTAAAACAGTAAAATGCTAAAAAAAGAAAGGCAAGATCTGGTCATGCGCCAAATTAACCTACACAACAGGGTGCTTACCTCCGACCTCGTACAATTGTTAAATGTTTCAGAAGACACCATTAGACGCGACCTTCAAGAACTCTCCGAAAACAATTTATTGAACAAGGTACACGGAGGTGCACTATCCAAATCCTACCATTCTTCGTTTGATAACAGTATGGTATATGCAAAAGATGCCAAAAAAAATATTGCCAAAAAAGCAATTCATTTAATAAAGGATGGGATGGTTATTCTGATTAGTGGCGGCACCACAGTTATTGAAATGGTCAAACAATTACCTGAAAACTTACATGCCACTTTTTTTACGGTAAGCCCCTTAGTAGCCTTGGAATTGGCCAAATTTAGAATGATAGAAGTTATTTTAATTGGCGGTTCATTCTCCAAAAACTCGCAGATTACCTATGGGGGAAAAGTAATTAATCAACTTTCCGAAATCAAGGCAGACCTGTGCTTGTTGAGCACGAGCGCATTAAACCCCATTGATGGCCTCACAGATACCGACTGGGAAATCAACCAACTCAAGAAAGCCATGATTGGCTCCTCCCAAAAGACCGCCGCTCTATGCATTTCCGAAAAACTGAACATTTCATTACGGTTAAAGGTAGCCGACATACAAAATATTCATTTTTTGATCACAGAACTTGAACCCAACGATGAAAAACTCGAGGCCTATCACACTCAAACCATAACCATTTTATAAGTAGCCATACGTCCAACACATTCTCAATCACCCAAAAAGCACTAACGTTACATTAATAACTGGTCGCTTTTTGATATGATCCTTAAATCCTGTTTTTATTTTGGCTAAAAACAGCTACAGGAAAGATTTATAGATGTTCTTTTTAATCCTATTGCTTGCAAGCTATAGACGTTAGCCTGTACGACAGCCGCAGTATTCTTATACTCATACAGCACACGCCCCCATTATCCAACTTCCTCGATAATACGCCTCAATTTACAAGACCATTATTCGAAACAAGACCAAAAACATACCAAAGAATAGCATGAGTAATTTTTTTTTCATAAATTCAAATTTGGTTAATAATTTTATTTGTTGTTATTAGGCATGAAAGCTCCAAATAATTACACCTAAAATCACACAATTACACCTAAAAACATCAAACACATGCTGAAGAAAGAACGACACAATGCCATTATGAGACAAATCAACTTACACAATAGGGTGTTAAGTTCAGATTTGGTAGAACTTTTAAATGTTTCTGAAGATACCATTAGAAGAGATCTACAAGAGTTGGCCGATAACAACCTATTGAATAAGGTACACGGCGGAGCACTTTCAAAATCATATCAATCTTCTTTCGATGACAGTTCTGTCTATGCAAAAGATGCCAAAATAACCATCGCAAAAAAAACCCTTCCATTAATTAAAGATGGTATGGTCATTTTAACAGGCGGGGGAACCACCGTTATTGAACTGGTTAAACAATTGCCCCAACACATCTACGCCACATTTATCACCATTAGTCCATTAGTGGCCATAGAGCTGGCCAAATACAGGAGAATAGAAGTGATTCTGATAGGCGGCCTATTTTCCAAAAACTCCCAAATCACCTATGGAGGCCACGTGATCAGCCAATTAAACGACATTAAAGCAGACCTCTGCTTAATGGGCACAAGTGCATTACACCCCATTGATGGATTGACTGATACCGATTGGGAGATCAACCAATTGAAGAAGGCCATGCTAGCTGCCGCTAAGCGAACAGCCGTACTCTGCATCTCCGAAAAATTAAATATTTCTTTCAGATTAAAGGTGAGTTCTTTAGACCATATTGATTATTTAATTACGGAATTACCTGCTGATGCGCAAGAGCTGGAGGCCTACCATTTAAAAGGGACCACTATTATTTGATGTAAAATATAGAAATCAACCATCTATCTGACTCACATCTTTGATGCGCAAAAGATGGATTTCTTTTCTCAAAATATCCATATAACTTCATTATGTTATTCGCCGCAACATATGAAGTTCTGATTTTATTTTGGCAAACTGATTTTGCCCATGCTCAAGGAAGGAACCCCCTCCCTATCGCCAAAATCTACAATGCTTCCTGTGAGTGTTTCATTGGCCAACAAGGCAAATAAGACCGCTTCCTTAGCATCTGGATTTATTGCCAGCTGATCGGTAGTTTCAAACTGCACATTTGGCAAAGCTGCATGCAAAAGCTCTAGCAATAACAGATTGTGCATCCCCCCGCCACTTATGAAAATTTTGGCTTGCGAATGTGCCCCTATAGTTCTTTGAACCGCCATAGCTATACCCTTCGCCGAAAAATGACATAAAGTAGCCATAATATCCTCTCTACTTATACTTTCGGTCTGTGTTTCTATTTGGGCCTGCTCCAGATAGCTGAGATTGAACAATTCGGGACCAGTTGTTTTGGGGAAACTCGCTTCAAAAAAATCATGTTCTAACAAAGCGTTCAACAATTTATGGTTTACTCTTCCTGATTTAGCAATCGCCGCATCCTTATCATAGTAAATCCCATCGAAATGTTTTTGCACATATTGGTCCATTAAGGTATTTCCCGGGGCAATATCGGTGGAGAAAACCTTCTTAGGATCAACATCACTTGGCAAATAGGTAAAATTAGCTATCCCTCCTATATTCAGCATGATCCTATCTTCACCTCGTTTAGAGAAGATCAAATAATCACCATAAACAGCAAGCGGGGCACCTTCTCCTCCTGCCGCAATGTGTTTTTGCCTAAAATCACTTAAAGTAATTATTCCCGTATTTACCGCAATATGATCTCCATCTCCAATTTGCAATGTACCATTAGGTAAACCTTCTTGTTTATGCAGCAATTTTGGTGCATGATAAATGGTTTGACCATGACTCGCTATAAAATCTACATCTTCGTTTTTAAAACCCCATTCGGCAATCGCTTCATTAATGAGCAGGGCATGTGTAAGCGCTATTTGTTCGTTCATCAGACAAACCATTTCTAAATCAACATCACGTTTTGAAAAGATAGATTTGACCTGCTTTCTAAAAAGTGCGGTATAGTCTGCGGTTTTGAAGTTTAACAACCTAATTTTAGTTTGATCACCAGACCCTTTAAAAGCACATAGGGCAATATCTAGCCCGTCCATTGAAGTTCCAGACATCAGGCCAATGATCAGTTTTTCCGCTTTGTTAGATTTATGGTATAAATTGTGAATTTGGTTGTTCATATACTTTACGAGAATAAACTTGACGAATGTAGTAAAAACACTAAAATTTCATTGAATCCTAGTAGACTTACTTTTAAACGGCAAACCAAGAATGCCCCACTTCACTCCATTTTCTTTCTTCCAGATCCCCTTAATTAAAAGTTTTTTAATTTTTTTAAAAAGTTTCAACCGTTTGAATAGCCACTACAAGGCACTTTTTGAAAACATTTATATAGAAGAGATAAAACACCATATTTTTTTTGTGCAATAACTATTCTATATTTACTGCTCCGTTCAATAAAAAACAAGATTAATGGCAAGATTAAATCTATTAGAAGAAACGAGGTTCGAAAAGCTTCCCGTAACCATTTTCAAAAACCCAAAAGAAGCTTCTTTAAGTGTAGCCCAAAGAATAGCTACTCTTATTAAAGAAAAACAACAACAAAACCTAAATGCTGTATTGGGCTTAGCCACTGGAGCTACCCCAATAGCCGTTTATGCGGAGTTGGTAAGATTACATAAAGAAGAAGGCTTAAGCTTTAAGAATGTAATCACCTTTAACTTGGATGAGTATTATCCAATGCAGCCCAATGCGGCTCAAAGCTATGTTACCTTTATGAATGAAAATTTATTCAATCATATAGACATAGACAAAAACAATGTCCATATTCCTGATGGCACTTTAAATCTTGAAGAAATTCCAGCTTTCTGTTTGGCCTATGAGCGCAAAATAGAAAGTGTTGGCGGACTGGATATTCAGATTTTAGGTATTGGACGTACAGGACACATTGGTTTTAACGAACCTGGTTCTGCTCCAAACTCGGGAACAAGGCTGGTTACCCTTGATGACTTAACACGTAGGGATGCCGCCCGTGATTTCGGAGGTAAATCTAATGTTCCTACCAAGGCCATTACCATGGGTATAGGTACTATATTCAAGGCCAAAGAAATTATTCTCATGGCTTGGAATAGGAAAAAAGCATCCATTATTAAAAAAGCCGTTGAGGGTGAAATCTCCAGTGAGGTCCCTGCAACCTACCTACAGCTTTCTGACAATGTAGAATTTATCTTAGATCAAGATGCTGCATCTGGACTAACCAGATTTAACACCCCTTGGCTAGTTAAAGATTGCGTTTGGACCGAAGAACTCACACGTAAAGCGGTAATCTGGTTGGCCAACAAGTTGAATAAGCCTATTCTTAAGTTAACAGAAGACGACTTTAACAATAACGGCATGGCCCAGTTAGCCACCGAACAAGGCCCGGTTTACAACATCAACATCCATAT
>NZ_JAELTN010000063.1 GCF_016428855.1 Pedobacter sp. ASV28
CTTCTCCAGCAGCTCCAGCAAAACCGGTATCGGTATCAGGTGGTGACGAAATGATAGAGATGGATAGAATGCGTAAACTGATTGCCGAACATATGGTGATGAGCAAGCATACTTCGCCACATGTCACCTCATTTGTAGAAGCTGATGTCACCAATCTAGTGCTTTGGCGCAACAAAGTGAAGAAGACCTTCGAACAAAGAGAAAATGAAAAGATCACTTTTACGCCAATTTTTATAGAAGCAGTTACCAAGGCAATAAAGGATTTTCCTATGATCAACGTGAGTGTAAACGGCACACAGATCATTAAGAAAAAAGATATCAATATTGGAATGGCGGCGGCCTTGCCATCAGGAAATTTAATTGTCCCAGTCATTAAAAACGCTGATCAGCTGAATCTGGTTGGACTCACCAAGGCGGTGAATGATTTGGCCGCACGTGCCAGGTCTTCTAAGCTAAAACCTGACGAAACCCAGAATGGTACTTTTACCTTAACTAATGTGGGTTCTTTTGGCAATGTAATGGGTACCCCGATCATTAATCAACCACAGGTAGCCATATTGGCCGTGGGGGCCATTAAAAAGAAGCCTGCAGTTTTAGAAACTGAATATGGTGATGTCATTGCCATTAGGCACATGATGTTTCTTTCATTATCTTATGACCATAGGGTAGTAGACGGTGCTTTGGGTGGCTCTTTTGTTCGTCGGGTAGCCGATTATCTAGAAAACTGGGACATCAATAGAGAAATGTTATAGTTTAATAAAATGAATAAAAAGCTTCGTACATTTTGCGGAGCTTTTTTATTGAGATTGCTTCGTAAATTCGCAATGACATTCTTTTTGTTGGCTTTGCGAGGAGGGACGACGAAGTTATCCTTTATGTCAATTAACATAACCAACCCAAGTTAAATAGGCCGGATAGAAGCGAAAAACTACGCATCCTGATTTTGTATCAGGAGTGCAGTGTACAGCCAGATGGTTGGGAGATGGCAGTTATGCAAATGCTCTTCTAAAAAAACTTATGATAAGATCTTGGTCAGATAGGATAAAATAACAGAATCACCTATCATACTTCATTAGTTATATTTGTTGATAGCCATTGTTAATCCACATGAAACCAAATACCATTCTAGGGCAGTTTGCCAAAACGCTCATTTTGTTAATTATTTTTATTTGTATAGGTACTTATTCTTTTTCACAGGTCGAGTTTCCAGAGACAATCATTGTACAAAGTAAAGATCCTTTTAAAGACAAAGTATATTCACCGAGTATAGTCATATTACCAGATGGCAGTTATATAGCCTCTCAGGATATGCCAAAGGGCGTAGGTATACATAAAAGTACTAATAAAGGCCTTAGCTGGCAATTCGTAACAAAGGTAGATGTAGGCCATTGGTGTGGGCTTTTTATTCATAAAGGTGCCTTATATTTGATGGGCACCAGTAGATCTTTTGGAGATGTTATTATCCATAAATCTGTTGATGGTGGAAAAACTTGGACCCAAAGCATTGATGAAGATAACGGTGTACTTTTTAAGGGAAAATACCATACGGCACCTGTACCTGTAGTGATACACAAAGGACGTATTTGGCGAGCTTATGAAGAAGTGCTGGTAGAGGAGGCGAGCAGGGATTTTCATGCCTTGGTAATTTCTGCCCCTGTTGATGCCGATCTGCTCAAGGCTTCTAGCTGGACAAGATCGAACTCGATAAGATTTGAAGAGAAATGGCTCAATGCCAAACGTCCAAATTGGCTGGAAGGCAACATTGTGGTGGCACCAGATGGTAGCTTGGTTGATTTTATGCGATTGGAAAGTTGGTTGGGTAAAAACCAAAAATATGAACTGGAAGGTAGTGCCGCAGATAAACCTCGCCATGAAGTGGCTGCAGTAATTTCTATATCTGATGATGGCAAAAAGGTGTCTTTTGAAAATAAGAAAGAAGAATATGTATGGTTTCCCGGAGCAGAAACAAAGTTTACCATTAGGTACGATTCATTGTCGAAAAGCTATTGGACAGCGGTAAATAAAATTAGCTATTTTGATAAAAACTCTACCGAGACCTACAATGGAAACTGGCACCAACGTAATATCTTGGCACTTTATTCCTCTAAGGATTTGAAAAATTGGGAAGAAAGGTATCATATTGCAAAATGGAATAGCGGAACACCTTTAAACACTTGGGATGTATTTGGTTTTCAGTATGCCGATTGGCAATTTGAGGGCAATGATATTATTCTGGTGAGCAGAACTTCTTGGTATGGTGCCCGTTATCACGATGCGAACATGATGACTTTTCATCGCATCAAAAACTTTAGAAATGTAAAGCTTTCGAATTCGCCTGCCGATTTGTATCCGCTAACTACAACAAAGGATATTTTGATTTTTGACCTGAAAAAAATTGAGATTGGAAATGAGATTAAGCCTAGCTGGATGGAAAAGGGAATTGGTTCGGCAATAATTAAAGCCGGCAAAGGCGTGCAATTAGAACTTGATGGTGAAGGCAGAATCTTATTAAAGGCCCTAAAGCCGACTAAGGTAAAGGAAAACGCAGTAAGCAATGGTCAATTTATAGAAATAGAACTATTGCCATTGGATGGCTATAAACTGAATATTGCCAGCATTGATTTAAAGTTGGGCAAGAACTTAGATGAAGTGGTTAAATATAAATGGCATTTTAGTGTAAATGGAGGAAAAACGTTTAAAGAAATTACCAATTACGATTTTCCTTTGGGTAAAGTGAATGAGAAAGGAACACCTCAGTCTAAACTTTACCTATCAGGTATTAAGGAATTACAAAATATTGATGCCAATCAGCAGCTAATCTTGAGGATGTATTTCTTTGGATATAATAACAAACAAATGCAGGTTTCGCTAAACGATTATTTAAGAATTGGTGGAACAATGGTAAAATAGCTTATTTCCCAATCGATAATGGTGATGTTTTGCATAAATAGGATCTGAAATGAATCGAATCAGATGGTTATCAGAATTATTTCAGCATTGGCTTAAATAGATTAAGAATTTATAAAATTCATTCAATTAAATGCCTCAATAGTGCTAAAACGTAAAAGCCCAGACATCCATCTGGGCATTTTACCATCAAAACAAAACAATATAAATTTAGTTAACCAGTATATGCTCTTCAGCTATGGCCTTGATATCCTGCTCACTATAAGTGATCCTACCTGTTTGGGCAATAAATACATCTTTATTCAAGAGTAGTTCTCTGTGCTCCAATAGGTTCTTTAGGGTAACATGACCAATTACATATTTATAATCATTACGAACAAAGCGTTCGGATATATTTTCGACCTGTAATTTTTCTACAGTATATTCATGAACGTAACGCAAATAGATTTCCAGGCTTACCCTATCGGTATGGATCAATCCATTCTGTTGGTGGTATTTTTTATATTCATATCGATAGTCGTAACGAAGGGCTGCAATATCCGATAATACAGCGGCTCCCGTAGGATGCCCACCAGCTCCTTTACCGAAGAAAAATTGTTTGTCTGCAAAAGCTGCCTGTACGGTAACACCATTATATTCATTTTCTACATTGTACAGGAAATCATCACTTTTTACAAATTTTGGCAAAACATAGGTAACCACCTGTTTGGTGCTAATTTTACGTGTAGTGGGCACCAATTTGATCTTAAAGTTTTTCTCTTTTGCATATTGGATGTCCGCATCACCTAAATTCTGTATACCTATGTTTAATATTTTATCGGGGTTGATGAATAATCCATAGGCATGTGCCGTAGCAATCGTCAGTTTGAATTTGGGATCATAACCTCCAACATCAAGAATGGGATCGGTTTCTGCAAAGCCCAGATCTTGGGCCTCTTTTAGCGCAGCACTATAGCTTGCTCCTTCATTAAATATCTTAGAAAGGATGTAATTTGACGAACCATTAAAAATTCCGCTAATGCCATGCAAAAGCTCATTATCATAGTACTCTTCTAAGTTTCTGATGATAGGAATACTTCCGCAAACAGCGCCCTCATATAATAAAGAAGTTCCGTATTTTTCTTGAATATGCACCAGTTCTTCTAAATGAGTGGCAATCATCTTTTTATTGGCCGAAACCACATGTTTACCACTACTTAATGCACGCTTAACTATTCCATAAGCGGCATCGGCATCGTCAATGAGTTCAACAATGGTATTAATTTCTGGGTTATCTAATATCTCATCATGTGAAGTGGTAAAAAGATGCGCCTCTAAAGTTCTTTTCTTTTCTGGATTTTTAATGGCAATCTTAACAATTTCCAGATTTAAATTCTGGCTTTTAATAATATCATGTAAGCCTTGGCCCACAACTCCAAAACCAAATAATCCTATCTTAAGTTTCTTACTCATAATTCTTTTATAATTTAAGCGATATGCTGTAATTTGATAACCTTTTTGTTTATATTCTCTTTTAAAAAATGACCAATAATATTCGTTAACTTATCTGTTTCTATCAAGAAACCATCATGACCATAAGCACATTTGATGCTGCTGAATGTGGCATTTTCAATGTGTTGGGCCAAAAATTGTTGCTCGGTAATGGGGAAGAGGATATCATTCTCTATGCCAATGACCAAAGTGTTGGTTTTGACTAACCTTAAGGCATCGACAATACTTTTTCTACCTCTGCCTACATTGTGGCTATCCATCGCTTTGCTCAAATACCAATAGCTATAGGCGTTAAAACGGTTACACAACTTTTCTCCTTGATAGTTTTGGTACGACGAAGCCCTAAAATCGGCTACTTTATCATTTACGCTTTCCAGTTGGGTTTCATTGTAAGCTTCATAAGTTCTATAAGATAAAAGGGCAATGCTCCTTGCCGTTTTCAATCCCTTTAATCCCCCATTTGGCTGGTTGGCAAAAAATGTCCTATCGGTAGCTATGGCTAAACGCTGACTTTCGTTAAAAGCAATTCCCCAAGGGGAATGAACGGCATTAGTAGCTACCAATATCAGGTTTTCGATAATTATCTTCTTGGAAATAGACCATTCCAAGGCCTGTTGCCCACCTAAAGAACCACCAATCAAGGTTTTAATAGTATGAATACCCAAATGAACAGCCAGTAGCTGATGAATTTCGGCCATGTCCCTAATGGTAAATTCAGGAAAAGACAAATAATAAGGCTGCCCGGTAACAGGATTAGTACTCAATGGATTAGTGGTACCATAATGTGATCCCAGTATATTGGCACACACAATAAAATGCTCTTCCGGATTAAATAGCGCCTTGCTACCAAATAACCCTTTCCACCAATCTAGTACATCGGCGTTTGCTGTTAAAGCATGACAAGCCCAAATTACATTATCCTTTTTATCATTCAATGTGCCAAATGTTTGGTAGGCAATTTCAAGATTACGTAATTTCTTTCCGTTTTCTAGCTTGAATATTTTTGGATATTTATAGGTTAACGAATTGCTCATTTTTGTTTTGTTGGATGTGATGTTGTTTTTCGTAGGTAGATCGTATTAGTTTAAAGAAGCAAATGCTTGTTCAAAATCAGCTTTAATATCATCTATATGCTCTATTCCCACAGAAACACGCAATAGGTTAGGGGTAACTCCTGCAGCCAACTGCTCGCTATCGCTAAGCTGTTGATGTGTAGTAGCGGAAGGTTGGATAATAAGGGTCTTTGCATCGCCCACATTGGCCAAATGGCTAACTAGCTTTAAGCTATCCACTAACTTTATAGCGTTTTCTTTGCTTCCCTTAAGCTCGAAACTTAATACAGCCCCAAAACCATTGGTTAAATATTTTTTTGCGTTGGCATGATATGGACTACTTTCTAAACCTGGATAGTTTACCTTGGCAACTGCGGCGTGGTTCTCTAGCCATTTGGCCAAGGCCAGGGCATTCTCTACGTGGCGTTGTACACGAAGTGACAAGGTTTCCAAACCTTGCAAAAGAAGAAATGAATTGAATGGTGATTGTGAAGGTCCAAAATCTCTTAATCCTTCTACACGTGCCCTAATAATAAATTGGATATTGCCAAAAGGCCCGTTCTGGCCAAATACATCGTTAAATATCAGGCCATGATAGCCTTCTGAAGGTTCTGTAAATTGGATAAACTTGCCATTTCCCCAATTATAGTTACCACCGTCTACAATTACTCCACCAATGCTGGTGCCATGTCCACCAATCCATTTAGTAGCCGATTCTACTACCACATGCGCCCCATGTTCTAATGGTTTAAATAAATAGCCCGCTGCACCAAAGGTATTATCTACAATTAAAGGCAGATCATATTTCTTGGCAATGGCTGCTATTTTTTCAAAGTCGATAATGCTAAAAGAAGGATTGCCAATCGTTTCCAGATAAATGGCTTTTGTGCTATCATCAATATGGGCTTCAAAATCAGCAGGGCTATCGCCATCGGCAAATTTTACGGTAATGCCCAAGCGTTTAAAAGCTACCTTGAACTGGTTGTATGAACCACCATATAAGTGGGTAGAGGAAACGAAGTTGTCGCCAGCTTGCAGAATGTTGTTTAGCGCAATGAATTGGGCTGCTTGCCCAGATGCTACGGCTAGTGCAGCTACCCCGCCTTCTAGAGCAGCAATGCGCTTTTCGAAAACATCGGTAGTAGGGTTCATAAGACGTGTATAAATATTGCCGAATTCCTTTAGTGCAAATAGATTTGCTCCATGTTCAGAATTTTTGAAGCCATAAGAAGTCGTTTGGTATATAGGCACAGCTCTAGAGCCTGTAGTCGGATCTATTTCTTGCCCAGCGTGGATCTGTAGTGTTTCGAATTTAAGATTTTGTGACATATGAATATGTTGTTTAATGTTAATATTGGGAAATGGTTATAGGGAGGTTACGTACCCTAATCTCTTAGGGCCTTCCGAATTGTGAAATCATTACAAGTTGGAAGATTGATTAATGTTTGTATATGCCACAGCACATACAAATAAACGGCTGCATAGTACAGCAATTAGAGGTAATGGGAGTACAAATAATATCTTTGCCAACCTGTTCGGAAAATGAGTTTCTTGAAATAACAGAATTAATTAGTTTCATCTTATTAATTTATATTTCCAAAATGCACCATGCAATTTGGTCAGGAATTGGCACCTTCTCTTTTGGAGGGTTGCCAGTGGGTCAGTGAGCCTGTCTCTCGCCACTTCTTTATAAATCAATACCTGGCAGGAATTGACTTTTATTTGATTTCTCAAATAATGTTTCAAATATAGGGTTAAAGTGTGTTTATTGCAAAATAAAATTTTGAAAATAATTTATTTATTTGATTTTCAATGATATAAATTAAATATAAAAATACTTTTACAATTAAATATGTGCTAATGCTTGTTCTAAATCAGCTATTAGATCATCAATATGTTCCAGTCCTACAGAGATCCGAATTAAATTTTGTGGGGTTTTAGTATCAGGACCTTCAACCGATGCACGGTGTTCGATTAAACTTTCTACACCACCCAAGCTCGTGGCCTGACTAAAAATGTTCACCTTATTCACCACTTTTTTGGCCTGTTCCGCTCCACCTTTGGTAAGGATCGAAAGCATACCACCAAAACCTTTCATTTGCTTTTTCGCAATTTCATGCTGTGGATGCGAGCTCAATCCAGGATAATAAACCGTTTCAACTTTTGGATGTTGATTCAGATAATCCGCCAATTTTTCTGCGTTTTCGCAATGTCCTTTAATGCGGTAAGCCAAGGTTTTAATACTTCTGAGTAGTAAAAAACAATCGAACGGCGAGGGTACAGCTCCACCTGTTTCCTGTATATTTTTTATCTTCTCCCAAAATTCATCTTTTTGTGCAAAAGTTAAAGCTCCTCCTAACACATCGCTATGTCCGCCAATATATTTTGTAGTGGAATGCATCACAATATGGGCACCTAAGGTCAATGGGTTTTGCAGAATAGGAGAAGCAAAGGTGCTATCTACCGCAAATATAAGCTGGTGCTTTTTCGCTATTTTACCAAGCTCTTCTATGTTCGTAATTTTCAACAATGGATTAGAAGGCGTTTCTACCCAGATCAGGTTGGTATTTGGTTTGATAAACTGCTCTATTTCAGCTGTTTTCGTTAAATCAATAAAATCAAATGACAGGGTATCGGCAAAGATCGTCATCAATTGTTTTTTAAAGCCCCAATACATATCATCAGGTGCAATAATATGGCTGCCAGGCTTTAATGCCTGGAAGACCGCCATTCCTGCCGTATTTCCAGAAGAAAAAGCACAGGTATCTGCACCTTTTTCTAGTTCTGTCAACACCTTTTCCAGTGCCGAACGGTTCGGATTGCTTACTCTACTATACATGTGTCCACCTGGGTAACCACCATCTTCGCCCCTAAAAAAAGTAGTAGATAAACTAATGGGTATGGTTACGTCTCCTGTACTAAATTTTACAAAATTTGCAGCATGTATAGCGGTGGTTTCAGGTTTCATGGTCTACTTATAGAATTTTTATCATCGATTGAACAAATGTAATTGTAAATACTCCAAATAATTTAATTTTGGCAAGATTTATGTTATTAGTTTTACAAAAACCATTTAAGAATATGAAAAGATTATTTTTAGCCATAGCGCTATTCTCGGCATCATTAATTGTATTGGAAAGCTGCTCTCCAAAAACCTCTTCTGGAACTACTGCTGTAAGAAGGGGAAATGTGACCGGCAATTGGGTACTTAACAATATTTCTTTTGAAGGTATTCCAGATGTAGCAGTAAAGTCCTTTTTGGGAGAAAACTCTTATAAGTGTTTTGTGGGGAGTACCTGGAACTTAACCAATAGTGGTAATGGAAGCTATAGCTTACCTTCTAGTGCCAGTTGTGGTGCTAAAACCCAAACCATATTCTGGTCGGTGACTACAGCAGATGAAACTTTTCAGTTTAAAAAACTATATGAAGGGGATAAGGCTAAAAATGTAACCGAGGGCTACCGTTTATTGTTATCTGGTGCCAATGATAATACTTTAGTACTTAAATCGCCAATTGAATATGGTGGAAGAACTGCGTATGTTGTACTAAACTACGTAAAAGCCGTAAAATAATTAGTTTAATATACACATTTGATAGCCACAGTATACTTAATGCTGTGGCTATTTTTCTTTCCATAACTTGCTTTCCGAGCACCGGCCATATATTCGCTTTCCCATTCTTTATTTCGTTTCTAAATAATCCATTTTTACAAGAAAATGATGTTCAATTAGGTCAATATTGTACATTTGTCTAAATCTTAAGGAGAACGATAGTGCAATCATTAGAGATACTCATACAAAATCCAGACTTAGCTCAGCCATTAAAAGACATTGCCCTCAAAGTACAAGCCGGAGTACGCATTAACTTTGAAGAAGGTATTTATTTATATGAGCATGCCGAGTTGGGCTATTTAGGCGTTTTAGCCAATTATATCCGTGAAAAAAAACATGGCGATTTAACTTATTTCAATAGAAATTTCCATATTGAGCCCACTAATATCTGTGTATATGACTGTAAGTTTTGTTCATATAGCAGAATGATCAAGCAACGAGAAGAAGGATGGGAAATGGAGGTAGATGGAATGATTGACATCCTTAAGAAATACGATAATGAACCAGTTACCGAAGTACATATTACTGGTGGGGTAGTGCCCAAACAAAACTTGGATTTTTATGCGAGTTTCTTCAAGAAGGCAAAAGCCCATCGTCCCGATCTTCATATCAAGGCCTTAACTCCCGTAGAATACTATTACATCTTTAAAAAAGCAAAGTTAAGCCATTATGATGGCATGAAATATTTAAAAGAGGCTGGCCTAGATTCTATGCCGGGTGGAGGTGCCGAAATTTTTCACCCAGAAGTAAGGGAGAAGATTGCTCATGATAAATGTAATGCAGAACAGTGGTTAGACATACACGAACAGGCCCATAAATTAGGTATGCGCTCTAACGCTACCATGCTTTATGGACACATAGAGCAGTTTTGGCATAGGGTAGATCACATGGAGCGTTTACGTGAGCTGCAAGATCGAACTGGTGGTTTTCAGGCATTTATTCCCTTAAAGTTCAGAAACCAAAATAACCAAATGAGCGATGTGCCCGAAGTTTCGGTCATAGAAGACTTAAGAAATTATGCCATATCGCGTATTTACCTTGATAATTTCGATCATATCAAAGCTTATTGGGCCATGATCAGTAGGGAAACTGCGCAATTGAGCTTGAATTTTGGGGTCGACGACATTGATGGAACGCTAGATGACACCACTAAAATATACTCGATGGCCGGCGCAGAGGAACAAACTCCTGCCATGAGCACTCAAGAGTTGGTAGAATTGATCAGGCACGTAAAAAGAAAACCTATTGAGCGCGACACCTTGTACAATATAGTGACCGATTATACGGATCATATATTTGAGGAAGAGGTAAAGCCATCATATTATAAGTTGCCAGTAGTTAATTAGCGGTTAGACATAAATTTGTATGTTACTTAGCTGCAACTTTTAAACCTTCTAATCATTACAAATTTCAATAAAATAAATGAAAGAACTATATATCATCCGTCATGGAGAAACAGAACTGAACAGATTGGGAATTGTACAGGGTAGAGGAGTAGATGCCGATTTAAATGAAACTGGTATCGCTCAGGCAAATGCCTTTTACCAAAGTTATAAAAATGTTAAGTTCGATAAGGTATATACTTCATCTTTAGTAAGAACACATCAAACAGTTCAACCGTTTATTGATTTGGGTTTGCCTTGGGAGCAGTTACCTGGATTAGATGAATTGGCTTGGGGAGAGTGGGAAGGAAAACCCAATACAGAAGAAGCTAGATCTGCCTTTAGGGAAGTAGTGAAAGAATGGCAAGCCGGCAATTACGATGCAAAATTTGGTGGTGGCGAAAGTCCAAATGAGGTGGCTGACCGTTTGAAACAAGCCCTTGAGCACATCAGAAACCACCCGGAGGAAGAACGTGTATTAATTTGCATGCATGGTAGGGCTTTACGTCTATTATTGTGTATTTTATTAAACAAGCCCATGTCCGATATGGAAACCTTTCCTCACCAAAATACCACTTTATATCGTTTAAATCTAACAGAAAATGGTTTTGTATTAATTGATTTTAATAATACCGACCATTTAAACCATATATAACCTTGAACAAAATTAAAATATCAGCCGTTTCTTATACCAATACCAAACCATTTATTTATGGCATTGAACATTCAGCTCTTAAAGAAAAAATTGACCTAAGCTTAGATATTCCTTCAGACTGTGCAGCAAAGCTCATTCATAACCAAGTTGATATTGGCTTGATCCCGGTAGCAGCTATTCCCTTTGTTCCTAATGCAAGTATCATTAGCGCTTATTGCATTGGTTCAGTTGGTGCTGTAAATTCGGTGTTTATTTTTTCTAAAGTTCCTGTTCAACAGATTAAGACTTTAAAGCTCGACCCCCAATCTCGTACTTCTAACAATCTGGCTAAAGTGCTATTAAAATTCCATTTTAAGACCAGTGTAGAACTGATAACGGATGACAATATAGAAACTGATGCGCAAGTGTTGATAGGTGATCGTACTTTTGGTCGTAAAGCAGATTTTGCCTATGCTTACGATATGGGCGAAGAGTGGATGAAATTTACGGGACTACCATTTGTTTATGCAGCTTGGGTAGCTAATAAAGAAATTCCACAGCATTTTATCGACGAATTTAATGAAGCTTTAAAATTAGGCTTGTCTTATCGCAAGGAACTGTTAAAAGAATTACCTTCACACCCAGATATCGATTTGGCCGATTATCTGTTGCATAAATTAGATTTTGATCTGACGGATGGGAAAAAAAAAGCACTAGATCTATTTTTGGCTTATATTAAGCAATTATAAATTTTCCCAATGATCATTTTGTTTTTCAACCACCTAGGGCATTTCAGATAACCCTAGGCGTTCTTGGGTTTCTGAGGTGGTAGGCCCATTTCAACCACATGAGGCGTTTCGGTAAACTTATGGCGGTCATCTATATCCTGTTTAAATGCCTATATCGTTTCTAGCTAAGTAATTACAGTAAGCACCGTGTTTTTTCGAGGTTGTTTCGATCATTTTTCGAAGCAACTTGCCCAACAAATTTCAATAAAAACTTCGCCCCTAAGTCTCAAGATACTATATTTACACTTTAGTAATTTAGAAATATTTTGGCCAAAGCAAAGCAGACAGAAACACCATTAATGCAGCAATACAATACCATTAAGGCTAAATACCCGGGTGCGTTATTGTTGTTCAGAGTAGGCGATTTTTACGAAACATTTGGCGAAGACGCAGTAAAAACCGCCAATATATTGGGCATTGTCCTAACCAAAAGGGGTACAGGTCCAAATGGAGCATTAGAACTGGCGGGTTTTCCACACCATTCGCTCGAAAACTATTTATCAAAATTAGTAAGGGCCGGACAAAGGGTAGCCATTTGCGATCAGTTGGAAGATCCCAAAATGACCAAAACTATTGTAAAACGTGGGGTCACCGAACTGGTAACGCCCGGAGTAGCCTATAGTGATAATATCTTAAGTCAGAAATCCAACAATTATTTGGCTGCCGTCTATTTTGACAAGGGAAATTTGGGCGTGGCCTTTTGCGATATTTCTACTGGGGAATTTTTGATCGCACAGGGCAACACAGAATACATAGATAAGCTCTTGCAAAGCTTTAAACCGACAGAAGTAGTTTTTCAAAAGAGCAAGCGCTTAGAATTTGCCAATCAGTTTGGTGACAAATTCTATACTTATCCTATTGATGACTGGGCTTTTACCCATGATTATGCCAATGAAATATTGACCAAACACTTTGAGGTTAACTCATTAAAGGGTTTTGGCATAGACAAATTGCCTTCTGGCGTAGTGGCCGCAGGGGTAATACTTTATTATTTAGGGGAAACCGAGCATCGGAACCTACAGCATATCACCTCCATTTCGCGAGTAGAAGAAGAAAGGTATATGTGGTTGGACCGGTTTACCATCCGTAATTTAGAGTTGGTAAGCTCTTCAAATGATAACGCGGTAACTCTTTTCGATGTGCTTGATGAAACTTGTACCCCAATGGGTGCCAGAATGTTGCACAAATGGATCATTATGCCTTTAAAAGAGCTGAAACCTATAGAAGAACGTTTGGGCATGGTCGATTTCCTGGTCAAGAAACAAGAATTGGCACAACAGCTACTCGCACACATCAAACCTATTGGCGATCTAGAAAGGCTCATCTCGAAAGTGGGCCTACAGAAGGCTGGTCCGCGTGAATTATTACAATTAAAAAGGGCATTAGGCCACATAGAAGAAGTAAAGAAATTAGCTGAACAAACTAAAAATCCCTACTTGGAGGTGCTGGCCTCGCAACTAAATCCCTGCAAAAGTATAAAGGAAAAACTAGAAAGGGAATTGCAGGCCGATCCACCAGCTTTATTGGCTAAAGGGAATGTAATAGCTGATGGAATAGACGAAGAACTTGACCGTTTACGCAAAATTGCATTTGGCGGAAAGGAATTTTTGGTAGAAATCCAAAAACGGGAAGTGGCAGAAACAGGTATTCCGTCCTTAAAAATATCATTTAATAATGTTTTTGGTTATTACCTCGAAGTTACACATACCCATAAAGATAAAGTTCCAGGCACATGGATCCGCAAGCAGACCCTGGTCAATGCCGAAAGATATATTACCCCAGAGCTTAAGGAATATGAGGAGCAAATTCTTGGGGCCGAAGAGAAAATACAGGCTATTGAAGTTCGTTTATATAATGAGCTCATGTACCAGGTTTCACACTACATTAAACCCGTACAGCTCAATGCCTATTTGATTGCACAGCTTGATGTATTACTTTGTTTCGCCGAGTTGGCCATAAAGAACTACTACGTAAAGCCCGAACTCAATAACAAGAAGGAATTGGATATCAAAGGTGGACGTCATCCGGTTATAGAGAAGCGTTTGCCCGTTGGTGAAGAATATATTACCAATGATGTTTTTCTGGACAACGATACCCAGCAGATCTTAATGATTACTGGTCCAAATATGTCGGGTAAATCGGCTATATTACGACAAAGTGCCCTCATTGTATTGATGGCACAAATGGGTTGCTTTGTACCGGCTAAAGCGGCCAAAGTAGGTATTGTCGACAAAATTTTCACGAGGGTAGGTGCTTCCGATAACTTATCTAGCGGAGAAAGCACCTTCATGGTAGAAATGAATGAAACGGCCAGTATTCTAAATAACATTTCCGATAGGAGTTTGATCTTGTTAGATGAGATTGGAAGAGGAACCAGTACCTATGATGGTATTTCCATTGCCTGGGCAATTGCAGAGTATTTGCACGAACACCCTACGGCAAGGCCAAAAACTTTATTTGCCACGCATTACCATGAGCTTAACGACCTGGAAAACACCATGGTTCGCATCAAAAATTACAACGTAACCATTAAAGAACTGCAAAACAAGGTTATTTTCTTGCGTAAATTGGTTCCTGGCGGAAGCGAACATAGCTTTGGTATACAGGTAGCAAAAATGGCAGGCATGCCGGCCAAGCTCATCAATAGGGCCAATGAAATTCTCAAACGATTGGAAATTGATAGGACAGAGGGGCAAAGCATTAAGGACAGTATCAAAAAAGTCCAAAATCAGGCTTATCAGCTGCAGATGTTTGCCATTGATGATCCTGTATTGGTAAAGATCAGGGATTCGTTGAATAACTTAGATGTAAATACGTTAACCCCAGTAGAAGCTTTACTAAAATTAGATGAGATACAGCGTCTAATAAAAAATTAGGGTGAGCAAAAAATGCTAAATACGCTATAAATAATAATGAGGCATACAATTAACTTTAAACAACGAAGATGTTAGCTATCAAAAGAAATTATTTATTATGGGTATGCATGTGCGTATTGCTGTTCCTGGCTTCCTGCGGTTCCAGAAAATATACCAACGAAACCAAAGCTGCACGTGCGGCCGACGCCATGTCGAAACTGAAGAGTAAACCATTGTACCGTTTTATTACAGATTGGACAGGGGTAAAGTATAAATTAGGCGGCTTGGATAAAAATGGAATAGATTGCTCTGGTTTTGCCTATCTATTGCAAAGGGATATTTATGGGCAAACTTTGCCACGTAGATCGAAAGATCAGGCCAACGCAGTGAAGAAAAGAAGTTTGGATAGTTTAAGGGAGGGAGACCTGATATTTTTCTCTTTTGGAGGAAATGAGGTAGACCACGTAGGCATTTATTTAAATGGCGATTTCTTTGTACATGCTTCCACTTCGAGAGGGGTAATTGTGGAAGACCTAAGCTTGCCAGTCTACCAAAAGGCTATTGTAAAAACAGGAACATTAAAGTAACCATAACATGCATAAATTTTCCTTATTGATATTCTTAATTGTCTTATCTGGTGCGCCCAAGGCACAAGAGGTGCTAAAAGTAGGAGAAACCTTTTCCAATCTGGCCCTAAAGAGCACCAACGACCAGATTTATGACCTCAATGCACAAACCAAAGCAAAAGGATTTATTCTTATTTTTATGACCCCCAGTTGCGACCATTGCAGGGCCTATGAAAGCAGGATAATGTCATTGGATAAACAATATAAAACAAAAGGTTATCCTGTGGTGGCCATTGGTCCCTATGGAGATAATGAAAAAGATTATCCCTATGATGCCATGCCCGAAATGAAAAAAATGGCCCTTAAAAATGGTTTCACCTTTCCTTATGTGGCCGACGAAAAATTTAAATACACCTGGCTATTTGGCATTAGACAAACACCAAAAGCTGTTGTACTCAAAAAACTACCGAATGGCTACCAGGTAATGTATATTGGCAATATAGATGATCAACCCACCGAAAATGTTGAACCAAAACAAAAATATGTAGAAGAAATGGTAAACAAATTACTTTCTTCTACTGTTCATAAATAGTTACAGTAGGTATACGGTTCATTGCTAAGTTTTTAACTAGAATTCTTGTCTAACATGAAAAAATATTTCGTAACATTTTTATTGTGCTACCTAAGTTACAGTGTAAATGCCCAAGTTAAATTACTAACTTTAAATGAGTTGGAACAAAGAATGACCAAAGGTGAAGATACAACCTATGTTGTTAATTTTTGGGCAACTTGGTGCGGGCCATGTGTAGCAGAACTGCCTGCCTTTGAGCAGCTACATAAAGAAAATTTAAAAAAGCCATTAAAGGTAATTTTGGTCAGTCTTGATTTTAAGTCTAAGCTTAAATCTGCGGTTGTTCCATTTGTGGCCAAGCATAAGATACAATCAGAAGTTTATCTAATCGATGAACCTGATCAACAAAAATTTATAGATCGTGTAAATAAAGATTGGTCTGGTGCGCTACCAGCTACTTTAATTGTTAATACACAAAAGAAGATCCGATCCTTTTATGAAAAGGAATTTACCTATAGTGAGTTGCTTAAAAGCCTAGAAATAGTTAAATCAAAATAATCATCATTATTTAAACCAAAAAAAATGAAAAAGTTAATGTTAACCTGTTTATCAATGTTTCTGATCACTGCCTTAAGTGCACAGAATGGTTATCAGGTAGGTGATTTAGCCGCCGATTTCAATTTAAAAAATGTAGATGGTAAAAATGTATCGCTAAGTAATTATAAAAATGCTAAGGGCTATATTGTAGTGTTTACCTGTAATACTTGTCCAGTATCAAAAGCTTACGAGGCCAGGGTTGAAGCCTTAAATAAAATGTATGCGGCTAAAGGTTATCCGGTCGTCGCTATTAATACCAATGATCCAGTGGCTTCTCCAGGCGACACTTACGAGAAAATGCAGCAAAGAGCTAAAGAAAAAGGGTTTAGTTTTGCTTATTTGGAAGATCCAGAACATGTTTACACCAAAAAATATGGCGCAGCCCGTACACCGCATGTTTTTGTTCTGCAAAAAACTGCCAAAGGCAACGAAGTAGCCTATATAGGTGCTATTGATAATGACCAGCAGGAAGCCAATGACCAAAGAGAGAATTATGTGCAAAATGCCGTAAACCTGTTATTAAAAGGGGAAAAGCCAACAGTAACTTCAACCAAGGCTATTGGCTGCACCATCAAATGGAAAAAGGAAGTGAGTAAATAACTGTGCAGTTTGAAATATCGTAAAAGTCCACTTTTATGAGTTTAACAAGTGGACTTTTTTATTTATCTCCAATAACTAAAACTAAATAAATTAATATATGAAACACAATTACTCTTTATTAAAGCTCAGACAAAATAAAATGCTAATTACGCTCGGCTTTTACTGTTTGGTTGCAATGATTATCCCAAATAAGGTACATGCTCAAACAGTTATTTCAACTAACCATGTGAATAACAATAGTAATGCTCTAGTTACTTTTAACATACAAAACACTAATAATGTACCTATTGTGATTAGAAGTATTAGTTGCCATTTAGGAACAATTGCCACCAATAATGTTTCTTTGTTATACAATTTAAATCCAATAAATGATAATGCTTTACCTTGGGACGGTGGCATTGTAGGAGCTGGACAAAACGGATGGATTAGCGGTAATCTCAAATAGCAATACCGCTAATGGCGTTGTACCGGTTCTTGATGGCTTAACCGTTACTATTCCCGCCAACACTACCTACGGATTTGCTTTAAGTACTAATGCGTTACAATATAGTACGCTTTCAGCGGGAGTAAATACTTTTAGTGGGGGTGGTGTAAATTTAATTACAGGTAATGGAGTTAGCTGGGGAGGTACAATCGCACCGTCAACACCGGCAAACTATCCAAGAGGTTTTGTTGGAAGTATTACCTGGTACCCCATTTCCATACTTAAAATAAATTTAAAAGATATTACGGCGAAAAATGAGGGATCTAAGAACAAAATCCAATGGTCTTCATTGAGCGAACTTGCTAGTGATATTTATGAGTTGGAAAGAAATACTGATGGTAGGAATTTTGTTAAAATCGCTTCTATAAAAGCAAATGGAAAAGCATCTAATTATAATTATACAGATGAAAGCCCTGGTTTTGGTGGTAACTATTACCGTTTAAAACTAATTGAAGAAAACGGAAATGCTCAATATTCTCAAATTGTTAATGCAAATGTGAAAAGCCTGACAGATTTCTCCGTAGCAGCGTATCCTAATCCAGTGGTAGAAACGTTGTATGGCAATATTAATGGTAAAACAGAGAAAAATGCAACGGTGACCCTTTTAGATATAAATCAAAAGACAATAAAAAAAATTGCGGTAACTGATTCTAAATTCTCTATTAATATGAAAAATATGGCTGTTGGCGTATATCTGTTAAAATATTCAGATCAATTTAATACCTATATACAAAAGATCATCAAAAAATAACGTTAACATATCATATTAAAAAAGCCACGACAGCATAACTGTTGTGGCTTTTTTAATATATTTGCGGATGGCAAAAGAAAAAGAAGACTATTCGTTCTGGACCAGGTACAAACAATTTGCCAGTACAGAAATCATCATGTACCTGCTTATGATTATCGGAATTGGCTTAGGTATTATTTTTTTAAGCTGAGCACCAATTTTAAGTGATCCTTATTGCTCACTTCATTGATAAAATCATAAAATTCATTGTAGCTATCTGCCTTAAACGTCCCTTCGTTTAACACTAATCTGAGATAGTAGGCCAAACTGCCATTTATGATTTTGGCCTCCATTTCATAAGTGCCAAATTGATTGTTGATTTTATATTTTTGGGGTACAACCAAAGGAAGAATTTCGGGATCCAATCGATAGGTTAAACTATCAATATCGGTAAACCCCCTATTGATGCACATAGGTAATAATCTGTTTCTAACAGCAGGTACGGTTCTTTGTATATTCAATAAGTTAAGGTTCAAAAATAGCTTATCATGATTAAGTGAAGCATATTGGTCTACACTAATTTTTAACTTTTCAGTTAACATAGGGTTAATTTCCTTGTCCTGATCAAACTCTATTTTTTCAAAGTTAAGGTTGTTTAGTCCATAAGTGGCATTTAAAGACTTTTCTTGCTCTACACGGGGTTTGGTAAGCAAGTGGGTACGGTTATCATATTGGGCACCCGAAAAACGAGTTGTAATTTCCCCGGTAAGGGTCCCATTTTTCAGCAATTGCAAATCCGCATGACGCATTTGTAGATTACCTTGAGTGTTTAATTTTGGTGTTCGTAATAATTTGCCTCCGGCTTCGGTACATGCTAATACCAACCTATCGTCTGTAAAATCGCCCAGAAAACCAAAGGGAATTTCCTGATTGGTACATTCCAACCACGTGGTATCTCCTTTTAAAGGCAGACATAAAATAATATGATTACCCTGTTCCATACTGGCAAAGTCAGGCATCAGGCTCTTTTTTTCATTTCCTGCCTGGACTACACAATAATAAGATTCGATATCTACCACCTTTAATAGGCTTTGCATATAGTTGACCAATGCTTTACAATCTCCATATCCCAAACGATCTACTTCTTCGGCACTAAATGGCTGAAAACCACCAATACCCACCTGTACACTAATGTAACGGGTCTTTTGCTGCAGGTATTCGTATATCTTTTTAGCCTTTGCCTTATCGGTCATCTCCTCTCTCACCAGGTCCTTAATCAGTTGTTGTGTACTAGTGGGCAATACGGACCTGCCTTTTAGCAAATATTCATAACTCAACTTGCCCAGTTCCTGCCAATTGCTATAGCTCCCCTTAAAATTATAATAGACAAAATTTTTGGGTGCAATTTTAACAGAAGTCAAATAGGTATCCCTGGGTGGGGAATAGGGTTCATATTTAATGGCTGCTAGGTTTTCTACCTGCCAATATAAACTTTTGAACTTTTCGTTTTCCGTTTCTTCTGGCTTGGTTGTATAGTTATTTGCTTTGATACGTAGCTCTTCTTTAGCATTACAGATAAATTTATAACTACTTTTTTCGACTGCAATATCGAAGCCAGGGAGAGGAATCCAATCGGGAATAATCAGGTTTTGTTTATTCCTGATCTCATATTGATAGGCAATGGTATAGGGATAAGTATTTACTGTCGGAGCATAATGTTTAATTCTGTTGTCCTCAAATAGCGAAAAATTACTAACTGCACTTTCATCACTAAAGTCACTTAATGAAAATTTACCTGTCAGCTTTCCAAACTCGTTGTAAATTTCACCTTTTACGCTTTTGATGCTGATGTTCTTGTTATAAAAAAGATTTAGCTGAGCATAGCCATCGCCATTTTTATTCCATATGGTGATGGCTGTTTTAAGGGTTAAGATCACATTATCAGCAGCACGCATATCTACAATAGTTTCACTATTCCTTATGGTGGCATTGGCTCTATTGCGTAGGCTTGGGGAAATCAGATCAGCGGCATAGTTTGATTGGGCCTTCACTTGGGTAAAGGCTATGACGATTAGTAAAGTAAGAATAATTTTTCTCATTATTTAGTGACATTTGCCAATAAGATGTCCATTTTTTGGGTCTGAATAATCCGATTATAAAATTCTTTCAGGTAATGATACTCTTCTGAGGTATAAATAGCCTTATTAAATTGTAGCACTTGGCTCATCAAGAGGTTACGGTCGTTAAGACTAATCTGTAGGAGGTATCTCCCCATATTGTTTGGTAAGCCCAAAGACAGGTCTTGAGGTTTTTCCTTTACCTGATAATTAACTGGCAATTGCAGATTTATCGATAACCTTTCCTCATGGGCGGCACCTAAATCTACCGGATAGGTTCTTTCTTTCAGGTTAAAAGGATTCTTGCGTATCGGATTTATAAAAAATGGGTTGATGTAACTCTGCTCCTTGTGACTAGGGTCATACACAGAAAATTCAACTTCATACTCTTCTATCAAGGCATTTTCAACGCTATCAATATTGCTGATTTTAAAATTTTTGATCTTAATATTGGTCAATCTTTCATCCAGTTTTTCTACGTATTCTTCTATAGAATTATATTTTTTGATTTCTTTCCGCTGATTGATGCCATCATATCCTATTCTACTTGTTGTAATGGTTCCTTTAATCTTTCCATCTTCATACAATTCTCCTGTTAAGATGTGATTGGTTAAACTTTTTTTAGAAGCCTTCAGGTCTATCCAATAAGATGGTTTTTTAAGATTGATCACCCTTCCCTGATCATTTATACATCTTAAGGGCAATAGGCCAAAAGGGGCAAGAGGTTCTGTAGCATCCAACAAATAGCTTGTTCCTTGAATATTTACTTTGGCAATGACATAATTGAACTCGCTCATCACGGGATAAAGCTTATTCACCATACCATTTTCACGGGTAGAAATGATTACCGCTTCGGCATCCAGACCTGCAGCAGACATAGCGGCGATCAATGATAGATTGATGTCTGCAACGTTACCCGTTCTGTTTTCTAGCACATTCTTGATATTGGTTTCACTATATTTTCCATAATAATTGTTCCACCGAAGTTGTTTCTTAAGATAATCGTAAATGTTTCTTGCTTTGTCAAGATCTGTTGTCGCATTGGCTATAAGCTGTGGCATAATTTCTTTGAACGCATCTTTTCTTTTCATCTGGCCCCCAAAATTCTTGTCGCCCGTGAGCTCATTATCTACGCTCTGCCAAGTTTTGGTATATTTTTGACTGGAACCATTAAGGTAATGCACTTCGGCCAATTCAAAATAAATGGCCGATTTGTAGTTACTGGAAGCAGTCATATAATCTTCCTCTACAAAAGCGGGAATATTTTTTAAGGTATAGGTCAGTTTGGAACAATCCATTTCCTTTCCTGCAATCCTTAAACATTCTTTGTTCAGCTCTGCCTTGTTATCGGTTAACTTGTAAAAGCCCCTTAATGATACATTATAACTGTAATTGGCAGGAATAAAGGCAACATATACACTATTTAGTTTAGGAATATCACCCTGAAATTCCCAGGTTTTAAAATTAAAGATATAGGGCGATTCGATGATATAGCTATACTCGATAATAGAATTTTCCCTGATATTAGGTAGCGTAAACTTTTGAAGAGAAAGGTATTTTGAGCGGTTTTCGGTAAAAATGGCCTTTTTGTCCATAAAGTTTTCTTCATAACGTCCATTTTCAAAGTTAAAAGTAGAAGCCTTTAATTCAGAAATCATTTCCTTTCTATTATCACTATCTCCATTATAGATGGGAATTACAATATTTGCCTGTTTAAAACCTTCTTTATTAAATATTTTTATCTTGGCATGATAATAAAACTCCACTCTCATATTCCCGGTCTCCGAATCAAAAGTTAAACGTGAAGTACCATATTCATCCAAATAAACCGCATTGGCATTGCTGTCTATCTTATTCCTATCAAATAAACGGTCTTCGTTGGTTAATTGTCCAAAAGTAAAATCTTGTGCTTTGACACCAAAAAAGGCTAACAATAAACTAAGGACCAGTAGGATTTTTGACATATTTAAAGTATAATTAAGAGATAACGGTTACGCCTTCCAAATTTATAAAATAAGGGCTAAAAGTTTACTTTTTAAGAAAAAATGGCAAATTAAGAAAGGTTTTTAGCATTTTTGGAAAAAGTATATCTTTCAAAAATGAAATTAAATCTAAAACGTCCGCTTGCTTTTTTTGATCTAGAAGCTACAGGTGTAAATGTTGGAGTAGATAGAATGGTAGAGATTGCCATCCTAAAGGCAATGCCAGATGGTACCGAACAAATGTTGGTAAAACGTATCAATCCAGAAATACCTATTCCTTTGGTTACTTCGCTAATTCACGGCATTTATGATGAGGACATCAAGGACGAACCTGTTTTTGGACAGGTGGCCCAAGAGATAGCCGATTTCATTGGCGATGCAGATCTTGCCGGATATAACTCAAATAAATTTGATATCCCCATGCTGTTGGAAGAATTTTTAAGGGCAGGTGTAGATATAGATATGAGCGATCGGAAATTTGTAGACGTACAGAATATTTTTCACCAGATGGAACAACGTACATTAAAGGCAGCGTATAAATTCTATTGTGATAAAGACATCATCAATGCACATTCTGCAGAAGCAGATATTAGGGCAACTTATGAGGTGCTATTGGCCCAGTTGGAAAAATATAAGGATACAGAATTTGAAGATAAGCAGGGGAAAAAATCTATTCCAGTTCAAAATGATGTTGAAGCATTACATCATTTTACCAATATGAACAAACCTGTTGATTTTGCGGGCAGGTTAGTTTATAACGAAAAAGGAGAGGAGACCATTAATTTTGGCAAGCACAAGGGAAGAACGGTAGAAAGTATATTTGATGCTGAACCAAGCTATTATTCCTGGATGATGCAGGGGGATTTCCCATTGTTTACCAAAAAGAAACTAGAGGAGATCTGGAAACGTTGGTCTAAAAAGAAAGCCGAATTAAAACAGGCTAAACAACAAAATGAGGTTCCGCAAAGGAGCCAACCCGCTTATGAAAAGCCTAAGCCAGCGAAACCTGTAACCGAAGATATGCTAGAGCAATTGAAAATGAAGTTTGGTAAATAAATAAAATAATCCCCACATGTTGAATAGGGCAAAGAATGATTCAACATCATAGATTCTTCCAAATTCGAAATGCAGGGATTATTTTAAAATAAAAATAGTTAATCACTATTTGTTTTCTCCTACTTCATAAGGCCCACCATTGGCGAAGCTTTCTTTCTCTGCCCCCCAAAGCTCTATCCCAAAAAGATTAGATTATAGATCTAAGCCAATGTAGATCATGCGGCCCTTATCAGAAAATAGATACGTATATTACCATAGTCAGCCAGTGTATAATCTATGTACATAGGTCGTATTAAAATGATCGACTTTCATTATATTTAGTTATATTCAAACGTATTTTGATCATTGATTTTATTTGGTTCTTTGAGAGAACTATATATAAATGTGTGGTATTTACTATTGGTCCAGCATTCTGGACATTTAAAACAAGCTGACTAAGCCAAAATAATTTGTTTGCATATGAAAACGAATGCGCTCATCTATATCTTAACAACACTGGTTGCATTTACTTCCTGTAGCGGTCATAAAAAAAAGAAAGACCTAAATACCGGATCAAACGAATACGAAGTCCTAACGCTGGTACCTGATACCGTTACCACTTTCAGCGATTTTCCCGCTACCATACAGGGAGAAGATGTGGTTGAAATAAGGCCCATGGTAGATGGCTATTTAGAACGTGTTTATGTGCCAGAAGGAGCGACAGTTAAAAGTGGACAATTACTTTTTAAGATTAAAAACCCAGCGTATGAACAGGCTGTAATTACCGCCAGGGCTACCATTAAAAGTGCTGTTGCCGATGTTAATGCGGCAGAGATGGACGTAGAAAAAGTACGGCCATTGGTAGAGAATGATATTGTAAGCAAATATGAACTCAAAGCTGCACAGTACACCTTGCAATCTAAACAGGCGGCATTGGCACAGGCTCAGGCAACATTGGTCAATGCACAAACTAATTTGGGATACACCTTTCTTCGAAGTCCACAAGATGGCGCCATTGGATCTATTCCCTATAAGATTGGCGCTTTGGTAAGCAGTACTACTGCACAACCACTTACCGTTCTATCCAATACTGGAGATGTATATGCCTATTTTTCATTAAACGAAAAACAATTGCTTTCTTTTTCAAACCAGATCAAGGGCAACAGCTTACAGGAAAAGCTCAATAAACTTCCTGCAGTAACGTTAGTACTTGCCGATGGCACAGTCTATTCCATTAAAGGAAAATTAGAAACGGCGAGTGCCTTAATTACCACCACTACGGGAACGGCCAGTTTAAAGGCCACATTTGCCAATCCAATGGGGATCATCAGAAGTGGGGCTAGTGCTACGGTTCGTGTGCCACATACCAGTGATAGTGCATTGTTAGTACCGCAAGCCGCATCCTATGAATTACAGAACAAACAATTTGTTCGTGTGGTGAAATCAAATAATATGGTTTTCAGTGTTGCCATTACTTCAAGCCCCAGCAATGATGGACAATTCCTCATTATAAAGTCTGGATTAGCAGCAGGAGATCGAGTGGTACTTGACGGACCAAATCTAAGAGACAGTACAGTTATAATTCCCAAAAAAGTAAATGTAGATAGTTTGTACAAACGGTCTAGATAAACAAAAACAACAATCGGTCTTATGCTAAAGATATTTATAAAACGGCCTGTATTAAGTACTGTTATCTCGGTCATCATTGTTTTGTTAGGCATACTTGGCGCAATAAAGCTGCCCATTAACCAATATCCTAACATATCACCACCCACGGTACAGGTATCTGCAAGTTATGCAGGTGCAAGTACGGATGTAATCTTAAAAAGCGTTATTACACCACTGGAACAACAAATTAATGGGGTAGAAGGGATGACTTATATTACCTCATCGGCAACTAATACAGGTTCTGCCTCGATCAGTGTGTTCTTTGCAGTAGGTACCGATCCCAACCAAGCTGCCGTAGATGTACAAAACAGGGTTTCTGCGGCCACCAGCCTTCTTCCTCAAGAAGTGACACAAGCAGGTGTAAGCGTACGGAAACAACAAAGTAGTAACATCCTTATTATATCTCTTGCCAGTGATAATCCGAATTACGATCAAGAATTCCTACAAAACTATGCGGCCATTAATGTTATACCACAGTTACAACGTGTTAATGGGGTTGGTGCCGCATCGGTGTATGGCTCTGCCATGACTTATTCTATGCGGATTTGGTTGAAACCTGATGTGATGGCCATATATGGGGTTACTCCGCAAGATGTTTCTGATGCTATTAATGAACAGAATGTACAAGCTGCACCTGGCAAGTTTGGTGAAAATGACAAACAAAGCTTTCAATATGTCATCACTTATAAAGGTCAGTTTCAATCGCCAGATGAGTTTAGCAATATTATCATCAAATCCAATGTACAGGGACAATACCTTAGACTAAAAGATGTTGCCCGTATTGAACTAGGTGCACAAACCTATACCGGTTCTACCATAACAGACGGCAAGCAATCTGTAGGTATAGCCATTAGCCAAACCCCTGGTTCCAATGCGAAAGATGTCATTGACCAATGCAAAAAAGTACTGGCAACAGCTCAAAAATCTTTCCCTACTGGCGTGAAAATGATCTATTTGGTAGATATCAATACTTTCCTAGATGCTTCCATAGATAAGGTGCTGCATACTTTGGTTGAGTGCTTTTTATTGGTGTTTTTAGTAATATTCATATTTCTTCAGGATTTTCGTTCCACCATTATCCACGGTATATCGGTACCGGTAGCCATTACGGGTACTTTCTTCTTTTTATATCTATTTGGTTTCAGTATCAATCTGCTCACGCTATTTGCATTAGTGTTGGCCATTGGAATTGTAGTTGATGATGCCATTGTAGTGGTAGAAGCTGTACACTCAAAGTTGGAAAGCGGCTATCAGTCACCCCGAAAGGCAGCTATAGATGCCATGTCGGAAATTTCTGGGGCTATAGTTACCATCACGTTGATCATGGCGGCCGTATTTATTCCGGTAACCTTTGTTACGGGTTCTGCAGGAGTATTTTATCAGCAGTTTGGCATTACATTAGCCATTGCCATTATGATTTCGGCCGTTAACGCGCTTACGCTTTGTCCTGCATTGGCTGCGTTGTTTTTAAAACCACCAAAACATGAAGAAAATGGTAAAGAGAAGAAACTACTTCAACGTTTTGGAATTGGTTTTAATGCGGCATATAACGCATTAACGACAAAATATACTGGAGTCATCAACTTATTTAACACCAAAAAATGGCTGGTCATCGTAATTGTTGTATTATTTTCTAGCAGCCTGTATTTCCTCATGCGTTCCACCCCCTCGAGCTTTGTGCCTAGCGAAGATATGGGTACCGTATTTGTAAATATCAGTTTACCGCCCGCCTCTACCATGGAAAGGGTACAAGTAATTACCAAAGAAATAGATAGTATAGCGCGTACACTTCCACAGGTGCAGAATACCATGATGACCTTAGGTCAGAACCAAATTGGAGGAAGCGGCAGCTCTTATGGAATGGTGGTATTGCGTCTGGTACCTTGGGATACGCGACCAGGAATAACCAATGATGATGTAATTAAGTTATTGACCAAAAAAACCTCGGGCATACATGGAGCCAATATTGTTTTTATGTCCCAGCCCACCATTACAGGTTTTGGAACAAGCGGAGGGTTCACTTTTCAGCTACAGGACAAAGAAGGACATTCCATTCAGGATTTTTATAAGGTAGCACAGAACTTTTTAACGGTATTGAACAAACGCCCCGAAATACAATACGCTTCTACGGCTTTTAACCCTAACTTTCCCCAATACCTATTAGATGTAAATGTTCCTAAATGTAAAGATGCGGGAGTAACTGTAACCAGTGTGCTAGGTACGATGGAAACCTTTTATGGCAGTTCTTATGTATCAAATTTTAATGAGTTTGGTCAACAATATAGGGTCATTGTACAAGCAGACACCAATTATAGGGGAACACCAGCCGGATTACAGAATATTACCGTAAAAACAGGCGATGGAAGCATGGCACCGATTACAGAATTTATCACACTAAAAAGGGTATATGGCCCTGAAACCATAACGAGGTTTAATTTATTTACTTCTATATCGGTAAATGGTTCGCCAAATGTAGGCTATAGTACCGGGCAATCATTAGCGGCTATTCAAGAAACCGCAGCTCAGGTATTGCCACAGGGTTATGGGTTTGAATATTCGGGAATCAGTAGGGAAGAGGAAAATAGCGGCTCGCAAACGATATATATATTTGCGGTATGTTTGTTATTCGTTTACTTGTTGCTCAGTGCCCAGTACGAAAGCTATCTATTACCTTTTGCTGTTATGTTGTCTATGCCTGTAGGTTTATCAGGTGTATATGTATTTGCCAAAATATTCGGTCTTGACAACAATATTTATATGCAGATCTCGGTCATTATGTTGATTGGCCTTTTGGCAAAGAACGCCATATTGATGGTTACCTTTTCGCTCGAGAGACGCAGAAGAGGAATGACCTTATTACAATCGGCTATTGAAGGGGCAAAAGCAAGACTCAGACCCATATTAATGACTTCTTTTGCTTTTATTTTTGGATTGATGCCCCTTATGTTTTCATCCGGAGTAGGCGCAAATGGTAACAGATCTATTGGTACTGGGGCTATTGGAGGAATGCTGTTTGGCACCTTACTGGGTGTATTTGTAATTCCCTCCTTGTACCTTATTTTTCAAGGTCTACAAGAGAGACTTCGTGGAAATATCCAACAGGACGACGGCGAAGATTAGACAACATTATCGACTTAATAAAAACAGCCATGAAAGGAAATAAAATGTTCTCTCCCCTTAAACTAATATCCTATATCTCATTGGTAGCGATCATATTAGGTGTTTCGACATTTCCTGCCTGTAAGGTAACCCAACCATATCAACCTAAAAGACCTTAAGGAACAACGTGGGCCAATTATCATTTTCTCTACCGTAAGTGTAATCATTTCCACCTTTGCAGTAGGTGGTCTCTTTTATTATATCGTACCATTATTTGGCCTC